>CAMJGL010000006.1:0-98009 GCA_946405205.1 uncultured Clostridia bacterium
CTCAGGAGGGCAGATTGGACGCCAATGTTCTGCTGTCCATCATGCAGGAAGAAAAGCCCAACCAGGTGGAGCAATTCAAAATGCCCAAGGAGCGTATTTCAAAATTCTTCTCGCCGGGGACGCCCGCGAAGAAAATGGAGGATACCATCGTGAAAGCACTAGAACTGTACCGCAAGCGACAGCGGGATATGGAACGCTGATCTGGGCCGCCAAGGGGGAAGTCTGCCCATTTTTCTGCAAAAGGCATCCCAGCGTTCTCCCCCTCTCCACACCTCACCCCCTCTAAACCTGCTGTACCAGCCGAAAAAGAGAGATAGGCTTTGTGACGGTCAGAGGTATGGAGACAGGGGCCAAGGCCCAAATGTCAACACACGGCTGGATTTCTTTTCAGCCGGTAAAATCACACAGAAAGGATTTAAAGGTAACAATGAAAATCAAACAGTTATTCAAAAAGGCCGCAGCGATGGTCATGGCTACGGTCACAGTTTTATCCCTGTTGCCGACGACTGCGTTTGCAGCCACGGGAGATGTGGGTACGATCTCCTTTACCCGTACCTACGATTCGGCAGGAAATGTGATGTACTACAACTCCAGCGCCGTGATCAACGGTTACACGGCCGGAGGTACAGGCAAAAACAAGTACCGTATGTTTGTAGACGGTTCCACGGCATTTTGTATTCAGCCTGGTGTTCCGTTGAAAACTGGAGACACACTGAAAGAAAGTTCTTCGGCAACCTGGAATGCTCTTTCAGCCAGTCAGAAAAAAGCTGTGGGCCTTGCGCTTCTGTATGGCTATCAGGGCAACCGTGACAGTCTGACCGGTAGCGACGATGAAAAGTGGCTGGCCACGCAGACTCTTGTATGGGAGTTTGTGACCGGGTGCCGTAATTCCACAGGGTCCTATGCACAGACAGACACCACGGTTTACTCCCTGCATTTTGGCTCCAATTATCCCAACAGCGGAGCAGCGGCAGCCTATGATCAGATCGTATCCATGCTGACCAGACACAACACAGTTCCCAGCTTTATGAATGGTTCTTCCAGGGAACTGGAATACAAGGACGGAAAATATACGCTGACCCTGACGGATACCAACGGCGTCCTGTCCGAGTACAGTGTTTCCAGTTCAGACAGGAATGTGAGCGTTTCCAAGTCCGGGAATACGCTGACGATCAGTTCCGCCGACCCGTTCAAAGGTTCGGTACGCATCACGGCGACCCGAAATAACATTCCTGTTGTCAGCGAGAGTGCCAAGCTGATTGCTTATGGTGATCCCAACTTGCAGGATTTGGTCACTGGCGTTGAAAATGCGGATGGTGTGAGCGCCTATCTGAATGTGGAAACGCCTACCGGAACGATTGCTCTGAAAAAGACATCTGAAGACGGCAAGGTGGAGGGTATCACCTTCACGGTAGCCGGAAACGGGATCAATCAGACGGTCACGACCAATGCGGCTGGTGAACTCCTGATTGATGGTCTGACTCCCGGCGTTTATACCGTGACCGAACAGAGCTATGATAAGTATGAGCCGCAGAGAGTTCAGCGCGTGACGGTCATCGGAGGCCGAACCACAACTGTGACCTTCAATAATGTGCTGAAGCGCGGCGACCTGACCGTGACCAAGACCAGTGAGGACGGTCTGGTGGAGGGTATGAAGTTCCACCTGTATGGCACCTCTCTTTCCGGGATTGCCGTAGATGAGTATGCTGTGACCGACAGTAGCGGCAAGGCGTATTTCAAAAATGTGCTGATCGGCTCCGGCTATGTGTTGGAGGAAGTGGACACGCCGATCCGCTATGTGGTTCCCGACAGCCAGATGGCAGCGGTGGAATGGAATACCGTCAGCGAAAAGAGCGTGACCAATGTTCTGAAAAAGTGGAGCGCCACCGTGACTAAGAGTGACCGGGAAACCGGCACGGCGCAGGGTAACGCCTCCCTTGCCGGTGCTGTTTATGGCATTTACAAGGGCGACCAGCTCATCGACACTTACGCCACCGATGCCAATGGTCAGTTTGTCACAGCATATTATGTTTGTGATGATGACTGGAGCATCCGCGAGATCAGCCCATCCGAGGGCTATCTGCTGGACGAAACCACCTACCATGTAGGTGCGGAACCCCAGCTTTATACCGTGGAATACAACTCCACCGCCAATGATGTGAATGAGCAGGTCATCAAGGGCAGTATCGCTCTCATCAAACACACAGACGATGGCGAAACCAAGCTGGAAACTCCGGAAGCCGGTGCGGAGTTCTCCGTTTATCTGAAATCCTCCGGCAGCTATGACGCCGCCAAAGACAGCGAGCGTGATTATCTTGTTTGCGATGAAAACGGCTTTGCACAGACCAAAGAGCTGCCTTATGGTATCTACACTGTCCATCAGGTATCCGGCTGGGAGGGCCGTGAGTTGCTTGCCGACTTCGATGTGTATATTGCAAAGGACGGGCAGGTTTACCGCTACCTTGCCAACAATGCAAACTTTGAGAGCTATATCAAAGTCATCAAGGTAGATGCAGAGACAGGCAAGACCATTCCTTATGCGGGCGCAGGCTTCCAGCTTTACCGTCCGGACGGTAGCAAGGTGGAAATGACCTTCACCTACCCGACACCGACCACGATTGATACCTTCTACACCAATGACGAGGGGTATCTTGTGACGCCTGAAAAGCTGGAATACGGTTCCGGGTATTCCCTTGTGGAAGTATCCGCACCGTATGGCTATGTACTGAACGCTGACCCGGTTTACTTTGATGTGACCGCTGACAACGCAACAGAGGAAAGCTCTGTGACAGTAGTGGAAGTAACCAAACCCAACATGGCACAGAAAGGGATCATCAAGATCAGCAAATCCGGCGAGGTATTTGCCACAGTGACCGAAAGCGACGGCATTTATCAGCCTGTATATGAGGTGCAGGGCCTGCCCGGTGCGGTCTATGAAATCACCGCCGCCGAAGATGTGGTTACGCTGGACGGCACCCTCCGTTATTCTGCAGGTGAGATAGTAGATACCATTACCACAGATGAAAACGGGTTGGTAGAAAGCAAACCGCTGTACCTCGGAAAATATGAAATCCACGAAACTACTGCACCTTTTGGTATGGTGCTGAATACCGAAGTCCGCACCGTCGAGCTTGTCTATGCCGGCCAGGAGATTGAAGTTACCGAAACATCCGCCAGCTTCTACAATGACCGCCAGAAAGTCCTTGTCTCTCTGGATAAAGTCATGGAGCAGAATGAGAAGTTCGACATTGGCATGAACGGTGAAATCACCGCCGTCACCTTTGGCCTTTATGCAAAAGAGGATTTGACTGCCGCAGACGGTTCCATTATCCCGGCTGGCGGCCTGCTGGAAATCCTCTCGGTGGACGAAAACGGCCATTCTGTCTGCAAGACGGATCTTCCTTTTGGCAGCTACTGCCTGAAAGAAATCTCTACCGACAGCCACTATATTCTTTCCGATACCGAGTACCCGGTTGTATTTGAATATGTCGGACAGGATACGGCCCTTGTGGAGATCAGGGCAAATGATGGCGCTGCCATTGAAAATGACCTGATCTATGGTGAAATACAGGGCATGAAAAAGGACGACAGCGGCAACGCCCTGGGCGGTGCGTTGATTGGCCTGTTTGCTGCTGATACCGAAGAGTTTACAACCGATACTGCGATTCTGACTGCCACCTCCGCAGAGGACGGCAGTTTTTCTTTTGCCCAGGTTCCTCTCGGTAACTGGATCGTCCGTGAAATTAAGGCCCCGACAGGCTATGTGCTGTCAGAGGAAGACTACCCGGTAAACATCGAAGCGGATTGCGCCATGATCGAGGTAGAGATTGAGAACACGCTGATTCGCGGCACGGTACAGCTTACCAAGGTGGATAAGGATTACCCGGACAACAAACTGACCGGTGCGGAGTTTGAAATCTACCGTGACTTTAACGGCAACAAGGAGCTGGACGCTGAAGATGAAAAGCTGGGAACGCTCATGGAGGTCAGCACAGGTATTTATGAGATGAGCGAACTGACCTACGGCGGCTATCTGGTCAAGGAAACCAAAGCGCCGGAGGGCTTCTATCTGGACGCGAATGCCTACTATTTTGAGATCACCGAGCATGGCAAGACCGTGGCTGTGGAAAATGAAGCTGGAAAAGGCTTTATCAATGCGGCACAGGTGGGCAGTTTGAAAATCATCAAGATATCGTCGGACGGCAAGGTGGAGGGCTTCTCTTTCCGTGTGACTGGAGCAAATGGCTATGAGCAGGTGTTCACCACGGATAAGAACGGCGAAATTCTCGTGGATGGCCTGCGCATTGGTGATTACACCATCAGCGAGGTTTCCGACAGCGTATCTCAGAACTATGTGCTGCCTGCGGATAAGAAGGCCACTGTCTTTGAGGGTGCTGTGACCAAGGTGGAAATGCACAATGAACTGCGTGATACCCCGAAAACCGGCGATGACAGCAACCCGGCCCTTTGGATTGCCCTGATGGGCATTGCCGCTGTGGGCGCTGTTACCTGCGGTGTGTTCGGAATCAAAAATAAGAAGAAAAAGGAGGATGCTGAATAATGGATGCAAAAACCGGTATTGCCATCGGGCTGGTCGTGTTTATTCTTGCGGCGTTGGTCTTTTTGAAGATCAGGGCTAAGAAGAAGTAACGACCTGGGGCGGCTGAAAAGCCGCCCCCCTTTTACATAACCAAAAGGAAAGGAGTTATGGACAAATATGAAGCTAAGAATTTATCAAATCAATTCCGACAGGGATGAACACCGAATGATGTTCCTATCGCATGACCGCCTTGAGAGGTTCCAGGGCAGCCCGGAGGTGGACAGCAAAATCTACGACAAGGTATATGACAAGGAGGTGGATTGCAGCAATCTGGAGGAGGTTTATACCCTGTTGAACATCAACCACCCTTCCGATTACAGGGGGCGTTCCCTCTCTGTTTCCGATGTCGTGGAGGTCTATGAAAGTGATACCGTACCGCAGGGATTTTATTTCTGCGACAGCGTTGGCTTCAAACAAGTTGCTTTCCACCCAGAGGAATGTAGTGTCAGTGAGAGAATGAATCAGAGTGCAGAAAAAATCTCCGTTCTGCTTGTTGAACCGGGTAAATATCCCCGGATGATCGAGATTGAAGATTCCCTTGAAGCCATGCAGCGTGTTGTCGGAGGCGATATTGAGGAATTTATGCCGTATGAGGAAGAAATCGCCATCATCTGTAATGGGGAAAGCAAGATGAACGGTATGCTTCCCAACCGGGCGATCTATTCCGAGCCGGAAGGAGCAAAAGGCCGGGAGATGGTGGACATTATTTTCGGGCAGTTCTTTATCTGCTATGCTCCCGCTGAAAGCGAAAAGTTTCTCAGTCTGCCGAAAGAACTGGCGCAGAAATATGAGGCGCAATTCAAGCTGCCGGAGAGATTTTTCAAGCAGGGCGACAACATCATTGCTGTGCCATATAAGCCTAAATCCAAGGAATATGAGAGGTGATAAGGCTATGAGTGAAGAAAAACGCATTGCCGGTGATTATGAGATTATCCAGTCCGTGCATATCGGTGATCGGGAGATCGTGGTGGGTGAAAATCAGGCGGATACAGATGGCCTCCCCTATTTGGTTGCCTACTATGAGAGCAACGCAATCATAGGCCGGTATTACGATGCAGTAGGCAGCAACGATTTCCCGGAGATTATGGAGATCTACGGGCAACGCATTATGGAGCAGGCACAGAAAACCCGTGCGGAGCTGTCCAAGCCCAAAATGCAGGGCATTGACAACAGCCCTATCACCGCCGAGGGGTGTACGCCCATCAGTTATGATGATGATCTGAATGGTAAGGTCATTGTTATCAAACCAGAAGTCCTGCGGCCGGAGTACCGGAGGGCGACCAGCCAGCTCAAACTATGTACAGGCGGCTTCGGTGCCTATCCCCACAGCCGTGGATCGGCGGTCTTTTGCACAGAAATTTACACTGGACGGCAGAGCCGCTTTGAGCGCAGAGATATACTCGGCATATTGGAGCCGGAGAATCAGCCCAAATGGGTGCAGCATTATCTTTTGATACTCCAGCAGGCTGAAAAACAGAAAAACGGAAAGGAGCATGAACGCTGATGGATATGACAATACGGGCCATGACCCCGGCAGAACGAAATTACTGCTATTTACAGAGCCAGCAGATTTCCATGCAGACGGGTCTGATCGGACACCTCCGTGCGGATATGGACAGCAACGGCAAAGGTTTTTTCAGTACCTTTTTTGATTTCCGCGCAGATCTAAAAACAGAGGACTTCAAAACAGAGTTTGACGAGGTTATCAACGCCCTCCGCTTTGATGAGAACTATGGCGGCGTACTGAAAGACCGCAGTGCACTGGCCGCCTATTGCCGGAGGACACCGGAAAGCAGCTTCGGCGGCGATGGCCGGGAGTTTGGTTTTCGTGCAGACACGGAGCAGTATTCCTATATGCTGCGCTTGAACCCCAACAGGGGCGAATACAATCTGTATTGCTACTGCTATCAGAGAAAGTGGCTTGACCGTCATTTGCAACAGGCAGAAAGAGGCATCCGCTTTATCAACCCGAACTATAAGGAACTGTTCCGTATCCCGGACGGCGATAAAATCAGAATCACCTACGCGGATGGTGAAAAGGCTGACCGTACCTGCCGGTATATTGACGATTATCATGTGGAAATCGGAAGTGGCTGGAACAGTCTGCTTCACATCTGCCAGTTTGCCGAGATGATGGAGCAAAACGGCAGTACGGTCATTCCGCTGCGTTCCTCCCTGCCGGAGCAGTGTTACAGTGTCCTCCCCGATACGGGAGAGCTTATCATCATCAAGAAAGGTGAATCCGGGTATTACAGGACGGATATTGACATGGGCAGCAAGGCGGAAAACCGGGCGCTGGCAGATGAATATAATGTCAAGCTGGGCGTCAGCAAAGCGCAGGAACAGGCCATGTCTGCTGGTTCTATGTTCGGCTGGGCAGTTCCCGCTGCTGACCCGAAGAATTACGATGAAAGCGGCCAGCCTATCCGCCCGAAACACAAAGACCGGGGTGACGCACGATGAAGCCGGAGGAAAAGCACATCATCTGGAGCAATTATGATCTGGATTACGATGACTGGAAAGACGATCTGGAAGCGGATTACCCGGATTTGTCCGAGCAGGAACGGATTGCCCTGATGTATGAAATCAATGGTGATTATCTGGATGATGAGCGTATGAACCTGAATGTGCAGCTTTCAGCTCCCATTTTGGTCATTGGCGACCTGGGCCTGTGGAACGGGCGGCGGATGGGATATAAGGAAATCGCAAGCGGAAAAATCAGCGATTGCCTGTACTCTGACACTGATTATGCCACATGGTATGTTGATCGCCTGGGCGACCTGCGGTGTGACGCGATCCACCATGACGGCACAAACCATTATCTTTACCGCACCTACAAGCCCGGTGTGCGGCAGTCTCAGATAGATCATTTGAAAGAAAAACTGTATTTTGGAACGGCGACCCGCGCTGACATTACGAGGATTACCCGCAGGCTTGGCGATGACATTGCCAAAGTCTACGGGTTTTCCATTCCCCGTCAGCGGCAGGAACAAGCCGCAGAAAGGTAGGACACTATGGCACAGTTACCTCCGGTTCACATGAAGCTGAACCCCGATAATTTTGATCTGCTTATGACCATTCTGGCGTTCCATACGGAGGAACGGGAAGTTCCCGGCCTTGCCAATGATGCCCACGACCTGATAGATAAGCGGATGCGGTTCTCCCGGCTATGCACCGACCTGGATGGCCGGCAGTATGTAGATATTTTTATGTACGAGGACGAAGCCGTGGAAATGATATGGCAGTTTCTGTTTGCCGCAGCCGATGCGGATATGGCTGTGTGCGATTACCACAGCAGGCTGCAAAAAGGCGGCGTTCGATGAGCCGCCGCTAAAACACAATCTTGCCATGACAGGAGGTGTATCGGATGGCGAGAAGATACGAAATCATTACGGAGCTGTACCGCAAAACAGTCGCGGGTCTGGCAGCTCCCCAGGTCTGGCAGAGCTTTCTGACCACAGCCTGCCACAACTTCCGCCTGCCCTTTGATGAGCAGGTGCTTTTATATGCTCAGCGCCCGGACGCCACCGCCGTCCTGCCGATTGAGGGTAAAAACGGCTGGAATAAGCGTTTCGGGCGTTGGGTCAATCGTGGGGCAACCGGCATTGCCGTCTTTGATGGAGATGCGGTCGGACGCTCCCGGCTCAAATATTACTTTGACATTTCGGATACCCACGAAAGCCGGTTCGCACGGCCTGTGCCGATCTGGACAATGCGCCCGGAATATGAGCCTGCCGTTATTGAGGCTCTGGAAAACAGCTTCGGAGAACTGGCGGACAAAACCGACCTTGCGGCGGCACTGTTGTCTGCGGCAAAAAACGCTGTTGAGGACAATATGCCAGACTACCTCACGGAGCTGAAATACTACAAGGAAAACAGCTTTTTGGAGGAACTGGACGACCTGAACATTGAGGTAGAATACCGCAGAACGCTGGAAAACAGCATTGGCTATATGCTGCTGGCTCGCTGTGGGATTGACCCCACATGTTATTTTACCGACGATGATTTCCGGGATGTTGTGGATTTCAGTACCCCGGAAACCTTAAATGCCCTCGGCACAGCCACCGGCGACATTGGGCAGATGTGCCTTTCTGCCGTTTCGCGAACGGCGCTTACAATGCAAAGACAGAATCGCACATTTGCAGAAAAACCGACAATCCAGTATCCTGAAGCTGAGAAGAAAACGACAACGCCTGAAAGGAGCGAAACCTATGAGCGAACTGACATACACGATGCAGGGCGGCTACCGGCTGCCGAATCTGCTTCCGCCCCAGGAGCCGGAAATGCACCTTGGGAAATACGCATTGCTGCGGAGGACATACCTGAAACAGCACCGCAGAGTGACCTTCACGAACCTGCTGACATCGGGCAGGCTGAACCAGCACCTGATGGAGATCGAGCAGGTGGCTCTCTCCCGGATGGAACTGCTGACCAGCCAGATGGCGAAAGCCGAGGGCGTGACGGAGGAACTGAAAGCCAGCGACCCGATGAAGTGGACGGGGCTGATGAACAACATCCGTCACTCAGCGGAGGAGACAGTCCTGAACGAGCTAATTTGCAACTAACAGAACAGGAACCGGAGGCGGACAGCGCAGAGCTGCCCGCCTTTTTAGATGACAAGCTGATTATGGCCATCATCTCCAACAAGGACGATGACCTCAAATACAAGAAACAGCAGATCGAATTGTATTTCTCCATTCATCCGGAGGAGGCCGACCGGGCCGAGTACCTGAAATCGGCCTACCAGGACAGATACACGGAAATTCTGGTGGATGGAGTGCGCGTGGGCTATAAGCCCCAGGCGGACGGACTTCTGATGTGGGAGGGCGCATACCTCTCCCGCGCCAGCGAGTCCGTTTTTTCGTGGGGTGTTGTTGCCGGATGGACGGCCCAGCTCATTGACAAAAAGGAATACTTCATCAACACCAAAATCACGCCGCCGAAGAACTACGACAGCCAGCAGTTATCACTATTTGACTTTTCGGGCTTCAATGCTCCGGTACAGGAAGAAAGCGAACAGCTTTCTTTTATGCCGCACTCCCAGCTTCCCCAGCAGGTCATTGACGAAGCACTTTGTATCGGCGCAAACGACAAAAACAGCCGTCTGATTATTTGCGCTTACTTTATGAAAGACCATACGCCGGAGGAAAATGCCGCTTTTCTTGCGAAGCACTACGGAACCAATGGTGCAGGTTTTTATATCAACGAGCTCAAGTATTCCATTTGGTATGGGGATGAAGGTATCCGTATTTCTGAGGGTGAATCTGCCCAGCGCCGTTATGCCACCCTGCTGACCTGGGAACAGGCTGCAAGGCGTATCCGGGAGCTTCTGGATTTGGGGCGCTATATGCCGCAGAGTGAGCTTGACCGCACCGTGGAGTATGAGCGAAAGACACTTGCGGAAAGCCTTGCTTTGACTGCCAGAGATTTTTCGGAGGAAGCCAGGGATGTGGGCTATGCACCTACCCTCCGCCTTGCACTGTCTGCCAAAGGCGGATTCCCGGAGATTGAACAGCAGATTTCGGAATTACTGAAAGACCCGGATATGCTGCAAAAGATCACAGAGGAATGGGGCGAGTTTGTCGCAGCCCATGAGCAGAACCGGAACCTGATGCGCTTCGGTTACAACCGCCCGAAGGAACTGCTGCAGAAACTTACCGATCTTCAGCGAGAGCCTGTCACCTTTACCGCCGCCGAGGATTACAATCCCCAGCGGCGTTTCTTTATCTCCATGGACGAGATTGACAAGGTGCTTCGCGGAGGTGGTGAGGATTACCGGCTTGCCGTATATTCCTTCTTCGTCAATCATCCCGATCAGAAAGACCGGGAGAAGTACCTGAAAAGTTATCATGGCGAATACAGCGGCTATCACGGTGGAAATGACAACCGCACCTATACGAGCAAAGGTCTGTCATTCAGCCACGGCGACCTGACACAGCCCTATGTAAAAGTAGAGCTGAAATGGAGCATTATTGTAAAGCGCATTGATGTTCTGATGTCTCAGGACAGATTTCTCTCGGATAAAGACCGTAAAGCAATGGCAGGCTATGAAATCAGGCAGCTTGCCAGAAGTATCCACAGTTTCTTTATAGACGCCCCGGAACTGTATCCACGGCCTTATCAGGCCAATGCTATTGCGGACTATTGGGAGGGTGTTCAGGAAGTTGCCGGGCAGCTTACCGATCCGGCCCGTGTTGAGGAAATCTATCAAATGATGCTGCCGCTGTGGGAAGGAACCCCGCAGGACGACCGGCATTATCAGAGCCGCAAAGCAGGGCTGGAAAATATGCAGGCATACCGGGCCGGCACTTACTCCGTGTTTAACCGGGCGCAGACGCTCCGGCCTCTTTCCTCTGGCGCAGAAACAACGGTGGTGGAGCCGGAACTTCCAATGCTGGAATTGCCGGAGACACCTGCCGAAGAAAAGCAGTCCGATCCTTACCATGATCTTGCCGCAGGGCTTTTGCGTTTCTATCAGGAATATGACCCTTATGACTACCGTGACAACATGGAGTTGGGAGAAACAGATGAGGACGCTCTGGCAAGTCTGGAACAGCAACTCCATGATCCAGACCTGCGCAGAGGGATTCTCGACACGCTCCAGTCTTTCCTTGATGATACTGACCCGGAGGAAGAAATCGCCGCCGATCTGGAGCTGTTCATGGAGCAGCTTCAGGAGCTATCAGACCAAAATCGCTCCAATGCCGAATTGGAAGAAGCTAAGCAGCTTATCAACGAGTATTGTCTGGAGGTGTTCGATCAGGAGGCGGATTTCTCCGACCTTAGCCATGTTGATCTGGCGTTCAGTTCTACTTCCGATAGTGAGCATACGGTGGAAATCTTTGCCGATCTTGATGCTTTCCGGCTGGTGTATCAGGTGGACGGAGAAACCGTCCATGAGATTGCCTGCGGAAGTTTGTCGGAGCTGAATGGCTACCTGGCAAATCTCGATTTCGATGAGATGGTTGCCCATGCAGATGACCGGTATCAGCAGGAACACGCTGACCGGGGTGAATTGGCGGAGCAAGAGCCAGAGCCGAAAGAACCCGCCGAAAAAGAACAGCCCGCTGTCCTTGCCCCTCCGAAGCCGAAGCGGGAGCGTGTGGTGTTCACTACCCTGCACCCGGAGATACCCGCAGAGCAGCGCCGCAACTTCCGTATTACCGATCCAGAGCTGGGCCACGGCACCCGCAGCGAGAAATATGCTGCAAATGTGGCCGCTATACGAACTCTGAAACAGATTGAATCCGAGGAGTGCCTTGCTACCCCGGAAGAACAGGAAATCCTCTCCCGGTATGTGGGCTGGGGCGGTTTGGCTGACTGCTTTGATGAGCGCCACGGCAAATATCTGGAGCTGAAATCACTGCTTGACGAGGACGAATATGCTGCCGCCAGAGCCAGTTCCCTTACCGCCTTTTATACCTCCCCGGTCATAATCGGGGCTATGTACCAGGCACTTTCACAGATGGGCTTCCGGCAGGGAAACATTCTGGAGCCGTCCTGCGGTGTTGGAAATTTCATCGGTATGCTGCCTGACAGCATGGCGGACAGCAAAGCCTACGGTGTGGAAATCGACTCCATCAGCGGGCGGATCGCACAGCAGCTCTATCAGAACAGCAGCATTGCCGTGAATGGCTTTGAAAAGGTGCAGATGCCCGACAGCTTCTTTGATGTGGCCATCGGCAATGTGCCGTTTGGCGACTTTAAGGTGCGGGATAAGAAATACGACAAAAACCACTGGCTGATTCACGATTATTTCTTTGGAAAGACGCTGGACAAGGTTCGTCCGGGCGGCGTGATCGCGTTCATCACCTCCAAGGGTACGATGGACAAAGAAAACTCCGCTGTCCGCAAGTACCTGGCACAGCGGGCCGACCTGATCGGGGCGATCCGACTGCCCAACAATGCGTTTAAGGCTAACGCCGGAACCGAAGTCACCAGCGACATTATCTTCCTGCAAAAGCGTGACCGCATGACAGACATCGAGCCGGATTGGGTGCATCTGGACACCGATGAAAACGGCATCCGCATGAACCGCTATTTTGTGCAGCACCCGGAAATGGTGCTGGGCGATATGGTCATGGAATCCACCCGGTTCGGCATGGACAGCACCTGCCGGGCCTACGAGGACGCAGATCTGTCGGAGTTGCTTACCGAAGCGGTACAGAACCTCCATGCGCAGATCACCGATTATGAGGTGGAGGAACTGGACGAGGAGGAAGATCGCTCTATCCCCGCAGACCCTGCGGTGCGTAATTTCAGTTTTTGCCTTGTGGACGGCAAGGTGTATTACCGGGAAAATTCCCGTATGCACCCGATAGAGGTATCCGTAACCGCTGAAAACCGTATCCGGGGCATGATCGCCATCCGGGAGTGTGTCCGCAGGCTGATCGAGTATCAGACTGAGGGCTATCCGGACGAGGATATTCAGAAAGGGCAGGCGGAGCTGAACCGTCTGTATGACGATTACACGAAAAAGTATGGCCTGCTTTCCAGCCGGGGCAACAGTCTTGCCTTTGGTGAGGACTCCAGCTATTGCCTGCTGTGTTCTCTGGAGGTGCTGGACGAGGAAGGCAACCTCAAACGCAAGGCTGATATGTTCACCAAGCGTACGATCCGCCCCCATGAAGCCGTTACCAGCGTGGACACCGCAAGCGAGGCCCTTGCCGTATCCATCTCCGAAAAAGCGCGGGTAGATATGGAATATATGACGGAGCTGTCCGGTAAAAGCGAGGAAGAACTGGCCGCTGACCTGTCCGGTGTTATTTTCCGGGATATTCAGTGCGCCGAGGAAGCTGCCGCTATTCCCAAAGCCTTTGTGCAGGTGGAGCAATTCCCCTTTGTAGCCGCCGATGAATACCTCTCCGGCAATGTGCGCCGCAAGCTCCGAATGGCCAAGGCGCTCTACGAGGTATTACCGGCTGAAAAGAAACCTCTGATCGCCAAAAACATTGAGGCGCTGGAAGCGGTGCAGCCGGTAGACCTGACCGCCGCTGAGATCGGCGTCCGTATCGGTGCCAACTGGATACCCATAGATGTCTACCAAAAATTCATGGTGGAGACTTTCGGCACAAGCTATTACGCAGGAAGCCGCATTAAAATCCTGCGCTCCGGTGCTACCGGTCAGTGGGCCATTACCGAAAAGAACGCTGACCGGGGCAATATCAAAACCCTGACCACCTACGGCACCAAGCGCATGAACGCCTATCAGATTCTGGAGCAGACCTTAAACCAGCGGGATGTGCGTGTGTTTGATTATGTGGAGGACGAAAACGGCAACAAAAAGCCGGTTCTCAACAAAAAGGAAACTGCCATTGCTCAGGATCGGCAGGAGCTGATCAAACAGAAATTCTCCGAATGGATCTGGAAGGACATTGACCGTAGAGAACAGCTGTGCCGCATCTACAACGAAACCTTTAACTCCATCCGGCCCCGTGAGTATGACGGCAGTCATATCCGCTTTTCAGGCATGAACCCAGAGATTACCCTGCGACCCCATCAGGTCAATGCCATCGCCCATATCATGTACGGTGGGAATACCCTGCTTGCACATGAAGTAGGTGCAGGCAAGACCTTTGAAATGGTGGCAGCCGCCATGGAGATGAAACGGCTGGGACTTTGCACCAAATCTCTGATCGTGGTGCCGAACCATATCACAGAGCAGTGGGCGGCGGAATGGCTCCAGCTATACCCCTCCGCCAATATCCTTGTGGCGACCAAAAAGGACTTTGAAACCCAGAACCGCAAGAAATTCTGCGCCCGTATCGCCACCGGCGATTATGATGCCGTTATTATCGGTCACTCGCAGTTTGAGAAAATCCCCATGTCGGCAGAACGGCAGGTTGCCATCTTACAACAGCAGATCGACGAGATCATGGACGGTATTGAGGAAGCCAAATCCGCCAAAGCCGAGCGATATACGGTCAAGCAGTTGGAACGCACCCGAAAATCGCTGGAAGCGAAGCTGGAACGGCTCAACGACCAGAGCCGCAAGGACGACCTTGTGACCTTTGAGGAATTGGGTGTTGACCGGGTATTCGTGGACGAGAGTCATTATTTCAAGAACCTCTTTCTGGCGACCAAAATGCGGAATGTGGGCGGCATTGCCCAGACTGAAGCTCAAAAATCGTCTGATTTGTTCATGAAATGTCGGTATCTGGATGAGATCACCGGGGGCCGGGGCGTTATCTTTGCCACCGGCACACCCATCAGCAACAGTATGGTGGAGCTTTATACGATCCAGCGGTATTTGCAGTATGATACCCTTCAGGAGATGGGCCTGATCCACTTTGACGATTGGGCCAGTGACTTTGGAGAAACCATCACCGCCATTGAGCTGTCGCCGGAGGGCAGCGGCTACCGGGTCAAAACACGATTTGCCAAGTTCTTCAATCTGCCCGAACTGATGGCCACTTTCAAGCAGGTGGCGGACATTCAGACGGCGGATATGCTGAAACTGCCGGTGCCAAAGGCCAACTTCCACACGGAGGTCATTCAGCCGTCAGAGCTTCAGCAGGAAATGGTGCGGGGGCTTGCGGAACGAGCCGAGGCTATCCGAGCCGGCGGCGTTGACCCCAGGGTGGACAATATGCTCCGAATCACCAACGACGGCAGAAAGCTGGCGCTGGATATGCGGCTCATCAATCCGCTGGCCGCCGATGACCCCAACGGCAAGGTTGCCACCTGCGCCCGCAATGTCATCCGAATTTGGGAGCAGACCAAAGAGCAACGCAGCGCCCAGCTTGTGTTCTGCGACCTGTCTACGCCAAGCAAAACCACACCGATTGAAATGAAAAAGAATGGAGATGGTGTCTATGAAATGATACCGGATCAGTTTACCGATGTTTACAACGACCTGAAAAAGAAACTTATGGAGGCCGGTATTCAGGAGGAGGAAATTGCCTTTATCCATGACGCCAACACCGAAGCACGGAAAAAGGAGCTGTTCTCAAAAGTGCGCTCCGGTCAGGTGCGTGTTCTCATGGGCAGCACCCAAAAGATGGGCGCAGGCACCAATGTCCAGTATCGGCTCATTGCCCTCCATGACTTGGACTGTCCTTGGCGTCCTTCCGACCTTGCCCAGAGGTTGGGCCGTATTGTGCGGCAGGGCAACAGAAATGCTGAGGTTGAGATCTTTCGGTATGTCACGGAGGGAACTTTTGACGCATACCTCTACCAGTTAGTAGAGAACAAGCAGAAATTCATTGCGCAGATTATGACCTCCAAAGCGCCGGTGCGTGTGGCAGACGATGTGGACGAAACAGCCCTCAGTTACTCTGAGATCAAAGCCCTGGCCACCGGCAATCCGCTTATCATCGAAAAGTGCAATCTGGATATGGAGGTGAGCAAGCTCAATATGCTCAAAGCCAGCTACCTGAGCCAGAAGTATTCTCTGGAGGACATGGTTTTGAAAAAATATCCGGAAGCCATTACACGTCTGACGGAACGAATTGCAGGCTATGAGCAGGATGTGCAGCTTGCCGCAGCCCATCCCAAACTCCAGGAGGGATTTGTGGGTATTACGATTCTGGATCAGCCCTATGCCGACAAGGAGGCGGCTGGCAAGGCAATCCTTGATGTATGTACCAAAATGACAGGCTCCGATGCTGTTTTCTTAGGCCAGTACCGGGGCTTTTCTCTTGTCCTTTCCTATGATGGGCCGAGCAACGAGTACCGCATGACCATGAAAGGCACGCTTTCCCATACGGCAGTCCTGGGCGCGGATGTGTTCGGCAATCTGACCCGTATGGACAATGTGATTGATGGACTATCCGGCAAGTTGGAGGCGGTTCGTGTAGAGCTGGCAGACACCCAGGTGCAGCTTGAAAACGCCCGCACCGAGTTGGCAGCACCCTTTGCCAGAGAAGCAGAACTGGCTGAAAAGACAGCACGATTAAAGGAATTGAATATCCTGCTGAACATGGATGAGAAAGACAACTCCCTGATTGATGATGTACCAGACGAGGATACGCCGGAGAAATCAAAAGCGCGGGATTATGTGCGATAACTCACAGCGGCACGGAAAAATCCCGTGCCGCATTTACATACCGAGATTTCTAAATATAGAAATTGTTACAGTCTAGGAATAATAAAAGCTTAACTGCTTAATCTCCACATAATCCCCACATTACTCTGATATAGTAAAACGAATAATATTCTATTAGGTTTTATACAAAAATATTCCAGTATGAGAGGTGATACTATTTTATGGAGAGGCGAATATTTATGATTCAGGGATTGAACAGTAAAGATTCTGCAGATAGGATATGTGAGGAACTAAAGAAGATTGTAGGAATACATAAAATAGAAATTTGTTTTGAGACGGAACAAATGATTATTGAAGCAGATAGCTTATCTATGCCGAGGATAATAAATGCGGTTATTACCATCACACATATTTTAGATTATAGAGTTACGATTATAGAGGTAGATTAATATGGGAACAGGGTAGATAAATTGAGAAATGCAATAATTAGAGGAATGGGGAATGGTTATTTACAAAAGCAATTGGTAAACGACACGGTGGAAATTATGAGCAGAAAACAGGGACATGAGAACCTTATTTTTAATTACTTTGATCAAAAGAATAGAAAACAAGGCAAAGTAATGAAAAGGAAACGCAGAAAAATAAAGTTAATACTATTATTGTTGAATTGTATTTTATGTATGATACTTTTTGGAATTGTACTGGTTATTTATGTAAAAAAGGTGGATGAGGGAACGCTGGGATGTGGAATATCCGTATATGGATTGGATATTTCGCAATGCACTCCGGAACAGGCAGTAAAAGAGATTGAAGAGACATTCCGAAATAAAGAAGTTGTTTTCCAAGAAAACGGGCAAAACGTATTCGAGACAACAGTGGGAAATATGGGCTATGTACTGGATCAGTCTTTATTGATGAAAGAACTTTTGATAATAAAAAAGCAAAGAGACCAAAATCGCGGTATGTTTGAGAAAAGAAAGGATTATTCGATAGAGTATGAAATTAAAATGGAAGATAAAATGGAAGAAGTTTTGAATATCGAGGATTTCAATTTAGGGGAACGAATAGAATCATCAGATGCTTATATTGATTATGACGAACAGAAAGAATCTTTTATTTTAGTGGATGAAATACAAGGTAATCAGATTGACAAAAAGAAGTTGGTTGAGAAGGTGTATAATACTTTGGCAGAGGACTTTCAGGAACAGCTGCTATCCAGTCGTGTGGAAATAGAAATAAATCGTCAGGTATATCAGACAGCGGTATCATCAGAAGTAAGTGAGCTAAATAGAAAATTAGAAGAATTAAACAGACAACTTTTACAATACAGGACAACAACAGTTACTTATATATTTGGAGATACTGTCGAAGTTTTGGACAATGAAAGAATTTCTTCATGGCTAATTGTCAGTGGTGACAGCATCAGCATTAATGAGGAAGAAGTAATAGCTTTTGTTAAAGATTTGTCTTCAAAGTATAACACAATGTATGTGCCTCGTTCTTTTAGGACTTCTTTGGGCGAAGAAGTGACTATCAGTGGAAATGAATATGGATACAGGATTGACAAGGATGCGGAATTGCAGAAGCTGTTAGAAGATATAAAGAGTGGTGATGATGTAAGACGAGAACCAGTTTACAGTAAACAGGGTTTGGAAAGAAACGGAAAGGATGATCTTCTGGGAAGTTACATAGAAGTCAGTTTAGACAAACAATATTTATGGCTTTATAAAAATGGGAAGCTTGTTACAAAAACAGATATTATCAGTGGACTTCCTAACGAGGAATTTCAGACGTATCGGGGAGCATGGCCGATTGCATATAAAGCAAGTCCATTTACACTAAGCAGTGATGTTTATGGATATGAGATAGAAGTGGAATATTGGATGCCATTTGTGTATGGACAGGGACTCCATGATGCGGACTGGCAGGATGTATTTGGTGGCGAGTTATATAAGACAAAGGGAAGTCATGGTTGCATCAATCTTCCTAAAGAACAGGCAAAAATTATTTATGATACGATTGAGGCAGGTTATCCGATTATAATTTATTAAAGTGGACGTAAAAGGTTTGATGGATTAACGGTCAAGATGTGAAAGGAGTTTCAGATGAAAGCTATACAGAAAAGAAAGCAGGTAAAGCCAGCGATGGAATTTGCGACAGATATTAATATTATATTGGAGTGTCTGTATGAAGTGTATGGACAGGAAGCACATCATGTACTTAAAGGTAGGGATATTCAAAAAACGATGGTTTTTCCTTTCCTGAAGATGTTAGTGAATCAGTGCGATGGAATTTCTGTAAGAGAGATGCATAAAAAGCTATGGGAAATCTACATAGCGGAACAAACAAAGGAAACGTTTATCAGTAATGCAGAGTCTCTTTTAGAATCGTTGAAACGTGATGAGGAAAATGGCGATCATATCGTTTGTTGTGAATGAATTTGAAATGAAAAAGAAATGGTTACTCTATCATAAGGATAAGAATAATGACATAGCCGAGAGATTTTTTGTGAAGATCTCCCGGCCTTTTCATAGCCATAAATAAAAAGACAGGAACAGGTCTTTTGCAGACTTGTTCCTGTTACCAGATTAGAAGTACTATTGTTTACGAAGATGCGCATCCCTGCGGAGCGTTTCTTTCAGCGCCTGCGCCATGTCCTTGACCATGCGGATTTCATATTCATCGCAGTCGGCAAGGATTCCGGCTATGTCCTTTTCAAATTGGACTTTGGATTTTACCACGCTATCACAAAGGAGGTCATCAACCGTAACGGACAGAGCATTTGCAAGGCTTACAATCGCGGTCAGACTGACGCGTGTGGTGCCAGTTTCGATGTTGCTCATGTGTGTCGGAGAAATCTCAACCATTTCGGCTAAACGCTCTTGCGTGAGGTCGGCTTTGATCCGTGCGATTTTAATCCGCTTGCCGATTGCCTTGTAATCAAGCTCCATACTTTCCCTCCCTTGTTTCAGAAATTTATCTGAAAATATTGTAACCACGGAGAGAGCGTATTATAATAATCTATAGCCGTGTTCTACGGATATAGTTTAGAATTGTGAAAAAAGGAAGCTTTCTATGACATCTTGTACGTTCGCTGGGTATCGGGGAAATGTATCAGCCGATGATGGATGCAAAAATTGAGAAAGCAATCCGGGAACTTTTACAGACCGACAGCGAGTTTATCTTCTACACCGGAGGGATGGGCGAATTTGACAGCAAATGTGCGTCAGCAGTCCGCTTAGCAAAACGGCAGTATCCTCACTTGAAGATTCGCCTTGCCCTGGTTCTTCCGTATACGTCCAATAAGCTGAATACGGAAAAGGCATACTACGAATACTACTATGATGAAATCATTATTCCAGAGGAGCTGTGCGGAGTTCACTACAAAACTGCGTTTCAATCTTACAGAGCAGAAATGGATTTACACATTTGATATTGCCCTGCCCTATGGATATAGTAAAAGAAAAACAGGAGTGAAAACCATGAGTGACACATATTTCGATTTGCCCTCCCGCCTGGAGGATTCCTTCTCGGAGATCGACAGTGATATTGTAACTGACCTGCGGAAAAACAGTGAGGAATACGATGAGATTCAACAGCAGATTTCTGACTTGAAAAAGCGGTTCCCGTGTATTATGAAAGTGATGGAGGACAAAGGTGAGATTCAACTGACCACAGAAGAACACGCCGCATTTGTCCAATGCCTTCGGTTGCTCCGAAAGCTGGATGATATGGAGCGCCTGCAGCTTTACTTCCGCGGACATACGGATGCGGTGGCTTACCTCAAGAGAATCAAAGCGATTTAACATTAGCGTCTCGGAACAATTCGGGCCGTTTCTCACATTTAGTTAAGCATAAAAATGTAACGAATGGGAAGGATGTCACTTCGGTGGCATCTCTTTTCGTATGAAAATTTATAATTTGGGCACACTAATATTTGAAAATGTCATTTACATTCTTGCTTCAACTTGATATAATGTGAAGCAGGAATGTAAACAATCTTGTGAGGAGGTGTGTACCATGGATCAGATTTGGATGAAAATAAATGAATTGGCCGAGGCAAACAACGGGTTCGTTAGGACAGCGCAGGTTGAAGAACTGGGCATCAGCAGGCCCATGCTGCGCAAGTATACTGATGCCGGTAAACTGGAGCAGGTACGCAAAGGATTGTATGTGCTCACGGATGGCATTCCGGATGAGTATGCATTGTTGCAGGAGCAGTGCCGGGATGCTGTCTTTTCCTATGGCACAGCACTGTATTTGTGGGGACTCTCAGATCGAACACCGCATGTATATGACATTACAATTCCGAGAGGGAAAAATGTCACCATCTTGAAACGAGATAATCCTAACTTGAGGTGTCACTATTTACCGAGAGAACTTTATGAGATCGGTATTACACAGACACGCTCCCCACAAGGGGCTGAAGTGAGGTTGTATGATAGGGAACGCTGTATTTGTGATTTGATCCGTAACAAAGAACAAATGGATATGCAACTGTACACGCAGGCAATCAAGGATTATTTCAAGACAAAGCCCAACAATCGGAAACTTCTGAAATACGGAAAACTGTTCGGAGTAGAAGATAAAATCAGGACCTATATGGAGGTATTGTGATGAAAACACCAGAGCAATTAAAAGGAACGATTCGCAGCATGGCAGCAAAGAGGAATCTTCGGGCGCAGGAAGTGCTGCAGATGTTTCTGTTTGAACGGATTTTGGAGCGCTTAGCTAATTCAAAATACAAAAAGAATTTTATTCTCAAGGGTGGTCTGCTGATATCCTCAATGATCGGTATCAGTGAGCGCACTACGATGGATATGGATACTACCGTTCGAGGAATCCAGATGGAAGAAGATGATATTGTTCGGATTGTCAAGGAAATTCTTACGGTGGATGTTGACGATGGTATCCTATTTGAATATGAGAGCATTGAGCCTATCCGGGAAGAAGATGCTTATAATAACTTTCGGGTGCATTTGCGTGCAAAATATGGCAAAATCGACACTCCAATGAAGATAGATGTAACGACCGGTGATGCGATCACTCCAGCGGCAGTACAGTATGACTTTCCGATGCTGTTCGAAGATAAAACGGTGCCGGTTATGGCCTATACACTGGAGACGGTGTTGGCCGAAAAATACGAAACGATTATTCGACGGAATATCAGTAGCACACGAGCGAGGGATTTTTACGATCTTCACACGCTGTATCGCAGCCGGAAATCAGAGGTTCGCATTGATGTTTTCAGAGCTGCTGTGTTACATACAGCGCAAAAGCGAGAATCCGTTGAAGATATCAAGGATTGGAAGGATATTCTGAAGGATTTGCGCGAAGAACCGCAGATGTATTTACTGTGGGATAACTATATATCTGAAAACAGGTATATCGGAAACTTGGAATTCCATGTAGTTCTCGATTCATTGGAAGAGGTGGCAGAGGCGTTGAATTTTTAAACTGTCAAAGAATGTGAGAAGCAAGTTTATCATAGCGACAACAAAAATAACTAAATAATATGGTACATAGCCGATTGGTTTTCTTCGGAGAATCAGTCGGCTTTTTCTATGTCAGAACGGAGGTGACACAACTTGACCAACGAAGAACTGAACACGGCTCTATATGAAAAGATGTTTGCCGAGCAGGAAACCTACCGGGCGTGGCTGCTTTCCCAGCCCCCGGAGGAAATCCTGAACCACGCCTATGAGTACACGGTTCGGGAGGACATTCTGATGTCGCTGGAATATCACGATCTGCCGGACGCACAGGCCAGAGCGTTGATGAAATCGCCCAGCCCCCTTGACGATGTATTTGCGGATTGGGAGAACAAAGAAACCGGCCACATGGACGACATCTGGCAGACCGTGGAGGATCGGGCCAAAGCCGAAGTGCAGAAACATAAGAAGAAAGAAGAAAAGGAGCGATAACAGCTCTGGGCCGGTTGGGGTTTCCAGCCGGCCTTTTTACATAGCCGGACTGTCCCAGGCAGTCAATTCATGGCTATGGAAAGGAGGATTTTTATGCCATATATTCCCCCGGAGGTCGTTGCAAAAGCAAAGGAAATGGACTTGCTGACCTATCTCAAAAACTACGAACCGGGTGAGCTGGTGCATTTTGGAGGGAGCACCTACTGTACCCGAACCCATGACAGTCTCAAAATCTCCAACGGCAAATGGTGTTGGTTTTCCCGTGGCATCGGTGGCAAGACGGCTCTGGACTATCTGATCAAAGTCCGTGAGATACCGTTCACCGAAGCGGTGGAGATGATTGTGGGTCAGGCGGCAATTCACCCGCCCACTTATGAGCCAGCACCCAAAAAGGACGCACCCAAGGTGCTGCTGCTTCCCCCGGCCAGCCGCTGCGCCACTCATGCAGTCAGCTATCTTTCCGGGCGCGGCATCGACAGTGAGGTGATCGATTTCTGTATCTCTACCGGACGGCTGTACGAAAGCAGCGGCAGATACCACAATGTGGTTTTTGTGGGCCATGACCGGTACGGGAAAGCGCGGTATGCCAATCTGAGGGGGATCGGTTCTGACTTCAAGGGTGAGTGTAACGGCAGCGACAAGCGGTTCTCTTTCAATATCCCGGCAGAAAACAGTGAGATTCTCCACCTGTTTGAGAGCGCCATCGACCTGCTTTCCTTTGCTACCATCCGCAAATTGAACGGTATGGATTGGAAAAAGGATCATCTGCTGTCGCTGGCAGGCGTGTATCAGCCAAGAGAGAAAATCGAGGAAAGCGCCGTGCCGTTGGCACTGACCCAATACCTGCGCGACCACCCGGAGATCAAAACGATTATTCTGCGGCTGGACAACGACAGGGCAGGCAGGCTGGCGGCAAAGGCGCTGATGGCGGTTCTGCCAAAGAACTATATCATTGATGCACGATTCCCGCCCAGAGGCAAGGATTACAACGACTGCCTATGTATGCACCTGGGTATTCCCATCATCCGGAGCAAAGAGAAAAACCAAGAACGATAAGGAGGATCACAACATGAAAGAATTTGAAGTCACTTTGACTGCCGTTTCCAGAAAGACCTTTAAGCTGAGAGCTGATTCCCAGGAGGACGCTTTCCTGCTGGCAGAGGCCATTCTGGAGAATACCGATCTGCTGGACTTTTCCGATGAGGATGTGGACAGCATGGACATGACCTGCGAGGAACAGTGCGGCGGCGTCTGCGAGATCTGCAGCCGTGCCTGTGAAGACTGCGGCGACTGCACCGATCTGGAACCGGACTGCCCCTACCCTGACAAGGAATGCGAACACCGTTGTCCGGCCTGCGGCGGCTGTATGGCAGACAGCGAGGATGACTGACTCTGTTTTCGGCTGGTTTCAAAGAATGTTCGACCCCGCAGGGAGAACAGGTCTGCAATATACCAGCAAGCATCGCCTTTGTGATACCACAAAGGCTGCTTGTCAGGGGAAAGCCCCTGAAACCCCTCATTGGAAAGGAGAAATTTGATTATGCACAACGCATTGTTTTTTGCGATTGGCTTCCTCATCGGTGCGCTGTTCGGCATTGTCTTTATGTGCCTGTTGCAGATTAACCGCCTGAACAGAAAGGAGGAAAAAGACAAATGAGGAAAAGAAATGTCCACATTCAATTCTGGCTGAACCGCAAGGAAGCCGAATCCCTGGATAAAAAAGTCCGCCGCAGCGGTCTTTCCCGTGAAGCGTATCTGCGCCATCTGATTGACGGCGTGGTACCGCAGGACGCTCCGCCCCCGGACTATTTTTCCATGATGCGGGAGCTGTACGGTATCGCCAATAACCTGAATCAGATCGCGCAGAAAGCCCACACCCTGAATGTGGTGGATGTGCAGCGGTATGATAACTGCGCCCGTCAGGTGGAAACTGCCATCAAGAAAATCACAGAGGCCGTTGTCCTGCCCAGGCCGATGGAGTGATACCGCCATGGCAACAACCTCTATCTGGCGGGTCAAGGGGTGGCTGGGTAAGGTGGTCATTTATGTGGAGAACCCGGACAAGACGGAGAACCCCGCATTTTATGAAAAGCAGGAGATGACAGAACGGCAGGCCCAGGGCCTTTCCGATGTCATTGATTACGCTGTGAACAGCGAGAAAACTCAAACGACAGGTGAAGCCACGGAGGTCATGCAGCAGTTTATTTCCGGCGTCAACTGCCACCCGTCCACCGCCCGTGAGGAAATGATCGCCGTCAAAAAGCGGTTCGGAAAAGAGGACGGCACTGTGGCCTACCACGGCTACCAGTCCTTTGCCCCCGGAGAAGCCACCCCGGAAATGGCCCATGAGATCGGGGTCAAGCTGGCACAGCAGCTTTGGGGCGATAAGTACCAGGTCATCGTTGCCACCCATCTGGATAAAGACAGCCATCTGCACAATCATTTTGTGGTCAATACGGTGTCTTTTCTGGACGGCCTCAAATACCACCGCACGGAAAAGGACTATTACGAGATGCAGAAAGCCTCCGATGCCCTTTGCCGGGAGTATGGCCTTTCGGTCATTGAAAATCCTCAGCGTGGGAAGTCCAAGCAGTACGGCGAATGGAGAGCCGAACAGGAGGATCGCCCCACATGGCGGGGCCTGATCCGCGCCGAGATTGACGAGGTGATCCGCCAGTCCATGACCGAACGCCAGTTTTTCGACAATCTACGAAAGCGTGGCTATGAGGTCAAGGTTGGCAAGGATATTTCCGTGCGGCCACCGGGCAAGGAACGTTTTGTCCGCCTGGAACGAAACTTTGGCGAGGACTATTCCCTGGAGGGCATCCGCCGCCGTATTCTCATGCAGCAGCGATCCGAGCGTCCACTGCCTGAGCCGGAACATAAGGTGCGCCATGTCAGGTTGCGGGGTGACTTCAAAAACACAAAGAAAGTCACAGGCTTTCGGGCGCTGTATTTTCATTACTGCTATCTGCTGGGCATCTTCCCAAAAGACCGGCCGAAAAGCAACAAACGCCTCCACTTCCTTCTCCGGGAGGATTTAGCAAAGCTGGACGCCATATCGGAAGAAACAAAGCTGCTGGTGCGGAACCACATTGATACCGCCGAGCAGCTTTCTTCTTATAAGGAAGATTTGGAGCGGAAAATTGAATCGCTGACTGCCGACCGCAAGGCTCTGTACCGAAAGCAGCGCACCGTATCGGTAAAGTCCGATGATGACGCTCTGACCAGGGTCAAGGAGCAGATCACAGCTATTTCTAAGGAGCTGTCGGCGCTGAGAAAGGAGGTGAGATTATGTGAGGATATTTCCATACGCTCCGGCGTAATCAAAGAGAAAATCAGAGCTGTCCGGGAGGACGAACAATCTCAGGGAAAGGAGAACAAACGCGATGAACAATTCAGGCGACGCAGCGGAACAGGTCGTCAGGCTTAGTTTAGAAGGAACCGAGGTTGCCTTAAAGCTCACCGGCTCCGCTGCCAAAAACATTGCCGCCGCCATTTATGCGGTGCTGAAAAATCGGGATAAGAACAAGATCAAGGGCCGCCAGCGTCTCACCGCCATGCTGAAAAGCGGCAAGGAACTCAAGGTATTCACTATTTCGGAAGAACACCTGAAACAGTTTGCCACCGAAGCCAAGCGTTACGGCGTTGTCTATTGCGCCCTGCGCGGCAAAGAGAAATCCGCAGACGGTATGGTGGATGTGATGGTGCGGGCCGAGGACGCATCGAAAATCAACCGTATTGTGGAGAGGTTCCACCTTGCTACGGTGGATACGGCGTCCATCAAGCATGAGATCGAAAAGACACGGGCTGAGAAAGGTGCTGGGGAGAAAATGGAGGCTCCCGCCGTTCCCGAAAAGGGCCAGCCCGAAAAGAGCGATGAGGACAAACTGCTGGACGAGATGCTGGGTGCGCCCACAAGGAAGGAGGAGCCTGCACCGGTAAACCCCTCTGCGGCGAGGACGGAAAAATCCCCTCCGTCCGCGCCTACCTCAGAGCCGCCCAGCAAAACCGCCGAGGGTGCTGCTAAAAGCGCAGAGCAGCGTCCCTCCGTCCGCAAGGAACTGAGGGATATTCAGGCGCAGCGCAGGCAGGAAGAAGCGGCAGCTCCGGTCAAAGAGCCGGAGCGCACAAAGAAACCGGCGGCCAAAGCCAACCAGCATAAACAGCCGCCCCGTAAAAAGAAGAAAGCAAAGGAGAGATAAGCCATGAGTAATTTCGATGATATTTTTGAAGGCAATGCCTCCCGGAAAGGCCAGACCAACCAGCCCTTTGACAAGGAGGCATGGGCTGAGAAAAAGCAAGCCGAGCGTCAGGCAGTCTACGACCTTGCCGATACCACGGCAGAAGCCGTCAGCGCAAACGGCAGTAAATTTCAGGCGTATCTGGATGTGCAGACCCGTTTCAGCCGTTATTCTGCCACCAATGTGCTGCTGATCTTGGCACAGAAGCCGGACGCCACCCAACTGAAAGACTTTGACGGTTGGAAAGACGCCGGTGCTTCCATCAAGCGTCAGCAGAAAGGCATTTCCATTCTGGAACCCGGCGAGGAATATGAGCGTGAGGACGGTTCTATCGGAACCTCCTACAATGTGAAACGGGTCTTTGATATTTCCCAGACCACTGCACGGGTCAAGGTGCAGCCCTCTGTCAGCATGGATGACCGGCTGCTTTTGAAAGCCCTGATCTCCCGTCCGACCGTGCCGATGCAGATGGTGGACGATCTGCCGAACCACATGGGCGCACTGTACGACCATGACCAGCAGGTGATTTTCGTGCGCCGGGGCATGAATGCCGCCGATATTTTCCGCAGCGTTTCCAAGGAACTGGCTCATGCGGAGATCGCCGCTGTGACCAAGGACTACACCCGTGAGGGCGCAGCCTTTGCCGCATACAGCGTTTCCTATATACTCTGCAGGGAATACGGCGTTGACGCCAGCGGTTATGATTTCAGCCGCCTGCCCGACAGCTTCCGGGAGAGCGATGCCCAGGGCGTCCGTGCCGCGCTGTCGGAAATCCGGGATACTGCCGGGAATATCTCCAGCCGCATGAGCCGTGCGCTGGAACAGAACCGCCAGCCCAAATCCAAAGAACAGGAGCGCTAAGGTATGGGGAAAGAAGAAAAACGTGTCCTCACGCTGGACAAATACGAGCATGGCGTTGTGGTCAACGCCCTCAATGAAATGCGAAACGACCTTCTGGAAGAACAGCGTTCCACGGACATCGTGGATGAGGTGCTGTTAAAAGCCATTGATGCCCCCACAAAGAAGGTGCGAGGACGAGATGAAGCAAGATAACCGCCAGACGCAGCTTATTCTCTGCCTGTTCGGTATTTTTCCTGTGGTATGGCTGGGGCTTCTCATAGCCCCGGCTGTATCGGGCGGATTGCCGGAGATCATCACAGCGTTTCCGGTAGCGATGAATGACCCATTTCATATCGTGCTTTGTGAGGACAGCCTGAAAACTGTCCTCATTGCTTTATGCGCGTATGGAATGGGCATCGGCATCTATTTCTCCACCCGGCGCAACTACCGTAAGGGTGAAGAACACGGCTCTGCCAAGTGGGGCGACGCCAGAACCGTGGACAAGAAATACCGGGATAAAAGGCCGGAGCAAAACAAGCTGTTTACGCAGAATGTACGCATGGGTCTGGACGGAAGAAAGCACCGGCGAAATCTCAATACGGTAGTCATCGGAGGCAGCGGTGCGGGCAAGAGCTTCAACCTCGCCAAGCCCAATCTCATGCAGGCCAACACCTCATTCGTGGTGCTTGACCCCAAGGGTGAGCTGGTCAGGGATACCGGGTATCTGCTGGAGCAGAAAGGGTATGAAGTCCGGGTGCTGGATCTTCTGAACATGGAAAAGAGCTTCTGCTACAATCCTTTTGTCTACCTCCGGGATGACAACGATGTGCAAAGGCTCGTCACCAACCTGTTTAAGTCCACTACCCCCAAGGGAAGCCAGTCACAAGACCCCTTTTGGGATACGGCAGCCAGTATGCTTCTTCTGGCGCTCATTTTCTACTTGAAGTATGAAGCGCCGGAGGACGAGCAGAACTTCCCAATGGTCATGGAAATGCTGCGGGCCGCAGAAGTCCGGGAGGATGATGACTGCTATCAGTCACCGCTTGACGAGCTGTTTGAACGGCTGGAGATGCAAAATCCCGACCACATCGCGGTCAAGTATTACAAGGACTATCATTCCGGCAGCGCCAAGACCCTGAAATCCATTCAGATCACCCTTGCTGCAAGACTGGAGAAATTCAACCTTTCCTCTCTGGCGGCGCTGACTGCCACGGACGAGCTGGAGCTTCCTTCTCTGGGTGAAAAGAAAGTGGCGCTGTTTGCGCTGATCCCGGACAACGATACCAGCTTCAATTTTTTGGTGTCCATCCTTTATACGCAGATCTTCCAACAGCTATTCTGGCTGGCAGACCACAAGTATGGTGGGAGCCTGCCGGTTCCTGTCCACTTCCTGATGGACGAGTTTGCGAATGTGAGCCTGCCGGATGACTTCGATAAGATACTGGCGACCATGCGCTCCCGGAATGTGAGCGTGACCATTATCCTGCAAAACATCGCCCAGCTAAAGGCGCTGTTTGAAAAGCAGTGGGAGAGCATTCTGGGCAACTGTGACGAAATGCTCTACTTGGGAGGAAACGAAACCAGCACGCACAAGCTGATCTCAGAATCCTACCTTGGAAAATCCACGATTGACACCAACACCTACGGTAAGTCCAGCGGGCGCAGCGGCAATTACAGCACCAACTACCAGATCACCGGGCGTGAGCTGATGACGCCGGACGAGGTACGCATGATGGACAACTGTTATGCGCTGCTGTTTATCCGTGGCGAGCGTCCGATTATGGACGAAAAGTACAATCCGCTGAAACACCCCAATGTGGCCCTGACCGCTTTGGGAGGCGCACCAACCTATGAGCATGGCAAGACTGACCATGTGACCGCAACAATCTCTATCGGCGCTGTGACCGAATCCGAATTGCCGGAGCCGGAAACCGCCGTGGATGATACCATGGAGCTTCTGTCCAACGAGGAGATAGAGGCTCTTTTTCATTTAATCTAAAGGAGGAACAAAACCATGAAAAACCTGTTTCACAAGACCAAGAAGCCTGTTAACCACAACACTAAGCTGGAGCGCAAAGTCAAGAAGGGCTTCCGCTTCTACGCAACGGCTGTCCTGTCCATGACCCTTGTGCTGGGAATGGCTGTTACTGCCCACGCTGCCGGCGATCCCATCACGGTGGTCAACAACCTGTCCGATTTCATCTTTGGCCTGATCCGCGCCGTGGGCCTTATCCTGTTGGGTTGGGGCATCGTCCAGGTGGGACTTTCTCTCCAGAGCCATGACCCTTCCCAGCGTTCCAATGGTTTCCTGACGCTGGCAGGCGGTATCGTCATTACCTTCGCAAAGGAGATTCTGACCCTCATCACAGGCTAAGCGGTTATCACCAAATAATATCTGCGGGATATGCGGCAGGGCGGGAAACCGTCCTGCCGCTGTTTCGCTGAAAGGAGGAAGAAACATTGAGTGATAACTGGGTTGTCCAAAATCTTGAGAACGCTTTGAACACATGGAATGAAAAGCTGGCGGAGATCTGGCAGCTCATCACCCAAAGCCCGCAGCAATTCAAGGGCGGTGCCATTTGGGGCGTCATTGTGGACATCCACGGCGCATTGCAGGCCATTGGTCTTGCGCTGTTGGTGTTGTTTTTCGTCGTGGGCGTCATGAAAACCTGCGGCTCATTTGCAGAAGTCAAAAGGCCGGAACACGCCCTGAAGCTGTTTATTCGATTTGCGCTTGCAAAAGGTGCCGTCACCTATGGCATGGAGCTGATGCTGGCCCTATTTGAGATCATCCAAGGTGTCATTTCTACCATCATGCAATCGGCAGGCTTTGGTGCAGCGCAGCAGACGGTTTTGCCCGGCGAAATCGTCACCGCCGTGGAGGAGTGTGGTTTCTTTGAGAGTATCCCGCTGTGGGCGGTAACGCTTATCGGCGGTCTATTTATTACGGTGCTATCTTTTATAATGATCCTGACCGTCTATGGCCGTTTCTTTAAGCTGTACCTTTATACGGCGATAGCGCCCATTCCCCTCTCCAGCTTTGCCGGAGAGCCGAGCCAGAATGTGGGCAAAAGCTTCATCAAGTCCTATGCGGCGGTATGTCTGGAGGGCGCGATTATCGTGCTGGCCTGTATCATCTTCTCGCTGTTCGCGGCATCCCCGCCGACGGTTGATCCCAATGCGGCGGCAGTTTCGATGGTATGGAGCTATATCGGAGAGCTGGTCTTTAATATGCTGGTTCTCGTGGGCGCTGTGAAAATGGCCGACCGCGTGGTGCGGGAAATGATGGGCCTGTAATTTAAGAAAGGAGCGATTACAAATGGAGGTTAAAATCAACCGTGAAATCCGTAGCTATACGGAATCTATGTTTTTCGGACTGACCATGCGGCAGTTCGTTTTTTCTTTGCTGGCAGTGGTTGTTGCCGTGGGGCTGTACTTTCTGCTTCGGCCCTATGTGGGAACGGAAACCGTATCCTGGATGTGTGTGCTGGGGGCGGCCCCCTTTGCGGCGCTGGGCTTTGTATCCTACCACGGCATGACCGCCGAGCAGTTTTTGTGGGCGTGGTTCCGCTCTGAAATGCTGGAGCCGAGAGAGATCAGGTTTGAGCCGGTCAATTACTATTACGAAGCCCTCAAAGGCACTATAGAAGCCCACGAAAAGGAGGTATTGAAAGCCCATGATTAAGACCCTGAGCAATCTGTTAAAACAGGATAAGGAAAAATACAAGGTTCCCCGAAAGGTGCAGGATGTGATCCCCATCCGGCGTATGTGGAGTGACGGTATTTTTCAGGTGGGGAGCAAGTTCTCCAAAAGCTATCAGTTTTCGGACATCAACTACCAGGTAGCCAGTCTGGAGGACAAAAAGGTCATGTTCCTGGACTACTCGGAGCTGCTGAACAGTCTGGACTCCGGAGCCACCACCAAGATCACCATTAACAACCGCCGTCTGAACCGGGCTAATTTTGAGCAGTCTATTCTCATGCCCCTGCGCGGCGACAGCCGGGATGTGTACCGCAGGGAGTATAACCAGATGCTGCTGGATAAGGCCACCGGTGCCAACGGCATTATGCAGGAGAAATATATCACCATTACGGTGGGAAAAAAGAACATCGAGGACGCACGAACCTACTTTGCCCGTGTGGGTGCTGACCTGACGGCCCATTTTGCGGCTCTCGGCTCCAAATGCGTGGAGCTGGACGCGACGGAACGGCTGCGGATTCTCCATGACTTCTACCGCCAGGGAGAGGAAGCGGATTTCCATTTCAATCCGCGGGATATGATGAAGAAAGGCCATGACTTCCGGGATTATATCTGCCCGGACGGAATTGAAAAGCACAGCGATTACCTGGTACTCGGCGGAACCTTCTGCCGGGTTCTTTTTTTGAAGGACTACGCCAATTATATCAAGGACAGCTTTGTGACGGAGCTGACCGATATGAACCGGAACCTGATGCTGTCCATTGATGTGGTTCCGATCCCCATGGACGAGGCCGTGCGGGAAGTGGAAAACCGTCTGCTGGGTGTGGAAACGAACATCACCAACTGGCAGCGCCGCCAGAACGCCAATAACAATTTCTCTGCCACCATTCCCTATGATATGGAGCAGCAGAGAAAGGAAAGCAAGGAATTTCTGGACGACCTGACCGCTCGTGACCAGCGCATGATGATGGCGGTGCTGACGATGGTTCTCATCGCCGATACCAAGGAACAGCTTGATGCCGATACCGACGCCGTGCTTTCCCTGTCACGCCAGAAAATGTGCCAGATGGCGGTGCTGAAATTCCAGCAGCTTGACGGTCTGAATACAGTGCTGCCCATCGGCAGCCGGAAGATCAATGCGTTCCGTACCCTGACTACGGAGAGCCTTGCGGTGTTCATGCCCTTTAAGGTGCAGGAGATTCAGGACAAGGGCGGCATCTACTTTGGAGAAAACGCTATTTCCCATAACCTTATCATGTGCAACAAAGCCAACCTGCTCAACCAGTCGGCTTTCCTGCTGGGCGTTCCCGGTTCCGGCAAGTCCTTCTCTGCCAAGGAATTGATTGCCTTTCTTATGCTCAACACCGATGATGATATTCTCATCTGTGACCCGGAGGGCGAGTTCGCCCCGCTGGTGGAGGCGATGGGCAGCGACATCGGCACAGTCATCAGCGTGGCCGCAGGCGGCAAAGACCGTTTGAACGCCATGTATATGGTGGAGGGTTACGGCGAGAACAACCCGATTGTGGAGAAATCGCAGTTTATCATGTCGCTGGTGGAGCAGATCGACAAGCACGGCGTTGGCCCGCAGCACAAGTCCATCATTGACCGCTGCACGGCTTTGGTTTATCAGGAAGCGGAGGAAACCGGCATTATCCCGACCCTCTGCACCCTGCGCGAAAAGCTGATGGAACAGCCGGAGGAAAAGGCCAGAGAGATTGCCCTGTCGCTGGAGCTGTTCACCACCGGTTCCCTGGATATTTTTGGTCATGGCAGCAATGTGGATTTGGATAAGCGAGTGGTAGTGTTCAATATCCATGACCTGGGTGAGCAGTTGAAGCCTACCGGCCTTCTGGTTATCACCGACACCATGCTCAACCGCGTTACGCTGAACTGGAAGCGCGGAAAGCGCACCCATGTGTTCATTGACGAGTTCCATGTGGTCTTTGAAAATGAGTACAGCGGCAACTTCTTCAACAGCGCATGGCGGCAGTTCCGAAAGAGAAACGCCTACCCGACGGCCATCACGCAGAACGTGGAGTATCTGCTGGATTCCGTGCAGGCCAGCACCATGCTTTCCAACTCGGAGTTTATCGTCATGCTCAATCAGGCTGCCTCTGACCGGGAGAAGCTGGCGCGGCTTTTGAATATCTCCAATGAGCAGATGAGCTATGTCACCAACGCCGACGCCGGGTGCGGACTGATTAAGTACGGTTCCGCTTTGGTTCCGTTTGTCAACCGGTTCCCGAAAGACACCCAGCTCTATAAATTGATGACCACCAAACCGGGCGAAGGCGTGTTCGGCGGCAGAGGAAAGGAGGAAACAGCGTAATATGGCAGAAATCAAATTCAGTTCTAAGGCACACCGGGATTTCTTTGTGGAAATGATGGGTAAGTGCCGGAAAAATGACACCTATCACCGGGCGTTCTTCTATGTAATGGGGATTGCTTCGGAAACAAGAGCCAATATCAACCGGATGTTTGACTTCAAGAATGACTGGATCATGCCGGAGGGTATGCACGGCGGCTGGCAGACCAGCGGAACCGTCAGGGTATGTCAGCTTGCCTTTAATCTCTGGAATGGGTACAGCGGAGAACGGCAGGGCGATGAATTTACGCCTAATGACCTGTTTTGCTGTGAGTTTGCCCCTTATTTTATGGAGGGCATCAAAATCAGATACCCCGAATACTGCCGGGATATTTCTGCATCTAAAAATCAACCCGATTATGCGCGATAATCAGAAACGGAGGTACTTTATGAAACAGAAACTTTTGCTTTGCGGGGCGGCTGTATTTGCCGTCCTTTTTCTTTTCTCCGGCATTATGCTGGGACGGCAGCTTTCCGATCAAAAACAGAGCGCCGAAGCCTTTGACAATATCGCAGATATGGTAGTGGACGAAACGGAGCCGGATGCTACTGAACAGCCGGAAGAACCCGGCGAAACGGTAGCCCCGCCTGCCTTAACTGCCTATGAAAAATATGCCGCCGTCTATGAGCAGAACCCTGACTTTGTGGGCTGGATTTCTATTGATGGCACCAATATCAATTATCCGGTCATGCAGACGCCGAGCAATCCTGATTTTTATCTGAAGCACGCCTTTGACAAATCGTACAGCGACTATGGCGTACCCTATGTGCAGGAGAACTGCGACCTGGAACAGTCCGATAATGTAGTAATCTACGGACATCACATGAAAAACGGCTCCATGTTCTCTGACCTGTGCAAGTATGAGAGCGAGGATTTCTACCAGAAGCATAAGACCGTCCACTTTGACACACTGGCAGACTTTGGTGAGTATGAGATCGTTGCTGCATTCAAGACGGTGGCCTACTCTCAGGAGGGGTTCAAGTATTATCATTTTGTCAATGCGGAGGATGAAGCAGCCTTTGACGAGTTTATCGCAGAGTGCAAAGCTCTCGCCCTGTATGACACGGGCGTAACCGCTGAGTACGGCGATAAACTGATTACCCTTTCCACCTGTGAATACAGCCGCACCAATGGCAGAATGGTCATTGTTGCAAAGCTGGTGGTGCCGTCCGCTGAGGAGGTGGACGCCGATGCCGGACATTAAAACGCGGGATACTGTCAAGGGTACGATTAAAACGCTGGATAAAGCAGCGATTGCTGGGGAACGCATGAAAGAAGCCTATGTACGAACCAAGGAAAAGGCTGAGCATGGCGTATATTCTGCGGAAAGCTCCCCGGAGGAATATGCGGCTGACCGCTTTTCGGGCGGTACGGAAACAGTCACTTATGAAGCCGCCCACCAGTTTGACAAGCAGGGCCGTAAAGGCGTCCAGGCGACCAGGGAGAACATTTCCAAGGCAAAAGAGCATTTTGAACAGCGTAAAGTCGGTTCGGAACAACCAAAAGCGGGAGCAGGACAGCACAGTCCAAACACTGAGCAGCATGGGGCGGTAATGGAGCAGCGCAAAGCAGACCTGCCGAAAAAGCAGGCCCGTGAAAAAGCGGCGGATCGTGTCCGCCGTCGCTCTGCGGATACGGCCCGTCAGTCTGTGAAAACCGCCGACCAAGAGGTTCAGGCCATTAAGACTGTAGAGCGTGGTGATAAGACCATTAAGCAGTCTGCCAGATCCACCGGAAAAGCTACAGTTAAGACGACACAGAAATCCATTAAGACTGCCCAGCAGACAGCCAGAACGACCATCAAGACCAGTCAGACCACAGCAAAGGCGGCACAGAAATCCGCCCAGGCAGCGGCAAAGGCTTCTCACCGGGCGGCTCAGGCAGCCCGTGCAGCGGCAAAGGCAACTGCAGCTGGTATTAAGGCCGCGGCAAAAGCTACTGCTGCGGCAGTAAAAGCAATTATCGCGGCAACCAAAGCACTGGTTGCCGCGATTGCTGCAGGTGGGTGGATTGCCGTGGCTGTCATTGTCATTATCTGCCTGATCGGGCTGATCGTTGGTTCCTGCTTTGGGATTTTCTTTTCTGGTGAGGATACCGGCACCGGGCAGACCATGCAAACGGTGGTGCGGGAGATCAACGAGGATTACGAAAACCAGCTTGACACCATCAAGGCCAATATCTCATATGATGTGCTGGAAATGTCCGGCTCCCGTGCCGTCTGGCCGGAGGTGCTGTCTGTCTATGCAGTCAAGACCACCACCGACCCGGACAATGCCATGGATGTGGCTACAATGGACGATTCACGAAAGGCCATTCTGAAGGACATCTTCTGGCAGATGAATGAAATCTCCTCCCGAACAGAAACCAACACCGAAACGGTGATCGAGGAATCAGACGACGGCAACGGCAACATCGTGGAAACCACAACCACCGTTACCCGAACCACACTGTATATCACGGTCAGCCATAAAACCGCCGAGGAAATGGCTGACCATTTTAATTTCAATGCCGACCAGCAGGCGCAGCTTGCAGAGCTATTGGCAGATGAAAACAATTCCCTGTGGGCGGCAGTGCTGTACGGAATCGGCGTCAGCGATGACGCGATTGTTGCCGTGGCATTGTCGCAGGTGGGTAACATCGGTGGGCAGCCGTATTGGTCATGGTACGGCTTTGAGGGCCGTGTGGAATGGTGTGCTTGCTTTGTGAGCTGGTGTGCCAACGAGTGCGGCTATATCGAAAACGGCATCATTCCAAAATTCGCAGGTTGTGTGAACGGCGTCCAGTGGTTCAAAGACCGTGGCCAATGGGCCGACAACAGCATCGAGCCGACACCGGGCATGATTATCTTCTTTGATTGGGATTCCCCGAATGGCTCCTCCGGGTCGCAAGATGGTCTTTCCGATCATGTGGGTATCGTGGAGAAATGCGAAAACGGAATTGTCTATACCATCGAGGGAAACTCAGGAGATGCTTGTCGCCAGCGGCAGTATCCTGTGGGATACTATGAGATCCTGGGTTATGGTATTCCTGCCTATTAAGATTAGGCAAAAGAAAAACAGAGGCGATATTGCCTCTGCTTTATTCTTTTGCCTTACATAAACCTATTACGGTTGCTTCTACAACTAATAATTCTTTTTCGCTTAGCGTATCCAGTAGTGCGTCAAGTTGTCTGCGTGCAGTACTTTTTTCAGCTTTTTTATTTGGGAATATGTATTGATCTACTGAAATGTCAAACATCGTAACCAGCTGGATGAATAACTGCAAGCTCGGAATTTGTCCTTCATTTTCGATAGCCTGAATATGGCGAGGTGCATAATCAATCTTTTCAGAAAGCTGCTCTCTTGTTATGCCTTGTGATTCACGTGCCTTCTTTATTGCCATCCCTATCGGTTTGAAATCAAACTCTGTAAAGTCGGAAAATCCATTTTTACCATCGCTCATAAGTTCACCGCCTGTCCTTTTCATTCCGTTTGTTATATTATACGGAAATGAAATCTCTTATTAAACGATGTGAAATCTCTGATAATAAGATATATAATCTCTACATATGAGATATAAAAATTCACAACTGCATAGTTGATGCTGTTCAAACAAAAGATTATAATGGAAACGTACTGATTTTGATGAACGGAAGTACTGGAAAGGGTCGATTGGACTTTTTGGGGCCTTTTCACATATAAAAAACAGGATAAAGTAAACTTGATAAGAATTGAAAGGGGTTTTATACGATGAACTTACTTATTTATGGCGCTGGTGTAATAGGATGCCTATATGCGGCATTGTTCAGTGATGCCGGACACAATGTCACCATATACGCAAGAGGGCAGCGACTGGAAATTTTAAAGAAAAATGGGTTGCTGTACTCTCAGAATAATAGAATTATGAAAGCGGAATTAACGATCATTGATAAATTGGAAGATGACGATTTATATGACTTTATATTTTTGCCTGTCAGAGAAAATCAAGTCCATATTGCATTAAGGGAGCTAAAGAATAATGGCTGCCCCACTATTGTTACAATGGTCAACACACTGGAACCATACAGTAATTGGGAAGAAATTTGTGGAAAAGGCAGAATTGTTCCTGCGTTTCCGGGGGCGGGCGGCAGTTTTGATGAAAATGTGCTCCACGCATCTCTTACTCCGAGGTTTATTCAGCCAACAACTTTTGCTGAGATTTCGGGAGAAAAAACGGAAAGATTGTTGAAATTGGCATCTCTCTTTAAGCAAGCTCATATACCATATCAGATTGTGCAGGATATGCACGCCTGGCAATTGTGTCACTTAGCAATGGTTGTACCGATTGCAGATGCTTATTATATGGCAGACAACCCAGAAAAGGCGGGGTATGACGGAAAAGTAATGCTTTATACTGCAAAACAAATGCGGTGTAATTTTTCAGCACTTCATAAATTAGAAATAAGATTAACTCCGCCTAAAATGAATTTCTTTCGTCTTACACCGGTTTCTATATTGAGCATGGGATTGAGTTTCGTGTTCAGAAGCAAATTTGGAAATATGTTCATGTATCGGCATTCAATGAAAGCACCAGATGAGATGAGGCAACTACATGACCAGTTTTATGGATATATTCAGAGAAATTTAGCATAAATAAAACCCGCCTGATTTGAAAATACATAGTCAGGCGGGTTTTATTTATATACCACGGAACCATTTGCTATTTCTCGGTAGCGTTGTTCACTTGATTGAGAACAGATTTTTTGGAGATAGCTACATGAGCCTTTCGATATTCTTTCGGAAGGACACCGAAGAAGTCTTGAAAAGCTATTGTAAATTTACTTTGGCTTTCATATCCGACCATTTTTGCTATTTGAGAAATGCTTTTCTCAGACTCTCTTAACAAAACTGCTGCTTTTTCCATTCGATGCTCCTTGGTATGAGCTGCGATGGAAGAACCATAGACGGCTTTGAAAACAGATTTCAATGTTGAGGAATTCATCAGATATTTTTTTGCCAGTTCATCTATAGTGATGCGTTTGTCCAGATTATCTACAAGCTCATTATGAATCAGCTTAATCGTATGAATTTGATCAGCCTGATACTGTGTTGGGTTGCCTTTGGTTGAGGGTGAAAGACTGTATAAATATAGCAGAAGCTCCTGAACCTTTAGCTTAAAGTAAGCCAAGCGAAGGGACTCTGGTAAATCAAATAATCCGTTAAAAAGGGTATTGGTATGTTCGCTTCCGGGAAAGATGGAAAGATCTCCGTTTGCACAAAACTTTTGATACAAGAAATCTCCGGTAATAGGCGTTCCGTATAACGCCTCCGGCTGTTCCAGTTTCAATATTTGTGTGTCAATGCATACTACAATTCCTTCATAGTATCCTAAAGGTAAGGAGATTGCTGAATCAGAACAGAGTGACAATGTATGGATGGAGAAATCCCCTGGTCCTAAATAAAGAACACGCTTGTCTTTCATTTCCCAGCCAATGCGACCTTGTCGGCAATAGTTAATCTCTATGACAGAGTCAATGGCATCATGTTGGAGTACAGCCCTGTCGGTCAGCAGACAAAAGAAAGACAAATCAATTCCCGGATAGATGGAATAGTTTTCTATTTTTCCTTTGCCGTGAAGCACCATCTCAGAGTATTCTGGAAATATCTTTGCCGCATCATCTTTATAAGTATATTTTTGTTCCAGCAGTATCTGATTCGGAATGTCCTCAAGTTTTTTTTCAATTTCAATCTTTGATGGATAATACACTGTTTCCTCCTAAGTTTCCGGGCAGGTGATTTCCATAATTTTCTCTATCGCCAGATGTAAAAGGCGGCTTTGCTCTGTATCAGCAGCCTTATAATATACTTCTTTTCCCTCTCTTCTGCTGACAATTAATCCTCTGTCTTTCAGCTGGCGCAGATGATGGGACACTGCCGGACTGGTCATATCAACCAGTGCAGAAATATTGATGACACATTCTTCGCAGTGACACAACAGCCAGTAGATGCGAATTCTGCTGCTGTCCCCAAGTAGCTTGAACACATCCGCAACAGTTTGGAAAGTATCTGTTTTATCCAATGCTGTTTTTAACTGCGTTATTTCGTGATTATCATTATGGTGATGAGGTAAAATATCTGCAGGCATTACACCGGCTCCTTTCAATTCATATCTGTGTACTCTGCGTGTAAATTGATTTTACCATATTCATTTCAATTAAACAAGTGCTTAATTTTTGAATAGAATAGCCCAAACGGAAATGATATTCGCCCAAATGGTAGGTTATGCTGTTATGCTATTGACTTATGCTTGCCAGAATCATATAGTAAAGGAGCATCAGTTAAATGAGTGCTTAATTGTTTAATACAGATTCTGAAAGGAGATAATCCAATGAAAAAGACCTACAAAATTGAAGTTGATTGCGCTAACTGTGCAAACCTTATGGAAGAAGCTACACGCAAAACCGCTGGTGTTCAGAATGCCACGGTTAACTTTATGACTCAGAAAATGATTGTTGAGTTCGAGGATGGTCAGGACCCTAAGGCTGTTATGCTTCAGGTGCTGCGAGCCTGCAAAAAGGTTGAGCCTGACTGTGAGATCGAGTTGTAAAAAAATTGTCTGTAAAAGCGCTCTAAACGCGATTTTGCGGATAGGGCGCTTTTATCAGACCAATAGTTAAACAAATAAGCAATAGTTGAATTAGTGTATTTGGGGTATACTACATTTTATCTTTTGCAGAAAGGAACGGACAAAACGAAATGAAGAATGGATTGATGCCCCAAGCTATGTGGCTATGCTTTCGAGGCTCCTTTGCACGGGAAGTGCATCGTATGAGTAAAGAAGAACCTCGAATAGTAATGGCGAAAGCCAGAAAACGCTATCAGAAGGTTTTAATGACAATCCCCGAATTTGAAACGGGCGATCCCTTTCTTACCAATATTTTGAGTGCGGCAATGCTGGCATCGGTATATCTGGAATTGACAGAGAAACCAAACCTTGAACAAGTTACTGATTTTTATCACCATGCTATGACTAACAATATAATTATGAGGTGTTACCTTAAAAGGGGTAGCAAGTACACAGCAAAAGCGCAGGCAAAGTTGAAGCGACAGGGTGAGGAAAGCGCGAGGCGGTCAGGATCAAATCCCTACACATGGTGCTTTCGCTATGAAGCAGGAAAGGACATCAACAGTTACTCAGCTATTTTTACTTACTGTGGTATCCTACACTTGTTAAAGACGTTGGATATACCCGAGATTTGTCCTGCTATGTGTACCTATGATTATGATATGGCAGATTTAGGCGGCAGCACATTTATCCGCAACCACACACTGGCGGGTGGAGGGCCATGTTGCGATTGCCATTGGACAAGAAAACTCTAAATAATAATTATTGCGATAATGAGTTCTCACGGCAGATTTCCAGACAACAATTTATAGTGCGAACTCCAACCTGCATTTCACCGCTGGTGGTGCTTTTCGCAGAAAGGAATGGTTATCAATGACAAAGAAACAGAGAATCATGCTGGCACGCATTTTGATTACGGCCTTCATGGTAATAACATTAAAATTTATTCCGATTACGGGCATTTTACAGATGGTACTCTATCTGACTGCTTATCTGGTAATCGGCTATGACATTCTGAAAAAGGCCGGAAAAGGTATTTTGAACCGCCAGATCTTTGATGAGAACTTTTTGATGGCGATAGCCACTGTAGGAGCATTTTCTCTTGCCATTTATGAGCAAAGTGGTGATTATGTTGAAGCCATTGCCGTTATGCTCTTTTATCAGATTGGTGAGCTGTTTCAGAGTTACGCCGTTGGAAAAAGCCGTCGAAGCATTAGTGAGTTGATGGATATTCGTCCTGACTATGCCAATGTGGAGAGGAATGGAACATTGGAAAAGGTTGACCCTGATGAAGTCGAAATCGGCAGCATTATTGTGGTGCAGCCTGGTGAAAAGGTACCGATTGACGGTACGGTTGTCGCGGGAACCTCCAGTCTGAACACGGCTGCTCTCACAGGAGAAAGCTTGCCCCGCGACGCAAATGTTGGTGACGATATCATCAGCGGCTGTATCAACATGACTGGTGTGCTGAAGATTCAGACTACTAAGGAATTTGGTGAATCTACTGTATCGAAAATCCTTGATTTGGTGGAAAATGCGAGCTCCCGAAAATCGAAATCCGAGGATTTCATTGCAAAGTTTTCCCGCATCTACACGCCGGCTGTATGTGCAGCAGCATTACTGCTCGCATTGATACCTCCGTTGGCTCGGATTATTGTTATGGGTGTTACACCTGAATGGGGTACATGGATTTACCGTGCTTTAACGTTCCTTGTAATTAGTTGCCCTTGTGCACTGGTTATCAGCATTCCTCTGAGCTTCTTTGCGGGTATTGGTGGTGCCAGCCGGGAGGGTATTTTAGTCAAAGGCTCTAACTATTTAGAAACACTTTCTAAATCAAAATATATTGTGTTTGATAAGACCGGCACTTTGACACAGGGTGTGTTTGAAGTAAACGGTATCCATCACAATACGATGGAGGAAGAAAGGCTGATTGAATATGCAGCTCTGGCTGAAAGCGCTTCATCTCATCCAATCAGCAAAAGTTTACAGAGAGCCTATGGCAAAGAAATTGACCGTTCGCGGGTAACAGATATTCAGGAGATCAGTGGCAACGGTGTGATTGCAAAAGTTGACGGCATGGACGTGGCTGCAGGAAATGCCAAGCTAATGAAGCGTCTGAATATAGAATATAAAGATTGTCGTTCTGTTGGTACCATTATTCATTTGGCGATTGGTGGAAAATATGCTGGGCATATCGTGATTTCAGATGTCATCAAATCTCATTCAAAAGAGGCAATTAATTCACTGAAACGGTCCGGTGTGGAAAAAACAATTATGCTTACGGGAGATGCCAAAGCGGTTGGTGAACAAGTCGCAGCTACTTTAGGGATTGATGAAGTGTACAGTGAATTGCTCCCAGGCGACAAGGTCACCAAGGTTGAAGAACTCTTGAAAGTCAAACCAGAGTACGGAAAACTTGCCTTTGTGGGTGATGGTATCAATGATGCCCCCGTTCTTTCACGCGCAGATATTGGTATTGCAATGGGAGCAATGGGCTCTGATGCTGCTATTGAGGCGGCTGATGTTGTCTTGATGGATGATGATCCTCTGAAAATTGCAAAAGCAATCCGTATTTCCAGAAAGTGCCTTCGTATTGTGCGTCAGAACACGGTATTTGCGATTGCGGTAAAATTTATCTGCCTTGCTCTTGGTGCTCTTGGTATTGCAAATATGTGGGCAGCAATCTTTGCTGATGTCGGTGTCATGATTCTGGCTATTTTAAATGCTATTCGGGCTCTGTTTGTAAAGAAGGTTTGACCTGCTGAAAGGAGGTTTTTCAAAATGGAGAAAACCAGCTTGAGGCCCGCACTTACTATGCCGCAAGAAGAAATGTGTTCCTTGGCTGATTTTTTTAGAATTTTGGGAGACCCCACTCGTGTGCAGCTTTTGCTCTTGCTCTCCCAAAATGGATATTGTGTGAGTGAGCTGGCCCAGAGCCTGAACATTTCTCAGTCCGCTGTGTCACATCATCTCAGAGCGTTGAAGATTAAACGACTGGTAGTCGGACGAAGGGTAGGAAAGTATGTGATCTACTCGCTTTCCGATAATCACGTTTCATCGATCATATCTCAGGGATGGGAGCATATTCAGGAATCAGCTTTGTCACGAAAGTTTCGCAAAAAGAAGTAAATTGTGATACGAAAAAAGGCGGCTAATAGTTACCGCCTTTTTTCACTTAAACAAATAGAATTTAATGGATTAGAAGAATTGAATAGGTGATGGGAAAGAGGATGCGAAATGGAAAACAAAAAAACGATTCTTCTTGTAGATGATGAAGTAAAGATAACACAAGTTTTAACTGCATATCTGGAGAAAGCCGGTTATCAAACAGTATGTGCTCATGATGGCAAAGAAGCATCAAGGCTGTTGCAAAGTCAGTCATTTTCACTGATTATTCTCGATTTGATGCTCCCTGATATATCTGGTGAATCTCTATGTCGTACGATTCGTACGCATTATCGAACTCCGGTTATTATGCTGACTGCAAAGAGTGAGGAAGCAGATATTCTGGATGGTCTACAGCTTGGTGCAGATGATTACATTACAAAACCATTCAGCCCTAAAATTGTTGTGGCTAAAGTGGAGACTATTTTACGACGTACGGAGAGTGACTTTCTTGTAAGTGCTCCGATTTCCTATGGAAACGGATTTCTCCAAATAGACTATCAGAACATGTTGGTAAGGCGTCAGGGAGAAATCATTCATTTGACACCCACAGAGTATCAGATTCTATTTACGATGGCCAAAGCGCCTCATCGGATTTTTACAAGAGATCAGCTCATTAGTTTTGCTCTAAATGATGATTTCGGTGGATATGATCGCAGCATTGATACATTCATTAAAAGTATTCGCAGTAAAATAGAACCTGATCGAAAGAAACCAATATTTATTATCACGGTACATGGTCTCGGATATCAGTTCTTAGGACGGAAGGATACAGGTGAAAATGAATGCGAACATTGCGAACTCAAATAACAATTCTCTTTACAACTTTTCTGGTCGTTGCATTGATATTGTTTACGCTATTTTTTAATGGTGCGGTAGACAAGCTGTTCGAGATGTATGCCAATGAACAAAGGCAGAAACAAGTCCAACAAATCCAGGAGCAGATCAATGAGCAGTACAGCCCACTTTGGGGATATAATGTATCTGGACTGGAGGTTATCGGTAATGCAGCTTTACAAAATGGTCTGATTGTCCACGTCCAGACACTAAAGGGTGAGTTGGATTGGGATATATCTGTACACAAAACACAAGAATGCCAGCTTGTGCTTCAACACGCAGAAGAAAATATGCATAGTCGTTATCCTTCTTTTAATGGCTCTTATACAGAGCAAAACTATGACTTGCTTTATGATGGAAATACGGTAGGATATTTGACTATTGGTTATTATGGACCTTACGCATTGAATGATTCAGAATTAGAACTGATTAACTCATTGAACCGCACTCTGATTGGATTGGGGTTGATTTTTACTGCATTTGCTGCATTGCTTGCTATTTTGATATCGCGATTTTTTCTGCGTCCTATTTCTGAGGTAGTCAATTCTACCGCCAAGATTGCGCAAGGAGAATATGGAGAAAAAATTGAAATCAAGCTCAAAACAAAGGAAATTTCCTCTTTGATTCATTCGGTCAACGAAATGTCTGAAATGCTTCAGTTAAGGGAACAGCAAAAGCGTCGTATGACAGCGGATATCGCACATGAATTACGTACGCCGCTGAGTAATCTACAAAGCCATGCGGAAGCTGTCATGGACGGAATTTGGGAGCCTTCTCCCGAACTGTTTCAAAGCATTCATGAAGAAATTCTTCGCTTAACACGGATTGTAGAACAACTTCGTGAACTCAATGATTTAGAAAGTCATCATATGGACTTATATTTTGAGCGTGTAGATATCCAGGAATTGTTTGAAAGTGTTTCTATTGACTTTGCAGCACAATTTCACAATAAAGGGGTTCATTTGCTTCGGACATGCTCTAACGAAACAAGTACTCTTATTTGCGATCGGGATAAAGTAAAACAATGTCTGGTCAATCTATTGTCTAACGCTTTGCGTGCAACTTCTCAGGATGGAAGTGTTACACTTTCCAGTGAGACTATAAATGGCTATGTATGTCTCTCTGTGGTTGATACAGGTATTGGTATGAACAAACAGGATTTGGAGCAGATGTTTGAGAGATTTTATCGAGCTGATCCATCAAGAAACAAACACACTGGTGGGATGGGAATCGGGTTGGCTATTACAAAAGCGATTGTTGAAGCCCATGGTGGGAAGATTTCAGCAACAAGTATACCAAATAGAGGAACAACAGTTACGATGTCTTTTCCGTTGAGAATGGTTTAGTTAGATAAGGAAGCGTTTTCCTGCACAGTTCTTCAGATGTGGTATCTAAGATTGCTATTAAATCCAATGGATTGCCACAATTGGCTTGGACGATGTGTCTAATGGATTAACAGACATATGAAGAAAATATGAGAAATGAAGCGAAACATGGAGGCTTTATTCTATGAATAGGTTTACAAAATATGTAAGTTCACAATTCAAAAATCCAAGAGGATTCGGAGGAGTAATAATCAGTATTATTCAGAATGTGCTCAATAGAGCTATGTATAATGATGCTGCTACAATAGTTAGTTTAAAACATGATGACAGAGTTTTAGATATTGGTTACGGAAACGGATATTTATTACAAATACTGTATAAGAAACAGGTAGTTGATCTGTATGGCATAGACATTTCTGATGATGCAAAGAAAATGGCTACAAAGAAAAATAAAAAAGCATTTAGGGATAACCACTTGCATTTATCTGTTGGAGATTGCTGTAGTCTACCATATGAAGAAAGCACTTTTGATGCCGTGACATCAATTAATACTATATATTTTTGGAATGATACAGTCAAAGGTTTATCTGAGATTCGTCGAACGCTTAAGAATGGAAAGTCCTTTTATAATATAGTTTATACAAAAGAGTATTTAGATACGATTAAATATACGCAAATTGGGTACAAAAAATTTGAACTAAATGAACTGAAGGAGTATGGTAAGCAGGCTGGTTTTGAGAATGTAGAAACAAAAAAAATTATGAATGGAAAGGGCTTTGTGGTGATATACACAAAGTAATGGAGAAGAAGATAGACCTGGTTCGTAAATATGATAAGAAAACAAATGATATTTGCGACGGGCAGATGCCATACTCATAATTTCCTCATATTTTATATGTACAATGTAAATATTCCAGATTGATTCAGCCATAAGTTGAGTGCCTTCTTGTTCCTCTTTCAGAAGCTGCCTTTCTGGATTTACATATATGGCAGGGATTGTATCATCGACAGGTACAATCCCTGCTTTTGCTCATATAATCCACATATCTGCTTTGTATAATACTGAATGTTATATTGTCACACCGAAAAAGAGGAGGTTCGATATGAGCAAGATAAACAGATTAATGCATTTTTATAATAAGAACATATCATATCAACGCAAGAACGGCATTTGGAGAAGCAGACATGTCGCTATTTTAATAGCATGCCTCATTATGCTTACTCCTCTAAAAGTGATTGCTGCAGAAGAAAACTTAAATGTTAACGAGTTTCCACAACTCCAGTCAGAAACGGCAGTTTTGATGGATGCAGAAACCGGACAAATCCTTTACCAAAAAGAGATGAATAAGAAAATGTATCCGGCCAGTATTACAAAAATCGTAACCGGAATGCTGGCACTTAAAAATGCGCAGCTTACAGAAACCATTACCATGTCTTATGATGCGGTTTTTTCCATTGATCGGGATTCTTCTCACATTGCGTTGGATGTAAATGAACAGATTACATTGGAGCAGGCGCTATATGCACTTACCATTGAATCGGCAAATGATGCAGCAAACGGCATTGCGGAATTAGTAGGTGGGTCAATGGAAGAATTTGTGGATATGATGAACCAGACTGCAAAAGATGCAGGGGCCATTAATACCAATTTTTCTAACGCTCACGGTCTTTTTGACGAAAATCACTATACAACATCCTATGATATGGCTAAAATAACCGCAGAGGCTATCACGGTTCCGGGCTTTACAGATTTTTTCAGTGAAACATATTATGAAATACCTCCGACAAATAAACAGCCAGATACCAGGTACATAAGAAGCAATAACAGACTTCTTAACGGAGATATTCCATATGAAGGAATTGTTATGAGTAAAACTGGATGGACTCCAGAATCTCAGCATACGCTGGTTGCTGTTGCAGAACAGAATAGTACGACATTGATCGCAGTCGTTATGAAATCACCTATGGCAGATCAGAAATGGGATGATATAGTGACGTTATTTGATTATGGTTTTACGCAGTTTTATCGGGCAGATTTTTCAGCTGCTCAACTGACGCAACAGTTAGAAACAAAAGAGCAAAAGAAGATTTCCGGACTTTCTGATTTTTCGCTTCTTTTACCTGAGGGAACGAGTTCTAATGACGTTAAAGCACATTTGGATAGTGTTGCTGATGACATGGGGAAACTCCCGGTTGAAGTCTCTTTGTGCATTCAGACGGCTAATGCCAAAAATCCAGAAGATGATTTATTTGAAACAACAGTTGAGGTGACTTCATTATCAGAGAAAAATAACCCCATTAAAGATGATAATTCTTTGACTGGTAAAAATGATAGTGTACCTCAAAGTTCAAATATGAGAGGTATTGTAGCTGGCATTGCTGCTGTATCTTTAATTCTACTTTTGTTTTATGTTTTGGCAACATACCGACGGCAACAACTCCGAAGACGTAGAAAAAAACGACACACAAAAAGGCATGATCGCTAAAAAATTGGGTTTACAACCATTGCGGTTCTCATAATTTCAACATACCATAAAAAAATATAATGTCCCAAGAAGATTCAGCTTACTTATTATAAGCTGAATCTTTGTATTTACATATATCGCAGGGATTGTATCGTCGACAGGTACAATCCCTGCTTTTACTCATACTATCCCCACATTTACTTTTTATAATTGTGAATGTAATAACAGGAAACAAGGAGGCTGGGTATGAGCGAAGAAAATAAATTTGATTTCGATTCTTCCGAAGAAAGAGAACCACAATCCCATCAATCAGAAACCCCACCTGATGACAGCAACTCTATATTTGCAGATATCATGGGGGCACTTGGAGTAAGGGATTCACCGCACCGCCAGAGAAAAGGCGGAAATGAAAAGAAAAAAGCGCCCCCGAATGAGGATTCAAACACATTGTCTCAACTTGAAATGGATGTGCGGAATTCTGAGTGGGCTGCGAGTGAGGAAATAACCTTCTCCCCAGAAGAACCTACAAAACGAGCTGAAATCATTGCGATCGAAGGCTCACGTCGAAAAATCAAACCATTATTGTTTTTGCTTCCTGTGTTGCTATTGTTTGCTGTGGGTTCCTTCGTCTTCTTTCAAGATCGTGAACCCTCTCCTCCGGCCCCCGATGTTGTTGCTACATATAGCGGCATTAATATTACGACGGAGGAATTAAAAGCATTCATAAAACAGGAAGGTATCCGGGAGATGACTCACATAATTTGCCCGGCTCATGGTTATGATCACTCCCAATGTGATCCTGCTGAGGAATGTGAATCTCATCCAATCGATACGCTTGAAGGCTACCAACAGATGACTGCACGCTTGGCAATGGAAAAAATGGTAATGGCTTGGGCGGAGGAAAATGGTATGCTGCAGCGTGAAGATATCCGACATGATATGTCTGATTTGTTGAATGATGCTACTGTCTCACAGTATGCCACTCAGCTTCATCAGGAAAATTTATCACCAGACAGTATTTCCAGTTGGGAAGTCCAGAAATATTACGATGAAAACAGCGCGGCTTATTCTGGAAAAACGCTTGCCGAAGTAGAGGATGAAATCCGCCAGATTCTGGCGTCTCAGAAAGACGAAGATTTTTTTCCACAGTACATTGAAAAGCTGAAAAAGACCGCTGGACTGCAGGTAAACTTTGATGTCCTCAAAGTAACAGAGCCAACAGAGCAAGAGGTGTCTGCTTATTATCAGCAGAATAAAGAGTCCTATGCAGTACCAGAGACTGCTACCTATCTTGAAATTCGCCTTACTGGTGACGATGCTGCTAAGCGTGCTACAGATGCAATTCGCAAGATTCGTTCCGGAGAAAGCTTTGATTCCGTGGCAGCGTCTTTTTCTGAAGAGGGCAAGGCTTCCGAACAAACGGTGAAGAAGGAAAATGTAACAGCCAATGGGTTACAAAAATTATTCACTATGAAAATTGGTGATGTCACGGACCCCATTGATAACGGCGACGGGTCACAGAGTATTTTAAAGTTAAAATCAAAGACAGAAGCGGGATTTCAGCCTGTTTCTGAAGTTTCAAAAGAAATCCGTGACACACTGCTTGCCGAAAAAACAGCAAAGGAGTATGAGCAACGCAAAACAGAGACCCTATTTTCCATCCATAGCCGCCGCTATACTCTGGGAGAGTTCTATACTGAATTTTTAGAACTGTCGGAAACGTACCAAAAAGAATATGTGTCTTTCGAGAAGAAGAAACAGTTGGTTGAACAGATCATTGCCCAGGAATTATTACTGGAGGAAAGCGGAGATGCTGCCAGCAACGGAGAATCCGCCCATGACATGGAAGAACTGAAAATCCAGTATTTGTCTCAAATGATTCATCAGGAGGAAGTAGATGACAAACTGGCTGAAACAACGGATGAAGAGGCTCGCCAGTATTATGAGGACAATTTGGATATTATGGTTTTACCGTCCACCATTAAGCTAAATCTTATTTGGATATCTCAGGGAGAAAACGATGAAAAGAAGAATCAGGCAAAATCTAAAGCTGAAGAAGCACTTACTGCGCTGAAAGATGGAACGGAGTTTTCTACTGTTGCTAAACAATACTCTGAGGATTCCTCTGCAGAAAATGGCGGTGAAATCAAAAGCAGTTTTCATGAAGGAGAGCTTGATCCAGGCCTGTCTAAAGCGATTTCTGGATTATCAGCTGGAGAATTCAGTGAAATCGTAGATTTTGCAGGAGGATACTATATTTTACAGGTGCGAGAGCGAACGGAAGCTCGACAATTAACTTTTGAAGAAGTCTCGGAAAATATCAAAGCACATTTGCAGGAACAGCAACATGAACAGTTGGAAGCTGATATGGAACAGACTCTTCTGGATCGTTTTGGTTTCACAGTTTACAACAAAACCCTACGGCAGCTGATGAAAGAAATAGCTTCCGAATCAACAAATTAAAGGAGGCCCAATATGGGACGAAAAGAACGAACTATATTTATAACGATTCTTGCTAATGTCGTCCTGATAGTTTTGCGATTCTTCCTTGCGGGACTGTCAGGCAGCATTGGTCTGAAAGCAAATGCTTGGCATTCGTTTACGGATGTATTTGTGTCTGGTGTGGTGTTCATTGGTTTGATGATTACTCGCCACGCTGGGGAACGATTAAAAATTGCTACAAAAAAAGCGGAGCATATTCTGGCAATTTTTGTGTCTGTGTTTATTTTTTACATGGGTCTTGAAATTTTGTCCGATGCGCTCAGCGGTGAGAGTGTTGAACTGCGATATGTACCATTTGTAGCAGCGGGTGCATTTTTGGGAGTAGGAATCAATTACTTTATGGCCCGTTACAAGATTTATGTTGGTCAGCAGACCAATTCCCAAAGCCTGATTGCAGACGGCTATCACTCTAAAATGGATATGTACTGCTCCATTGCGGTATTGGTTGGTTTGTTAGGATCTCTGTTTGGAATGCCCAGTCTGGACAAAATGGCGGCTATTGTAGCAATGGTGCTGTTGATGATCTCTGGATATGAGATTTTTACATCAAATCTCAGAATGTTGCTTCATCCGGAGGAAGATATTGGTACAGAGGAACATATGCATCACCATCATCACCACCCCGGAGGAAAGAAGTTTGTACTTGGAAGCGCAGCAATTTTATTGGCAGTGTATTTTCTTTCCGGTGTATATATCGTGCAGTGGGATGAAAGCGGAATTGTTAGACGTTTCGGCAATGTTGTCAACAATTCTGTGCAGCCGGGTATTCACTATCGTTTACCAGCTCCGTTTGAAGATGTGACGCTTGTGAAATCCGAAGCGATTGAAAAGGTAGATACGGGGACTCAAGAACTGCTGACGGGTGACACAAATTTGGTCAATGTCAATTTATCTGTCCATTACAAGATTAAAAACAGCGCAGACTATATTCTTAATGTCAGTGATTCTGACACATTAATCCGATCCAGTGCGATTACAAGTATCCGCCAAATTGTTGGTGAAAGTGAAATAGATTATATTTTAACTGAGGGAAAGACGGATATTGAAAAAAATGCCAAGAATGTACTGCAAGAGACGATGGACAAAAACGGAACTGGTATTGAAATCGTAAATGTTCAGTTGGTAGAAGCGGCTCCTCCCACTGCTGTGTTAGGCAGTTTCCAGGACCTTGCAACAGCCAGACAGGATCGCAGTATTTATATTAACGAGGCTTTGTCCTATCAGAATACAATTATTCCTCAGGCTAAAGCTGATGCTTATCAGCAAATTGCGGAAGCCGAGGCTTATAGGGAAGATAAAATATCTACGGCCGAGGGAGATGCAGCTCTTTTTGTACAGCGCCAGGAGGCCTATTCCAAGTCAAAGCGCGTGACGGAATTCAGGCTATATATGGAGGCTATGGATCAGATTTTGCCGAATGTACAAAAAATCCTGCTCGGGGCAAATGTTAATATTGACAATGCTGAATTATGGATTACAGGTAAAGGAACTTCTGGTTCAGAAAAATAATCAGTGAATAAGAATTGGAGGATAAATCCCATGACAAAAACGAAACACAAAGCAACTCCGAAGGTTTTACTCGGTATCGTAGCAGTTTTAATATTGTTTATTCTGACGCTCGCAGTTTATCAGGTGGATTCCACGGAATACGTTATCGTAACGCAATTTGGAAACCCTGTTCGTGTTGTTGAAAATCCCGGTCTGCAGATTAAACTTCCTGATCCAATTCAGTCTGTTCAGCGATTGGATAAACGTGTTCAAGTGTACCAAACTACATCTATTGAACTGCTGACTTTGGATAAAAAGAGCGTTTCATTGGACTATTATGGCACTTGGAAAATCAGTGATCCGGTGACCTACTTGAAAACGGTTAAGGACAAAATTGGTGCAGAATCCCGACTGCTGGATGTCTTTTCCTCCAGTCTGGGTGTTCAGTTGGGTCAATATAATTTAGAGCAGTTGGTGAATACCAACCAGGAAGAATTGAAGCTTGACACAATTTTGAACGATGCAGTCGCTTATGCAAAGGAACGGGCATCGGAATATGGTATTGAAGTAGTGGATGCACAAATTCGTGTTCTCAATTTTCCTGAAGCAAACAAGCAAAGCGTTTATGACAGAATGAGTGCTGAACGCGAGCAGATGGCACAAAAATATCGCTCAGAAGGCAGCGAGGAAGCGGCAAAGATTCGTGCAGATGCAGAAAAAGAACAGCAGTTGATTTTGGCCGATGCTTATGCGCAGTCACAGCAGATCAAAGGTGAGGGTGATGCAGAGGCAATCCGAATTTACGGAGAAGCATTCCAAAAAGACCCGGATTTTTATGAATTTATCCGTACGCTGGAAACTTATGAAAAGACAATAGACGGCAATACTACGCTGATCTTACCTTCAACCGCTGAGATTTTGAAGTATCTGAGTGGAAATAGTACACAGAATTGAGGTGAAATGTATGCCAGATCCGACCAAAAAGCCAGGCGGCGACAGGCCAAATCTTTTAGAAGGCGTGAAAAGAATATGCCGCAAATTCAAAACAAAGCTCTCTGTATTGAAAAAAGGCAGAGAAACATCTGACAAAAAAAGTAGTATTGCAAGTGATTTGAAAAGCGCCTTTGGCCATATTAACCCCCAAAAGGCAATCCTGGCTGTGGGGGGCTGCATATTTGCAGTTTACCTGCTTTCAGGCCTTTATGTGGTAAATCCAGGAGAACAGGCTGTAATTCGAAGATTTGGAGCACCACTGGAGCAAGCTGTAAGTGAAGGATTGCATTATCGTTTACCTTTTCCGATTGATACTGTGGAAAAAGTAAACGTATCGGAGGTTCGACGGGCAGACATCGGCATGACACTGCCTGAGCATCTGCACGCACCGGATGATGCTCCGCAAGCAATTCAATTGCTGACTGGAGATGAAAATATCATAACCTCCCAAGCTATTGTTCACTACAAGGTAAGTGATGCAACAAAGTTTCTTTACAATGTTAATGGAAACAGCGAGCAATTAGTTCGTTACAGTGTCGAGGCAGCACTTGTACAGCAGATGGCTGCCACACCGGTGGACGATATTCTTAGCACTGAAAAAGTAGCAGCGCAGAATTCGGTTATGGCACTTGCTCAGGAAGCGTTGGATCGCTATGATGCAGGAATTCAAATTACTGCATTTAATATCCAGGAGATTGTTCCTCCCGGAGCCGTTTCCTCTGCCTTTTTGGATGTAACGACTGCGAAAGAGGATAAGGAAACCGCAATCAATGAGGCCAATGGTTACTATAACAGTTTGATTCCCCAGGCTCGTGCAAACGCAAATAAAATGATTTCTGATGCAGAGGCATATAAGGCTGAGCAGATTTCACGCGCAACTGGTGATACTGAAAAATTTCTGAGTATGCTTGCAGAATACCAAAAGAACACTTCAATTTATACAGAGGATACTACGAAATATAGGCTTCTTCTGGAAACCTTGGAAAAAATCCTGCCTACCGTCAAAATGTACATTGTAGATTCTTCTGATGGAAGTATTGATGTAAAGCTCTTTGATGAAGAACTTACAGGGGGCACATCTCTGGGAATTGGGAATTGAAACTGATAGATAATGCGATGTTCTATAAATATTTGATTTCTTCTTTTGAATATTAAAAGAACTGGCTGAGCAAATTTGCAAATCATCTTCTTAAGAGGGCAGTGGCGAGTTCGTCACTGCCTTCCTATCTATCATTGAAGCAGATTACAAACAGGTTGGACAAGCCCACCAAATAAAAAAAACGGTGCTTTTGGTGGGCTGATCTGTCATGCCTATATGGATATAACACCCTCCGGCTCCGTTTGAGTTTGGAGGGATTGTAATGTACTGGTCTGGAATGACCACTATGCTGCTTATTAGAGGCAGCAGCTATATAGAGTGTCACACAGAAACAAGGATAATGTATTAAAAAAATCCTTGCCTGTTTGTGGCACTCTTATACTCTAAAAGTAGATATTGTACCTCTATATAATAGAACTAATTCCACTTGTTTTCGCAAAGGTTTGTGTACCTTTGCGTTTTTTTGTTTGTCGATATATGTCGGAACACAGAAGAATACTGGTTCAGGCGTAGGATGTCGAGATCCTCCGTCAAGTGATTTTCTCTCGCAAAAAAATTACTTGACAGGAGGACACGAATATGGCTGGAAGCCATCCGAATATCAATATTGATCCACGCCCAAAACGGCGCAGGGATAAAGACAACCCTTATGAAATTTTTACCGTGGGAATAGACACGGATACCCCACATTACTATATCCGGTTCCGAGACGGTGTTTCTGCTGAACATTGTCTGGAGATTAGCAGGGAGCTGTTTTTGGCTCTGAATCAGTTTGAACTGGATGATTTGTCACATCTGAACAAGGTGGATAACCATTATGAGCATATCAGTTTATCCGATGAGGAACTGAATACCCGCGCAGCATACCAGCGGGAAACCGTGGAGGAAACAGCCTTCCGGCACATAGAGCATGAAAAGCTGTATGCGGCGATGAAGCGACTCCCTGAAAAACAATACCGCAGGCTGGTGTTGTATTACTTCGGTGAGTTTACCTATGAGCAGATTGCAGAAATGGAGGGATGCAGTCATCCGGCAATTATCAAGTCGATAAAATCTGCGATTGAAGCATTGAAAAAAGTTTTTTCAGAGTAGGGTTACAATTTGCCCTTTGAGTTAGGAAGTGGGTGAAGGACGACAAACCGTTCTTCACCCATTTCCCGTTTGTGCGGTGAATGGGTCTGCACCTTGATAACCGAATACCCATTCATCAGGCACATTCCCATTGCTATTGTGATGAGCATAAGCCACATTAGCGACTGCGCCATGATCTCCCGGAAGTGAAACAAAAAGGATGGCACCTGTTTAACTTTGGTCTTTGGTTTGTTACTGCCGGGAAGGAGCGAGAACAGTTGTCTATAAGTACCGGGCGGCCCCCGGTATGGCGATGACAGGCAATGGGGCTAATGATACTCCTGTTCAGTCACAGTCCGAGCGAGCAGCATAGTTTGAGCGTGAGCCGTCGCAGGCAATGAGAGCAGCCGATAAGTAGAGATCCTACCGGGGGTGAAATTCCCGTGGAGCTGGTACGCCGCCAGCCACCTGATGACTTCCTTTATTAAGCTGGGGTGTCGAGGACAAATTAGCTTGATTGAAAATATGGGGCCAGACGGCACGACGGCCCATCGAACAGAAGTATGCTAATGTCTTACCGAACCGCATACTGTTTTCCGTCTGGCCTCCTACATAGGCGGTACATATCGCCTGATTCTTTAAAGGAGGTCATAGCAACATGAAAAGAACATATCAGCGCGGCGAGATGTATTACGCCGATCTTGGTCGTGGCGTTGGCTCCGAACAAGAGGGGCGCCGCCCAGTTGTTATCATACAGAACGATGTCGGCAACAAACATAGTCCTACGGTCATTGTAGCAGCCATAACAACCAAAACAGCAGGTAAGCGAAAGCTGCCCACCCATTATGAAATCCGGGCTGAGCACGGCCTGAAAGCACCCTCGTTAGTCTTGCTTGAACAGATTCGCACCATTGACAAGCACCGATTAGAAAAGAAAATCGGAAAGCTGTCTCCGAAGCAAATCAAGGAGATGAACCATGCGCTGGCAGTCAGTGTGGGGCTGATCGACCCGAAGCCCAAAGCAATGCCGCTGTGCCTTTGCCACACCTGTGTTGAAAACTTCTTCAGCACAGGTGCTTATTATTTGAAAAGGATTGATCTCTGCAAAACGGAGAAAGAAACCTGTACCTACTGCAATCAGCGCAGAGGGTATGACTATTATGTGACAAAAAAATAAGATCGTTCTAACAGGACGTTGACCATATTTCTCATGGGAAGGAGTGATGATTGAATATGGAAAAACTGATTACTCGTAAGGAGGCGGCAAAACTATTGGGGATCAGCATCGCCACGCTGGATGAAGCCAGAAACAGCGGTTTGATTTCCTATATTCAATATGTGCCAAACGGCTGCGTCTATTTCACTGATGCTGCTCTTCAGGAATATATCGCCAAAAGTACCCACCGGGCAAAGCCAATGGAGAAAAGAGTAACCTATCGTAATATTCGTCGAGGGTAGGATTCAAAACATTGCACCTTTGAAGAAAAACCGGAATTTTGCTAAAAAGATGGCAGTAGCTAAAGTATGGAGGTGGTAGAATGGCTACAAAAAGAAGCAGAATACCAAGATACGGTACGGTGGAGATTAAGGGCCACATATATTATAAAACCTATGTGATGGATGCAGATGGCAAGCAGGTTGCACTTTACGGGAAAACGCGTGAAGAACTTTATGATAAGGAATTGGCGGCATTGGAACAAATCGACAATGCCACATTCCGGCGCAAATCCCCCACAGTTAAGGAGTATTGTGAAAAGTGGCTGCTGATGCAATCGGTTCATGTTCGTGCGACAACTCTGACAGACTATACATCAAAGGTGCAACGCCATATTATTTCTTCTTTGGGAGATATGCGGATGGGAGATGTGACCCTGGATGATATTCAAATGGCATTAGTTCCGGTATCCAAGAAATCAGCATCGGTATATAAGTCGGTTGTAATCTTATATAAGTCCATTTTCCGTGCTGCTATGGAAAGTAAGGTTATAGACAAGAATCCAACCACATTCCTTACAGCAGAGGGCGGTGGGGTCCCACAGCAGGAAAAACAGGCATTGACGGATGAACAGTCATTGCGTTTGCTGGAGGCTGTTAAAGGACTGCAGACTCATACTTTTGTGATGCTGGGGCTGTATGCCGGATTAAGGCGAGAGGAAATTCTGGCATTGCAATGGGATTCCGTCTTTCTGGATACAGATGCACCGTATCTGAAAGTGTGCAGGGCGTGGCATACGGAAAACAACAGGCCGGTTATCCTGACTGAATTAAAAACAAAAGCTGCGGAGAGGAAGATTCCTTTGCCGGATAACTTAGCTGAGTGTCTGCGGGAAGTCAAGGCGATGTCTACATCGAAGTATGTGATATGTAATCGAGATGGCGATCCATTGACCTATACACAGTTCAAGCGGTTATGGCAGTTCGTTGTTACGAGAACGGCCAAGGAACGCTCCTATTATCGCTATGAGAATGGTAAGCGAGTAAAGCATACCATTCATCCTGTATTGGGACAGAAAGCGGCTCACAACGGCAAAGTGATATATAGCTTGGATTTTGATGTGACCCCGCATCAACTCAGACACACATATATTACCAATCTGATACACGCATCGGTAGACCCAAAGACCGTGCAGTATTTAGCCGGACATGAGAACAGCAAGATCACTATGGACATATATGCGAAAGTAAAATACAACAAGCCTGACGAGCTGGCAGGCGCTATGGCGGGAGCCTTTGCCCTTTGGGACGCCACAGTGTAACAGGAATATCAATATTGACAAAAAGCGCAGAGTGAGGAACAAAAATTATTCTCTCTGCGTTTTTCATATTCGCATCGTTGAGAGATGCCCTTCACTCTGAGAAAATTAGTGTTGGAACAAAGAACATAGCTTTTATTGGAAAGGAAGGTCTGCTGCTATGGCTAAGAAAAAAGAACATATCCCAAACTACAGTTCTACCACCAAAAAGGGTGTACTGTATTATAGAACCAGGATTACTGATGCTGACGGCAAGAGAGTAGATTTGTATGCCACTACCTGTGAGGAGTTGTACAAAAAGGAAACGGAAGCCAGACGCGTCATCGAAGAATTGAAATTCCGCAGAGAGAACCCCACGGTGGCTGAGTATTGTGAAAAATGGCTGCTGATGCAGTCGGCAAAAGTATCGTCAGCAACACTAAAAGGTTACACTTGCAGCGTGAACAACTACATAGTCAAGCCATTGGGTGATATGTATATGTCGGATGTCACCACAGATGATATTCGTGTAGCGCTGATTCCGGCATCCCAAAAATCCGCTTCTGTTTATAACAAGGTAAATATGCTCTTTAAGTGCATTTTCTATTCTGCAGAGCGAAGCGAACTGCTTGACTATAATCCTTCTGCCGGCATATCAGCAAAAGGAGGCACACCGGCTAAGGATAAAGATGCACTTACTGATGAACAGGTAAAGGTTCTTCTGGATACTGTTCGTGAATTACCGCCGTATCTATTTATTATGATCGGACTATACTCCGGGCTGCGGCGTGAAGAAATCCTTGGTCTGCAATGGGATTGTGTGTTTCTTGACACTCGAACACCATATATTGCAGTACGGAGAGCATGGCGGTCCGAGCATAACAGGCCAGTGGTTTCGACGGTGCTAAAAACTCCAGCGGCCAAAAGAGAGATTCCCATTCCCAAGTGTCTTGTGGACTGCTTGTGGGAGGCCAAGAAGAACTCTATATCCGATTATGTGATTGCAGACAGCAAAGGAGAGCCATTAGCATATTCTCAATTCCAGAGATTATGGAAATATGTTACGGTTCGTTCTACCAAAGAGAGAACCTGCTATAAGGTGATAAATGGTCAGCGGATCAAGTACACGAAAAAGCCTGCTTTGGGAACGCACCAGAAGAACAATCCGAATATTGTTTATACAATGGACTTTGAAGTGACCCCGCACCAGCTCCGTCACACTTATATCACCAATTTGCTTTATGCCGGAGTAGACCCTAAGACGGTTCAGTATCTTGCAGGGCATGAGAACAGCAAAACGACTATGGACATTTACGCCAAGGTGAAATATAATAGACCCGAAGAACTCATCGGTGTAGTTAATCGTGCATTGACGTAAAATGGGCAAAGGATTTACCCCACTTTTACAGTTAACAGATGGGGGAACTTAGGAGGCAAAACGCTGAAAAGCCCGTAAAATCAAGGGTTTCTATGAAAGAAACATGAGAAGTACGGTCTCAAAGCAGCCCGTCGCGCACCTCAGTTCAGCAAGCGTTAATCTTTACATTTCAAACTGCCATTCTCACGGATGGCAGTTTTTTTATTTGGCGGGCGGCTGGAGTTTTTCGTCTCTGTTCCGTCAGAATTGCCGGTTTAAAAAGTAATAAATACATACCCAGACCGCGAATTTAAGCTCACGGCAAAATATGCGTCATGTCACAAGCGCGCCGAGGGTGAGGATGCCGAGGTTATCCTTATAGATCTCGTCAAACTGCGATATCGGCAGCGGGTTTACGCCGCGTCCGGCCTCGATGGTATAGCCCGGGCGGTTAAAATCCTTAATGAACCAGTCCTTGTAGCCCGCGAAGCCCGAGGCATAGGGCGTATCCTCGACCGTGTAGCCGGACACCGCCGAAAAGGTATCGGCGATGGCGCGGGAGTTCGTCGGCTCATAGTCGAGAAATTTCCAGTAGATCACCTCGCCCTGCGTGTGATATGCAAGAATTAAATTCGGAGAAAGGGACAAAGTAAAGTCATACATCGCACGGCTCTCGGGCGCGACGAGCGGAGCTGAGCCCACATAATCCGTGGGTGCGGGGCTGACAAAGCCCTGCGCGAATTTGATCTCACGCGCCTGCTCCCAGCCGGCGGGATACTGCAGATTAAGATCGACGCCGCGGATATTGGCCTTCCAGCCCGAGGGAAACGGTATCGAGGGATAATTCCGCGCAATGGAGACCGCGTTCTGATAATACTCGCCGCTTGTCAGCTCGCCCGTTACAAGGTCGACGCCGTCGGGGTCAACGCAGGGAGCTATGTAGATATTCGATCTGGCGAAAATTTCCGCCGCGCTGCGGCCGAAAATACTGCCGCCGTAGGCATAGGCGTGGGCGAGCTGCTCTGCGAATTTGAGCAGCACGGGCGTGGTTATCCATTCGTTCGCGTGATGGCTGGCGTTATAAAAGACCCGATTGCTCCCCTGCCCCGCCGACATGAACCACAGCGTTCTGCCCATGACGCTTTTTCCGATCTCACCTATTTTAATAAACGGATAACGCGCCGCGATGCCCCGCAAGCAGTAGGCTGTCAGCGCGGAGGTGAAGCTTATCGTCGTGGGTACGACGTCAAAGGGCAGCGGCACGGTCACGCTGCTGCCGATTCGCAAATTTTCCGCGTTCAAATTGGGGTTTGCCGTGTTTATCGCCTCAAGGGTGGTTCCGTATTGCTGAGCAAGCGAGAATAGCGTGTCGCCGCGGTGTATGCGGTGGACCGCGTAGCCCGTGTACCACGGAACGAGCGTCCTGTGCGTCGCGGGCCCGACGAGGCCGTCGGCGACAAGGCCGTTATCCGATTGAAAATGCAGCACCGCGTTTCGCGTCTGAGTTCCGAAAATACCGTCGAGCGCAAGCGTTCCGTAGCCGGCACGGTTTAGCGCAAGCTGCAGGAGCTGGACCGACGGCCCTTCGCTCCCGTATTTTAAAATTTTCATTTTTCACTCTCCTTATTCATCGTAAAAATTGTCTGCGCCGATTTTCGCTGACAGTACGGCGTCAGGTAACGCAGAAAGAATTAGCCTGCTTTATTCTACGCACACACTCACATACTTTATGTGTGGATGATTGGAGGTGAAAGTTTGACAATTAAAAAAATCACGGGCTTTGTGATCGCCGCCATACTTTGCTTTACAATGAGCGCGGCGGCGCTGGCCCAAAGCCTTGTGCCGGGCGGAAAAGCCCTCGGCATAAGAATGACTACCGACGGTGTGATGGTGGCCGGAGTCTCGGAGGTCGAAACCGAAAACGGTGTGGTTTCTCCCGCCGCGGACGCGGGAATAATCAAGGGCGACATCATAACGAGGCTCGGCGGCACCGAGATAGACACCGCGGAGGACTTCAAGGCCGCCGCTTCCGGGCTCAGCGGCGAAAAGATATCCGTGACAGTTGACCGGCAGGGCAAGACAAGGCAGTTCAACATTCAGCCCGCCCTCGGCAGCGACGGCGGCTGGAAGCTCGGCCTCTGGCTCAGGGACGGCGTTAGCGGCGTCGGTACGCTGACCTTCTACGACCCCGAAAGCGGCGTATACGGCGCGCTGGGGCACAGCATAAGCGACGCTGACACCGGAGCGGTGCTCCCTCTCGGCGACGGCAGCATTTACGACGCCGAGATAGTCGGCATCGTCCCCGGCCAGGTCGGCGCCCCGGGCGAGCTTGACGGCGACGCCGACGAAGCAGCCTTCCTCGGCGACATCAGGCTAAACTGCGGCTGCGGTATCTTCGGCGCGGCGGATTTTGAGGGCGAGCTTCTGGAAACGGGCGAGATAAAGACCGGCAAGGCGACTATCTATTGCACCGTTTCGGGCGACACTGTGAGCGAGTATGAAATTGAGATCAAAAAGGTGTACGAGACCTCCGACTTCACGACCGTCATGCTGACGGTGACGGATCCTGAGCTTCTGGCTCAGACCGGCGGCATAGTGCAGGGGATGTCGGGAAGCCCCATAATTCAGGAGGGAAAGCTTGTGGGTGCTGTTACCCATGTGTTTGTAAACGACCCTACCTCGGGCTACGGCATCAGCATTCAGGATATGCTGAGCATGGCGGAGAAATGCGCATAACACCGGAAAAACCGAATACGAAAACAAGGACGGGCTCTTGCCCGTCCTTGTACTATCCCATTTTTATAACCAGAACGCCGTTTACCATTTTCATGCATCCGTCGGAGGGGAACGCAGGCATCTCCTGCACCTGCGGGTCGGCCTTCAGGCTGTCGTGCAGCTCATCGCCGCAAAGCTTTATCGGGTAGTCCAGAACATATTTGAAGTACGCTTCATACGCATTGTAATAATAGCGCGAGGTATCACGGGGGATCGTGTTGTCCGAATCCAGTCCGGTTATATAACGCACCTTTTCCATGCCGGGTACCGTTCCGGCGGTATTGTCCGCACCCACAAAGGCGACCGTTGTTTCTTCATACACATAGTCGTCCCGCTGCTCAAGCATCGTTACTACACGGGTCATCCTGCTCAGGGCCGCATCGGCCTCGAGCTCTTTTTTCACATAAGCCGTGTTCGCGAGCACAACATTCTGCCACAGCACGAAAAACGCCAGCAGGCAGGCCGCCGCACGAAGCAGCGATGTCTGACGTCCCGGGAGCATATCTTTGTCGCAGAATCTGTACGCCAGGCATACGAGAAAGATATAGAAAAACCACACGGAGAAGACCATCAGGTCATGCACATTGTTTCCTCTGCTCAGAAAATAAATGCTTATCATTGCAAAGGGCAGCAGCAATGCCAGCAGGCAGACAAGGGCTATCCTGTCCGCCCCGTACTTTTTCCGCACGAAGACCCTGACAGTTTGTATGCACAGGGCGGCGGAAACACAGAGCACGGCGATGCCGAGCACGAGCCGCGGATAGGCTCTGTGAAGCACGGTCTCTCCCAAATATGTGAGCGCTGGCTTTATAAGACCCGCATAAAGCGCGAGCGGATCCTGCCCCTGAAAGGCAAACACATCCGTTCTCGTCTGAGGCGCGATGCCCGTTGCAGCGAAAACGAGCTTTCCCGCCAGCATATACAGCAGTCCGCCCAGCACAAGCATCAGAACGCCCCAGAGTCCGTGCCGGATAACGTCGCGGGTTTTTGCGTCATCGAACAGCTCCTTTATCGAGAGCGCGATAACAAGCGTCAGGGCGACGGAAAAATACGCCTGATATATGCCGATCGAAAAAAGCAGGCAGATACTGCCGGACAGACAGCGGACGGAGCTTCCGCCCTTTTTCCAGCAATACACCGACGCGGCCGCCAGCATCAGGGAAAACGCGTTAAAGTCAAACTCATAGATATATGTTGCGAGCTGGGAGATATATGTGATGTTGGTCACCATAAGTCCCGCGATAATAAACACCGGCAGCCTTGAACGGACGTCAAAAAGCCGGACGACCATATACACCGCCGCCGCAGTCCAGAGCAGGCCGAGCAGACCGATCAGCCAGGGCAGCGTGACGGGGCCTCTGAACACCGCCCGGTAGAGCGGAACGAAAAATCTTCCGAGCTCGATCTTCCACGCTTCCTCCGTGGGCGTGGCAGCGAAGGCATTCAGCACGTCATGGGAAAGGCTGCAGTGAAAGAAGCCGTAAGCATGGGCAAGCAGGCCCCAGAAGAGCACCGAGGCGGCACAGAGAAGCACTATGTTTTTTTGTTCCTTCAGGCCGCATTTCAGCCTGTCCGCCGTTTGCTGCAATGACAGACAACACCTCATTTATCGTGTTCCTCCTGTATTATCAGAGCAGGCAATATGAAGCTTCAGGGGCGAGCCTCGCCACCCCTGAAACCTCACTTGTTATAGTCCTCAAGGCGCCTTATGCTGCCCTTTCGCGGGACATAGCGCGCAATGCACTCAAGCGCCTGTCCGGGGGTATCGGCCAGCTCATAAAGCTCAAGGCAGCCGCGTGACATGAAGCGCTGACGCGCCGTGTTTTCAAGCATTTGCTGCATGGGGGCATAGTAGTCGTTGGTGTTCAGGACGACTATCGCCCTGTCCGAGCGTCCGAGCTGCTTGAGCGTGAGCATCTCAAAAAACTCCTCGAAGGTGCCTATGCCGCCGGGCAGCACGATGCAGGCCTCGGAGCGCTCCTCCATGAGCTGCTTGCGCTCGCGCATGGTCTCGGTGAAAACAAGCTCGGTGCAGTGCTCATAGATTATCCCCGGCTCATCGAAGAATTTCGGAACGATGCCGATGATCCTGCCACCGTTTTCATATGCGCCCCTCGCGGCGGCTCCCATGAGCCCCTCCCTGCCGCCGCCGAACACGAGGGTGTGTCCCTGCCGCGCAATAAGCGAGCCCAGAAGCTCCGCCTCAGCGTAGTAGCTTTCCTCAAGCTCCCTGCCGGAGGCGCCGAAAATGCAGATATTCATCAGTCATCCATGTCCTCGAAGGCGTCGAGTCCCTTCTTCGCCTCGGGTTTGTTATCGCCGTGCTTTACGAACAGCATGGTTGCAAAGCTCATGGCGACAAAGGCCGCCGCGTAGGGAAACAGTGCGGTGTAGCTGACATTGCGCATGAGGTAGCCGGCAACGACCGGGGTCACGACCTGCGCGGCCATGGAGAAGGTGTAGTAGTAGCCGGTGAATTTGCCGATATCCGAGCCCTTGCACATCTCGACGACCATGGGCAGGGAGTTGACGTTGATGGCGGCCCACGCAAGACCCACGAGCGCGAACACAACGAACATGACGAGGTTTATCTCGTGATACGTCGTAGTCAGGAAATAGCCCAGTCCGAAGCAGCTCGCCAGCAGGATGATGCCGCCCATGATGGTCCTTTTTCTGCCGATTTTCGAGGCAAGAACGCCGATGGGGATATAGCTGATGACCGCGCCGCCGGTGGCGATGAGCAGGCAGGTGGAGGCTCCGCCCAGAGCCTGGCCCATGACCTGGCTCACATAGGTGGTGAACCACGTTTCAACGGCGTTGTAGCCGATGAACCAGAGGCATATCGACGCCAGCAGGAAGCCGAGGCTCTTCTTGACGCTTTTCGGCAGGGTCTCATGACCGCTGCCGTCGTCCTCGGCGAGGTTCCACTCGGGATGCTTTGCCTCCAACTCCTTCTGCTCGGCGACGAGCTTCGGCTCCTTGACGGTGAGGAACAGCACTCCCACCGCGACGAACATTATCGACGCGACGACGATGAACAGCGGCTGGTAATTGACGTGCTCAAGTCCCGCGACCTTGCTGTTGGGGTACATGACCGCGGCAACGCCGAGGTAGATGACGCCGCCGAGCGCGCCCATGAGATTGATGATGGCGTTTGCCTTGCTGCGCAGGGGCTTGGGCGTGATATCCGGCATCAGTGCGACCGCCGGAGAGCGGTATGTACCCATCGCCACGAGCAGAAGGCCGAGAACAATGACGAAGGATACGGTCTTAAAGCCGCTGGGCGCGGCGGAATAGCTGTTGTCGATGATGGGCAGAATGTTCATCAGGATGATTGCGGCGCCCGTGCCGAAAAGCACATAGGGCATACGCTTGCCTATCCTTGTGCTCGTTTTGTCCGAGAGCGAGCCGAAAAGCGGCAGCAGGAACAGCGCAAGCACATTGTCCGCCGCCATTATCATGCCTGAATAGGTCTCGTTGAGGTGGAAGGTGTTTGTAAGGATCAGGGGAACGATGCTGTTGTACATCTGCCAGAAGGCGCAGATGGACAGGAACGCAAGTCCCGTCAGTACGGTTCGTTTGTTGTCAAGTTTCATAAAAGCCTCCATATGATCAAGCCGGATACTTATACGGAATGATTTTACAACAAAATGCTTTTTTACACAACAAAAATTTACCTACATTATGTTTGACCCCGCGGCATTATGGGTGTAAAATACAGTATAGATGTAAACGGAGGTACCCACTATGAATAATACTTCTAAATTCCTCCTTCACGCAGCGCTCGCCGGCGGCGCGGCTGCGGCCGGACTTATTTTCCTCGTTGCACCCGGCAAGATCCGCAGAAAGCAGAAGGAGCCTTTTAAAAACCGCAATTTTGCCCACCGCGGGCTTCATAAGCGCGATAGATCCATACCCGAAAACTCCCTTGCCGCCTTTGAAAGAGCCTCCAGATACGGCTACGGTATCGAGCTGGACGTTCAGCTTTCCAGGGACGGCGAGGTCGTCGTGTTCCATGACGACACCTTAAACCGCGTCTGCGGCGTGGACGCGAGAGTGGACGAAAAGACCCTCGCCGAGCTTCAGCAGCTTTCGCTCTGCGGAACCGGCGAGACCATCCCGCTGTTTTCCGAGGTGCTCAGGACCGTCAGGGGCCGCGGCGCGCTCATCGTCGAGCTCAAAAACGGCAAGCGCAACAAGGAGCTTTGCGAAAAGACCTACGCCCTGCTGCGCCGCTATTCCGGCGATTACTGCATCGAGAGCTTTAACCCCTTCATCGTCCGCTGGTTCAGGCTCAACGCACCCGAGGTCGTCCGCGGTCAGCTTGCAAATCCCCCCGCCGACTACAACGGCGAGGTAAACCCCGTGACCGGCTTCCTGCTGGGAAATGTGCTCCTCAACTTCCTCGGAAGGCCCCAGTTCATCGCGTATAAGCTCGCGAAAAAGCCCTTCACCGTGAAGCTCTCCGAATTTCTCGGAGCCATGAAGATCTGCTGGACCAGTCATGAATGGATCAACGAAAAAGGCCACGATGCCGTCATCTTTGAGTTCTACAAGCCGAAGCTGATATACAAAAAATAAAAGCTCAGTTAAATGAGTAGTTCAAGAAAAGCTCCCGCAGGGGCGAGCATCGCTCGTCCGCGGACGGCCGGCGGCCGCCCCTGCGGGGCTTTCTTATTCAGTCTCTCATTTACTGAGCTTTTTTCATGCCTTAAAGTATCCTGCCGTCGGCAGTGATCGTGACCGTCTTAAAGGGGATCTTTTTGCCCGACGCGGCGATGGCGCGCTGCACGGCCATTTGCAGCCCGCCGCAGCAGGGCACCTGCATACGGGCAAGGGTCACGCTTTTTATGTCGTTTGCGCGGAATATCTCCCCGAGCTTTTCGGCATAGTCAACAGCGTCCAGCTTCGGGCAGCCGATGAGCGTGACCCTGCCCTTGACGAAGTCCTCGTGGAAGCTGCCGTAGGCATAGGCGCTGCAGTCGGCGGCTATCAGCAGGTCGGCGCCGTCAAAGCAGTCGGCGTTTACCGGCGCAAGCTTTATCTGGACCGGCCAGTTTGAAAGCCGCGAGGGCACGCTGCACGCCTGTCCGTCCCCGCTGACATTTATTTTTCTCGGAGCGGAGCCGGGACAGCCCGAAGCGGCTCCCTTTGCGGCCATCGCCGCTTTCACGGCGGCCTCGTCATAGGGCAGCGCCTCTCTCTCGACGAAGCTTATCGCCTCCATCGGGCAGTTGGGCAGACAGTCGCCGAGCCCGTCGCAGTAATCGTCCCGAAGGAGCCTCGCCTTGCCGTCGACAAGCCCGATCGCTCCCTCGTGACACGCCGTGACGCAGGCGCCGCAGCCATTGCACTTTTCCTCGTTTATCTCTATAACTCTTCGGATCATAAGCCTGACCTCCTCACATTTTTGTTTTTTGCCGTTTCATCTTAATACAAACGAGCCGCGAAAGCTGTTGCACACGCAACATATAAAATTGGCAAAAGCAGCCGCCCGAGGGCGGCTGCTTTCATGTATGCTTAGATGCTGATATTCTGCCGACTTATCATTCTTCGCTGATCAGGACGATCAGTCTGAGGATGATGGTCGCGGCCTGGCCGCGGTTTGCGGTGTCGTTGGGACGGTAGGTGTCGCCCACGCCGTCGTTATCGGTATCAAAACCGTTGATAACGCCGAGGTTTGCGCAGACGTTGACTGCGTCGACATAGGGAGCTGCGATGCTGGCCTCGTCCTTGAAGCCATAGGATTCCTTGAGCTTATCAGGAGCTTCCTCGTCGGCGATGAGCACCATGAGACGGTAGCTGAAGGTAGCCATCTGCGCGCGGCTGATGGACTGGTTAGGACGGAAGGTGCCGTCTTCGTAGCCGTTGATGATGCCGTTTTCAACGCCCCATGCGACCGCTGCCTTGTAGGCATCGGGGATATCGGCCGCGTCGGTGAAGCTCAGGTCGGTATTCTCGGCCGTGGGCTCGCCGCAGGCGCGCCACAGCATGGTGATGAACTGGCCGCGGGTAACGGTGTTGTTGGGACGGAAGGTGCCGTCGGGATAACCGTTGGTGATGCCGGCGAGCCAGCCGACAACGATGTAATCGCAGTAGCCGCTGTTGGAAATGTCGCTGAAGGGAGCGAAGCCGCAGATCGTGCAGGTGCCGCGGCCGTTTTCAAAGTCGTGCACATGGAAGTTGATGCGGCCCTGAGGCGCTGCGTAATCCTGGCCGACTACGCCCTCGAGTTCCTCGGTGATGTAAGCCATGAGAGCCTCATCGAGAGGAATGCCGGTGTCAAACTGAGCGGAGGCGCTTGCGAAAGCATAGTAGGTATCGCCGCCGGCTGCGAGGAAGTTGTTGGTGATGACAGCGTAGGTCGCTTCCGGATCAAAGGCCTTGCCGTTGATGCTGTCGATGGTAACGCGGTTGATGGTCTTGGGTCCGTAGTAGGTGGAGCCGGGATAGGTATCTTCGTTTGCGTCATATGCCTTATCGGTGTTGACGGTCATCTCGATTCCGGCTACCTGGGGGAAGCCGCCGAGGGATTCGGGAGTGCAGTAGGTGGAAGCCTCGAGAGCCTCGAGGAGCTCAGCGCCGGTCACATAAACGACCGCGATGGTGTTGCCGAAGGGCAGAACGGTGTTGACGTCCTTCTTGGTGATGTCGCCCTTGGCAATGGCTGCGCGGATGCCGCCGCCGTTGGTGATGGCAACGATGTTCTCTTCGGGAACGGTGATGCCGTCAAGATTTTTCTTGACCTGCCACATCATGGAATCGGTGATGAGGTCGCCGAGGTTGGTCTCGCCGTCGCGGTTGCCGTATACGCCGTTTGCGTCAACGGTCCTTGCGCCGTTGAGGTCGACCTCGCTCTTTGCGAACACAACGTCGTACTCGGCATTGATCTTGTCGATGATGGCCTGTGCCGCCTCTGCGACGGCCACGTCCGCCGGGGACTCTGCGGTGATCTCAACGAGCTTGTTGCTCTCGATCGCCTTCTTCTCGTTATCGATCACGATAACGCCGATGTTTTTGAATGCGGTGCCGGTGGACTGGATGGGCTCCTCAGCGGCGCCCTTGTCCATAACGGTGTGGCTGTGGCCGTCGATGATGAAGTCGACGCCGTTGAGACCCTTGAACAGGTCGTAAGAGGTGTTGGGAACGGAGGAATCGTCAACGCCGAGGTGGGCGAGAACGACGGTGACGTCGACGGTCTCGGCCAGCTTGTCTGCCTCAGCCTGAACTGCCTTTACCATATCCTCGCCGGAGAGCCACTTGAGGCCCTGAATGAGAGCGGGATTGGCCTTGGTCTGGGATTCGGGAGTGTTTACGCCGATGAAGCCGATCTTAACGCCGTCAACTTCGACGACCTTGCTGGGTGCGAATACGAGATTGCCGTCTGCGTCGAGGATGTTGCAGCAAACGACGTCAAACTTTGCGCTCTTGAGGTTATCGGTGAGCTGAGCATAGCCGTAGTCGAACTCGTGGTTGCCGAGGGTCGAGATGTCGTAGCCTGCGGCGTTCATCATGTTGACGGCCTCAAGGCCCTTGCTGGTGCTGACGTAAGTGGTGCCCTGGCTGTAGTCGCCGGCGTCGGCGATGATGACATTGGCGCCCTTTGCCTCGTAATCGGCTGCGAGAGCGGCCATGTTGGCATAGCCGGCTATTGCGCCGTGAACGTCGTTGGAGTGCAGGATAACGGTCTTGCCCTCAAGCTCGCCGGGTGCGGGAGGATCGACCGGGGGATCAGTGGGAGTGGTGGAAGGCGTAGTGGAAGGTGTTGTGGAAGGCGTGGTAACAGGGCTCTTTTCCGTACCGGTCAGCGCTATGGAGTAGATGTAAAGCGCGCCGGCGTTGGTGCCGCTGCCCTTGTCATTGGGCTGTGCGCCCTCAGCCTGGGCAATGCGGAAGTATACGGTCTCCTGATCCGCCGCCGCTGCGGGAACGGCAACGGTGGAGGTCGCAGCATCGGCAAGAGTATTCTTTGCCGCGGCAGCGATAGCGCCGTCAACGGAAGTCCATGTCTCATTATCCAGAGAGTACATCAGCTTGTAGCTGAGGGGAACGCGGGCGTTGCCGCCGAACACGGTGCCAAGGCTGAGGTTCTCATAACCCTTGGTGCTGAGCTGGAAAGCAACATATGCATACTGGGTGCCGTCTGCATAGTAATCTCTGCCAAACCACGGAGTGGCGGACAGGTTGCCGTAAGTAGAAGTTGATACCTTGTGATTTGAAAGTGAGCTGGTCGAAGCAACTGAGCCCACAGACAATGTGACATCCTTCAGAATGTCATTTTCGCCGTTATTGGTAAGGCTCGTGCCGCCGCTCCAGCTTGCCAGAGTCGCGGTGGTCGGAGTCTCTCCCTCTGCGAATACGGGGACCGCCAGAGAGAATACCATGGCGAGAACCAGCAGCAGAGAAAGCAGTTTCTTTGTGCTCTTCATTTTGTTCCTCCTAAAGTATTTGTTATGGTTTTTGCTTATTTAAACAGCGCATGTCCGAGCCGTTGAGCGCTCGGCCGCATTCTGCCGTTTGCTTTAAGTGTACCACATATCGCGCACATTTTGTATAGAATTTTTCTCACCATATTGACTATTTTTTTATACAAAAATTTGTATAATTACACCAAGCGCCAAAAAATTGGCGTATTGACTTTTTAATATTAAATGTTATTATAAGTTAGCCAAGTTTTTTTGAAGGACTGCTTACTGCTTTATGATGTTTCTGAAAAGGCTCCCCCAAAAAACGCTCAGGACAGTGATCGCCGCGGTGATCGCCGCCGCGTTTATACTTGCGCTGCTGCTCGCATGGTTCAGCGTCGCCGAGCTCGCGCTGCTGAACACCCATTCCATTATGGACTGGCGTCTCGGCGGCTATGTTGACGGTATACGCAGTCCGGAGGACGCGGCAAGCTATGACGACGAGCACTACGACTGGTTCGAGGACTCCGTCGGCGAGGGTATCTCCAGCCTTGAGGCCGACACGAAATACTATCTCGGCAGGTATCCGGACGCGGGGCTCGGCGGCTACAGGGTCACAGGCTTTTCCTCCTCGGAAAAGTACTATTCGGTCATGGGCATCCGCGTCGGCGACGACGAGCTGGAGGCCAAGACCGCCCTGCTCGATTATAACTTCAAAATGACCGGCGGCGGCTTCAACACCTGCCGCGCCGTCAAGGGCGACATCACAGTCGTGCTCAGCTTTGAACACGGCCTTGTCACCAATATTGCGGCTTACCTCGACACCACGAGCTTCTTCGCATGAGGCAGCCGACTGCAGCACCTGACAGGAGGAAAAAACATGAACAAGTATCTTGATATAGCCCCCGAAGTCGCGGAGGCTCTCAAAAACGGGAAGCCCGTCGTCGCGCTGGAGAGCACCATCATCTCCCACGGCATGCCCTACCCCAAAAACGTCGAAACGGCCATGCTCGTCGAAAAGACGATCCGTGACAACGGCGCGGTTCCCGCCACCATCGCGATCATCGGCGGCAGGCTCAAGGCCGGCCTGAGCCGCGAGGAGATCGAATACCTCGGCAAAGCCGGACGCGACGTCGCAAAAGCGAGCCGCCGCGACCTCGCCGCGCTCGTCGCCGCGGGCAGGGACGGCGCGACCACCGTCACCACCACCATGATGATCGCACACATGGCGGGCATCGATATCTTCGCCACCGGCGGCATCGGCGGCGTCCACAGAGGCGCGGAGACCACCATGGACATCTCCGCAGACCTTGAGGAGCTCGGCAGCACCCCCGTCATGGTCGTCTGCGCGGGAGCCAAGAGCATACTCGACCTCGGCCTGACGCTTGAATACCTCGAAACTAAGGGCGTTCCCGTCATCGGCTACGGCACCGACGAGCTGCCCGCGTTCTACACAAGGCAGAGCGGCTTCGGCGTCGATTACAGGGCCGACTCCCCCGCGCAGCTCGCCTCGATGTTCAGGGCTCAGAAGGAGCTCGGCATGAAGGGCGGCATGCTCGTGACCAACCCCATCCCCGAGGAGTACGCCATGGACAAGGCGGTCATCGACGCCGCCATCGAGCAGGCGCTCAGAGAGAGCGTCGAGCAGGGCATCCACGGCAAGGAGACCACCCCCTTCCTGCTGGCAAGAGTCGTCGAGCTCACCGGCGGCAGTTCCCTTGAGAGCAATATCCAGCTCGTCCTCAACAACGCGGCGCTCGCGGCAAAAACCGCCGTTGAGCTGTGCAAATAATTTTCAAACTGCAAGATATCGTTCGTGTACCCGCAATTTCAATTAAACCCGCAATGCAATCAGCCCTCCCTTTGCTCAAGGGAGAGCTGATTTGCTTGTAAAAACTACGCAGCAGCAGAGCTGCGAGATAAAAACATATCGTAGGGACGCTCCTCGGCGGAGGCGCAATTCCCGATAAAAATGTAACATATCTATGCTTCGACAGCCCGATTATATACTGCGGAGCTGTTAGGTGTGTCTTCTTTGTATAAATGACATATCGGTTTTAAACCCCGTGCCCGTAGGGGCGAGCATTGCTCGTCCGCCGTATCTGTTTATAAAAAACGACGCTCGCTGAGCGTCGTTTTATATTCCTCATCTGTTTCGCATGACGGTCTTCATGCGCAGGCCGTGGTCGAGGATGCTCTTGCGCAGGCGCAGGTTCTTGGGCGTGACCTCAAGAAGCTCATCGTCGGCAAGGAACTCAAGGCACTGCTCAAGGCTGAGCTGGCGGGGCGGGATGAGGCGCAGAGCCTCGTCCGAGCCGGAGGCGCGGGTATTCGTCAGGTGCTTCGTGCGGCAGACGTTCACAGCGACGTCGTCGGCCTTCGGGCAGACGCCGACGATCATTCCCGCGTAGACCTTCGTGCCGGGGGTGATGAACATCGCGCCGCGCTCCTGCGCGTTCCATATACCGTAGGCGACAGCCTCGCCGGTCTCAAACGCGATGAGCGAGCCGGTATTGCGGCGGGCGATATCGCCCTTGTACGGCTCGTACCTTTCAAACACGGAGGCCATGATGCCCTCGCCCTTGGTGTCTGTGAGAAATTCGTTGCGGTAGCCGAAAAGGCCGCGGGAGGGCACGATATACGTCAGCTTCACACGGCTGCCCACGGGCAGCATCTCAACGAACTCGCCCTTGCGCGCACCGAGCTTTTCCATAACAGAACCCATGTAGTCCGAGGGCACGTCCACGACAACGCGCTCGACCGGCTCGCACAGCGCGCCGTCTATCTCCTGATACAGCACGCGGGGAGGCGATACCTGGAATTCATAGCCCTCGCGGCGCATGGTCTCTATCAGTATGCTCAGGCTCATTTCGCCGCGTCCCGCGACGTTGAAGGAATCGGTCGCGCCCTCGACGTCTGTTACGCGCAGGGACACGTCCTTGAGCGTTTCGCGCATGAGGCGGTCGCGTATCTGGCGGGAGGTGACAAACTTGCCCTCGCGTCCGGCGAAGGGGCTGTCGTTGACGGAGAAGGTCATCTCCAGCGTGGGCGCGGAGATCTTAACAAAGGGCAGCGGCTCGGCCGCGCCTCTCGCGCAGACCGTGTCGCCGATGGTGACGTCGCCGATGCCGCTCATCGCGATTATATTGCCCGCTCCCGACTCGGTCACGGGGACCTTGTTCAGGCCGTCAAACTCGTAGAGCGACACTGCCTTGGCCCTGAGCGGAGCGGCGTCGGGTGCGTGATAGTTGCACACCTCGATCTCCTGATTCTGCTTTATAACGCCGCGCTCGATGCGGCCGATGGCGATGCGGCCGACGTATTCGTTGTAGTCGATGCTGGAGACCAGCATCTGGAAGGGGCTGTCAAGATCCTGCTCGGGCTCGGGGATATACTCGAGGATGGTCTCGAACAGGGGCTTGAGGTCGGTGCCCTCGACCTCGGGGGAGTAGCTGGCGGTGCCCTTCCTGCCGGAGCAGAAGAGCATGGGTGAATCAAGCTGCTCGTCCGTCGCGTCAAGGTCCATGAGCAGCTCGAGCACCTCGTCGACGACCTCGTGTATGCGCTGGTCGGGGCGGTCGATCTTGTTGACGACGACGATGACGCGGTGGCCCAGCTCCAGCGCGCGGGAGAGGACGAAGCGGGTCTGGGGCATGGGGCCCTCGGCGGCGTCGACAAGCAGGATAACGCCGTTGACCATCTTGAGGATGCGCTCGACCTCGCCGCCGAAGTCGGCGTGTCCCGGGGTGTCGACGATGTTTATCTTGGTATCGCCGTACTGCACGGCGGTGTTTTTCGCCATGATGGTGATGCCGCGCTCACGCTCGAGGTCGTTGGAGTCCATAACGCGCTCCACGATCTCCTGATTTTCACGGTAAACGCCGCTCTGCTTGAGCATCTCGTCGACCAGCGTGGTCTTGCCGTGGTCAACGTGGGCGATAATGGCAACATTCCTGAGCTTTTTCATCTAAATCAAACTCCTAATCATAATTCAGCACAAAAATGTATTTTAGCACCGAAAAGCCGCAATTACAATAGCCATTTTCTATAAATTCAGGCTGCTGCAATACATTTCGGCGCTCTCTGCGACGGGCGGGAAGGAATTTGCAAGTTCACAAAAACGCCGGAGGAATTAGAATATCAAATCTTGTATGCGCCAGACGTTTATGGTACGATAGAATAAATCGTGATCAGGAGGGCACTATGAAAAAGCGCGTTTTGAGCCTCGTGCTCGTTATACTCATGATGGTGACGCTCGTGCCGGTGAGCGGTCTTGCCGACAAGTCCGGCAGCGAGATAAAACAGCAGATAAAAGATATTTACGCCGCCGCCTACAATCAGCGCGGCGGAAGCTTTGACGGCTGGTGCGGCGCATATGTTGAGTATCAGCTCAAGCTGCTCGGCATCAACACCGGCTTCGAAGGCGGAAACGGAAACAATCAGTTTGACTACTATAAAAACAAAAGCACGACCAGCGGCGGTTATTCGGTAACGGCCTATCCCGCGTCGAGCTACAGTCTGAGAGCCGCGCTCAACAGCATCTCGCAAAACGGCTCCAAAAACGTATACAATATCCTTTGCGGCTTCGAGGTCGGCAGCGGCTCTGCCGGCGCCGCTTACGGACATGTCATGTTCATTCACGCCATCATCGGCGGTCAGGTGTACTTCTCGGAAAGCAACTCTTTCTCATATAACGGAACATACTACGCCGAGGGCAGCCCCATAGTATTTGACCTTGCGACTTTCTGCAATTTTTACGGTAGCAATGTCCTCGACGGCGTCGTGTGGTTCAGAAAGGCCGTTGAGGAATGCACGGTGAGCTTTGACGCAAACGGGGGAAGCTGCGCGACCGCATCAAAGAAGGTTGCCAAGGCCACGGCCGTCGGCACTCTGCCGACCCCGACAAGAGAGGGATACACCTTCGATGGCTGGTACACCGCCAGAGACGGCGGCAGCAAGCTGACCTCTTCCTCAGTGATCAGCGCAAGCTGCACCGTTTACGCTCACTGGACGAAGGACAGCGCATTGGTCAACCTGCTTGGCGCAGACGGATCGTCTTGGAACACTTCCTCTGTTTATCTTGGCGACAACTATACGCTTCCCGCCGGATATCCCGAAAAAGCGGGTAGTTATTTCTGCGGCTGGGCCTATGAAGCAGGCGCTGCAGACTATATCCTGCGCCCCGGCGATACGGTGACGGTATCGTCGGCGTTGACACTCTATCCCGTTTATGTGTCGCACGAGAAGGCTGTATCGGGCGACGTGGTATTCATCTACGACATAAGCGACTTTGACGCCGACGGCTATAGTGTCAGCGAGAAGACCGTGTCTGTCGAAACGCAGGTCGACAACAGCTACTGGAGCGAGTGGAGCGATTACAGCACGAGCAAGGTTACTGCAAGCAGCACCGTCGAGGTGAGGACGGCCACTCTGTATCGCTACTACTATTTCCTCTGCCCTTATTGCGGGGCGCACGAGCCTTACTACGGAACGAGCGACTGCGGCGGTTCCATACCTTCCAGTGCTTTCCACCAGAAATGGTCTGTGATCCCTTACAAAAACAGCTCCTATAAGAGCTTCAGCTACACGACGGCAAGGTATTACACTTACTCTCTCGGCGACGGCCAGATGTGGATCTTCGGCTCTGAAAACGTCAACGACACGGCAGTTGGCACGATAGACTCAGGATCAGGTGCCTTGATCATAACCACCGGTTACAGCAGCCGCGAGTATATAGAAAGCTACGAGACCGTGACCGTGAACCGAACGGGCTATGTGATAACCAAAGGCTACCCCTTCTCCGACGTTCAGGCAGAAGGCAGACACAAGCCCTATGCCGACGCCATACTCTGGGCGGCTGACACCGGCGTTACCAAGGGTTACGGCGGCGGACTCTTCAAGCCCGATCAGGACTGCACGAGAGCGCAGGTCGTGACCTTCCTCTGGAGAGCCGCCGGTGAGCCGGAGCCGGAAACAACGGGCAATCCCTTTGTCGACGTGTCCGAAAGCGGCAACCCGTTCTACAAATCCATACTCTGGGCAGCGGAAAACGGTATTGCCAAGGGCTTTGACTCATCGCACTTCAGACCCAACGACACCGTGACAAGAGCTCAGTTCGTGACCTTCCTCTGGCGTTACGAGGGCTCTGAAACGGTCAGCATCGACAATCCCTTCACCGACGTGGGCAGGAACGCCTACTACGACGCGATAATGTGGGCATATGACACGGAAGTCACCAAGGGCTACGGCGGCGGGCTTTTCAAGCCCGAAAAGGCCTGCTCACGCGCCGAGGTCGTCACCTTTATCTACCGTAATTTCACACAGGCTTAATAATATGCACAATCCCCTCGGTTCTGTGAATGAACCGAGGGGATATTCTCTTATCGGTATTATCACATCTTTTCGCGGGCACGTCCGCGATGCGCAAAAATTTACATCTGCTATTGAAGCGGCATACATTTTCTGTTATGATGAAACTATCTTAAAAACCGGAAATTCAAACTTAACAGGAGGAAAGATATGAAAAAGAAGCTATTGGGCCTGATATTGGCGCTGCTGATGGCATTTTCACTGCTGCCGGCAAGCGCTTTCGCCGCAAACGTTGTCCAGAGCGGCAGCTGCGGCGATAATATGACCTGGACGCTTGACGATGAGGGCGTCCTGACCATCACCGGCACGGGTGAGATGAAGTTTTACCCGTGGCTGTCGTACGGTAAAGACATCAAGTCCGTCGTTATCAGCGACGGCGTTACCAGTATTCTGCAATATGCATTCACCGGCTTCACAAATCTTACGGAGATAAGCATCCCCGACAGTGTTGCTTCGATCGGAAATTATGCATTTGCCGACTGTCGAGGACTTGAAAGCATCACACTCCCAAAGAGCCTGACAAGTATCTCTGCACACATGCTCGCTGGCTGCACCGGACTTAAGGAGATCAACTTACCAAGCGGCATTAAAAAACTCGAAGACTATGCTATCTCCGGCTGCACCGGACTTAAGGAGGTAACTATTCCCGAAAGCATAACCAGCTGGGGAGGATATATTTTTTCCAACTGTACAAGCCTTGAAAAAGTCTCTCTTCCAAGCAATTTAGAATACATACCCTCCGGCATGTTCTCGGGATGTTCCGCCCTTAAGGAGATATCTTTCCCCAGTACAATCACCGGTATTGGGGAACACTCATTTTTCAAGTGTACGGGTCTTACGGAAATCAACTTACCAAGCGGTATTAAGAGGGTTGATGACTATGCCTTCTCAGGCTGCACCGGACTTACAGAGGTAACTGTTCCCGACGGCATAGAACGTTTTGGAAAATATGTTTTTTCCGATTGTACAAACCTCAAAGAAGCCTCCCTTCCGGACAGTTTAAAACTAATCCCTTACGGCATATTCTCGGGATGCTCAGGCCTCAGCCAGGTGACTTTCTCCAATGAAATTACCTTGATTGAAGGATATTCATTATCCGGATGCACAGGCCTGAAAGAATTCAACATTCCCAGCAGTGTTAAGACTATTGGAGAATATGCTTTTTCCAACTGTACGGGACTTAAAGAGATAACTATCCCCAGCCGTGTCGAATACCCTGGTAACGGTTTATTCTACGGCTGCTCCGGACTTGAAAAAGTCAACTATTATTGCCGTTACAATACAATTCCGCCCTACATATTCTACAACTGCTCAAATCTTACCGACATTATCATTCCAGAATGCGTCAAATCAATTTCCAATTACGCATTTTACGGCTGCTCCAGTCTTACTGAGATAACCATTCCTTATGGAGTCTCATCAATTGGAGCCTACACATTTTACGGCTGCTCCGGTCTTGCCGAAATAAATATTCCGGACAGCATGTTATATTTTGGGCAATATGCTTTTTCCGACTGCACAGGCCTGAAAAGTGCCGACGTCAGGATATCAAATGTAGTCGCAAGCAACAAAAAAGAGCTTCCAATCGGCTTATTTTACGGTTGCTCATCTCTCGAGAGTGTGAGCATATCCCTTGGTATAACGACGATATACAATAGTGCCTTCGACGGCTGCGACGCACTTAAGGACGTATATTTCGGCGGCACGGATATGCAGTGGGCTGTGATGGATATCAAATCAGGCAATGAAGCCCTTGAATCTGCCACGGTGCATTTTGCTCTTGATTATCCCTTCACCGACATCGCCGACAGCGGCTACCGCGACTATATTTCCTTCGGTCAGGCCGTGGGAATCGTCAACGGCTATCCCGACGGCACCTTCCGCCCGAATAACAAAGTCACCCGTGCGCAGTATATTACTATGCTTTACAACATGTGCGGCAAGCCCCACATATCAGTATCGCTCTATTTTGATGACACGAATACCATCTCCCGCTCATATATTGACGCAGTCAGATGGGGTGTCGCGACAGGGATAATCAACGGCTACGGCGATAATACCTTCCGTCCCGACCAAGAGATCACCCGCGCTCAGATGGCCACCTTCAGCTACCGTCTTATGAACCTTGTTGTAGGCAGCGAGCCCGACGCAGAGCTCAAGGCAGACTGCGGCTTCAAGGATTCGGCCAGCATAGCAAATGTCTATAAAGAGGCAGTGAACGTCATGGCCAACCTCGGCATAATCACCGGCTTTGACACCGACAACGACGGCGTGGGCGATACCTTCCGTCCCAACGCCACCGCGAACCGCGGTCAGGCGGCGACCATCATCGTAAGGTTGGCCGCATACCTCGACTCGAGTGAATGACGGCGGTGTACAAATACTGTTAAACTATGCGTTATACATTTCCTCACACGGTGAAACCATCTTTATAATAGGAAAACCAAACATAAGAGGAGAAAAAAATGAAAAAGAATCTATTAGGCTTGATACTTGCGCTGCTGATGGTATTTTCCCTGCTGCCGGCAAGCGCTCTCGCCGCAAACGTAGTACAGAGCGGCACCTGCGGCAACAACCTCACATGGACGTTTGATGAAGCAGGTGTTCTGACCATCACCGGCATAGGAGAGATGACCGATACTCCGTGGAGGTGGTATTACACCGACAGCATCAAGTCCGTCGTTATTGAAGACGGCGTGACCAGCATTTACAGCGGAGCTTTCTCTGATTGCTCCCTTCTTACAGATATCAGCATTCCCAACAGTGTTGAGAGTATTGGAGACAGCGCTTTTTCCAACTGCTCCGGTCTTACGGAAATAACTATACCGAATGGGATTACTATAATTTCTTCCCGCACATTTGATGGCTGCTCCGGTCTCACAAAAATAGACATTCCGAAAAGCGTCACGGGGTTTGATTACGCGTCATTTAGAGGCTGCTCCGGTCTCACAAAAATCGATATCCCACGCGGACTCACCGTGTTGGGAAGCAACGCATTTGAAGGCTGCTCCGGTCTCACAGAAATAACTATTCCAAAACACATTAAGCATATTGCAAGTAATCTTCTCTCCGGTTGCTCCGGACTTAAAAGTATAATTATTCCTGACAACATTCAAGAGATATACAGCTCAGCATTTTCAGGCTGTACAGGGCTTACAAGCATAACTATTCCCGAAAGTGTAACATTAATCCAGCCAAGCACGTTTGCTCAATGTACAGGACTTAAAAGCGTGGATATAAAAGGTAATGTAACATCTCTGCAAGACTCTGTTTTTTATGGCTGCTCATCTCTTGAGAGCGTAAGCTTCTCCAACAGCGTTAAGTCAATCGGGCAAAACGCCTTCTACGGCTGCAATGCTCTCAAGGAAATATACTTCGACGGAACCGATATGCAGTGTGCGGTGATAAATGTTGAAGACGGCAACGATGTGCTCGATGATGTCACCGTTTATTGTTCCCTCGATTACCCCTTCACCGACATTGCCGACAGCGGCTATCGCGACTATATTTCCTTCGGTCAGGCCGTTGGCATCGTTAACGGCTACCCCGACGGCACCTTCCGTCCGCGCAACACGGTCACCCGCGCACAGTACATCACCATGCTCTATAATATGTGCGGCAAGCCCGATGTGAGCGGCCTCACTTTGAACTTCAAAGACACAAATACCATCTCCGGCGCATACATGGACGCGGTCAAATGGGGCGTCGCGACAGGAATAGTAAGCGGCTACGGCGATAACACCTTCCGTCCCAATCAGGAGATCACCCGCGCTCAGATGGCCACCTTCAGCTACCGTCTTATGAAGCTTGTCATCGGCGGCGAGCCCGACGCAGAGCTCAAGGCAGACTGCGGCTTCAAGGATTCGGCCAGCATAGCAAATGTCTATAAAGAGGCGGTGAACGTCATGGCAAACCTCGGCATAATAACCGGCTTTGACACCGACAACGACGGCGTGGGCGACACCTTCCGTCCCAGTGCCACCGCAAACCGCGGTCAGGCCGCGACCATCATCGTAAGAGTCGCAGCATACCTTGGCTCAGAAGAATAACGGCGGCAAACATCACATAGACAAAACTCATCCCCTCGGTTCTGTTGAACCGAGGGGATATTCTCTTATCGGTATTATCACATTTTTTCGGGGGCGCTGACGCCGATTATGGACAGGGACACGGCTATCACGCGGCGCACCGTGTCGGCAAGGCAGAGCCTCGCTTCGAGCACGCCGGTCTCCGCGCCCTTGATGCGGCAGGCGGTGTAAAAGCGGTGGAAGCGCGCGGCAAGCTCGGTGACAAACTTGTTGATGCGGCTGGGGTCGTAGTCGCGGGCGGCGAGGCGTATCTCCTCCGGAAGCGCCGCAAGCTGCTTTATGAGCTCGCGCTCCTGCGGGGTCGAAAGCAGCGAGACGTCCACGTCCTGCGGGGACGGCACCTCGTGACCCTCCTCGCGCAGCGCCGAGAGCATGGTGCATATCCTTGCGTGGGCGTACTGCACATAGTACACGGGGTTTTCGCTGTCCTGCCGGACGGCGAGGTCAAGGTCAAACTCCACGGGAGACTCGGGGCGGGAGTTAAAGAAGTAGCGAGCCGCGTCCACGGGTATCTCGTCGAGCAGATCCGACAGCGATATCGCCTTGCCGGTGCGCTTGGACATACGCACGGCCTCGCCGCCGCGTGTGAGCTTGACAAGCTGCATGAGCACGATATCGAGCCTGTGCTCGCCGTCGAGCCCCAGCGCGTCCATCGCGCCCTTGAGGCGGGCGACATGACCGTGGTGGTCGGCGCCCCAGACGTTTATGACCTTGTCGAAGCCGCGCTTTTCAAACTTGTTGCGGTGGTACGCAATATCGGCGGCAAAATAGGTGTAAAAGCCGTTTGCGCGGCGCAGGACATCGTCCTTGAGCTCGAGCTTTTCGATATCCTCCTCGCTCTTTCCGGCGGCGCGGAGCTTGTCCCCGAGTATCTTCGAGGTGTTCAGCCACAGGGCTCCGTCCTTTTCGTAGGTGTAGCCCGCCTCGGTGAGCTTCGATACGCTGTCGGCTACATAGCCGCTTTCGTGCAGGCTCGATTCGTAGAACCACTCGTCATAATTAATGCCGTAGCGGGCAAGGTCGGCCTTCATCTTGGGCAGGTTCTTCTCAAGGCCGAAGTCCGCCATCAGCTTGTGCCGCTCCTCCCGGCTCTTTTCAAGCCAGCTCTCGCCGTACTTCTCGCAGAATAAGCGCGCAAGCTCCTTTATATCGTCGCCGTGGTAGCCGTCCTCGGGGAACTCGACCGCGTCCTCGCCCTTTATGAGCTGCAGGCAGCGCGCTTCGATGCTCGATGCGAATTTTTCTATCTGATTGCCCGCGTCGTTGACGTAGAACTCGCGCCAGACATTGTAGCCGGCCCGCTCAAGCACGGAGGCCAGCGCATCGCCCAGCACGCCGCCGCGGGCGTTGCCCATGTGCATGGGGCCGGTGGGGTTTGCCGAGACAAACTCGACCATGAGCTTTTTGCCGCCGCCCATGTCGCAGCTGCCGTAGCTTTCGCCCTCGGCGGCGATATTTTTAAGTACGTCGCCGTACCATTTATCGCCCATGCGGAAGTTCATGAAGCCCGGGCCCGCGATCTCGACTGTCTCGAACCAGCTTCCGTCAAGCTCCATATTGTCGATGAGCGCCTGAGCCGCCTTGCGCGGAGGCATTCCGAAAAGCTTTGCGCTTGCCATGGCGAAGTTCGCGGCGTAATCGCCGTTTGCGGTGTCCTTGGGTATCTCGACGCCGCCCCGAAGCTCAAGCCCCGCGGGGAGCTCGCCTTTTCCGGCCGCGGCAAGATATGCTCTGTTCACAAGCTCGGCTATCTGGTCCTTGGCCATCTGTATCATATTTGCCATATCTTCCGTTCCTCTCAGCTTCTGAGCTTTACGCTCATGTTTAGTTTATTTCTGCTTACGACGGCGTGTTCCATGTTGACGACATAGTCGATACTCAGCTCGCCGCCGTTGTCGTCAAAGACTGCATTGATTTTCCTCGTGTCAACTCCGAGTGTGGCGGCGCCGAACTGGGTATCATAGAGAAAGCTGCTCTTTTCTCCCGTTCTGAACACCATTTTTGAGTTGAGCACGCCCTTGCGCTCGACAACGATCTCATTCGGATTGATATCCACCGTGGTGGCGGTGCCCAGGAGCCCCGTTATCTCGCTTTCGAGATAGTGTATCTGATAGCCCTCCTCCGTCCGGCAGTAAATGCCGTCGGTGACGAGCTCCACGGTTTCCGCGTCGGCGCGGCTTATGCCCTGCACACCCGTTATTGTGATAACTGCGTTCATCATATCTCCTCCAGTGGGAAGGGCTCGACATACCGCACTTCGTTCCTGAGCCCGTATCCCAGCATGATCGGCGCGAGAGCGGTGAAATCCTCCACGCTGCCGCTGGTGTAATACTGCTCGTCGCCGCCGTCTGCCTGCATACCCTCGGCCTCGATATACGCCTTGAGCACGCGCGCGGAAGCGTCGGCCGCTCCGATGAGCGCGACATCCTCACCCAGGTAGTCGCTTATCGCCTCCGCGATGAGCCCATAGTGCGTGCATCCCAGCAGCAGCGCCTCAACGCCCGCTTCCTTCAGCGGTCTGAGGCTTTCCGCCACGGTCTTACGCACCTCGGCGTCGTTTGCCGTGTAGTGCCCGCGCTCGATCATAGGGACGAATTCCGGGCAGGCCAGAGCCGTGACCTCGGCGTCAGGTCTGAGTCGGAGCAGCTCCCTCTGAAAAGCACCGCTTTCGACGCTGCATTGCGTTGCGATCACTCCGAGCCTTTTAAGCCCCGTTCCGGCAAGCTCCTTCGCGCCCGGTGCGAGGACGCCCACGGTCTTTATCCTGTTGGCCGACAGAATATCCGGCGCGTTGCTGGAGATCGTGCCGCAGGCGGCGAGGATGGCCTTTACGCCGTTTTTCTCGGCAAAGGCGATGTTCTGGACGGCTATCTGCCTTATCTGCGCTCTTGATCTGCCGCCGTATGGCATACGTCCGGTGTCGGCAAAGTATATTATATTTTCATTTGGCATGAGCCTTCTCAGAACACGCACGGCGGTCAGCCCGCCGAGTCCCGAGTCGAATATGCCGATGGGTCTGTTGTCCATATAGATACTACTCCAAACCAAGCATTGGATGGCTTAACTTTAATATAATATGCTATAACTCCCAAAAATACAAGAAAAATTTAGAGTGGAATGTGGACGCGCAGTCTGATATAATAAAAAGAAGAGATTTTCCCGGATTGGAGGCTTGGTTTTGAATATAGATCTGACAGACAAGGAATTCCGCAGACTGCTGGACATGGTATACATCGGCAACTGGATACTCAACTCCACCAGAGCCGCAGACCGCTTTGAGGACTACGACATCGTGCAGGAGAAGCTGTTTTCCCTCTGCGCGAAAAACGGCATGCGCTCGCTCATTCAGGTCTGGCACGGTCATGTTTTCCCCTCCAAGGCCTACGAGGACGGGGGCATCCACGAGGCCATCGCCGATTACGAGGACGCGGTGTTCTTCGACATCCTCGCCGAGGAGCTTTCACGCCGCGATCTGGGAGAGGATATCGACGACTTCGGCGCGCTGACGGCAAGGATGGACGAATACATGGCCGAGTTTGAGAAAAACGGCGTCGCCAATCTGACCGTCGATTTATAAGCATAACTTCAGGCAAAACGGAAAAGCTAAGGGTATCGTTTTCGATACTCTTAGCTTTTTTGGAGATATGCTTATGAAAATGACAAACGAAGAATACAAGGATTATTCCGACTCCCATCAGCCGCGCTCGCGCCTCGGCCCGAATATGCTGAAGGCCTTTGTCGTGGGCGGGCTGATATGCTGCGCAGGCCAGCTCATAATGGACCTGTACATGCGGGCGGGACTTAATAAGCTCGACGCGGGCAGCGCCACGAGCGTGACGATGGTGCTCCTGGGCGCCGCGCTGACGGGACTGGGGATATACGACCGGCTCGCGAAATTCGCCGGAGGCGGCACTCTCGTGCCCATCACGGGCTTTGCAAACTCCGTTGTCGCCCCCGCTCTTGAGTTCAAGACCGAGGGGCTCGTCACCGGCACCGCCGCGAAAATGTTCATCATCGCGGGACCCGTCATAGTATACGGCATCGGCGCCAGCGTGGTCTACGGTCTGATATTGCTGCTGTTCGGCGCGGGGTAAAACTTCTCACGGGCAAAACCATATTGACTTTGCCTGTGATTTATAATATGGTGTACACATGCACCATCTTATAAACAGGCGAGGTGGCGGAGTTGATAAGCTATGACCCGCTGTGGCGGACGATGAAGAGAAAGAATATCAGTCAATACAAGCTCATAAAGGACTATGGTATAGACAAAGCTCAGCTTCAGAGGCTGAGGGAGAACAGGGTCGTCAAGACCATGATACTCGATACCCTGTGCAGCATTCTTGACTGCCCGATCGAGGATGTTGTCGAACATATTCCCGACAGCAAATAGCAGCGACGCCGCAAAAATGCCGCGCCGCTGCTTTTGCATATATGTCTCCCCAGTGCGCAAAATAACAAGCACAGGGGAGGTATGCTTATGTCCAAAAAGAAAAAGACGGCTAAGGAGCAAAACGATCTGACGTATTATGAGAGGCACGGCGATCTGCCGCACTGGGAGACCGTCGCGCCGCGCGATTTCCGCGGCAGAGAGCGGGAGAAAGATCCCGACTACGAAAAGCCCCTCGCCCCCGACGGCATTTCGGGCTATTGGTGATTTTTCCTTTCGTTGCTGCGCTTCAGGTAATCGTTTTTGCGGTGTCACGACCGGTGACATCGGAAGTAATTTTTACTGCACTCGCGCTCTTATCGGGTCAGTATAGCGAAAGCCTCCGGTCTAACTGACCGGAGGCTTCGACTTATATCTCGTCGAGCATTTCTCGGGAGTCCATATCGCCGTTTTCGGCGGCCTTGCGGTACCATTTTTCCGCCTCGACGCGGTCGGCCTTCGTGCCGCTGCCGATGGCATAGCAGTCGGCGACAAGGCGCATCGAGTCAACGTCGCCGCACTCGGCGGCTTTTTTGAACAGCGCAAACGCCTTTTTCGGGTTTTCCTTAACGCCGAAGCCGTTATAGTAGCAGCCGCCGGCGACGCGCATCGCGTCCACATTGCCGTTATCGGCGGAAAGCTTCATCCAGCGGAATGCCTCGGCGGGATCGGCGACGGTACCCTCGCCGTTTGCGTAGCACGCGGCAAGGTCGTGCATGGCCTCGGGATGCCCCATCTCGGCGGCGCTTTTGAACCACTCGAAGGCCTCCTTCGGGTTGGGGAAGGTGCCGCTGCCCCTGTCGTGATTGAGGGCGGTCTTGTACATCGCGTCAACGACTCCGGCCTCGGCAGCGCGCTTCATGAGCGCGAAGGCGGCGGCTGGATCCTTCGCCGTACCGACGCCCTCCTCAAGGCACAGGGCGCTGATGTACATTGCCTCCGTATCGCCGTTTTCGGCGGCTTTTTGGGCCCACGCGAAGCATTCCTTCTCGTTTTTCGCCGTGCCTGTGCCCTTGCGGCAGCACACGGCGAGGTTCAGCATGGCCTTGACATGACCGCCCTCGGCGGCTTTTCTGAGCATCTCAAAAGCCTTTTTTTCGTCATGTCCGGCATAGCTCACGCCGCAGCGAAACTGTATCTCATTAAGGTTCTCGTCCGTCAGCACACCGAGAGCCAGCGCCTCGTCATAGTACGCGGCGGCGGGGATATCGTCCTCGTTGTCGTAGCAGACGGTGCCCTTATCGCACAGGATCTTCGTCTTTTCAAGCTCGCTTTTATCCGAGCCCATTATCGCCTCGATATCGGCAAAAGCCGCTTCCGCGGTCATAGGTACATACTTGCTCATGCTTTAGCCCTCATCCGTCTGATTTGCGGCCACGCAGTATTCTGCGGCGGCAAGCGTGCCGTCGTCGCCGGCCTTGAGCCTGAGCATGGTCGAGCCGGAAACGAGCTTATAAACGCCGCCTGACTGGGTCACCTTGATGGAATCGGGATAGTCGGGAGCCCCCATCAGGGCGAGCGCCTCGTCCATATCCATGCCTATCTTCACGCCCTGCGGGTTTGAAACGGTGTCGTCGGCAAGGGTGATGCCGGTGATGCGCAGGGTGCCGTCAACGTCGTTTACCATGACCTCAAAGCCGTCGTAGTAATAGAACAGATCCTTGCCCTGATAGGCGCAGCTGTCCGACTCAAAGGTTCCCTGCGGCTCGCCGAGGGCATCCAGCACCTCCTCGGCGGGATCCATGATGCCGAATTTCACCTCGCCCGAGACGTAATACAGCTCGCCGTAATCGGGGCTGTAGTCATCCTTGCCGGTCTCGGCTCCCGAGGGAGCATCATCGCCGCCGCAGGCGCACAGGGCAAGGGTCATGAGCATTGCAAGTACAAGCGCAGTTATCTTCTTCATTGTTCGTCTCCTAAAGTCCAGCTTTTGAGATAGCCGTATTCCGAAAGCTCCGCTTTCTGCGCGGCCAAAAGCTCATAGTATGCTTCGCACTTTTCCGCCCAGTCGGCGGCGATAGTCTCATCGCCCCGCCGGTCGGGAACGCCGTAGCGCTCGCTCAGTATCTGCGCGAAATACGCCGACAGCTTCTCGGCGCCGTAAACGTTCAGATGCAGGCCGCCGTCATAGGTGTCCGTCTGCATATCAAGTCCGATATCCTCGGCAAGAGGCAGGAAATTGATGTAGTCAAGGCCGTATTTTTCGGCGTAAGCGCTTATCTGCGCGTCCCACTCGTCGTACCAGTGCGGCCAGAGGCTGGGCGATTTTATCAGTATGAGCGTCGCTCCGTTAGCATCGCATTTTTCTCGTATTTTGTCAAGGTATTCCCAGCTGGTATCGCCTATCGTATAATCGTCCAGCACGGGCGCGGTGGGCAGCTTCGTCATGGGCTCAACGTCCGCACGCATGAGATAGCCCGCCACCGTCACACTGTCGCGGCTGAAGATATACTCGATATCCTCGGCGCTCAATTCGCTCCAGCGGGAGTGATAGCGCAGCAGCGGCACAAGGTAGCTCATAAGCTCCTCGTCCCCGGTCATGGACGCCTTTATCGCCTCGATCTTGGTCTTTGAAAGGGGCATACCGTCGAGCGTCATGCGGTTGTACGCCTCGCTCTGGGGCTCATCGTACTTCATTGACTGGACGTTATAAACAACGACCTTGGGCGACTCCCGCTCGAACACCTCGTCGAGCAGATAGTACGACTGCCATATGAGCTGCTGGGCAGAGCCGCGGATATAGCTCGTTATCCCCTGCTCCTCCCACATCGTGACGGGCGAGAAGTTCTCGTACACCTCGCAGTCGCCGATGAACACGACGTCGTGCGGATTTTCCTCGTTGTAGTACTCCGCCGTCATCGCGCCTTCGAGCACTCCCGACATATACTTCGGCTCGAACAGCCTGCCGAGGAGCCACACTGCCGCGATAAACACGGCTATGCAGACAAGGATGCAGATAATATGCAGTTTTTTGCGGGATTTTGTTATCATCGCGGTCCTCAGAACTGATTATAGATAAACTGTGTGGAGTCGTAGCCGACGCCGTAAGCGCCGAACACGAGAATAGTTATCGCAAGAGCGCCGAACAGCGCATACGGAAGCGCGGGTCTTCTCCAGATAAGCTCGCGCACGCTGCCGCATTTTTCCTGAACGCAGCTCACGGCGAACATCAGCGCGACACCGACGCCGGCGACTATGTAGTCCCCCGCGCCGAGTCCGAGGTTCAGGAGTTCTCCGGAAAAGGCCTCGCCCCAGTTATTCGTCGTGAACACCGACGCAAAGGCCCTGAAGGACACCGCCACGTCGCGGTAGCAGTCAAGGATGCGCAGGGAGCACATGAGAAGGAAGGTGCGCAGCGTTTCAAACACCCTGTAGCCGAAGCCGCTGACGAGCCTTTCATGCCTTGCGCGGAAGCTCTGCGACCAGGGCTTTATCTCCTCGGCAAGCAGGATGAAGAACGCGTTCAGCAGTCCCCACACGACGAAGTTCCACGCGGCGCCGTGCCAAAGGCCGGTGAGGAACCATGTTACGATCGTGGAGATATACACCGAGAGCTTTCGGCCGAAGCTTTCGGAGATGCTCTTGCGGGCGGACTTGCTGAGCTTCAAAAGCCACGGGGCGACGGACAGGGGATAGAAGATATAGTCCTTGAACCATGTGCCCATGGAGATATGCCAGCGCCGCCAGTACTCGGCGATATTGCGGGAGAAATACGGGCGCAGGAAGTTTTCCTTCACCCTTATGCCCAGCACCTGAGCGACGCCGATGGTTATATCGATGCCGCCGGTGAAGTCGGCGTAGAGCTCCGCCGCGTACAGCACCGCGCCGATGAACACATAAGCGCCCTCATACGCCGCCGGGTCGCCGCACAGCGCCGTCACGGCGACGAGCAGCCTATCGGCAATGACGAGCTTTTTGAAATAGCCCCAGAGTATGCGCTGCAGGCCGAAGGATATCTCCTTGAAGTCCGCCTCATGCTCGGCAAAAAGCGTCTCGCTCAGATCGCCGAAGCGGGAGATAGGCCCCTGGATGAGCAGCGGGAAAAACGAGGTGAACAGCGCAACACGCAGTATGTTCTTCTCCGGCTCTACCTTCTCCCAGTACACGTCGATGACGTAGCTGACGGTCTGGAAGGTGTAAAACGATATGCCCAGAGGCAGCACCCAGTCCACGGCACCTATCCCCGCGGAGAAGACGGAGTTTACGTTGGAGATTATGAAATTTGTATACTTCAGCGCGGCGAGGATGCCGATATCGGCAAGCAGCGCCAGCACGAAGATGCGCTTTCTCGCCTTTTCCCTGCCCTTTTTATAGGCCTTGCGCTCCTCGCGGGTCAGCGCCTTTCCCTCGGGCGAGGCAAGAAATGCCCTCTGCCCGCGAAGGGAGGCTCCCATGAGGTTCGTCGCAGCCCAGGACACGACGACGGTGGCCGCCATGAAGCACAGCCCCTGCCAGCCCGCGCAGGCATAAAACAGGATGTTCGCCGCCAGAAGCAGCAGCCATTGAAAGCGCCTGGGGATGAGGTAATAAAGCGCGAAAAGTATTATCAGAAAGGCTATGAAGCCATAGGATGTGAACAGCACGGCTTACTCGTCAAGCAGGCGGTTTACCATGTTCAGCATGGCTTCGGCGGAGTTGAAGTTCTCCGGAACGATGTCGCGCGCGGGGATGGTGATGTCAAACACGTCGGAAAGCTCCGCTATGATGCTGACGATATCAAGGCTCGCGAGGATGCCGTCGTCAACAAGGCTCGTGCAGTGCTCAAAGTCCGCGTCAAGGCCGAGGCCGTTTAAGATCTCAAGTATTTCGTCCATGCTCATCTCTCCATATTCATAAGTGAGTTTCTGTCTATCTTGCCGTTGGGCAGCAGGGGCAGGGTGTCCATGCGGTACAGCCCGGAGGGCACCATATACCGGGGCAGCTCGGCGCGCAGACGGCGCTGCACGCTTTTTTCGTCGGCCGTTCCCATGTAGTACAGGTACAGCTTGCTTTTTTCCTTTACAAACAGGCAGCAGGCGCTCTCGACGCCCTCGCACAGGCAGGCGCAGGACTCGATCTCGCCAAGCTCGATGCGGTGGCCCATGTTTTTTATCTGACTGTCCTTGCGCGATATGAACACGAGCTCTCCGCGCTCGTTGAGTCTGCCCAGATCGCCGGTGCGGTATATCGTTTCTGGGTAGTGGCTGTTGAGCGGGTTCTGCGTGAACACCGCGGCGGTTCGCTCGGGGTCATCAAAGTAGCCGAGGCTCACGGCGGTGCCGCGTATGCATATCTCGCCCGTCTCGCCGGCTTGAGCCTCCGTATCGTCCTCCCGAAGCAGCAGGAAATCGGTGTTGTCAAAGGGTCTGCCGACGGGTATGGGCTCACCCTCTGCAAAGTCGCGGTCGACGACAAAGTAAAAGGACATACCGGTCGCCTCCGTCGGGCCGTAGAGGTTTATAAACCGCGCTTCGGGGCAGGCGCGCTGCCACAGGTGAAGCTGCTTTACGGGGAAGACCTCGCTGCCGAAGCATACGGTGCGCAGGTATTCCGGTCTGCCCTCCTCGAAGGCCCCGAGGCCGGACACGAGCGTCAGCGCCGAGGCGACCCAGCAGACGGTGTTTATCTCATGCCGGTTCAGAAAGTCGAGCACCCTCAGCGGGGACATGAAAAGGCTCTGCTGCATGAGAAACGCCGTCGAGCCGCATTTTATGACCGACAGGATCTCCTTCATGCACGCGTCCACATACAGCGGCACCTGCATGGCAAAGCGGCTGTCCTCCGAGGCTCCGATGACCGGACACAGCGCGTTTGCGTAGTCTATCACCGAGCGGTGGCAGGCGGTAACGCCCTTGGGCACGCCCGTGCTGCCGGAGGTGAAGACGATATACGCGGGGTCTGTGTCGATGCATTTTGCGCGGATAGCGGCGAGGGCTTCCCCATCTATATCAGCCGCGAAAAGCTCTTCGCAGGGGATGAGCTTATCCCCCCAGCCGAGCTCGGAGGCAAGGCCGGCCGAGGCCTCGTCGCAGATCACGGCCTGCGGCTCAAGGCGCTGCAGTATCATGCGCAGGCGGTGCCGCGGCATGGAGCGCTCGAGCGGCACATAGCAGCAGCCGGCGTACATCACCGCGAAGAACGCGGCTATGGTGCGCGGTGCCTTGTCCATGAACACGGCGACCGGCTGCCTGTATATCCCGCGCCCGGCAAGCAGACTGCCTCCGGCCTTTGAAAGGGCGAGGAGCTTCTCAAAGCTCAGGCTCTCCGTCTCGTCGGCAAAGGCGGTCTTTCCGCCGAATCTCGGCGCGGTGTTTTCAAGAAATTCAAGAATGTTCTTCATTTTCAGTTTTCCATTGCGTAGGGTATGGTCTCGACGGGGGGATAGAGCGTGGTATCAAAGCGCCAGTACTGCACGCTGTACTGCACGAGCTCCTCGCTCGTTTTCATGAAGCAGCGCAGATGCTGGGGGCCGACGTTGCAGGTGTCGAAGTGATACCAGCCGCTACCGAGGTCAACAAGGCACCAGAAATGCTGCGTCTTGCCGTTAAGGCGCTCAACGCTGAGCACCTGGCAGTCTATTTTCTGCAGCAGGGCATAGCTTGTCGCGTAGAAGGTGAAGCAGTCGCCGACGCCCTCGGTCAGGCCGCGGTAGGCCTCGGCTTTCCAGTCGGTCTTGTCGGAGGTGCCCCAGTAGGTGATGTTCGAGTAGCAGTAGTCGAATATCGCGTATGCCTGCTGCTCGAGAGTCATGCCGTCGGTGAGTATCTCCTTGAGCACTCTGTCGATCTCTTTGTCGAGCTGCTCGTCGGTGATCTTTTTCTCGATAAAGGTGAACTTGACGGTGACGCTGCTCTCGTTGCCCTCGTGGTCCTTTGCGGTATAGGTGACATCGTATTCGCCGGCCTTTTTGGCGTCGACCTTGGATTTGTCAACGTTCAGCTCCACGTCGGGGTCTGCGTTATCCTCGGCGAAGACCTCCTTGAAATACGCGACGGCCTCGCCCACATAGCAGTAGCGGTCGCGGGCGGCGTAGATGACCGGCGCGGTCTCGTCGGGGGATATGACCGCCTTGGCCTTGACCGTGGTCTCGTTGCCTGCGCGGTCGCTGAGTATGATCTCGACCTCCTGCTCGCCCTCGACGCTCCAGTCGGGCTCATTTACAAAGCTCGCCCTGACGCTGCTGACGTCAACGATATTGGCGACAAACTTTATGGGCTGGCAGTAGTAGCCTGTGCTGCAGGGGCAGTCGATGCCCTCTGCCGCGGGGGCGGTGGTATCCTTCACGGTGACGCCTACGACTATCCTGCTGTCGTCCTTTGTGAAGGTCACGGCGTGTGCGCCGAGGCTGTTGAGCATGAAGGGCTCGGTCTCCATTTTATAGCCGGAATATTCCTCGCCGAGCTGCGACAAAACGGCTCTCTCGCTGAGCATCTCGTTTGACGCTTCAAACTCCGCCAGCGCGTCGCACACGAGGATCCTGCCCTTGGCCTCGGCCGTGTTTCCGGCCTCGTCGGTGGCCTTCACGGTGCATTCCACCGTCCCCACCTTTGACAACTTGGGGGCCGAGGTAAACTCATAGCTGACCTCGGTCGCGTCCTCGCAGCCGATGGCAAGCTCCGACGCCTCGGGCTCCGCGTCAGGCAGCACCGCCAGCGGCACAAGGTCGGGCACGGGTGCCGTGGTATCGACTATCCTCAGGGTCGAGCTGTAGGTCTTGCCGTCAAATTCGATCTCGACGGTGCTGTCGCCGAGCTTGTTCCAGTCGATATCGTTCAGGTCGGTGACGAGCTTCGCGTCCTCCCTCTCGACGACCATGAAGTCCTCAAGCACGGGTCTGGGCTGGCCCATCTCATGCTCGAGCACGTCCACCGCGCCGAGCACCGCGACCTTAGCTTTCACGGTGCGCCCGTTGCCGCACGCATCCTTGAGCTCAATGCTGCAGTCGTAAACGCCCGCCTGGCCGTAGGAAGGCTCGCTGAGCCATTTCACGGTGTATTCCGAGGCGTCGCTCAGATCCTTCAGGGCGTCCTCGGGCTTCATTGATTTTTCGTCAATGGTGATAGCCGCGCCGGCGCTCTCGCCCTCGGGGGCCTTGGTGTCCCTCACGACGAGCAGCACGGGGCGAACTCTGTCCCCGCTCTTAATTTTGAGGACATATCTGCCCTCCTCGGTAAGGCTCACGTCAGGCTCGCCGACGTAGCTCGCCTCTCCCTTACCCTTTAAGAACTCGGAAGCGGCCGGAGCGCCCTCGCCCAGCTCCGCCTTCAGGTACATGTGCATGCCCGAGTACACCACGAACACGACGACCGCCGCAATAACGGCAAGGGCAAGCACCACGGCAAGGGCAATTATCAGGCCCTTCCTGCTTTTTTTCGGCTTATCGGGCTTTACATGCCTGCCCGCTCTTTTTCTTTTCTTCGGTTCTTCGCTGTTTTCTTCGATAATAACGGTCTCTTCCATACGGATATACCTCCGATATTTGGCTTTTACCCGTGAAATCGGGATTATTAAACCCAATTTGACAAATACATATGATAACATATATTTGCTCTGCTCTCAACAGTTTTTTGTTAACATACCTTGGTTGAAATACCGCGCCTGACGTGGTATATTTATATATTATCTTCACCGCTATGCGGCATAACGGAGTAAAAAATGATCCATGAACGAAAAGTACTCGGGATAATCGGCGGAATGGGGCCGATGGCGACCGCCGATCTGTTTGTCAAAATCATAGAGAGCACAGACGCCGACTGCGACGGCGGGCATCTGCACATCCTCATAGATAATAACACGGATATACCCGACAGAACACAGTCAATTCTTTCCGGCAGCGACGCGCCTTTAAGATTCATGGCCGAGTCCGCCGAAAGGCTGACGGCTCAGGGCGCGGATATCCTCGTTATCCCCTGCCATACCGCGCATTATTATTACGACGAGCTGCAGAAGCTCTGCCGCGTTCCGATCCTCAACATGCTCGGCGTGCTCGCTCTGTCGGCGCGCAGCGCGGGCTACAGGCGTCTTGGACTTCTTGCGACCGACGGCGTCGTGCAAAGCGGCATTTACGACAGAGCCTTCGCCGACACCGGCATCGAGCTCATATACCCCGACCCCGAGGGTCAGGAAAAGCTCATGCAGCTCATTTACGAGCAGGTCAAGGCCGGAAAGCCCGCCGATGTCTCAGCTCTTGAGCCCTGCCTTGACGGAATGGTCTCGCGGGGCGCGCAGGCCTTTATACTCGGCTGCACGGAGCTTCCGCTGGTCTTTTCCGACCGCCCCGGACGGCACTTTATCGACCCCACCGCGATCCTCGCGAAAGCCGCGATAAAGGCTGCCGGCGGCAGCATAAAGCCCGAACCCTGACACCAAAGCACAGGAGATATTCACAATGAAACGACTGATTTCTTTTATTCTCTGCCTCTGCATGATTTTCGCGCTGTGCGCCTGCGGCGAGACTGAGCCGCAGCCCACTCCCGAGCCCACCGAAACCGAGCCTGTCTACACTCCCGTGACCTTTAAAAATCACGGCCGCAGCGTCACGGTCACAAGGCTGCCTGAGAAGGTCGTGACCGCGGGCCCCAACTGCACGGAGGTCTTCTGCGCGCTGGGCCTTGAGGATCATGTGACAGGCAAATTCATGGCAAACCACTCTCAGGGTGCCCTGCCGGAGCTTGCGCAGGCAGTTGATGGCATACCCACCATCTTTGAGGGCTATCCGAGCCTGAAGGATATTAAGGACAGCGGCTGTGATTTCATCTATACCACAAGCTGGATATTCGACGATGAGCTGACGGTTCAGGCCGTCGAGGACGCGGGCATCACCGTGTATGTCAGCGAAGCGGCCGATCTTGAGAGCCTCTGGAGCGAGCTGCGCGACCTCGCAATGATATTCGGCGTGGACGCCGAGGCTCTCATAGGCTCCGAGACCGCCCGCCTTGACGCGGTATCCGAGGCTCTGAGCGGAGTTGAGCCCAAAAAGGTGCTGGTGCTCGACAGTCTCATAGGCGAAAAGGTTTACACCGCAGGCGGCGCGAACATCGAGACCGCTTTCATAAACGCCGCGGGAGGTATCAACGTCTTTGCGGGCCTCGAGAAGCCCTGGGACGCGGTCAGCCGCGAGGAGGTCATCAATTCAAATCCCGACTTTATCATCATCCACGACTACAGCGGCTCGGGCTTTGACGATAAGCTCGCCGCCCTGAAGGCAGACCCCATCCTCTCCAATCTCGACTGCATAAGAAACGGACGCATCATAAAGCTCCCGCTTGAGAACGTAATGCCGGGCATGCGCAGTGCGCTGACCGTCGAGACCATCGCACAGGCAATGTTCCCCGAGCAGTTTGGTAATGCCGATGCGCAGTGACGGCAAAACAGGCTTCGGCCTGAGCTCCTTTACCCTGCACATCCTTGCCATGGTCTTCATGCTCATGGATCATATGTGGGCAACGGTAGTGCCGGACAATATGTGGCTCACCTGCGTGGGCAGATTGGCCTTTCCCATGTTCGCGTTTATGCTCGTGGAGGGCTATCATCACACCCGCAGCGTCAAAAAATATATGCTTAGGCTGCTCGTATTCGCCGTGGTATCCGAGGTCCCGTTTGACCTCATGGTCGGCGGCAGCGTGCTGTATCCCTTCCATCAGAACGTCATGTGGACGCTGCTGCTGGGTCTGGGCACGATGTACCTCATCGACAGGCTCATCGGCGGCAAGCAGGGCCTGCTTCGCTATCTCGCGGCTTTCGCGGCGGTCATAGTTTCGGCCGTGCTCGCCACGCTTTTGATGCTGGACTATTTCGGCTACGGCATTCTGACCGTCCTGATCTTCTACATATTCCGCGGCGATAAATGGCTTTCACGCCTGGGGCAGCTTATCTGCCTTGCCCTCATAAACCTTGAGCTTATCGGCAGTCTGGTCATGCCTGTTTCGCTGTTCGGGCTCAGCTTCGATCTCCCGCAGCAGGGCTTTGCTCTGCTCTCCCTCGTTTTCATATGGCTGTATAACGGCCGTCAGGGCCCCCACGGCAAGGCCGTCAAATACTCCTTTTACGTTTTCTATCCCCTGCATATGCTCATTCTCGGGCTCATTGCCATTGCATAAATAAACGACAGCACCGAAGTGCTGTCGTTTATTTATGTTATTTTCTGTTTCTGATGGCCTCGGTCATGCGCCGCAGGCCCTTTTCTATGATCGAGCGCGGCATGGCGGGATTGAGCCTTATAAAGCCCTCGGCGTTATCCACGAACAGCGAGTCTCCGCCCTCGAGCAGAACTCCCGCCTTGTTGGCTAAGAAGCCCGGCAGCTCGGACTCATCGGGCAGGCAGCGGCCGAGATAATCCACATAGCAATTCCCGGACGATGCGCAATGCACTTCGTCAACTTGATCTTAACTCAGTATTGCAGTATCGGCGCCGAGCCGTCGTCCTCGGATTTTGTTATCGAGCGTATTACCGCCTCGTAGCTGCAGCTTTCGTTCACCTGCACCGTGAATTTTTCGCCCACCTTTCTGCCCAGCACGGACTTTCCGAAGGGCGATTCGCGGCTTATGAGCCCCTTCAGGGGGTCTGTGCGTATGGTGGTGACGACACGGATGAGCTGGGTCTCGTCATCCTCCGGAATGTATATCTCCACCTTATCGTAAAGCCCCACCTCGTCGGCCTCTGAGTCGGTGTTTATGATGCGCGCGGACTTTATCATGTTCTCAAGATAGCGGATGCGGCTGCCGTTGCGGTTTTTGGCGCGCTTTGCCTCCTTGTACTCGAAGTTCTCGCTCAGATCGCCGAAGGCGCGTGTGCGCTTGACCTCCTCAATGAGCTCGGGCATGAGCTCGTTCCTGCGGTAGTCAAGCTCCTCCTGCATCTTCTCAATGTCCTTCTTTGTCAGATCGTCGTGCATGGTCCTTACCTCTTTTCAGATGACATTATACGCCCCGCGCCGCGTAAAATCAACGCCCTCCAATGTTGCGGGAGGGCAGGATTTTTGATATACTGTCAAAAAAGACAGCGGAGTGATGAGAAATGAAAAAGTGCAGGATAACGGTCATGCGCAAAGCTTTCTATCCCGACCTTGCGGAAAAATACGAAAACCCCATCGAGCACGCCTGCGGGCTTAACGAGGGGCAGGTCTTTATATGCAACGGCTGGCAGCGGCCCGAGGGCTTCTGCGAAAGCGCGTGGGACAGCGTGTCGCCCTTCGTTATGACGCTCGCGCACGGCGGCGGCGATTTTTATGACGGCTGGATGAAAAACAAGTACAGCGCCATGATATCCTGCAGCGACGGCTTCCGCCCCGTTAGCTTCCTTATCGAGGCCCTGGACGAGGAAGCAGAATAATTTACCCCGCTTACATGAAAAAGCACCGGCTTACCAGCCGGTGCCTTTTGCTCATATTACAGCAGCCCGATCACTGCCATCTCCGCTGCGTCGCCGCGGCGGGGATCGTTCTGCTTCGCAGAAGATCCTGTTTTTATTTATTGGTCGTTCGGCTCGCCGCTCAACATAAGCGGCAACCGCCGAACATGCCATGGACCCCGCCGCTTACATGAAAAAGCACCGGCTTGCAAGCCGGTGCCTTTTTGCTCTTATTACAGCAGCTCGATCACTGCCATCTCCGCTGCGTCGCCGCGGCGGGGGATCGTTCTGCTTCGCAGAAGATCCTGTTTTTATTTATTGGTCGTTCGGCTC
>CAMJGL010000007.1:0-90120 GCA_946405205.1 uncultured Clostridia bacterium
CACCCCACTTGTTAGATAGTATATCATACTGTCTAACAAATGGGGTGCAATTCAGATGCGGGATTTTTGCTTTCGTTATTGTTTTCAGGTCATGTCGCGGTAGATGAAGGTCACGACATGGGCGCGGGTGCAGACGGCGTTGGGACGGAAGCTGCCGTCGGGATAGCCGGTGGTTATCCCCTCGCCCGCAGCCCAGAGTATCGCCGCTCTGAAGTCGGCGTTCGTCACCGTGCCGAGGTCCGTGAGCGTCACGCCGGGCTTTGCCTCGGGCCTGCCCTCATAGCGCCAGAGGAAGGTAACAAACTGGGCGCGGGTCACCGTCGCGTCGGGCGCGAAGTGCGTTGAGTCAACGCCGAGGGTTATTCCCTCGCCGACCGCCCAGAGTATCGCGGTGTAGTAGGGGTTGTCCTTACCGTTTGCCTGCTTTGCAGATACGTCAACGAAGGGATTGACCGTGGATTTCGGAGCCGGCTCGCCCGCCGCTCTCCACAGGAAGGTCACGACCTGCGCTCTCGTGCAATCGGCGTCGGGCTTGAAGATGCCGTTGCCGTAGCCGGTGGTTATTCCCTCGTTTGCCGCCCAGAGTATCGCGTCGGCAAAGGGCTTATGCTTTCCGTCGACGTCAACGTCCGTGAACGGATACGCCGCGGGCTCGTAGTCGGGATCCTTTTCGCCGCAGCGTGTGCATATTCCGTTTTCATAGCTGTGACCGAGGGCATTGCCTAAAATGACCTTGTAGCTGTCGCCGCAGGAACAGGTATACTTGAAGTATCCGTCTTCAGTACATGTCGGATCCGTATATGTGCCTGTATATTCGTGTGTATGTCCATCTTTTTCCCACAAAGCGAAGAAAGTATAGCCGCTTACACCGCTATAGCCGTCTGTCCAGGAATTGTTAAAAGTATATGTGCTGCCGTCTCCATATACCTTCTTTTCATATCCGTTGGCCGTAATATCACTCTGAGAAACCCAGCCTTTCCCGGTGACATACCATTTGCCGTCGGCGTCGCGGCACACATTCCATCCGGCAAAGGAGCTGCCGCTTTTCGTAAACGTGTTTGCGGGGAGAGTAAATTCCTGACCGAATTTGACCTTTATGCTATCAATGCTTCCGCTGCCGCCGTTTGCCGAAAATGACATGGTATAGGTATTCTTCGAGTTGTCAAGCGAAGATATATGCACAACTTTTGCCACCATATCGCAGGAGGTCGTATGCTCATAGGCGGTGTTGACGCTCAGCTTATATGTCTTGTTGTTCAGTGCGCTGTTATGCGCATAAAAAGTTGCGAGCCCGTTGCTGTTATACCCTCCGCAAAGAAGGATATGAGGAGACTTCTTGTGAGTGTTGCAGTACTGGAACACAATGTCACCAGCGGCGAGAATATCTCCGTCGAGAGCCTTTGTAGCATAGCCGCTGCTATTTAGCTTCAGCTGCTGCTGCGGTAAGCCCGTCGCCTTGCAGACTGCCTCGTAGCAGTCGCGTGTGGTCGACTGCGATTTGATGTTGATGCCGCCGGCTATCACACAGCGCGACACGAAAGTCGCACACGCGCCTTCACCGTCGTTCCAGTGCTCCTTAGCGTAGGCTATGGCCTTATCCACACTGTAGGTCGCCGCTGCCGATGCCCCTGTCGGCATGAGAGCAAAGATCATTACAAGTACAAGCAGGGCAGAGAGTACACGCTTTTTCATAAATATCCTCCGATCTCTATTTATGCTTTTATTGTCATCTGTCTTGAACTGATTTAAGTGCAGAATCTTTTTTCGGGCGGTTTATATCATACATTTTTATTTGTTTATGTCTATAAGATTTTTATAGAAATCCACGGCGCCGGGCAGGCAGCTTATCTCGATATTCTCGTTTAAGCCGTGCATACCCTTCATTTGCTCGGGGCCGTATATCACGGGGCCAAAGCGGATGCAGTTATCGCATATCTCCTGATAAAACTGGCAGTCCGTGCCGCCGGTCATGACATAGGGGCTGTATGGAAGCCCCGGGAATGTGCGCTCAATGGCCGACACCACCTTGCCCCAGGCCTCGCCGCGGGTATCGACGGGCTCGGTATAGTCCGCCGCCCACAGTATCTCCGTTTCAAGGCCGTACTTTTCCGCAAGCTTCGTGATTATGGCAAGGCTCTCATCCTTGCCCTGATGCGGGATAAAGCGCATATTCGCCCACACGGAGGCCTCCTGCGGCAGCACGTTCGCCGCGTCGGAGCCCGACTGCATCGTGAACGCGACGGTGGTCTTGAGCATGGCTCCCGCCTGAGCGGACACCATCGGCAGCGCGAGCATCAGCAGCGGCTTGAACAGCCATATATTCCCGAACAGCAGCTTCATGCCGAAGCCGGCGTAGGGCGCGAGCGTCTCGAACATGGCCCTGACCTCGGGCAGCAGCTTCTTTTTGAAAGGACTGCGGGTCTCAACGCGGTTTACGAACTTCGCGAGCCTCGGGATGGGGGAGTTTTTCGTGGGCGCGCTGGAGTGGCCGCCGCTTGAACGGGCGGTGAATTTCAGATCGCCCTTGCCCTTTTCAAAGACTCCGATCATGGCGAAATTGCCCTTGATGCCGCCGATGGGCTCATTTATTATGCCGCCGCCCTCGTCGCAGACGAGATGGGGCCTGACGCCGCGGCGCTTGAGCTCCGAAACGAGCTTTTTGCAGCCGCCGCCGGCAAATTCCTCGGTGCAGGAGGAGGATATGTACACGTCCTGCTCGGGCACGAAGCCCTGCGCGAGCAGCTCCTCGGCCGCCTGGAAAAAGGCCATGACGGTGCATTTGGTGTCGGCGGCTCCCCTGCCCCAGACCTTGCCCTCGGCAATATCGCCGGAGAAGGGCGCGTGCAGCCACTCGCCCTCGGCGGGCACGACGTCCTGATGGCTCATGAGCACCATGGGCTTGTCGTGCCTTTTGCCCTGCCAGTAATACAGAAGGTTGCCGTCGATAACGGTGCGCTCAAGCCTTTCGTGCACCAGCGGGAAGAGCTTTTCCAGCAGCTTGTGAAATGCGTAAAACTTTGCTCCCGTCGGGTCTTCGGGGGTCGAGACCGTTTCGCACCTTATCATTTCGGCGAGCTTTTCGGCGTATTCCATTGCGCGGGCCTCGTCCGGCTCGGGAACATAGTCCGAGACCTTGCCCGGCATCATAAGTGTGCGCACTACCGCCGCCGCGAGCAGCGAGGCTCCGGCCGAGGCCGCCGCAAGCCCGATATTTTTAGCCTTCATCCTTACGCCTCCTGTTTGTTCTTCCTGTACAGCAGGAAGGCGATGCCGATGGCTATCGCGCCGCTGGGGAGGATCATAAAGCTCGTCGAGGAGATGAGCCCGGGCACGAAAATGAACAGCAGGCTCATGACCGCCAGCGGAATGAGCGCGATCTTCAGATTGTTGCGGAAATACTTGTACGCCATCGCGCCGAACAGCGCGGGAACTACGTTGTCGAAGGCCGGCTGCAGTGCGGGGTCCTGAAGCACCGGCTGCAGGGGGATGAGCAGCGCGACGCCCAGCGCTAGCACAAGGATCGTGACCAGAGAGGCCGTCGCTATCGAGAGCGTCGAGATTATCTCGTTCTCGGGCGTACCGGTCTTTGCGCCGACGATATCGCGCGCGTTGACCGCGCAGGGTATTTTCATGTTGATAAGGTTTCCGGTAATAAACGCGAGGTAGCCGCCGCCCGCGCCCAGCATGGGCGTGTACACAAGATACTCGGCGATGCAGCTTACAAACCACACGACGCCGACGGCGAGGAAGGCCTTGCCCGCCGCCGGAAGATTGGGCATCGCGCCGAGGTGCATGCCCATGACAAACGGTGCTCCGAGGAGCATCACGAGCGTTATCGTGCAGACTATCCTGCCCAAAACATGAGTGCGGTTATTGTATTTTTTAAAAATTTCGGTTTTTTCGGTCTCGGTCATTTCCGCACCTCCTCAGCTTACAAATCCGTTTATTATCACAGCGGCAGCCATGGCAATTATCATGCTGCCCGCGATGGAAAAGCTCTCGACCCACGCGGCCTTTTTCTTTTCGGCAAGCCATATGAACACAGCCATGACCGCGCCCGAAACGAGCACGACAGCCAGAGGCAGCCACGAGCCGCCGAAACCGAACAGACCTCCGCCGCCGCCTGAGATGAAGCCGCCTATGTAGCTTCCGATATAGGCGCTGACAAGGCCGATGAACATCGCGGTCATCGCCGTGTCGCCGAAGCCGGCCGCGCCGCCTGTTTTCGCGCTCTTGGGATTGCTGAGCCGCTTGAGGTACTTCTTGTTGAAGAATATCGAGAACACCATTCCCCACATGATGCAGAAGCTCATCACAAGGGCGATGGTCGTGAAGGCCTCGGCCGTCATCTCGGCGGCGCTCAGACCCGAAAGGCCGATGGCCTCCGCCGCGCCCTGCGCCACCTGAGTCTCATAGTGCAGCGCGCCGATGACGGAAAGGCGCAGCCACGGCAGCGGAGTTCCCAGGCTGCCCGACAGTGCGATGACGCCCAGCAGTATGCCCACCGAGGGCAGCACTGCAAAGGTCGCGCTTGCCGTTATCGTTCTTTTCATTTTTGTCCTGTCCATGCCGATGGCAAGGCCCGCCCTGTAAGCCCGCACCATGAAAAACACGCAGACGATCGCGACAAAAAGCACTATCACGCCGCAGATCAGGTACATTACGGGGCTGTTGAGCTGCGATAGTATTGACAAAAGATCACCTTCAATTTCAGTTTTTTCGTTCCGATGACAATATTTTATCATTCAACAGGCAAGCTGTCCACATATTTAACAGCGGCAGCCGGAAAAAAATCCCCCTGCGCGGGGCAGGGGGATGAAAACGCTTTTACTCGATCTCGAGCTTCATGGGCACCCAGAAGGTGAAGCCGTACAGCATGGTGTTTATAAAGCAGCGAGTGTCGTCATACCAGACCTTTTTGCCGGCCTTTTTCGCAACGGCAAAATACTCCGCAAGGTGCAGTCCGTAAAGCACCAGAGGCATTACGGGGTTTTTCTTGATTATCGCGTGGGCGAAGCTTGCCGCGCCAAGCACGAGGCAGGATTTGCGAGCGGTGCTCCAAACGTTCATTTTGTGTTCTCCTTGATCATAGTTTTGATTCTCAGTACTTTAAGGGTGTTCCTTCCTTCCCTTTTGGATGGCATTATATCACATATTTATTACCGGCACAAGTCCAATTGTCATGCCGCGGGTATCTCGGCAATAAGCCTGCCCATGACGATATAACGCTGCTGATTATTGCCCCGCAGGCAGGTCGAGAGCGTCAGCACCCTGTCGCTGTCATAGCTCAGCTCCACTCCCTCAAGGTAGTTGGCATTCAGGTCGGTCTTGTACATGACCTGTCCGAAAAATTCCTCGTAGTCGGCGCGGCTGTTGAAATCGCGGTTGGTGAGGATGTGCTCATAGGAATACGGGCAAGCCGCGATTATCTCGTACACCAGCTCCCTGTCCGGCAGATATACATATATATACCTGTGCGAGTCGAACACCCTGACGTCCGCGAAGTCGTTCAGGGGCGCAAACATCTTTCCGGAGCGGAGATTATGGCCGTAGAGCACCGTCATGCGGTCGGAAAAGTCCCTGCTGTTATAGTTTTCGCTGTATATGCAGCCTCCGCTGTAGCTTGAGCCGTCGGAGCTTCGGCGTATGTAATAGCTGTTGTCCGTCGGGTGCTGCACAACGGGATAGCTTATGTCCATCCCCGGAACGTAGAGCCATGCGTATATATCCTCGTTTACCTCTTTAAGCGCCTCAAAGTCCACGGGTATCTCTGCGGTCTCGGCGTCAATGTCCCCCGCAAGCTCATTTTCTTCAACATTTCTCTGCAGCAGCTCATCGAGGCGGCCTCCCTGCCAGTACTGCCACAGGTACACTCCGCACCAGGCTATTACCGCCAGCGAAATTATCGCCGCAGCTATAAGTATTATCCGTGTTCCCTTTTTGCTCATTTTCTGCCTCACCGCTTTGAAATCCAAAAAAGCTCCATGACTGCTTCCGCATTCATGGAGCCGTTTGTTGTTTTTGTCTTACTTATTGCTGATGAGCTTCCTGCCGCAGAAGACGGCTGCTCCAATCGCAAGCACCATTGCGGCGACGACGAAGAAGATCGTGTAGGTATCGCCGGTCTGGGGAGAGGGATTAGGATTGTTGTTTTCCACGTCAGTATTGCCGGTCTCGGGGCTGGCAACGTCGTTGCTTGCAGCCATGGCAACCGCGGACATGGAGAAAACAAGAACGAGAATGAGCAGAATACTTACAAACTTTTTCATATGTGAATCCTCCTTAGAGCAGCATTAACACTGATACATTTTTATATTACACCATTCTTTTCTGAAATGCAACTGCTTTTTTACATTTTATGTTTTGTTTCTTTTTCATCCTATGCCGCCGAGGACAGCACCGGCTACCAGGGCGATAAGCGCACAGGCGCAGTATACATACTTGCTCAGCGGATAATACCACTTGCCGATGGGCTTGCGGGCGCCCTCGTTAACACTGTCGAGCACGAACTTTTTGCCCGCGATCCAGAAGAACATGATCGCCGCCAAAAGCGCGCCGAGCGGGCAGATATAGATGGAAACAACATCCATCCACTGGGACACGATAGCCTGTATGCACAGCGCGACCGCACAGCCGACAACATGGATGACCGCTGTCGCCGGAACGCGGCGCAGACCGAATTTTTCCTGAACAAAGGCAACGGGAGCCTCATAGAGGTTGATGATGGAGCTGATGCCCGCAAAGCTCACGCACAGGAAAAACACCATGCCCACTATGCGTCCGCCGGCCATGCCGTTTATGACGTTCACAAGGTAGATGAACATGAGTCCCGGGCCGCCGGAATCGAGAGAAGCGCCGCCGGTCGCCATGGCGGGAATGATGACAAAGGCCGCGAGCAGCGCCGCAAGCGTGTCGAATATCGCAACATTGCGCGCGGAGCTGGGGATGCACTCATTCTTGCTGAGATAGGAGCCGTAGATAACGCTTCCGTTGCCGGCAACGGACAGGGAGAAGAAGGCCTGGCCGAAGGCGTATATCCACAGCTGCGGCTGCAGCAGTCCCTCGGGCTTGAGCGTCAGGATGTAGCGATAGCCCTCGGAGGCGCCGGGCAGCAGGAATATGTACACGCCCAGAGCCACGAACAGGAAAAACAGAACGGGCATCATTACCTTGTTTGCCCTTTCAATGCCCCCCGCGATGCCGAAGGACATTATGGCAAAGCTGACTGCGATAGCCACCACTATCCAGAGGTTTGCGCCCCAGCTTGAGGCGGTGCTGCCGAAGGTGCCGCCGATAACGTCCATATTCTGGCCCATGGCAAACAGGTCGCCGCTGAAGGCCATGAAGGTGTATTTGAATATCCAGCCCATGACGCAGGTGTAGCCTATGGCAAGGGCAAGGGAGCCCAGAACGGGGATATAGCCGATGCGCTCGCCTATCCTGCGCTTGCCGAAGCGAAGCTCGGTGCACATACCGAAGGAGCCCATGGGCCCCGCTCCGCCCGCACGTCCGAGGGCGTACTCGCCGATAACGCCGGTGGAGCCTATCAGAATGACGAAGATGAAGTACGGGATGAGGAAGGTCAGCCCGCCCCAGGTGGAGACCAGCATCGGAAATCGCCATATGTTGCCCATGCCCACGGCCGAGCCTATGCAGGCGATGATAAATCCTCCGCGGCTGCGGAAGCCGTCGCGTTTTTGCACCGAGTCGTTGTTCTTCATATGTTTGTTACCTCTCGTGACGAATAATTCACAATTAGTTAACATTTTAAATGAAGTCTGCGCCGATGTCAATTATAATCGGCAAATTAAGGCGCATATTGCCAAAAAACCGTCTGCACCGCAGGGTGCAGACGGTTTTTTCTATCGTTCTTCACGGAAATACGCAAGTCCGAGGCTCGCGGGAGGCTCGTTGCTGCGGCTTTTCTTGAGGGACACGACTATGAGGACGATAATGGTGACCACATAGGGCAGCATCTTGTACAGCTCCTTCATATACAGGTGCGTGCCCGTGGGGATGAAGAGATAGAGGATATACAGGCCGCCGAAGAGTATCGAGGCGAGAACGCTGACATTGGGTCTCCAGATAGTGAAGATAACGAGCGCGATGGCGAGCCAGCCGCGGTCACCGAAGGCGTCGTTTGACCACACCCCGCAGGCGTAGTCCATAACGTAGTACAGGCCGCCGAGACCGGCTATCATGCTGCCCACGCAGGTGGCGACGTATTTATAGCGGTTTACGTTTATACCGGCGGCGTCGGCAGTCGTTGGGCTTTCGCCGACGGCGCGGAGGTTGAGGCCCACGCGGGTCTTCTTGATAACATAGGACGAAATAAAGGCTATTATGATCGCGGCATAGGCCAGAAAGCCGTAATCAAGGAACATCGTGCCGAACCAGCCGAGGTCCTTGGCAAAGGGCAGGGACTTGCTGAAATAGCCACTGGTCGCGGACAGCGCGATGGAGGGCACCTCGGAGCCCGTGAGCTTTATAAGCGAGCCGCCGAAGAAGTTGCCGATGCCGATACCGAAGGTGGTCAGGGCAAGGCCGGTCACGTTCTGATTTGCTCTCAGGGTGACGGTAAGGAAGCAGTAGATAAGCCCCATGATGAGCGAGCCGAGCAGGCAGGCAAGAACGGGGATGGCAATGGCGAGGAAGCCGTTCATGTCCGCGGGAGAGGATACCGACTGCTCATACATGAACGCGCCGATAACGCCGCAGATACCGCCGACATACATGACGCCGGGGATGCCGAGGTTGAGGTTGCCGGATTTTTCGGTGATTATCTCGCCGGTGCTGCCGAATAGCAGCGGTATGCCCTGCATCACGGCTCTGGGGAAAAAGGAAACGATATCAAACATTTTTGTCTGCCTCCTTCTTTGCGGATCTGCGGAAGCTGAGCTTATAGCTTATGAAGAACTCGCAGCCGATGATGAAAAACAGGATGATGCCGGACAGTATATCAGCGAAAGAATGGTTCAGGCCGAAATTCGTGGATATCGCGCCGGCGCCCTTGTCCAGAAACGCCAGAAGCAGGCTCGTGAGCACCATAAAGATGGGGTTGAACTTGGCAAGCCACGATACCATGACCGCGGTGAAGCCCCTGCCTCCGGCGATGGTGGTCGTCACGGTGTGGTCGGTTCCGGATACCAGCAGGAAGCCCACAACGCCGCATATCGCGCCCGAAAGGAGCATGGTGCGGATGATGACCCTGTCGACCTTGATGCCGACATAGCGCGCGGTGCGCTCGGACTCGCCCACGACGCTCAGCTCATAGCCGTGCTTTGAGTAATTAAGGTAAACGTACAGCCCGACGGTGAGCACAAGTATGACGATGACGTTGAGCAGATACTTGTTGCCGCCCATCGGGGGGAGCCAGCCGATCTGAGTCGCCTGGTTAATAATGCCGATCTTGCCGGCGCCCTTGGGCACCTCCCAGACGATGACGAAGAATGCGACGAGCTGGGTCGCAACATAGTTCATCATCAGGGTGAACAGCGTCTCGTTGGTGTTCCACTTTGCCTTGAAGAAGGCCGGTATACCCGCCCATATCGCGCCTGCGGCAATGCTCGCGGCGGCGGTCACGGCGATTAGAAGTCCGTTTGACATCTTATCGGCAAGGCAGATCATGCAGGCGGCAGCCGCAAGGCAGCCGGCCAGCACCTGACCCTCGCCGCCGATGTTCCAGAAGCGCATACGGAACGCGGGAGTTACGGCAAGCGATACGCCCAGCAGCATGGCGGTGCTCTGAGCGAGGTTCCACGCCTTGCGGGAGGTGCCGAAGGCTCCGTCTATCATGGTGGCGTAGACCTGGATGGGATCCTCTCCGGTCACGACCATGGTCACAACGGCGCACACTATGAGCGCCGCGACAATGGCGATAAGGCGTATGCCCCACGCCTTCCAGCGGGGAAGCGCGCCGCGCTTGACGATATGGACCAGCGGGCCCTGCTTTGCGTTATTCATCGGCCTTGTTACCTCCCAGCTTTGTCATCATCATGCCGACGTCGCGCTTCTTTGCGCCGCGCCCGGGCACGATGCCGCTAACCTTGCCGCCGCAGAGCACAAGGATCCTGTCGCACAGCTCAAGCAGAACGTCAAGATCCTCGCCGACGTAGATGACGGCGACGCCTTTTTTCTTCTGGCGGTTTATGAGATCGTAAATGGTGTAGGACGAATTTATATCCAGCCCGCGTACGGCGTAAGCCGTGAGCAGAACGGTGGGCGCGGAGGCTATCTCGCGTCCGACCAGCACCTTCTGCACGTTGCCGCCGGAGAGCTTCCTGACAGGAGTGCTGATGCCGGGAGTGCTGACATCCAGCTCGTCGACCACGGTCTGAGCCAGCTTGCGGGGGCTCTTTCTGTCGGTCAGCAGCGAGCGGCCGCGGCGGAAGGAGCGGAGCATCATATTGTCGCTCAGGTCCATGTTTCCGACAAGGCCCATGCCCAGTCTGTCCTCAGGCACGAAGGAGAGCGTCACGCCCATATCGGCGATGGCAAGGGGATCCTTACCGAGCAGCTCCTCTCTTTCGCCGTTGTCGGTTATATAGCTGATGCTGCCGCTCTCGGTGGGCTGCAGGCCGGCGATGGCCTCCAGCAGCTCCTTCTGTCCGCAGCCGGAGATGCCCGCGATGCCGAGTATCTCGCCGCTGTTCGCGGTGAAGGATACGTTATCGAGCTTTATTACGCCGTCGATGCTGCGCACCGTCAGATCCTTCACCTCTATCCTCGGCTTGGGATCGACTGGGTCGGGGCGCTCGATGTTGAGCTCCACGGGACGGCCGATCATCATGTTCGTCATTTCCTGAGCGTTGGTGTCCTTCGTGAGCATATCGCCGATAAACCGGCCGTGGCGCAGGACGGCGACGCGGTCGGACAGCTCCTCGACCTCGTGCATCTTATGGGTGATGATGACTATCGCCTTGCCTGCGTCGCGCATATTGCGCAGCACGGCGAAGAGCTTGTCCGTCTCCTGCGGGGTCAGGACGGCGGTGGGCTCGTCGAGGATGAGGATATCCGCGCCGCGGTAGAGCACCTTAACGATCTCGACCGTCTGCTTCTGGGATACGCTCATCTCGTATATCTTCATGTCGGGGTCGACGTCGAAGCCGTATTTATCGCAGATCTCCCTGATCTTTGCCGACGCCGCCTTCAGGTCAAGCTTTCCCTTACCCTCGAGGCCGAGGATGATATTCTCGGTCGCGGTGAGCACGTCGACGAGCTTGAAGTGCTGGTGTATCATGCCCACGCCCAGATCCAGCGCGTCCTTGGGAGAGCGGATGACGACCTCTTTCCCGTCAATGGTGATCTCCCCCTCGTCGGGGAAGTATATGCCGGAGAGCATATTCATAAGCGTGGTCTTGCCGGAGCCGTTTTCGCCCAGCAGAGCCAGTATCTCGCCTCTGTAAATGTCCAGCCAGACCTTGTCGTTGGCAAGCACCGTGCCGAAGGCCTTGGTGATGTTGCGCATTTTTACCGCAGCGGTTTTCTTCTCCATTTTCTCTCTCCCGATATAATTATCTGGTCAAAACTGCTTCAAAGGGCAGCACGGCGGCTAACGTCCCTGTGTTGCCCTTTGCAGCAGTAAAAGCATATCGGGAAGCTTCCTTAGGCGGAAGCTTCCCGTTATTCTGTTGGATATCAGCCGAAGTTGGTGTCAAGAAGAGTGATGCCGTCGATCTGGAGATCGAAGTAAGGAGCGGAGCGGAACTTGGATTCCATGAATATGCCGTTCTCGATGACCTCGGTGTCCTTCTCGTAAGCGGCGTCGGAGTCGACGTCTGCCATGTAGCTGTCAAGGGTCTTGCCCTCAACGGTGAAGTTTGCGGTGTCGAATACGAAGAGGGTGCCGTCCTCGAGCTTTGCCTTCGCGTCGGCGATGGCTTCAGCGGTGCCCTCAGCGGCGGCCTGCTCGTTGATGTCGGTCAGGACGACGGAGCCGGTGGCAAGAGTGCCGGTCCAGTCGGCGTCGATGGTCTCGCCGTTCTTGACTGCGTTGATCACGTACTCGTAGTAGGGAGCCCAGTCGATGCGGGAGGAAACGATGAAGGTGTTGGGGCATGCGTCAACGGTGGAGCCGTTGTAGGAAACGTTGGGAACGCCGGCGAGCTCGCAGGCAGTGGGAGCGCCCATGGAGTCGGCGTGCTGGCTGATGAGCTTGCAGCCGTTTGCGATGAGCTTGTTTGCGCCTTCCTTCTCTGCGGTCTCATCGTACCAGGAACCGGTGAAGGTTACTTCCATGGTGACGGTGGGGCATACAGAGCGGGCGCCGAGGAAGAAGGAGGTGTAACCGGAAACGACTTCCGCGTAGGTGAATGCGCCGACATAGCCGATCTTGGCCTCGTCTGCGGTGAATTCGCCTGCGTCGATCATCTCGTTGAGCTTCATTCCTGCTGCGATGCCGGCAAGGTAGCGGCCCTCGTAGATGGAGGCGAATGCGTTGTGGAAGTTGTCAAGACCTGCGGTGTGTGCGTTGGTGCCGGTGGCGTGGCAGAACTGGACCTCGGGGAATTCCTTGGCGGCTTCCATCAGGAAGGCCTCGTGGCCGAAGCTGTCGGCAAAGATGATGTCGCAGCCGGCGTCGGCGAGCTCACAGGCTGCGTCGTAGCATTCCTGGGTCTCATCGATGTTGGTCTTGAAAATGTACTGGTCCTCAGACAGGCCGAGGTTTGCGCAGGCTTCCTTGGCTGCGTTCATGAAGTTAAGGTCGTAGGTGGAGTTCTCGTCATGCAGGAAAATAAAGCCGACCTTGAGTGCGTCGTCGGCGTCGTCGCCCGCAGGCTTGTCGTTGTTGCCGCAGGCGCACAGTGCAAACACCATGACCAGGGCAAGAAGCAGTGCTGTGATCTTCTTCATCTTCGGTTATCCTCCAATAAATTCATTTATTATCAAACCCTGTCGGGTTATGATACAAAACAAAAAACCGGCCACATGATATGTGACCGGAATAAAACACCAAAGCCAAGGAAGAAGGGCTCTTCTTCCTCTATATAAAACTTCGATAGTCCGGTCATTTACGGCGTCCGGGTAGAAACTTCAAATCCATATCATTTGCTATATATCGAAATATTTACTTTTAAGTGAACTCGCAAGTTTAGAATATCAACAGTATCGAAAATTGTCAAGGCTTGTTTTTATCCAAGTTTGACATTTGTTCGGCTGAAAATTTGTGCACTTTGTCAGTCTTTGCAGAATTCGATGCTGTCGTCGCTCATGGACGCTATGCGGGCCAGCGCCTCGATCCTGAGTCCTTTCCCGCGCAGTCTCTCGCCGCCGGGCTGGAAGGCCTTTTCTATCGCCACGGCCGCGCCGACCACCTCGGCTCCCGCCTGGCCGACAATGTTGCACAGTCCCTCCAAGGCCGCGCCGTTTGCCAGAAAATCGTCCACTATCAGCACCCTCTCGCCGGGGTTCAGGTAACGTTTTGACACGAGCACCTGCTTTGACACCTGATGGGTGAAGGAATACACCGTTGCGGAATAAATATCGTCGGAAAGGTTGATGGTTTTGCTCTTTTTGGCAAACAAAACAGGGCAGCCGAAAACAAGACCCGTCAAAACGGCCATTCCGATGCCCGAAGCTTCAATAGTCAGTATTTTGTCAACCTTTTCGTCCGCGAAAAGCCTGTGTATCTCCTTTGCCATGTCGTAGCTCAGCTCAGGGTCGATCTGGTGGTTGAGAAAGCTGTCCACCTTCAGGACTCCGCCGGGTTTGACCACGCCGTCGCGCTTTATGCGCTCTATAAGCTGCTGCAAGCCGATCACCTCATTAACTGATTTCGACTTATTCTATCCGATATTCGACTTTTTAGCAATACGAAGTTTTGTAAATCTTATATCTTTTTTGTGCCGCATTTTGTGCACTTGCCACAAATTCCCGACCCAAACTTCATGAGCCGCGGCCCTCATTTTCCTTGCCAACGGCTCCGGGGACTGATAAAATATAATTTACATTATATGATAGGAGCTTTGATATGGAGGATCTTAAACTCAGAAAGAAAAATCTGATAATGTTCCCGCTCGGCACGGTCGGCCGCGACATGGTGTATTATCTCTTTACGAGCTGCATAATGACCTTTGTTCTCTTCACCCGCAGCCTAACAAACTCCCAGTTTGCCGCGATCACCGCCATCGTCGTCGCCGCGAGGATCTTCGATGCGCTCAACGATCCCATCATGGGCAACATCATCGAGCGCACCCGCACCCGCTGGGGCAAGTTCAAGCCCTGGCTCGTGATCGGCATACTCTCAACGAGCGTCGTCGTATATCTCGCCTTCAACACCGATCTTCAGGGCTGGAGCTTCGTCTGGTTTTTCGGGATAATATACTTCATGTATTCGATAACCTACACGATGCATGACATCTCCTACTGGGGCATGGTGCCCGCCCTGTCCTCGGACGCCAACGCCCGAAATCAGTTCACCGCCCGCGCAACGCTCTTCGCCGGCATTGGCGGCACCGTCGCCAGCGTGCTCATCCCCATGTTCACCGTCGGCGACATGGCCATCGGCGGCAGCACGACCACCGCCTACGGCATCATTGCGCTGATCGTCTGCATCTTAGCTCCCCTGTTTCTGTGCTTCACCATATTCGGCGTGCGCGAAAAGCGCGAATACACGGATGCACCTCCCGTGAGCTTCAAAAAGATCTGGAAGACCATCACGGGCAACGACCAGCTCCTTTGGATAAGCCTTATTTTCCTGCTCCAGCAGATAGGCAACGGCTTCATCGTCAGCGGCATCGGCTCGACATACATATATTTTGACTTCGGCTACGAGGGCGGCCTGTTCTCCCTGTTTTCCATCGTCGGTATGTCCGTCACCGCGTTCCTCATGATCTTCTACCCCGCCATTTCGCGAAAGATCAAGCGCAAAAAGCTCATGGGCATCCTCGCGGCGATCTCCCTCGTCGGCTACGCCGTCATGCTTGCCGCCGGCCTGTTCCTGCCATCCGACATGACGAAGTTCTGGGCGGTCGTCGTGGGCTATATGCTCTCGAACTTCGGCCAGTACGGCTACTATCTTATCATGATGATCTCCATCATCAACACCGTCGAATACAACGAACACCGCACCGGCGAGCGCGACGAGGCCATCATCGCCTCCCTGCGTCCCTTCCTCACGAAGCTTGCCTCCGCCCTCATCGTGCTTATCACCAACGCAAGCTACATCATCTTCGGCGTCACCGGCTACACCAACCGTATCTCCGACTTTGAAAACCAGTGCGCAAGGAATCTCATAAGCGAGTCCGAGAAGATAAGCTCGATAAGCGGCGTTATAAGCGGCATCGAGCCGGGCAAGACGCTTGCTCTGCTGCTGTGCATGGTCATCATCCCCTGCGCGCTCATGCTCGTCTCCTATGTGCTCTACAAGAAGCACTATAAGCTCGACGAGGATGAGTATGCGCGCATATGCGCGGAGCTCGAGGCTCGAAAGGCAAAGGCATGAGCATAACAAGACTGGCGCTCAAATTCGCCGCTCCGCTGCCAAAGCTTGAGAGCTTCGAGCGGTATCTGTTCATCGGCCCGCACCCGGACGATATCGAGATCGGCGCCGGAGCGACGGCGGCAAAGCTTGCCGCCATGGGCAAAACGGTCGGATTTCTTGTATGCATCGACGGCAGATTCGGCTCTGAACTCATTCCTCCCGAGGAGCTTGCGGCCATCCGTCAGGAGGAGGGACGCGCCTCGGCGAAGTCTCTGGGCGTGGACGATGTGCGTTATCTTTCCTTCTGCGACGGAGGCTTTTACGACACGCGGGAGCTTAGCTCCCGCATCGCCGCGGCGGTCGGAGATTTCAAGCCGGATGTGATCTTCGCTCCCGACTGCTGCGTTTCGAGCGAATGTCACCCCGATCACATAAACGTCGGCAGGGCCGCCTCGGAGATCGCCTATCTTGCCCCCTACGCGCAGCTCATGGCAAAGCACGGCGCTCAGGCCGCGCCCGTCAAGGCTATTGCCTATTACATGACGGCAAAGCCCAACCGCTTTGTCAAAACCTCGGCCGCGCTGCTGCAAAAGCAGCTATCGGCGATATTCGACTGCCACAAAAGCCAGTTCCCCTCCGGCTGTCCCGAGGGCAGGGCGATCGCCATGTATCTGAAGCTGCGCTCGTTTGATCTCGGCCTGCGCAGGCTGTGCGGCCACGCGGAGGGCTTCCGCGTTCTCGGCGTCACGCACATGCACTGTCTGCCCGAAGCGGGCGACTGAAACTGAAAAACTGCGGATGCAAAGCATCCGCAGTTTTTTATGCTCAAAACAGCTTCTTTACCGCCTCGCAGACGCGGTTTTGCTGCTCTGGGGTCATTTTAGTATCGCTGGGCAGGCACACGCCGCGCTCAAACAGTTCCTCGGAGACCGCCGTGTCCCCGGCGCATATGAATTTGCAGTCGCTGAAAACGGGCTGCATATGCATGGGCTTCCAGAGGTGCCGCGCCTCGATATTCTCCTCCTGAAGCGCATTTATCACATCAGATGGGCTGACACCGCAGCCGGGCCCGAGCAGCATGGCGCTCAGCCAGCAGTTGGGTCGGGTACCCTCCGGCAGCGGCGCCATCGTCACGGGCAGCTCCTCAAACTCAGCCGCATACCGCGAATATATCTCACGCTTTTTTGCGACCCGCTCTGCCAGCACCTTCATCTGTCCGCGGCCTATGCCTGCGCTTATGTTCGACAGTCGGTAGTTATAGCCGATCTCCTCATGCTGATACCACGGGAACGGCTCGCGGGCCTGGGTCGCAAGCTTGAGCGCGTGCTTTGCCGCTTTCTCGCTCCTGCACAGCAGCATACCTCCGCCAGAGGTGGTTATTATCTTATTGCCGTTGAACGACAGCGCCGCGTATTCGCCGAAGGTGCCGCAGGCCCTGCCCTTATATTCCGAGCCCAGCGCCTCGGCAGCGTCCTCAATAAGAGGCACGCCGTATTCGGCGCAGACGGCGCAGATCTCATCCATTTTGGCGGGAATACCGTAGAGATGCACGGCGACGACCGCCTTGGGCTTCCCGCACTCTTCAAAGGCTCTGCGCAGGGCCTCGGGGCTCATGTTCCACGTTTCCCGCTCCGAGTCGATGTAAACAGGCTCCGCGCCGAGATACGCGATGGGGTTTGCCGACGCGGAAAAGGTGAGCGACTGGCAGAAAACCTTGTCCCCCCTGCCGACGCCCGCCAGTATCATGGCAAGGTGCAGCGCGGCCGTACCGGCAGACAGTGCGACGGCGTTTTCGGCCCCGACGAAGTCCCTTACGGCTTTCTCAAACTCGTTTACGTTCTCACCCAGAGGTGCGATCCAGTTCTTGCCGAATGCGTCGCGGATATACTCAAGCTCGTAGCCCTCGTCGGACATATGCGGGCTTGCAAGAAATATGCGTTCCATTTATATTCCTCCAAACCGCCGGTCTGTCAGCTTACCGGTTCCGTAACTATCCTGAAATTATTCACTCTGTGATAGGTGGGCACGATCTCGCCTATCTTGCTGCGCAGAGCCTCGGCGTCTGTCTCATCGAGCTCGCTGAGCTCAAAAAGGGAGCGCTCAAACTCCGCCTTGTCAAATTCCACCTCATGGCCTATGTAAATAAGGTCGTTTTTGGTTTTCAGCATACCCTCGCCCGACAAAAGCAGCTCCTCATAGAGCTTCTCGCCCGGGCGCAGGCCGGTATACACAACGGGGATGTCCACATCCGGCTCAAAGCCCGACAGCCTTATCATATTGCGGGCAAGGTCGTCGATGCGCACGGGCTCGCCCATGTCGAGCACGAATATCTCGCCGCCCCTGGCATAGGCGCCGGCCTGAAAGATGAGCTGCACCGCCTCGGGGATGGTCATGAAGTAGCGTATTACGTTTTTGTCCGTCACCGTCACGGGGCCTCCGTCCTTTATCTGCCTGCGGAACAGCGGGATGACGCTGCCCGCCGAGCCAAGCACGTTTCCGAAGCGCACGGCGACATATTCCGTCTCGGCTCTCTCGTTCCAGGTCTGGACTATCATCTCGCATATGCGCTTTGAGGCGCCCATGACATTGGTCGGGTTTACCGCCTTGTCGGTGGAGATGAGGATGAAGCGCTTCGTGCCGTATTCAGCCGCGGCACGCGCAACATTGTATGTGCCGAAGACATTGTTTTTAATGGCCTCGAAGGGCGAGTCCTCCATGAGCGGAACGTGCTTATGCGCCGCGGCATGGCACACCAGATCCGGCCTGTACTCCCTGAATATGTTCTCGACGCGCCTTCTGTCCCTCACCGAGCCTATCAGCACCAGAAGGTCGAGCTCCGGATGGCTGCGTTTAAGCTCCATCTGCACGTCGTAGGCGTTATTCTCGTAAATATCGAATATTATGAGCTGCTTTGGGTGCTGAGCCGCTGCCTGACGGCACAGCTCGCTGCCTATGCTGCCGCCGCCGCCGGTCACAAGGACTACCTTATCCCTGACATATCCGGCGACCTCGTTGAGATCGATCTTCACGATATCGCGCCCGAGCAGATCCTCGATATCGACCTCGCGTATGCTCTGGATATTGACTTCGCCGTTTGCAAGCTGATAAAGCCCGGGCAGAGTCCGTATCCTGCAGCCCGTGGCATGGCAGATATCGAGAATGTCGAGCTTCTGCCTTCTGCTCGCCGAGGGGATGGCAAGCACTATCTCCTCAACGCCGTATTTTTCCGCGGCGTCGACTATCTGCTCCTTGCCGCCGACGACCTTCACGCCGTTTATGTAGCTGCCCTGCTTGAGGCGGTCGTCGTCGATTATGCAGACGACGTTATTCTCCGAATTCACGCTGTTTCTGAATTCACGCAGCACCATGGCTCCGGCCGCACCGCCGCCTATGAGCATGGTGCGCCTGCGCTCTTTTCTGCGCAGACTCTGCCGCCTGTCCCTGATGATCCTGTACGCAAATCGCTCAAAGCCCGTAAGCGCGGCCAGCAGCACCGCATACAGTATCGGGAAGCTTCTGGGCATCGGCTTGCCGAGCATATACATGCCGAAGCTGCTCGCGAAAGCCGCGAGCACGGACGCGATGCTTATACGGATAAGCTCCGCAGTTCCCGCATATTCCCAGAGGCTGTTATACAGTCTGGCCGCGGCAAATATGCCAAGCGTCAGCAGCGTGATCGCCCATGAATATGACAGCAGCCAGCCGAAATACGTGGTTTGCTGAAGCAGCCCGTAATTCAGCTCAAATCTCAGAAACAGAGCCATAAACGCCGACATGTTTATCAGAAGCGCATCCAGGATAACAAGGCCGATTATTCTGACAAGCTTCTGCTCGTTGATGCTCTCAATCGCTCTTCTCATTTTGTTCCCACTCCCGGGCGGGATTCACTCTTTCCCGCTTTCTCCATAGCTTTTCCCATAGCCGTAGCCGTAGCCATAACCGTAGCCATAGCCGTAACCGTAGCCGTAGCGTCCGGCTGTGCCGCCGGAATACATATTCAGCACATAGCCGATGATCTGGGCTCCGCTGTCGGCAATTCTGGTGAGCCCGTCAATGACGCCGGCCCTGCTTGCATAGTTCTGCCTTATGACCATAAGCGCGCCGTCGGTGCAGTCTGCAAGCTCCTCCGCGTCAGACAGCAGCGATGTCGGCGGGGTGTCCATCAGGATATAGTCATAAGCTTTCTTATACTCCCCGAGCGCCTTTATAAAGCTCTCGGTGCTCAGCATCTCGGATGCGTTCTCGGCGTTCAGGCCGGCGAATATCACGTCGATACCGTCGCCGTCGAGCGTGTGGATGACGGCGCCCGGCTCGACCTGGCCTCGCGTCAGCTCCATAAGGCCGACGCACTCGTCCACGCCGAGCATTTTATAAAGCGACGGATTTCGCATATCGCAGTCGATGAGCAGCACCCTGCGGTGCAGCCGCGCAAGGGATTTGGCAAGGTTTACGGTCACCGTCGTCTTTCCCTCGCCGCTGGCCGCGCTGCACACCATAAGGGTCTGCATCTGCTTTTCCTTGAGGCGTTTGTCAATGCGGACCGCTATCGCCCTGAAGGCCTCGCGGTAGCCGTGGCTGCTGCTGTCGAGTGAAATGACCTTGCGGACGTTTTTGCTGCGTCTTTTGATCTCCACCGTGGGGAGAGAGCCGAGATATCTTGCGTTTGTGAAGCGCTGCAGATCCTCCCTGCCCATGATCGTCGCTTTTGTGAGGCCATAGGCCGCCGCCGCGCACAGTCCCAGCACGAAGCCTATAAGCGCGCCGCGCTTGCAGGAGCCGGCCCAGCTTCTGCTGTTGACGGGCTCTTTCGGAACGCCGGTCTCGTCCACGATGACCATTTCGGTCGGGCCGACGACATATTCCGCGACCTGCGGATAGTTTTTGATGACCGACTGCAGGACGTCATAGCAGTTTTTCGCATCGCCGCCCGTAACGCTGAGGACGATCATGTTCGCATCCTCAACGGTGCTGACCGATATCGAGGGCAGCGCCGTGACTCCGAGATCCGTCTTTACGAGATCGCTGAGCACGCCGCTCGTCAGGATATACGGAAAGGTCTTGGCCATTTGCTGCGCCGCGGCGTAGTTATACGCGGTGACGGAGGCCTGGCTTTCATTCTTAACGTAAACGGTGAAGGTCGCGGAGGCCGTGTACACCGGAGTATACCTCAGCCACGATGCCGCGCCCATACCGGCGCCGACAAGGATCGTCAGCGTCAGCACGAGCCACCACAGCCTGCGCAGTCCCCTGAGGAAGTCGCCCAGGATCCTGCCGGCGGAGAACGCATGCACATTATTCTGCTGTTCCATTGTCTGCGCCCTCCGTTTCAGCCTCAAAGTCGTATACAGCCCCGTCAGCGGCGAACCGTCTCTGCTCCGAGGCGCTGCCTCCGCGGCTGCCGTAGCCGTAGCCGTACTTGCCGTAGCCGTATTTCCCGTAACCGTATTTGCCGTAGCTCTGCTTATGATAGCCGTATTTGCCGCTGCCGCCGTAGCTGTAATTCTCGTTCAGATCGGCAGTGCGGACATTGTTGAACACGCAACCCAAAAGCACGGCGTTTGAGCTGTTTATAGAATCAATGGCGTCGTTGAGCACTCTCACGGGAGTCTGATCCTGCCTAACCACAAGTATCGCGGCGTCGGCAAGCTCGGCTATGCATTCCGCGTCCGGCGAGGCCGACAGCGGAGGCGTGTCGATTATCACCATGTCCATGTTTTTCTTGGCCTGCTCGATGAGCTGGCGCATATTCGGACTGCTTATCAGCTCGGTCGAGTTTTCGGTGCAGCCGCGGCCGAGGATAAGCCCCAGCCGGTGGGTCCTGTCCATCAGCAGGGCGTCCCTGAGCTCCGCCTTTCCGGATACAAGCTCGCTTATGCTCGCATATTCGGAATTCTTATATTCGAGTATCTTATGTATCGCGGGCTTTTTCATATCCGCGTCGATGATGATGACGCTTTTGCGTTTTCTGTTCATGGCAAGGGCGATATTGACGGCGACTGTGCTCTTGCCCTCGTTTTCCATGACGGAGGTCACCATCAGCACCTTTGCGTTATTGCGGCGCATGAGGTATTCCACCCTTGTGCGCAGCTTCTTGAAGGTCTCCACGAAGGCAAAGCCCGTCGTGGGGTCTGTTATAACGACGCTTTTCTTTTTTCTTTTGAGGGCGGACTTGAGCGACTTATTCTTTCGCTCATGGTAGACCGTACCGAGAAGCCTTGTGTCCAGCTTGCTCTCCACCTCGTCGATGGTCTTGACGGTATCGCGCAGATACGCCGCTATGCACAGCAGCGCCGCGGCGGCCACGGCGGCCGCGGACGCGCTCAGCACCGCGATGCGCTTTGCTCCCGACGAATTGACGGGGGTCGTGGGTATCGTGGGCTGCTGGAGGATATCGAGTGCGACGTTTCCAAGCACCGTGCTACTTATATCCTCATAATTTTTCAGAACCGCCCTCGTGATCAGGTATGCCTCGCGGGGGTTGGAGGCCGTCACCGTCATTTCAAGCAGGTTTGTCTCCTCGATCACGACGGCCCTTATGCTGCCGGACGCGGGAGCCGTGCCCATTTCCTCCGCTATGCGCGCCTTCATTACGTCGCTTCCGAGAAGCTTGGAAAACGCGGCGGCCATGTTCTTGGCGGCCGAGAGATTTGAATATACCGAGCCCGTGCCGTTCTTTTCGGACACGACAAAGGTCGTTTTCGTCTGATACTCAGGCTTATACAAGACCGATGCGCCAACGAATGCGCAGGAGCCGACGATCACCGCGGCCATGACTATCGCCCAGAGCTTCGTCAGCACCTCGCGGAGCAGCAGCACAACGTGCAGCTTCGGGGCGCCGTTTCTTTCGTTTTCCGGAATCCTGTTTTCTTCCATCACGCACCCCCTACTCCACGACGACGGTCAGCCGCACATGGCTCTCCGAGCTTCCGTAGCCATAGGAATACTTAACGTTATATACTCCCGGGGTGTCGGTATCGACCTCGTTTTTGATGCGCAGGCCGTCCGCCCCCGTTTTCTGCTCGCCGTTTGCAACATAGCCTTTCACATAGCTTGCCGCGTCAAACTCCGCTCCTGCGGGCAGATACACGACATACTGCTTCAGGCTTATATCGGCCGCGTTTGGAGCGTCTGCCGTGACCTCGACGGTTATGGTAAGGTGCGACGTGTCGCCCAGGCTGTTCGTGACCCTCAGCGTCACCTGATGCTCGCCGACGCTGCTCAGCGACAAGGCGTCACTGTCGATGCTGTACTTTACCTTGTCCGATATATCGCCGTCGAACATATCCTGAGCCTCGATGTACTTCAGGATGTCGATATTGCCGGACAGCTTGAACTCCATGCTTCTCGTGAAGCTGAAAACAGGCTGCCTGTAATCGGTAAAGCGCACGGTGCGCTCGGCCCTCGCAAGGTGATTCTGCGAGTCGAAGGCGACATAGCTTACTTTCGCGCTGCCGTCGTGCATGCGGGATATCCCTTCAACAATAAGGGAGCCGGTAATATCCCCGTCCTCCGGATCGGAAGCGGTAACGCCCCGCAGCAGCTCCTCGTCCGAGGCGTCCACCCTGGCTTCTGTACTGCTTTTATCGAAGCTTATCTGCGGCATGCCGGGGCTCGACTGCGATCTTTCGTACACGGTGTATCCCACTGCAAGCGCGACAGACAGCACCGTCAGTATTATGAGTATAAGGGGTAATTTATTTTTCACGAAAGCACCTCATTCTCAAAACATTTCAAACTCATACGGCAGGACCAGCTCCCGGTCCTGAAGTATGCGTTTTGGGTTATCGACAAGCAGGAGCTGAGCAAGGCCGTCGGAGTATTCCATGCTCAGGAAATCCATGGCGGGGCTCATGTCCGTAGTTCTCACACGGGCGCCGTGGGCGTCACTGGCAACGCAGGTCACCATGCCCTCCCTCAGAAGATAGTGGGCAAGCTTCGCCGCCGAGGAGCCGAATCTTCCGAAAAGGCTGCCTTTGTTTATCTGGATACCAAGGCCGTCGGCAAGCCATTTTTCTATGATCCGCGGCTGCTCCTGCAGCTCGAAATAGCGCTCCGGATGTGCGATAACGGGGATGCAGCCCGCGTCGAGCAGCTCGTTTATCAGCCATTGCATATATCCGATATCGGCGAAAAAATCAAACTCCGTCAGCAGATAGCGGCTGCCGCCGAGCGTCGCCAGCCTTCCCTCGCGGAAAAGCCGCGCCGTGTTCTCCGCGCCGTAGACCTCGGCGCCCATATATACCTCCAGCGGCGTGCCGTTTTTCCTGAGCTCTGTTCTGAATGTCTCCAACCGCTCCGCAAGCTCCGGGGACGCGTAGTTTTCAAACATGCCCCGCTGATTGCAGTGGGGGGTCGCTATTATCGCGGCAACGCCCGACTCGGCCGCAAGCTCCGCCATCTCGACCGAACGCTCCATGTCCGGCGAGCCGTCGTCGAGCCCGGGCAGGATATGCGCGTGAATATCTATCATTATTTGCTCCTAATTCGGGAATACAGGCTTATAAGCCCTTTGCGGCTCCCCACGGCGAGGGGCCAGATGTTCTCAAAAAAGTCCCAGCAGAGGCAGCCGGGCTTCTGTGTTTTTCCCTTGCGCAGTGCCTCCGTGACATAGGCAAAGGCGCATTTTATGTTCAGGGGACCCTCGATATCATCCTGTGCGTCCCCGACGAACCAGCATTTTTCACCGTCGATACGGTGCAGCCTGTGCAGGATGTAGCGTCCGTCGGCCCTGCGGTAAAACACGATGTCCCCGCGCCTGAGCGGGCGGTCGATGGCCTTGAGATACACCGTGTCCCTGCCCGGCGCAAGAAAGGGCAGCATGCTGCCGCCGCTGACAACGAGCGGAAGCACCGCTCCTGCACGGAGCAGCTCCTCATATTCGGGCATGAGCTCCTCCGGCGTGAGGATGCGCTTTCCGGTATTCTTCATTCTTCCGCCCCCACAAGCTCAAGTCCCTCGAGCACATAGCGCTTTTCGCACATTCCGGCCGCCGCGGGGCGGTGGCTTATGAGCACGCAGGTCCTTACAAAGCCGCTGTTTCGTATGTTGAGCAGCATTTTCATCTCTGTCTCCTCGTCAAGGGCGCTGGTCGCCTCATCAAGGATCAGTATCGGCGCTTTTTGCAGCAGGGCGCGGGCGACGGCTATGCGCTGGGCCTGCCCCTCGGAGAAGCCGCGTCCTATCTCGCCGGTCTTGCTGTATATGCCCTCGGGCAGGCGCGACACGAATTTATCCGCGCAGGCAAGACGCAGAGCCTCCGTGATCTCCTCGTCGGTCGCTTCGGGCTTTACCATGCGCAGATTATCCGCCACCGTACCGGCAAGCACGGTGTTTCCCTGCGGCACATAGGCGAAGGCCCTGCGCGTCGCGGCCGACAGAGGTATGCTGCCCTTATCCGTCAGCAGCACCGCCTCGCCCTTATCGGGTCTTATCAGGCCGAGCATCATGCGCACGACGGTGGTCTTGCCCTCGCCGGAGGCTCCCGCGAGCGCGACAAATTCGCCCGGCTTTACCGAGAGGCTGATGTTTCTGAGCACCGGCTCGTCCTCGTCATAGGCAAAGCTCACGTTTCTGAGCTCAACGCCGCATTCATCGGGCACATCGATCTGTTCTCTGGCTCCCGGCTCCTCGGGAAGCTCGACCACGGCCATGATCCTGCCCGCGGAGGTGGTTATGGATATCGCCGAGGGCACGAGCCCCACGAGCGAGGAAAACGAGCTTCGCAGCATATTGGTAAGCTGCAGGAACATGGTCATGGTGCCGAAGGATATCGCATTCGTCCAGAGCCTGAAAACTCCCCAGCCGAAGCAGCCGGCGGAGATGACGAGCCCGACAATGCCCATGACGAGCCCCGTGACAACGGAGAATTTATTGTAATCAAGCAGCGCTTCCTTATATTTATCCTGCATCTGACGCATCCTGTCGGTAAAGCCGTCCATGACGCCGAAGGATTTGATGCCGGTGAGGTTGCGGAAGGAGTCCTCATGGAAGCTCATCGCCTGGCTTCCGACCTCCTTCATGCGCTTGTTGTACTCGCGCATGCGCTTGACGAGCGCCCGCGAGGACAGAACGTAGACCGGAGCCGCGATGAGCGCTATGAGCGCCATGACGGGGTCGCAGCAGAGGATTATCACGAGCGCGCCGACGAACTGCACAACGCCCGAAACGAAGCTCGGGATAAGGCTCGTAACGCCGCCCGAAACCGTGCTCACGTCGCCGTTGAGCCGGTTAATAAGATCTCCGCTGCGGAATTTCTCAAGCGACTGCCAGTCGGTGTGCAGCATTCTGTCGTACACCTCGGCCTGAATGCCGTTCTGCACCTTGATATTGATCACGGCGGCGATCCTTGACGCGGCGGCCTGCATGAAAACGCTGCCGAGCAGCATTCCCGCCATATACGCCGCCGCAGACCACACCGCGCCTGCCTGACTGCCCGTCACGGCGTCAATGAGCGCGCGCATGGCAAGGCTCGACAGCAGGCTCATCGCCGTTCCGGCAACGCCCAGCAGAATATGTATCAGCACGGTCATCCTGAAGCGGCGCACATATGTGTACATCCACTTGGCCTCGCGCAGCATTTCCCGAAACGCGCCTTCTTTTATTTTCGATTTTATTTTACTGCAAACACCCATTTTTCACCGTTCCGCTCAGAAAACAGGACATAAAGACGCTATTATGCATATTAATGTATTTTACCACACCGCACACGTCAATATCAATAGTGTTTTCTTCCAATAACTGTCGTATTTGCAAGAAAAAACACCGTGCATGGCACGGTGTTGCAAACTATTCTCAGTCAAGGGCGTATTTTCGGGCAAAGCTCCTGTAGTTTTCGATAAATTCCGGCTCCTCCTCGCGCTCCTGGCGGGTCTCGTGGACGTTGAGATTATGCTTTTTCATGTCCAGCACGCACAGGGCGACATTCGAGCAGTGGTCGGAAACGCGCTCGAGGTCCGTCAGCAGATCCGACCACACAAAGCCCGCCTCGACGCTGCACTCTCCCTTCTTCATGCGCAGGATATGCCGTGTGCGAAGCTGCTGTTTAAGGTCGTCAATGACCTGCTCCAGAGGCTCGACAAGCCTCGCCGCGGACACGTCCTTCTCCGTGAAGGCCTTCAGGGAGGTGTCCAGCACCTCGGTCAGCGCCGCCGTGATGACCGCAAGCTCCTTTTTGGCCGCGGGCGTGAATTCGATATGCTTATCCCGCAGCTCCTCGGCGGACTCGACTATGTTCACCGCGTGGTCGCCAATGCGCTCGAAATCGCCGATGATCTTCAGAAGCTCCGTTATCTCCCCGCTGTCTTCGTCGCTGACTGGCAGCGCGCCGAGCTTCAGCAGATATGTGCCGAGGATATCCTCGTACCTGTCTGTCTCGTTCTCGCTACCGCGCACCTCGTCGGCAATTGCGGGACTGTATTCCGTCAGGCTCTTCATCGCGCTTTTCATCGCGCCGACCGCGTAGTAGGCCATGTCCTCGGCTATGATGCTGCTCTGCTCGAGAGCCAGCGGCGGAGTCGTAAGCAGCCTGTCGTCCAGCTTGACCTCCGTCTGCCGCTTATTGTCATCGGGCACGAGCATTATCGCCAGCTTTTCAAGCAGTCCCGCCGCCGGCAGCAGCAGCGCGGTGCACAGTACGTTGAAGAGCGAGTGGGCGACGGCTATGCCGTACATCGTGGCAGGCTCGCTCAGCAGAGCCGGCGCGAGCAGCGCCTTGGCAAGGCAGAACGCCGCCAGCAGCACGGCCGTGCCTATCACGTTGAAGCACAGGTGGACGGCCGCCGCACGCTTTGCGTTCCGGCTGGTGCCCACGGAGGATATGAGCGCCGTCACGCAGGTGCCGATATTCTGACCCATGATGATGGGTATCGCCGCGCCGTAGCTGACCTGTCCGGACATCGCCAGCGCCTGAAGTATGCCCACCGAGGCGGAGCTGGACTGGATGACCGCCGTCAGAATAGCTCCGGCGAGCACACCGAGAACAGGGTTAGTGAACATTATGAACATCTGACGGAATTCCGGCACATCCCTCAGGCCGGCCACCGCCCCGCTCATGGTCTCCATGCCGAACATCAGCGTCGCAAAGCCCAGCAGTATCATGCCCGTGTCGTTTTTCTTGCTGTTCTTGCTGAACATATAAAGTATTATGCCGACGAGCGCCAGCACCGGCGTGAAGGAGCTCGGCTTTAAAAGCTGCACCCATACCGCGCTGCCGTCGATACCGCTGAGGCTCAGCATCCACGCGGTCACGGTCGTGCCGACATTCGCTCCCATGATGACGTTTATGGCCTGCTTCAGGGTCATAAGCCCGGAGTTTACAAAGCCCACGACCATCACCGTCGTCGCCGAGGAGCTTTGTATTACCGCGGTTATGCCCAGTCCCGTCAGGAAGCCCGTCATGACCTTGCCGGTCATCCTGCCGAGCAGCGTCCTGAGCTTATTTCCGGCCCTGCGCTCGAGCGCCTGTCCCATCAGGTTCATGCCGAACAGAAACAGGCACAGGCCGCCTATCATCGTCAGAAAATCAAATATATCCATATGTCTCTCCTGTGTATACCTTTTATGCTTTTATTCTATCGGAGAAACATCAAATCGATAATCAAAGGAATGTAAAATCCATGTAAAGTAATCTGAATTACGGCAAATACCTCCGGCTGAGCCGGAGGTATTTGCCGTCAAAGCGGTTTATTTAGGGAAGTCGACTGTTATCTCTGTGCCCTCCCCGGGGACGCTGTGTATGCCTATGGGCGCGTTGTGCAGCTTTGCCGCGTGCTTTACTATCGAAAGGCCGAGGCCCGTGCCGCCGACCTCCTTGGAGTGGCTTTTATCGACCCTGTAAAAGCGCTCGAATATGCGCTCCTGCTGCTCGGGAGGGATGCCGATGCCGTTATCCTCCACCGTGAGCCGCACTGTGTCAGGCCCGTCCGTGACCGTGACGGCGACGCTGCCGCCCCTGCGGTTATACTTTATCGCGTTATCGCAGAGATTATGGATTATCCCGTCGAGGAGCTGAGGCACGCCGATTATCACGGCACTTTCGCCGCTGAGCTCAAGGCTCACTCCGGCCTCCCGCGCCGCGGGGGTCAGGCTGCGCACCGTATCCATCGCCAGGCGGTAGAGATCCGTCTGCTCCCTGCGCATATCCTCCGCGCCCTCATCAAGGTGCGAGAGCTTTATGATATCCTCAACAAGTGCTATCATGCGCTTCGCCTCGGACTGTATCTGAAGCGAAAAGCGGGGCACGTCCTCCTGCTTTACCATTCCGTTTGCCAGAAGCTCCGCACAGCCGGATATGGTGTGCAGCGGGGTCTTGAGCTCGTGCGACACGTTAGCGGTAAATTCGCGGCGCATCTGCTCGGCGCTTTCCTTTTCGCTGATGTCGATGAAAAGCAGCACCGCGCCCGCGATCTTCTCATTTGATATGACCGGACTTGCGTATATCTGATAGCTGCCCCCGTCTATGTGTACGCTTATCTCGCCGTGCTCGCCCCGAAGGGCCTTTTGCAGGAGCTCCCGCATCTCGGGCAAACCTTCCGGAAGCGGCATATCCCTGCCTATGCAGCAGCGGCTTATGCCCAGCAGCCGCGTCGCGGCCTTGTTTATGCTGAGGACCGAGCCCTGCTCGTTCAACAGCACGAGGCCCTCGATCATATTGCCCGAGGCCGCTTCAAATTCGTCGCGCTTACGCTGCAGCTCCTCCGCCTGAGCCTTCAGCTGATGCTGCTGGCTGCACAGCTTTTCCGTCAGCGGCCTGAGCTCCTCATATGCGTCGAGCTTCTCGGGCTCGTCGGGATCGAGCTCGTTGAGAGGCTTGACTATGCGCTTTGAAAGCCTTGACGCGAGCCAGAGCGACAGTCCCAGTGCCGCGGCTGCGATAACTATCAAGGGCTGCAGCATGCTCAGCACAAGCGTCAGCACGGTGTACTGCGCGCCGGAGAGCCTTATGACCGTGCCGTCGGAAAGACGCTCGGCCGCGTAAAGCTGACGCTCCATGAGCGTTGTCGAATAGCGCATGCTCTCGCCCGAGCCGGTCTCAAGCGCCTCGCGCACCTCCTCGCGCTCATGGTGGTTTTCCATGCTTCCGGCCTCGGCGTCGCTGTCGTACAGGACGGTGCCGTCGGCGGATATCCATGTGACGCGGAAGCCCGTGTCGTCAAGGCCGCTGAAATAATCCGCGCCGCTCTGCTCCACTCCCTGCGCCGCAAGCTGTGCCTGAGCCTTGAGCTGGCTCATCTGGTTGTTGGAAAAGTAATCGTACAGCACGCCCATGATGAGCATGAACGACGCCAGAAGCACCACCACGGCGACAAGGCATATCGAGCGGAAGATACGTTTCGTCATAGCTTGCCCTCCATGCGGTAGCCAACGCCGCGGACGGTCTCGATATAGCCGCCGCAGTCGCCGAGCTTCGTGCGCAGGGTGCCGATGTGCACATCAACGGTCCGCGTCTCGCCGACAAATTCCTCGCCCCACACGGTCGTCAGAAGCTGCTCGCGTGTGAAAGCTCTGCCGGGGTTTGCCATGAACTTGTGCAGCAGCTCAAACTCCTTGAGCGTGAGCTGCACTCTCTGCCCGCAGGCGGTCACTGTGTGCTCGCCGAGGTTCATTTCAAGCTCGCCCACCCTGAGCAGCCGCACCGCCGGTCTCGGAGCGCTTCGGCGCAGCACCGCACGCACGCGGGAGACCATCTCCATCATGCCGAAGGGCTTGGCAAGATAGTCGTCCGCGCCGAGGTCAAGGCCTATCACCTTGTCGTATTCCGTGCCCCTGGCCGTCGCCATGATGACCGGGATATCGGCGGTCATGCTGCTTGAGCGCAGCCTTTTGAGTATGGATATGCCGTCCTCGCCGGGCAGCATGATATCGAGCATAATAAGCTCCGGAGTCCGTGAGCCGAGGGCGGCGAAGAGTGCCTCGCCGTCGGCAAAGCCCTCGGCCTCAAAGCCCGAGGAATTGAGTGTGTATATCATAAGGTCGCGGATGCCGGAGTCGTCCTCCACACAGAATATCATGAGATCACTTCCCTGCCTCTGTATTTTTCAGCTTTATGATACCTCATAAAGGTAATGTTAAATATCTGTAAAATGTAAAATGTACGTAAAATCCGCAGTTTTGTGCTTATTATATCACGGCGCAGCCGCATAGGAAAGCACCGGCGCAGCAAAAAACCCCGCCTGAGCGGGGTTTTTTGACCGTCTTGACGCGATCATTCGTCGTCGAGCCTGCGTATGCCGGCTACCTCCGTCACGGGCAGGGAGAAGCATATTGCTCCGGCCTCGGTCTCGGGGCCGCAGTCGCGGCTTATCGCCTTCATTATATCCGCTTTTCTTCCCGCGGGCGTCAGGATATATATCATATCCTTCTCCTCCGCGAGCGAGACACCGAAGAATTTCTCCGACCGCGTTTTTCCGGTGCCCTTCGCGTGCAGCACAGTGCCGCCGGTGGCTCCGGCGCTTCGGGCCGCGTCCATCACCGTGTCGGAGTAGCCCTCGTTCAGTATGACAATAATAAGTTCGTGTTCAAAATCCATATTCGGTACCGTACCTCCCAATACCTGTCCGCTCGTAAAATACGCGAGATTCTTTCCTCCGCCGACGCTCTTCATGGGCAGCGCCATCATCACCCCGTTGCCCGGGATATCGATGAACATTTTAAGCTTCGCCGCCCGAAAGAGGTGCCTGACGGACGCGGCGCCCGCCACGGTGCCGATAACGGCCTTTTCGCTCGGCTCCAGCTCATACAGCGACAGGTGCTCCGATTTTGCCGTGCCCCGTCCGAGCTTCGTGAGCACAAGGGAAAGCTGCAGCTCATTGTGGATGGCCAGCAGCTCATCGGCCCTGCTCCTGTCCACGATGCTGAGTACATAGTATAGCTCCATTGCTTCACACGACCTCCCAAAGCTCGATAATTTCGTCGTCCTCGAAGCGGCTGACGATATCCTGCGCGGTCGTCCTGCCGGACTTCAGAGTTGAGATCGCTCCCATCACCTGAACGGTGATAAGGGGCATCATCGCGACCATCGCCACAAGGCCGAAAGCGTCGGTCATGACGTTGCCGCCGATCGCGGTGCTTATGCCCATGGCGAAGGGCAGCATAAAGGTCGCGGTAAGCGGGCCGGACGCAACTCCGCCCGCGTCAAAGGCTATGGCGGTGAACGTAGGCGGCACGAAAAACGCAAGCCCCAGCGCGATAACATAGCCAGGTATCATGAACCAGAGTATCGATATCCCGGTCAGCACGCGGATCACGGCAAGACCCATGGCGCAGGCGATCGCGATGGACAGGGTAAGGCCCATCGTCTTTTCCGATATCGCGCCCGCGCTCAGCTCCGTCACCTGCTTGTTGAGCACATGGACCGCGGGCTCGGCGCTGATGATAAACCAGCCCATCAGCATGGCAAGCGGGATGATCAGCCACTTCAGGCTGCTTTCCGCAAGCGCCCCGCCGAGGACATAGCCGAGCGAGGAAAAGCCCACGTTCACGCCCGTCAGGAACAGCACCAGTCCCACATATGTAAAGGCCACGCCGATAAGTATCCTTAAAAGCGGCCGCTTCTTCAGCTTCAGGGATATAAGCTGGAACAGCAGGAAAAACGCGAATATCGGCAGCAGCGCCACGGCCACCTCGCCCATGTATTCCGGCAGGGCTTCAAGATAGCCCCTGCCCAGCGCGACGGATGTCTCAAACTCGTTGACTATCAGCGCGGAGGTGTCCTCCGAGCCGGTGTCATAGATAAAGCCCAGAATGAGCACCGCGAGGATCGGCCCGATGGAGCACAGCGCCACCAGACCGAAGCTGTCCGACTTTGCTTTCTCGTCGCTTCTGATGGAGGCGACGCCGACGCCCAGCGCCATGATAAACGGCACCGTCATCGGCCCCGTAGTTACGCCGCCGGAATCAAAGGCCACGGACAGGAAGTCCTGATCCGACAAGGCGGCAAGTATGAACACAACGGCGTAAAAGACCACGAGCATCCATTTGAGCGGAACGGCGAACAGTATGCGCAGCATGCTTATCATGAGGAATATCCCGACGCCGACGGATACCGTCGCGATGAGCACGGTCTTGTCGATATTCGGCACATTCGTCGCAAGCACCTGCAGATCCGGCTCCGCGACCGTGATCGCAACGCCGAGGATAAAGCTCAGCAGCAGTATGAGGCCGAGGCTGCGCGATTTCGTCATCTTTGCGCCGATGTGGCTGCCTATCTGGGTCATCGCCGTGTCCGAGCCGATCGTGAACAGGCCCATACCCACGATTATCATGACAGAGCCTATAAGGAACGAGAGCATCAGCCCGCTGCTGACGGGCACGAGAAAAAGGCACAGGACGGCGACGATCAGCGTGATCGGAAGCACCGACGCGACGGCCTCTTTCATCTTTTCTTTGATTATGTTATGTCTTATAGAAACCGCCCCCTTTATATTTAGAATACTTATTTAATAGAATTTTATCATACAGATTTGAAAAATTCTACCGGCTTTCGCGGCCGAACCGTGAACTTCGTGTTAGTTTTCCGTTAATTTATGAGCGGAGACGGCGCGCCTGCGCCGTCTCCGCCGTAGCTTTATGTATTTGTCCGCTACGCAGCTTTACAACAGAAAAAACTGCTCTGAACTGTTGCCGTAAAAGGCCCAATCCTCAAAACTTCAGCAAATACGGGCTTTCATCTTCTGAATCATTCCCACTCGATGCAGAAACTCACATCTTAAACGATTTTGTTTAGAAGTTGTTTGCCCCTGTTCTTCTGATTATTTTGATTATCCATATTATCATAGCTATACGATGGATGCTTATCAAAATCTTATCAGCGGTGATAAATGCTATAACAAGCGCAAGATAATTGTTCCGGGTGGATTGAAGACATTATAGCATAGATTAACGCAATTATCCAGATTATGTCTGGATAATTATAAAATTTCATAAAGCGGCAGCAACCAAATTGGGACATTTCCTTGAATCAAAATAGACTAATAAAACGCAAACACGGTGGAATTGCCATCATCCACAGCACGAATACACTCATGAGCTTCCCACTCTCATATTCGCTAAGCGAGAGTATAGAAATCTCAAAACCCTAAATCACTCTTCATATAACTGTTCCCTGCTCTATGTTTGAGTTATAAGTCACAAGGCTTATCCAGCACATATTTTCCATAACATAAGCACCAAGAATGAACTGCATACTTTGCACTTTCAAAACTGATTCCATACTCATTCTCCAACATAGAAACAAACTTGCTGACAAAGAGACTATCTATGCTTGGTTGGCTTTTAATACTATCCAGAATATTCATTTTGAGCAAGAGACCCAACAAGTTAACATCCTTCTTTTTGTCGGGGAAGAAATCCCGCAAAATGGAGTGAATCCTTTGATGATCCTCTACCTCCAAGATGTGATGCTGAATAACATCAACTAATTTCATTCTGAAAGGATCCAATTCCTTGTGTTTATAATGTAATTTCTCTTGCTTGTGCAATTCTGCAACAAATTCCTCTAGAGTGTTATACAAGGTCAGTTCATCAAAGGAATATCTTGCAGCTTTATTCTTTGGCATCCAAGAGATGATAGTTTCAATACCTTGATGGAGTGAAACATCGATTTGCCTTAAGCTTGCTTCTTCTTTGTTTAATCGACCAGAGCCGCTACATTTAAGTAAAATTGCTGTTTTTTGCGGAACGACAATTTGATGAATAGCCGACCAAATAGCATATAAAACAGCATAGGTGATTTTGGCATCTACTTCCTTGCCGTACAACGGCGCATAGATAATCTCAAAATCGAACTCTGTTATTTTCTTGTTTGGAAAGAAAACATCCCAGTTCTTTTTTACGGCTGATTCTATCTTCCGAGAATTGCCCATCCGACTGTGTCTGCAATAACGCTTGTCATATCCTTGCTTGATTTGTCCGCTTCCGCTTTTGACTTTTGCATAGACACGTACAAAATCTTCGTTAGCAAAGAACGCTACCCCTGGGGTCTCTGGAACCTTAGTAATAATGTGGTTGTTCTCTCGTTGCAAAACCGACTGCATTTCGGGAGTGACCGTCAAAAACGGATACTTTGCAGATGCTCGGCGAATATATTCTTCTCGGAGATCTTCACGCAGATCATCCACCCATAAATCAAAAGGATTGATTTTCTGAAACTCCTGTTCAAAGGCAAACTGGATTTTGTTCATCAGTCTTTCTTCATACGGTTTTTGGCGGTTCTTCAATGTAGTGTTACGCTGCCATTCCGGTAACTGGGACAAATCACGAGTATCCTCATTCCTTATCCACCAATATACTTGCTGAGAGAAGCCATTGATAACTCGATCAATTCCTTCAAGCGGCTCATCTCGAGAATTAAGCAACAATGTCCTAATTCTCTTGTTGCGAAGCTCTCCTTCAGATACCACGGGGTTTCTAACTAAGTTGAGGTACTCAAGAAACTCCAGATTTTCTAAAGGCGCAACATTGCTGATACTGTTTCCTCTCAGGTCCAAGTGCTTAAGACAGCTAAGTTTTCCCAGGGCTGTAATATCAGACAATTTATTGCATCCTAAATATAGTTTTTCCAAACTTGGCTGAGTTTCAATTCCAGATAAATCTTCTACGCAAGCCGAGATAATCAGCGTTGATAGAGAGTAATTCGATGACAGCCATGATAAGTTCATCAAGTTTCGATCCGCAATATCAATAGAATCCAATCTACGCAGGCAAGACAACGATGAATAATCCCAAAAGCCACAATGACTTAGCTTCAGTTTCTTTAAAGAAGGCATCCCAGAGAAGTCATACTTGATACGGTCAAGGCAACACCTTTCAATCATGGAGAACTCATCATCTTTTGTGCCGAAAAAAGTAAATTCTTCCAGCGCCGGAGCCTTCAACGGAATAGGTTGAGAATCATTTTGCATACTGACAGTCAATGATTTAATTCCTGATAAATCCAATGCAGCCAGGGTATTCCATGTGAGTGAATTGTCAGAATAAATGTAAAACGACAACTTATTTACCGATGGAAGTATGCGCAACCACAAATTAACGATTTCTGGGCATATTATACCTCGATAGCGAGAACTGAAACTAATGGATTTTAATTCGATAAACCTTGAAATAAGGACACTTATGCCGAAATCAAGCGATCCATCGTATTGGTCAAAAGTCAATGATCTAATTTCCACAGGATTCGGCACATCAAAATCTGAACGACATTTAACCGTAAGGTGGGCTTTTCGTTCTTTATCAAATTGTTCCATACGAGCTTTGTTTTCAAGCTCTTCTATCAACCATTTCTCCATACCCATTCCTCACATCTTTGTCGTAAGCAGGTTAGGCGGTGCGACTTGCACACCGCCTAACTCTTAAATATTTCCAGTAATATTGATGCTATCAATACCGTCACTCAATTCGCTGGTAGCACCACACCAATTACAAGTAGCAATGTGAGATTTTCCATCCCAGCAATTCAGCTTTCCACAACTACAATAGAAAAAGCCTTTTGCACCACAATGAGGGCAACCAGGATATTCTTCTCCCTGGATCAAAGCCCCTGTAATTCTTGTTTTATCATAATCCTCGTTTAGAGCAGTCTTTTCTTGGATTGGAAATGCCCAAGTGTATTTCAAGTCCCGCCCGGTACGCTCAAAACGAATGCCATACATTTTCTTTGTCTGAGAGCATTTACTCAGAGCAATAACAGCAGTCATAGCCAAACCTCCTTAAATGAACAAGGAAATGATAGATACAATAACAGCGACAGCAACACCGCCCAGAGCAAGCCCCAGCTTTGTATTGATGGACTTATTCATATCCTGACAATACTTATACAACTGATCCATGTTTGTAGCTTCAAGTTTGGCAACAAAAGCATCATATTTTGCTTCGAGCTGCTGACTCAGATCCATAACACGCTTCTCGGTATCAGACATCTGTGCCAGACGAGCATCCATCATTTTTTCAAGTTCTTTCAAAAATGCGCTGTACTGCTGATCTGAATTATCCTTAATCTGTCCCGGAACAGCCTGAATGTTTTCAATCACAGCCTGAAGCTGTTTTGCGAAGGCTTCATTTGTTTTTGCCAAATCCGCAGCATACTGCTCTTGGATTTGCTTTAAGCCAGCAACATTTTCCGCACGATCTTTTTGTAGCTGCGCTTCCAAAATTCCAGGCACTTTAGAAACAGCTTCTGTTGCATTGCCAACTCGGGAAGAGAAGCCTTCCATCGAAGAAGTCAGCGTTTGAGAATAAGAAGTTTCAAGCTTCGCCAATTCTTCTAAATGACGTTTTTGGGCAGCTTCTGTTTGAGCTTCCAACACGCCCGGAACCTTAGTGATTGCGGCTTCTGCGATTGCAACTTTTTCACTATATCTTTCTATGAGATTTGCAACAGCCGTTTGATAGGCCTGATGTTCGTTATGAACTTCTTGAACAAAGCTCTCGATCTTCCTCTGGAACAAATCGCTCAACTCTGGCGGCAGCTTTGCCAGCTCATCGTGTAATGCCTTTGTATGAACATCAAAAGATTCCGTCTGCGTTTTTGTCAAAGACGCAACAGACATCAAAATCTTCATCAATTCATTCGAGTCTTTTATGTTTTTATGGAACTGATCTATCTCGCGTTCCAGTTCTTGAATTGTTGTAAGCATTTATGTTCTCCTCTCTGTTAGCGAAACTGCATATTCAGCCGATTTGCCAACATTCCATAGTAAACCGTATCCTTATCTGCGTTTTTATAAAGAGCATCGCAAATACTGATTTCGTCACCGCCGAATAGAGTTCCAGTTTCACTCAAACAGCGAATAGTCTCAAATCGCCCTGTGGCATTCAGCTTTGCAAAAACCTTGCTAACTGCATCCATCAGTTCCCGATTTTGCTTAATAGGAGTATTCCTAATGATACGCTCAAATCTGCTCTTATCAAAACGCGAATACAGCTTCAGATTGCCAAGGAACAAGAAGCAATCCAAATTATACATGTACCGATTGCTGTTGATTCGCTCTACATTAGTCAATGTGTTGCGACCGATTCCTTGTGCTACCTTGTCTGCGATTTCCTTGAGCGAAAGTTTAGAATAGTACATTTCATCGCTCTTAATTTCAACGAACGGCAATGTGAAATATTCTCTGATGTCCTCAGTTACTCTCTCACTATCGCTCTCTTTGTTCGCTTCTGCAAACTCAAGGAAGTCCAAGAACATTTCCTTATGATGGTAGAGGAACTTCGCATAATACCAGTCCACATAAATCTTGATTACAGTGGGAATGTCTGTTGCTCGTTGCGTTTTAACGATTTGTTCCCGGTTAGAGCCAAGAGAATCATAGTATTCTATTGCGCGTTTTTTTACACGGCCCAAACCACAATCATTGCCCAGCGTCATCATAATTTCGATTTGACCCCTGTTTTCATCCGTGGAATAAGAATACCAGTCTTTAATGAAACCAATAACATATAGCATGTATATGTATTTTTTAGCCATATCAACAGTTGCGAGCGGATATTTCCGCGTGTTGATATCACGACCATTTTGGTTCAAATCGTCATAGATTTCCATGATTTGTTTGAGCAAGTCCTCCTTGGAGTCGATGTTGCTATTGAGCTTGCGATAACAATCGGAATAATCGTTACTGATATCATTAAGAATTTGAGCTATATCCGGTATTTCGAGTTCGCGCTTTATCAAAATTGAAGGAACATTCTCGGGAACAGGTTCGAGATAAAACACATATGAATTTACTGCTTCATTTGCTCGTCCAGCTCGTCCGATTTCCTGAACAAATTCATTTTTTGATACGGGCAGGCCAAAGTGGATGATGTTTTGAACATTCGGCAAATTGATACCGATGCCAAGCTCTTCACTTGCAACCAGTACCTTGCACTTTTCATCTGCAAACAAATGGTATGCGTATGTGTTTTCCTTTTGGAAAACATCTGCCTCATAGCCGATTGCTTGGGCAACCTGGAAAGAAACTTCATCGTTCTTGGTAAAAACGAGGGTTCGTTCATTCCTTCGAATTTGCTCACCTACAACCTCACATACTTTTTCAACCATTTCATCAAAGCTATGAAGCGCTTGGAAATGATAAGAAATGTTGTACTTTTCAAATGCAATAGGTGAGAATATGTTTTGCTGTGGAATTTTCAGCTGTTGCTGAATATCCTCGACGACCGTATAGTTTGCAGTTGCAGTAAAGCCGAGGAAAGTAACTCGGTCTAAAAACTTGTTCAAAAACTTGGAAAGCATCAAATACTCTGGACGGAAATCGTGGCCCCAGTTGGAGAGGCAATGGATTTCATCCAGCACCACATAGGAGATAGACGGGCCCGGAGCCACCTTGGTTTCCTGCAATACTCGAGACTGCTCATTCATTATGAGGTTATGTCCGCTATTGATGTACCGGCACTTTACCAACAAGTGTCTATTTTGGAAAGTGGTAGGGGTAAGGTACATCAAACTGTTTCGCATCTCAAATTTACTGAAATCATTGTCAGTTGTCAGTTTCAGATGAGATGCATTATCCATATGATGGAACTTCTTTAGGTTTCTAATCTGATCGTCAATCAGAATCTCTGTCGGCGCAAGAATGAACATTGGCAGAGGCTGCAGCAACGATGCAAAATAGAAAATCAAGGACTTGCCGCTACCGGTGGGCATAATACAAATGGAGTGGCCATTCGTTCCCAACATGTTTTTCAAGGCGATAAACTGTCCTTCCTTGAAAGTGTCGAAGGGAGAGATTTCGCCAAGCAAATACTCAAGATCCGGAAGCAAGTCGGCATCGAGCTGGTAATTGATTTTCTCTCCAAGCCAAAGCTCTCTGGCATTACAAGGAACTTTGTTTTCTTCGATGTAGACACCATTGATTTTCTTATCAAGAGAGATTTTGAGTGCATTTTTACTTTGAGTCGTTCTTTCGAGGACGCACTTCTTGCTGACTCTCATAAGCCTCAAAAAACGAGCAGCATAGTCGTTGATGATTGCAATAGCTATGTCCAGTTCTTCGTCTTTGCCAGAGTAAATTAGGTCGAGTTTTCGACCAACCACGCCATTCTTTATTAGCTGAAGAATTATCATCATCAACCGGAACACACGCTGATAGTTTATTTGAAATGTGGTAGATATGGTGTTCAGATAGTGCGGGTAGTCCTCCGGTGTGATACAGCTATTCCTAATGAGGTAGTTATAAACCAATGCGAAAACCGTTGGGGCTTCGCTACAATGTTTTTCGCTAATACCGCAAATGTAAAAGCCGTTGTCTGTATTGCCTACGCCACAAGGAATGTATATTTTGCCCTGGATTTTATCTAAATGGACATTGGTATAATAGTCAACCTGATCAGACTTATCTGTAAAGTCTATCACCATTGGCTCAGAATGATCGTCATGCGAACCTGGAAGCTCCAAATCTGCCCACGGATCATCTTTACTTCCAAATAGTTTTTCTTCCTTCTCTTTGTCCAACTGCGCTTGTGCTACCTGCATCTCTCTGATAACAGCAATATCAATTGCAGCAATCCACTGATCCACAGCCCAAGTCGCCTTGTCTTCAAGCATAGAATGCTGCTTAATCAGTTTGTTAATAGCATTGCTACGCTCCAGATTTCCAAGAGGGAAATGCGTTTGAATCGATGTAACGATACCAATATCATACGCACTCATAAGGGCGTTGATTTTAGGAATGTCGTTATTAAATGCGTCACCCAAGATTGCCTTTGTAGACTGTCGTTCTAAGAGAGTGACAGCATGACCATGTAATATCTGTTTAAGGTTCATATGCTCATCTCACCGCAATATATTCTTTCGGTATCACGCAGCATTGCTTCCCGGTCAAGGAACCATGTGCAAAGATACTCGCCTTGTTTCATCGTCAATATCTCTTATTGAAACTCGTACAGTTTGGACTTTAGAAAACTGAGCATTTGGTGGATACCAAGACATGTGGACAAGACCATCAATACCATCACCGAGATCAACAAAAAATCCGAACTGAAGAACAGCCGTAATTGTACCGCTTAAAACAACATCTTTAGCGTACGATTTGATTTTTCGCCAGGGATCTAATTCGGGAAACTTTCTTGTCAACTTGACCGCAATCATAGCACAGCGTAAGAATATACACCATTTGCCGCTGATCCGGATATAAATCATTTAGGAGGGCGCAGACAGCTTCTCTTTGCTTAGCATACACTCCGGGTATTTCCGTATCACAAATCGAAGATTTATCATGTCTGCCCTCCTGTATAGGTAAGTATTTACTGGATAACCTCTTGGCTCTCCACATCAGTCTCCTCGACAGGAGATTGATCGACAATTATTTCCGTAGGTTCCTCACTCACGATGGAGCTAATTGCATCTGTTTCAGCAGGAACAGATGGTTCCGCAAAGCTTGTTGCATCACTTTCTTCTTCAATATCGTTCCCTCGATCAGAAGACACATCGGCGTTCAAAAGTTCATCGCCAGTATCGAACTGGATATCAGAAGCCTCAGTCGTTACAGCCACTACTTCTGGAATAATACTACTTTGATAAGCAGTTACGGCGGTAGAAAGAGCAATTTCGGCAGCTTCAAAACGCTTAATTGCATCTTCTTGAGTGCGCAGAGCAACCTCTATAGCCTTTTGAGCTTCAGTCGCCTTTTGCACGCAGAGGTCATAGTTCATCTTGGCTTTTTTCATCGCTGACAGTACATACTCCTGCTTTTCAGCAGTAAGTGTAACTTCACGATCAGCCTGCTCTCTCTGAGCTTTGGCATTAGAATATTCGCACTGTGCTTTTAACACTTCAATAAACGTGGTTGAAAGTGTCGCAGACACAATACCGCCAATAGAAACATCATCGCCGCTGCCCTTGCGAGAAAGCCCCGGCAAGAATGCCTGGATCTCAGATTCTCCTATTTCGCGACCATGCTCTGCAAAAATAGCAAGGATAGATCGATAGAGAACATACATTTCCTCGGAATTTGCGTAGGAATCGTCTATGCCGTCTGTTCCCATCAGCGTTGCAACAGGACATTCTTTCATGAAACAGTAGCGGAATTCTTCTATTGCTTCGGCATCACAGATCGAGGTGGTAATGTTTGCTTGGCAATCTTCGTCCCACGGAATAGGCTCATACATTGAGCCATCCTGAGAAATACATACACACTTGCCATCTCCGATTTGTAAGCCGAACCAGTAATTCTTTGTCTGGCAGGCAGCAATCAAGGTTGTGCCATACGCCTTTTCCTGTCTTTGACCAGACATATATCTTTTCTTATACTTATCAGAAACTTTAGACAGTTCTTCCTCCGAAAAAGGATATTTCTCCAAATCGGCATCAACCGCCGCATACCAATTAGCCAAGATATTCTTTGCCAGCTGTTCTAAATAGGAATCGCTGTCCTCAGAAATATCAATGGCACTATCTTCTACGGTTTTTACGAACTCTCTAATAGCGGTAATCGTAGCTTCAACGGCAAAACTCGAACCTCTATCCGTTCTCGGATAGTTGTCACTTCCGTGTCCGTCAGCAACAACAACGACCGCCATTGAATCGTCGGAATAGTGACCAGATGAATCCTGACACATCTTGTCCGATTTGATGTGATTATATCCTTGCTCGGAAAAAGCGAAATCATACGTTGTACTCATTGCTTTCCTCCGAAATTGGGTTTACCAATCGCCCCAACCGCTATCATCAACCTTAATAGGATTACCATTTACACCCGCTTCCTGAGAGATTTCATCCTTAACCTCTTTAACGATATTTGCGGAATCTTCTTCGGGAGTAGTTTCAATATCGGAAGTCTGCTTGCTATGGCTCTGGAACTCGGAAGCACGAACACTAACCTTACGAATAAGGGCTTTCAAAGTGTGCTTATCATTAACAGCGATAACAGATTCAGGCGTTCCAGTAAAAGTAGCCAGAACAGTCTTATCTGCATCTTCACCGATGGCAATAGCGATTTTGATAGCGTGCTTGAACCAGTTGTTTTTCTTCAACTGTTCCAGACCCTTTTCCCAATTATCAGTAGGACCACCGTCGCTGAACAGCAGAATAACAGGAGCGTACGCACCAGTCTGAGATTCCAGGAACTCATTTCTGGACAGTTTCTTATCCAGCTCGACACAGGCAGCACCAAGGTCAGTCAAACCATTGGCGTGAAGGTCATTCCAGATCACATCGCCGATACCGATAGGACCGGAAGAAGGAGTAATCCAAGAGCAGCCGCTGGAGAACTGCATGATAGCTACACGAATTTCAGCATCGTCGTTGGCAGTGGAGATATCGGGCAAGTCCACGGTGATTGCTTCTTCCATAGCAGAGTTTACGGAGCCAATCTTGTCGCCAGTCATACTACCGGAAGTATCAACGACATAGAACAGGGTCATGATTTTGCGAGGAGAAGGAGTAACTTGATCTAACAGTGACATGATTTATACCTCTCTTTTTTATATTTTCATCGTTGCTGTAGACTGATTATTTCCGAAGAAGTCGATAACGAAGCCATCCTTTATCGGAACCACGCTTCCGGGAGCCAAAGGCTTCTGACTACCATCGGGCAGGTTGATCTTCCATGTGTAAGTGGAAGTGTTGCGGAGACCAAGCATCTGCGGATTTTTGGGGTTTGCTACAATTTCACCGGCGATAGTTTCAATATCTTCCAAAGTGGAATCAATGTGCCATAAGTAAACTTTCATACCGATGTAAACAGGTAGCTGATAGTTCTTAAACAGCAGGACAGCGGGTTTGTTGATTTTCTTATTACATTCGAAGCATTCATTCACACCCTCTACAGTATAGAACATTTCATTTTTGCAGTAAGGACATTTACCGGTTTCTGCTCTCAAACGGAAGAAAGCATCGAGCCATTCTTTTTCAAGCACACGCGCTTTCTTTTTGTGCATAACCTCTTGGCTAAAAGCACGTACAAAGAGGTCGCGAATGTACTGAGGGTAGATATTCCAGAACAGCTTCAGGTTTCGGTCAGTCCCAGGAATCGGTCTGTTCCGCATATCTTTAGGATCATATACGAAGATCGGTTCACTCCCGTAATACTTCTTCTCAAGCTCCTTTGTCATGCACGGCGGGGTGGAGTATTTACCCTCCAACGGATGATTGATAAACAGCAGTCGGAACAACACAACCGCAAGTGAGAATCTATCAGACTGCTTGTCCGGGTCAGACTTGAGAGTAACAATCTCAGGAGCCATCCAACGCTGTTTACCCATAATGCCAAGGTTGGTGCCAAACGGAGACACATTATCGTTATCACAGATCAGAACCTTACCGGTAGTCGGATTGATGAAGAAGTTGCCGTTGTTGATGTCCTGGTAGCTGTAACCTCTGTTATGCAATTCTCTAAATGCCTGAATGATATTGATTGCGGCAGTTGAAATTGCAGTAAAGGACTTAAAACGAACCTGTTGCTTCTTCTTGGAACCGACAAAGAAGTTGGTCAACTCCTCATATCCTACAGGACGGATCTCCATGATATAGCCGAAGGAACCGTTCTGTACTTCGGTAATCCCGAGTGGCCACAGGAATGCTTCAGTAGGAGCGCCCTTTGCAATGTTATTTTCAAGGTTTGCATAGAACTCTTTTCCTTTGTCCTTGAATGCGCCGGTATGATACCACTTCAGCGCATATTCCTTGCCGTTATAAGAAACCTTGTAAACGGTTCCTTGTCCGCCAGAGCCGAACTCTGCCAGTATCTTTGCGTCACCGCCGTTTTTCATTTTGACGGTATCGCCAATTTTCATTACGCCCATATCCTGCGCTTTCCTCCTTTATTTAGAACTGCGCTTTCGCACACTTGATATTGTTTTTCCGTGCGTAATCCATTGCAGCTGATCCTGCCGCACAATAGATGGTCAAACTCCGGGAATTGTATCCAAATACGCTGTCTCCCAAGATAGATCTCGTTGATTCTTCACCTATCTTAGTAACAGTTGGCGGGATATAAATACCCGTAAGATTAGTGCTGTCAAATGCTTTCTTGCCAATTAACTGAGTTCCAACAGGAATGTGTACCTCTCGCAACGAACTACAATTCTCAAACGCATTTTCTTCTATTTTTAATAAGTTCAGCGGCAACTTCATGTCTGAAAGACTTCGACAATAACTAAATGTATTTTTGTGAATAGTAGCTATCTTATCCGACATCTCAACCTTACGCAAATTAGAACAGAAGCCGAAACTATACGGTCCCAGAAATTCTACATTTTGTGGGAGAATTACTGTCTTTAGATTTGTGTTGAAAAAAGCGCCTATTCCATATTCTATCGATTGGCTTCCAATGCGACGCAGTGTATCAGGGAAAGTAACCCCTTCTAATGCTTTACATTCTTTGAATGCACTGTTTTCAATTATTTCGATACCTTCACTAATGCGTATCCATTTTACCATTACGCATCCTTTGAACGCATCTTTTGCGATTCCTTTTATCTTCTTGCCATCAATCAGACTCGGAACGATCATGTCTTCTTCAAATCCATTGAAATGCGTGATGTAATAGCCATCTGTTTTTTGGACAACATCATAATCATCCACATCACCTTGTACATATACAACAGGTTTTGGCTCTACCGGTTTTACCGAGTCTTTAGGTGTTGTAGTTGTATTCTGAGTTCTAACAGCGGATGCAGTTACATCAAATGCAGCCGCCCAAATCAAAATAGCTTCTTGCGAATATTGCGCAAGAATGCCATACTCGTTTTCTATCTGTGCGATAAGTCCATGCATTTCATTGGTATTGATACTTTTCTTTGCTTTGATTTTGTTAGCAATCCCACATTCAAACAGTATTGTTAGAATGTTTACTGTCCTTTTCTCTAACGGGTATTTATCCATAAGCACAGACTTAAAAGATGTCCTGCTATTCAAACAGTCTGGATGTTGCTTCAAAATTGATTTTAAGTCAATCATATAATTGTCCCCTATATCTGTTTTTCGAATTAACGCTTTTAGCATATGTTTGTCGTTAACCGTGAGAACTGCACCATTTGAACCAACAAATGCCTCTAATGCTTCTTTATCCGCATCAGAACCTATCAGCATTCCGATTCTGTGACCATTTCGAAAACAATCCAATTCTTCAAGTTGTTTTAACGCCTCCTTGTAATCGCCGGTAACAGGTGCATTTGAAAACGCTAAGACGGTAGGGGCGTAATTTTTACGAGGATCAAAACGCCGCAAATCCTCTGCTAACAAACATAGTGCGTGTCCAAAGTCATTGGCGCCTGAAGCATGAAGGCCATTCCAGATTACATCGCCAAGCGGAATAGAACCCGGTGTTATCCAAGATGCACCATCAGAGAATTGGATGATTGCAACTCGGAGATCTGCATCCTCATTAGCTGTGGAAATATCGGGCAAGTCCACAGTAATAGCTTCCTCCATTGCGGAGTTAATAGACCCTATTTTGTCGCCCGTCATCTGCGCACCAGTGTCAATAAGGTAATAAATAGTCAGCGTTTTGTGCATATTTTTTCCTATCCATGCTTACATCCTCATATAAAGAACTTAAATTAACCGAAGCACTATGTGCGGCAGATTTCCATCTGGCACAAATAACTTCAATGTTTCCTTTCTGAACTGAAACTCAATGCAGTTTGCATACGGTGTAACTGCAACAAGATCTTCGATCTTGCGATCAAATCCATCGGTACCACCAACAAAAATGATGCGTTTGGTTGTGATGTAAAGAACCCCTTTAATCGTTGAGTATTTTACATCATCCGCATATTCTGTATTGCCACCGCCAACATGAACTCGTGTGCCTTTGAACAATCCAGGCATACTGTATACGGTATTCTTGCGAATCCTCTTTTTATTGACAGTACGTTTTTCATAAATGGCTCGATCTGCATAATGACATATTTCACCATTCTTCAGAAACAAATTACTCGGTTCAAGTATCGGCAACTGTCCATGAAGAATCTGCTGTCTTGCCGCTTCAGGCAAAACGCTCGGAACAGTTGGTGTTTGTGGTTGCTGATTAAATAAATCAAGAAAGCCCATTACGCAATCCCTCCATAAGCAGAAAGGGTAACTTTTCCACGGACTTCAAGACGCTGTCCTTTTTTTACTGTTAACCACGCATGAGTCTTAAAGAAACCGTTAGTAAGTATTGTATTGTTTGCTGATCCTTTCTCGAGAATTGCGTAATAAATTTCCTTGGACTGGTTTTTGTACAAAGAAGTTAATTTTACCTCTCCTTCAGGAAAATCAATTCCTGCCAAATATATCCCCATATCCACATCCGTTTCATATAAACCAGAAGGATGGGGACTTGTTGCATTACTCGGTGCAGGTATAGGATTTGAAATTTGAATTGAGCTTAATGCTGCTCCAACTTCATCCAATGCAAGCACATAGCACCACGTTGCGATTGCCCATATCGCAGATTCTTTCAGAATACCAAAATCATTCTCCATCTGAGAAACTAAGTTAAGTGCAGTAAGTGTTTTATCCAAAGAATTGCTCAATCCTTTGACAACGTCAATATCATACGCATTTAAGAGAAGATTCTGTTGCAACTTGTTGTTTGGTAAATAGTCAGCCAGCGCTGCTCTTAGGATGTTCCTGTCCGTCAAGCAAGTGGGCTTCTTTTTTTTCATGTCACATAGTGACTGTTGTATCTGATCCATAAATAAAACCTCTTTGGTTGATTGTCACTTTTGCTCGGTATCTTCTTCAATCGGAATAACTTTATCATTTGGAAGAAAATCCATCATATCTCCTGCGTTGCACTGCATCACTTCTGCAATCTTTAGCATTACACCAAGTGTGACTTCTTGGTTTTTTCTGAGTTTGGTAAATGTGGCGGAGGAAAGCCCTGCTCGTTTTCTCAATTCAGCCTTGCTGATCTCCCTTTCAGCGCACATTATCCATAATTTCTTATAACTAACTTTCATTGTATACACCTCGCCTGTGAGCTGTTTCGACATACTTTTTATTATATTGTATTTTCTCGAAATTGCAATATACTGCGCTCAAAATACAAGAACTTTTCTAAAAAACAATACTATTATTGCAATTCTAAACAATTAGGGCTTATGGAGAAATGATGAGCAAAAAACGTGTTTCGGGTTTGTTTTGCAAACTGGACGCAGCAGCTCACCACAACAAATAATTTTATCGCCCGCGGGATTTCTCCCACGGGCGGCGTAATGATCAACTATCCAACGGTTTATACTCCGTGACTGATTTCAAATAGATTTCTGGATCTCCGTTCAGTATCAGTTCGGCATACGCCACCGGGTCATTGTAGATCAGATAGTCCAGCTCGGAGCGCTGATACATATTATCGGCAACCTAGTTCTCCACGGCGGTGCAGTCGATAGAGATCAGCGTGTCATCTGTCAAACGGAGCTCCACACAGGCGGTATCCATATTGAACTCACAGAATAGAATTTTCATTATGCTTGCCTCCTTAACCTTTCTGTGTTCTTCTTCGCCAGTTCACTTGCAGCTTTCCGGCGCTCCTTTGAGTAAGAGGCAGTCAGCTTGAATCCGAAGCGTCCATTACTGACCTTAAAGGTCAAACAGCCGTTTCCGTCATCGTCGATTAACCGACACTAAGAGGGATATTTCCCGGCATACTCGGTGAGCCTGTTTTTGAGTGCGGTGTTGTAGGTACAGACCTCGACCATGCTGTTTGCCTCGTTGAAATAGACATTGGTTGTTTTATGCTTCTTGGTAAGACCTGTTTTCATAAAACCTCCCGTATTTCGCGATTTTTTCTCAGCTCATCACCTGCAAAAGTGGACTGATTTTTGAATGGGAAGCGCCCAAATGATGCGCTGTACGATTTGGACGCTCCCATTTGAAAATATACATTTTTTCCAGCTCAACACGGGAATCAACGGACATCGTCCCTTGTGGGCGTTTTCTCTCTGCGTCGGGAGAAGTAAGGCCACAGATTGTTGCGGGAAATCACATCCTCATAGGTGCGAAGTCTGCTGCGGAGCCGGTCGTTTTCCTGCTCCAGATCCGCTGTGCGGAGCTTACCACGGACGGACTTGTATTGAGCCAGCTCTGCCTTGACTGCAGAGAGTTCCGTTACCAGCGATTCGATTTTTGCTTTCAGATCGGCAATGGTTTTCTTCGCATCCTTTAGGAGCTTTTTCAGCTTGCCTTCCTGCTTTTCCTGTGCGTAGTATTTCTTTGCAGCGGTAGCCAGCGTTTCATACTCGGATTTTTCAAGTGATACCCTCGACGGGGAGAGCACGACGGGCCTGGCTTCGATTTTATCAATACTCTCAATGTCAACTTTCCTCTGTCTGGTCTTTTCGATTTTCTTATCCAGAGCCGCCGCTTCTGCTTCTTTCTGCTGTGTCTGCTCGGTGAGGTCTGCAAGGCGTTCCTGCTCACGCTCCACCTTGAATTGTGTGACTGTCAGATGCTCCTCGGAGCTGCCACGCTCACCACGCTCGATGTCAGTATATCCGGCAGCTCTCATGTGAATAAAGAAATCGTCTTGCAACACAGAATAGGATTTTTTCAGAACGGGCTTGCCGGACTTCGTGCGAAGCTCCTGTCCATTCTCGTCAAGCGCCGGCTTGGAATCCCACTTCTTGCTCATGCTGACTTGCATGATCCGCTCCTTAGCGGTGCCACGGAGAGATTCGTCTTTGCATCGTTTCGACCAGCGGATTTCTTTCTCCACAACAGGGATATAGACCACATGAAGATGATAGTGGTACACATCTTCTCCCAATGCTTCGGACATTGCCCGATTGCGTTAATCGGCGTGCATCACAGCCGAAAGGATATATTGCTCGCCGCCCACAATTTCGATTGCACTTTTGTAGGCTTCGGCGTAGAATTGTTTTGCAAAGTCATAGCCGCCGTGATTGTAGAAGTATGCGGAGTTTACATCGAAGATCAGCTCACCGAATTTCTCTGCATCGGCTTTCAGACCGCGGGTGGAGATTATCCCGTCTGCCACCATTTGATCGAACATATCGGTGTAGTCGGCAGTGGGTGTTTTGAAATGGACATTCATACCTTGTCGTTCCGGCACGATGTCCTGATTGACATAGCTTTCTTTTTCGCGCTCATTATGACCTTGAGCGTTGGCAACTTTATCCGTTGTCATTCTCATATTTCTTGCGCTGGTACGATGAATACCGTCGCCTCTTGCCATAGGCATTTCCTCCTATAATTTTGATTGGTGGTACGGGTAGAGTTTCGGGGAACACTTTTGCGAAAGTGTAATAACCCACTATGACACTTTCATCCTGCGGCTGCAAAGTGCCGTGGGCTCTCCGAGGGGGTATGCGGCATCTGCGGAAGCCTCGTCTCCGGCCTAAGTGCCGCTTCGTTGCAGCGGTTGGCCTCCGACACGCCTCGCTACGGCTCGGTGTGCCGTTTTTTTAGGTTTGCGGGTGGTACCCACATCCTCAAAATACGGCGTGACCGTCAGCCTTTCCGCAACCGCATTTGCTTCAAGGCTTCCGCCCACTGGCAGATAAGATTTTAAAAATCTTCTCTGCCATCCATCTCCAAATCTGCGGATTTTTCGATGGGGACGGAGGCTGCGTTGGGGTTTGTGGCAGCCAATGCTTTGCCTTGTCTGGCATTCACAGGAGCGTGGCACGCTCCTGTCATTGCTCCCAAGGAGAAGTAGTCCAGCGATAGCTCTGCGGTACTCCACGGCGATCAAGATATTCCTGCCTTGCCCGCTCCCTCTGTTCCTCAGTAGGGGCGGTCTTATACTGCGAATAGAGCTGCCGGTTCAGCATGGAATCCAGCTTTTGCTCCAAACCACGCCGGATATCTTCGTCAAAACCGTCCTCGCCGTTCAGGTGGTAAAGCACCAGATCGACGAACAGCTCATAGGGGATCTGTACGCTTTTCATTCGCTTCGTTTCCTTTCCGGCAAGTTCCCAAATTGGGAATTTTCACTTCCGCAACGATAGCGACGATTGCGACGGTATTTTTAGTGGTATCGTTTTAACCGTTGCGACCGTCGCAACCGTCGCACTCGGTTTACTGTGACACTTCTGAGGGTAGCAAGGTCAATGTGACTCTGCGCCCGGAGTGCTTGGCTTTATTCTCATAACTGATGCCGTATTCGTCCTTGAGCCTGCCGCATTTGACATTCAGATACTTGGTCAGAGCATTTGCTGCCATGCCCGTATTGACCGCCTCTGCAAGCTCTGAGGGTGAGCCTGTCCATTCCCTATGCTCTGTCGAAACGAGCCCTGCAACGGCTTCCAGCACCTTGTCAGGCGGCTCCCGGTGCAGTTCCGTTTCCGTCCGTTCCAGATTCCAAAGTTGTGTGGCAGGGTCTTTGCTCAGATAGAGGATTTGGTCCTGCTGATCGCGTCCCACTACATCAATGGTGGCGTCCAGTGCTGTGCGCTTTTTCTTCTGCATCAGCAACGAACCATCGGCGCAGCCCAGTAGCCCCGTAGTTCCGGAAATCATTTCAAAGGTATCTCCGGCTGGCTGCTTGCGTGTGTGGTGAACGACCAGAACGCAGATACAATGCTTATCCGCAAATTGTTTCAGCCTACCAATGATTTCATAATCGCTGGCGTAGCTGTATGCCTCGCCGCCCACCTCACGAATTTTCTGCATGGTGTCAATAACGATGAGCTTGGTATCGGGATGCTCTCGCACGAAAAATTCAAGCTGTTCATCCAGCCCGTTTCCAATCTTATTTGCCGCCGTAGCGAAGTGCAGATTGTCGCTGTCCTCCACGCCGTACATCATAAACATACGGCTTTGGATTCGCTGGTAATCGTCCTCTAGGGCGAGATACAGCACCGTTCCTTGGTGTACATCGAAGTCCCATAATTTCTTTCCTGTGCTGACATGATAGGCAATCTGAGCCACCAAAAAGGACTTCCCGATCTTCGGCGCTCCGGCAAGGATATACGCCCCACCATAGAGCAAACCGTCGATGATCGGCGGTCTGCTCTTGTAGGTGGTCTGATACAGTTCGGTCATGGAAACTGTGTGCAGATAGTACGGATTTGCCATGCGCTGCATCTGTCGGTAAAGTTCTTTCAGATTTTCCGAAGAATTTTCGTCCGGGTAATTGATTTCTGTGTTCGAAGTGGGTATACTACTATCAGACTTTGTTTGAAATGACTGCCTTTCATCTGCGCCAACAGATGTTGCAAGGGCAGTCTTTTCTTTTGTATCAATCATTCGCATCCTCTCCTTTCAGCCCCTGCATGGTTATAGCAATGAGGTCGATGGTACTCAGCAGCTCATCGGGTACGCTTTCCCCAACGGCAATGCGCTCAAGCTCTGCAAAAATCGCCGCCATCTGCGTTTTGAGAGCCTTGTGTACTCTCGGATTCGGCTGCACTACCACTTCACGCCCCATGCACTTGCGGTAGCAATATTCTTGCTTGGGAAGCCCGGACAGGGCTACGGCTCTGTTCAATTCCTCCTGTTCTTCAGGTGATACCCGAAATCCCACGGTAATGCTGCGAAAACGGTTGTGTTTGTCTACGTTCTTTGCTGACATCAATATCACGCTCCTTTGCTAAGATCGTCCAGTTTGCTTGCCATTTCTTTCTGCTTGGAAGGGAACAGGTGAGCATATCGGTAGGTGATCTCAATGCTTTCGTGTCCCACTCTGTCGGCAATAGCAACCGCTGAAAAGCCCATGTCGATCAACAAACTGATGTGGCTGTGCCTCAAATCGTGGATTCTGATGCGTTTGACCCCGGCAGCTTTAGCGCCTCGCTCCATCTCCCGGTGCAGATAGCTCTTGGTAATGTTGAAAATACGGTTTTTCTTTTTCAGCCCATATTGCATCCCGAAAAACTCCTGCATTTCCGTACAGAGGAAGTCCGGCATTTAATGGTACGGTTGCTTTTCTTGGTTTTGGGAGAGGTAATGACATCCTTTCCCTTGAGCCGCTGATAGGTTTTGCTGATTTTCACCGTGCCACGCTCAAAATCGAAGTCTGCCGGGGTCAGTGCCAATAGCTCGCCCTCACGGATGCCTGTCCAGTAAAGCATCTGAAATGCGTAATAGGAAACAGGCTTGTCCATCATTTCCTCCGAAAATTTCTGATATTCCTCTTTTGTCCAGAACAGCATCTCCTTGCGCTCCTCATTGCCCATATTCCCGGCTTTTGCTGCCGGATTGGAACGAAGATCATAGAACCGAACCGCATGGTTGAAAATTGCGGATAGCTGATTGTGCAGCGTTTTGAGATAGGTCTGGGAATAGGGCTTGTGCTTTTCATCCCGATAGGCAAGCAGCTCGTTTTGCCATGCGATCACATCCTTGGTGGTGATCTCGTTGATTTTCCGCTTACCGAAATACGGGAGGATTTTGGTTTTGATGATATTCTCCTTGGTCTGCCATGTGCTTTCTTTCAGCCTTGCTTTGAGATCGGTGGTGTAGATCTCAAAGAAGGCTTCAAAGCTCATATCCAAGTCCCCGGCGTTCTGCTGCTGGAACTTCTGCTCCCACTCCAGCGCCTCACGCCTTGTGCCGAATCCTCGTTTGCATTTTTGCTTGCGCTCTCCTGTCCAGTCCGTGTACTGCGTTACCACATACCACGAGCCGCTGTCCTTGTTCTTATATGCCGGCATTTACTTCATTCCTTTCCGCTCCGTAGAGTCTTTCGTTGAAATACTGACGGTTTACCCGTCCTGCGATGGTGATAAAGCCTTTCGCTTTCAGCTCATCATTGAGCTGGCGAATCAACTTGTAGGCGCGAGGCTTTGACACATCCAGTTCCTGTGCGACTTCATCCGCACGGATGAACTTGTTTTCCATAGAACTCCCTCCTTTCTGGGCATGATAGTCCTTATTTCGTGTCGGAAATACTTTCTGGCCGCCATCCGATTTGCCCGGGCGGACAGACCTTCAACGATATGCATTCGGGGCTTGCTCTTATATTAAGCATATCTGTTTAAGTCTGTGCTGTCATTATATTAAACAAATTCAGTTATGTCAATAGGTTTCAGAGAAAATATTAAACATTTTTATTTATGTTATATTGACAGTTGCTAAACATATATGCTATAATGATGATAACGATCCACAAAGGAGAGAATGGCTATGGCAATCGGTGAAAGAATCCGCTTTATACGCAATTTGCGTGGTATGACGCAGAAGTGGCTTGGTCAAGCCGTTGGCTTTCCCCAAAAGACCGCTGATGTTCGCATGGCTCAGTACGAGTCCGGCTCCAGAACGCCCAAGGAGGACTTGGTGAAAGCACTTGCCAATGTGCTGGAGGTTTCTCCTTTGGCTCTGAACATCCCCGATATTGACAGCGACCTCGGCTTTATCCATACTTTTTTTGCGATTGAGGATATTCATGGGGTAAGGGCAGAAAAGCATGGGGACGAAGTGCATATCGTCTTTGATGGCAGCAAGCGGACGATGGACGAGTCTATTTTCAAAATGCTTTCCGCGTGGGCGGACCAAGCTGAAAAGCTGAGAAACGGCGAGATCAGCAAGGAACAGTATGACCGTTGGCGTTATACATTCCCGGCAGAGGACACGACTCAACGTTGGGCGAAAGTTCCGTCACAAGAATTGAGCGATGCTCTTTTAGAAGCCTTCAATGACAAGTTGATTGACTAATAACAAGGAGGATTATAAATGGGAGCATTCTTTGCTTGGTTATTCACTTGTGAGCATATATTCACTTTAGTAACCGTACTTTTATCGGGATTGATTTCGTGGTGGATTTCTGCAGCCTATTTCAAAAAAGGTAACCGAAATGCACTAAGATTAAATGTTCTGTTTCCAATGAAACGAATAATTTCCGAACAGCGTTCTTGGAAAAATTACAAAATTCTCGAAGATACTTCTAAAGCACACGATGCAAAATATCTTACTAAAAAGGAGCGGACTGCATTAACAGCCTTTCTATCAGCTTATAAGAGTGTATGTTCATATAATTATTCATCCGTTTGTGCAGAGAGTCTGTTTTCATATTTTTGCTATAAACTTGAGCAAAACGGTATTAACACAAAACCTGTCCCTATTGAAATTGATGGTGAAATAGTCGATTATGATATACCAACAAATTTGCTTTATTTACGAGATGATCTTTTTAAAATCATTGAAGATCGACCTTATGAATATGATGAAGAAGGTCGAACAACTGATATGATTAAGGCTTTATTTGAAGACTATTGTAAACGCTATTTCAGCGATGAGAAAATCGACTACTTTGATGATTATTCATTAGAAGAAGTTCTCAAAAAAGCTAAAATTAGGAACGAATGGAACGAAAAGCTTTCTGCATATAAAGTTGCTGAAGAAAAATTCCTCGGACTAAAAGTGTTCGAAAATAATTAACCCTATAAACGACAAAAAGCCCGTACTGACATCCGATCAGTACGGGCTTAAATGCTAATATGGGTATTTTGTGAGTCAAGAGAAATTATTCTTTACTCACAAACCACTGGCAACGCAGAATAATTGCGTTTCAGCGGAATCTTATCAAAACCTTATCAGAAGCGGTGGGCAAAGTCCGAAAAGCCTTGTAAACACTGTTTTTTTCGGCTTTTCTAATTTATTCCCATTCTATTGTTGCTGGCGGTTTGGAGGTTATGTCGTAGACGATGCGGTTTATGCCCTTGACCTCGTTGACGATGCGCACGGAGACTTTATCGAGCACCTCGTACGGGATGCGCGACCAGTCGGCGGTCATGAAGTCCGTTGTGGTGACGCTTCGGAGGGCGAGAGTATAGTCATACGTTCTGCCGTCGCCCATGACACCGACGGAGCGCATATTGGTCAGCACCGCGAAGTACTGGTTCATCGTGCCCTCAAGATGCGCCTTTGCGATCTCCTCGCGGAAAATGAAGTCGGCGTCGCGGAGGATATCCAGCTTCTCCTTTGTGATATCGCCTATCACGCGGATGGCAAGACCCGGGCCCGGGAAGGGCTGGCGCATGACAAGGTACTCGGGCAGACCCAGCTCCCTGCCGAGCGCGCGCACCTCGTCCTTGAACAGCAGGCGCAGAGGCTCGATGATCTCCTTGAAGTCCACGCAGGCGGGCAGGCCGCCGACGTTGTGGTGGCTCTTGATGACGGCGGCGACGTTGGTGCCGGATTCGATGACGTCGGGATAGATGGTGCCCTGAACGAGATAGTCCACCGAGCCTATCTTCCTGCCCTCGTCCTCGAACACGCGGATAAACTCCTCGCCGATGATCTTGCGCTTGGTCTCCGGATCGGACACGCCGGCAAGCTTCGTGAGGAAGCGCTCCTCGGCGTCGACGCGGACGAAATTGATATCCCAGTTTTTAAAGGCCGCCTCGACCTCGTCGCCCTCGTTTTTGCGCATGAGGCCGTGGTCGACGAAAATGCAGGTGAGCTGACTGCCGACGGCCTCGGCAAGCAGGGCCGCCGCGACGGAGGAATCGACGCCGCCGGACAGCGCGAGCAGCACCTTGCCGCCGCCGACCTTGGCGCGTATCGCCTCTATCGACGAGCGCATATAGTCGCCCATCGTCCAGTCGCCGGCCGCGCCGCAGACCTCGTACAGGAAGTTGCGCAGCATCGCCTGACCGTACTCGGTATGGTTTACCTCGGGGTGGAACTGCACGCCGTAAAAGCCGCGGCTCTCATCGCAGATGCCGACGGTGGGGCAGGCGGCGCTGTGCGCCACGAGGCTGAAGCTTTCGGGCACCTTTGCCATATAATCGCCGTGGCTCATCCATGTCACGCTCTGCTCGGGGATGCCCTTAAACAGGCGGCAGCCGGTATCGAACCAGGTCGGTGTTTTACCGTATTCGCGGGCGGTATCGCTCTGCGCGGCGGTGACCTCGCCGCCCAGATAGTGCGCCATGAGCTGGCAGCCGTAGCAGATGCCAAGGATGGGAACGCCCAGGCGGAAGATCCCGGGGTCGACCTGAGGCGAGCCCTCGGCGTAGACGCTCTGGGGGCCGCCGGTGAAGATGATGCCGATGGGAGCGTAGGCCCTGATCTCCTCAAGGCTCATGCTGTGGGGCTTTACCTCGCAGTAGACATTGCACTCGCGGACTCTTCTTGCGATGAGCTGATTGTACTGACCGCCGAAGTCGAGCACCAATACACGCTGGTTCTGCATTCCTAATCCTCCCTGTTAAAACATCTCTATGCATCCGTCGCGCTCGGCGCTGACGGAGACGTATTTGATGGGGCAGCCCACTGCCCGCTCGATATATTTGATGTAGTCATACGCCGCCTTGGGCAGATCCTCGGGCTTGCGGCAGCCGGATATATCGCAGCCAAAACCCTCGACGTACTCATAAACGGGCTTTGCGCGCTCAAGCTCCTCAATGTCGCTGGGGAAATAGTCGATGCGCTTGCCGTCGACCTCGTAGGCGACACAGACGGGGATCTTATCCATGTAGCCCATAACGTCGAGCTTCGTCAGGGCGATGCAGGTGCAGCCCTGCATCATCGCGCCGTAGCGGGAGGCGACGACGTCGAAGCCGCCGACTCTGCGGGGCCTGCCGGTAGCCGCGCCGTATTCGCCGCCGGCCTCGCGCAGCGCGTGTGCCTCGTCGCCGAACAGCTCACAGGTGAAGGGGCCCTCGCCGACGCAGCTTGAATAGGCCTTCATGATGCCTATGCTCTCGTCGAGCTTGAGCTGGGGAACGCCGGAGCCGATGGGCGCGTAGGCGGCCAGAGTGGTCGAGGCGGAGGTGTAGGGGTAAATGCCGAAGTCGATATCGCGCAGGGCGCCGAGCTGCGCCTCGAACATGACGGACTTTCCGTCCTTGACGGATTCGGTAAGATACGCGGTGGTATCGCACACATAGTCGGCGAAGGGCAGGCCGTAGGTCTCGAGCCAGTTCATGATATCGTCGGTCTGCACGGGCTCGTGGCCGTAGCCGCGCTCGACCGTGAGGTTTTTCCACTCGATGATATCGGCGATGCGCTGACGGATCTTAGAGAGGTTTCTCAGGTCGCCCATGCGCAGAGCTTTTTTCATGTACTTGTCCGAGTACACGGGTGATATTCCGCGGCGGGTCGAGCCGAATTTCTTATCGCCGAGACGATCCTCTTCGAGGCCGTCAAGGAGCTTGTGATAGGGCATGCAAATAGTTGCGCGGTCGCTTATTTTGAGGTTCGCGGGGCTTATATCAATGCCGCCCTCGCGCAGACGCGCGACCTCGTTTGTCAGATGCTCAAGGTCGATGACTATGCCGGCGCCGAGGACGTTCACGGTCCCGTCGCGCAGGATGCCGGAGGGCAGCAGGTTGAGTATGAACCTGCCCTTGTCGTTGACGACGGTGTGACCCGCGTTATTGCCGCCCTGATAGCGGACGACGATGTCATACTTTTCCGAGAGCAGGTCGACCATGCGGCCCTTTCCCTCGTCGCCCCAGTTTGTTCCCACGATTGCAGTTAACATTTCTTTGCTCCTTTACACATTTACGTTTGCCTCGAGTCCCAGCAGCTCGCTGTTTTTCCCGATGACAGGCTCCAAATACTCTTTTATGAATTTCTCGGTCTGATGCCCGGCCATGCCGGTGAAGGTCTCGGGAGCGCAGAGCTTTTTAAGCTCCTCCTCCGTGAGACCGAAGGCCTCGTCGCCCATGATGCGCGCGAGCAGGTCGTTTTCCGCGCCGTACAGCTTGACCTGCTCGGCGGCGGCGACGGAATGGATTCTTATGCGCTCATGCAGGGTCTGGCGGTCGGCTCCCTTGTGCTTTACGCAGTACATGAGGATATTTTCGCTCGCCATGAACGGAAGCTCCTCGAGCAGGTGCTTCTGCGCCACGGCGGGGTACACCCTCAGCCCAGAGATGACGTTTATATACAGATTCATTATGCCGTCCACGGCAAGGAAGGCCTCGGGGATGCTCAGCCGACGGTTGGCGGAGTCGTCCAGCGTGCGCTCGAGCCACTGCGAGGCCGCGGTAAAGGCCGCGTTCTGCACATCGTTAATGACGAAGCGCGCCAGCGACGCGATGCGCTCGCTGCGCATGGGGTTTCTCTTATACGCCATCGCCGAGGAGCCTATCTGCTTCGAGGCAAAGGGCTCGTCGACCTCCTTGAGGTGCGACAGCAGGCGGATGTCGCTTGAAAACTTCGAGGCGCTCTGCGCTATGCCGGAAAGCACCTGCAAAACGGCAAAATCGCATTTTCTCGAATAGGTCTGGCCGCTTACGGGCGCGCACTTTGAAAAGCCCATTTTCGCGGCTATGAGCCGTTCAAGCTCCTCGACCTTGCCCTCGTCGCCGTCAAACAGCTCAAGGAAGCTCGCGCCGGTGCCGGTGGTTCCCTTGCAGCCCAAAAGCTCCAGCCTGCCGAGCTGGAAATCAAGCTGCTCGAGGTCGTTTACAAGGTCGTAGGCCCAGAGCGCTGCGCGCTTGCCCACGGTGGTGGGCTGGGCGGCCTGAAAGTGCGTGTACGCCAAAGTCGGCACGGACTTATACTTCTGAGCGAACTTTTTCAGCTCGTTTATTGCGTTGACGAGCTGGCGGCGGACTAAAAGCAGCGCCTCGCGCATACGGATGATATCCGTATTGTCGCCGACGTAGCAGCTCGTCGCGCCGAGGTGGATTATGGGCCTTGCCTCGGGGCAGCACTCGCCGAAGGTCAGCACATGGGCCATGACGTCGTGGCGCACCTCGCGCTCATGCGCGGCGGCTCTGCCGTAGTCGATGTCCGTTATATGCGCCTTCATCTGCTCTATCTGCTCATCGCTTATATCGAGCCCCAGCTCCTTTTCGCTCTCGGCAAGGGCTATCCACAGCCTGCGCCATGTGGAAAATTTGAAATCATCGGAAAAGAGCCTCAGCATCTCCTCTCCGGCATACCTCCCGCACAGGGGGTTTTCGTAAAACTCGTGCTTACTCATTTATTTCCTTAAATACGGTGATGCCCGTTCTCTTGTGACCGCTGTTACGGTGGAAGCGGTCGATTATCTTCTTGTCCCGCTCGGAGACCTCTCCGGTGGTGATATAGGCGTCTATGGCGTTGTAGGTGACGCCCATCTCGTCCTCGTCGGTCTGTCCGTCAAACAGGCCCGCGGAGGGCGCCTTGTTTATGATGCACGCGGGGGCTGTGAGCCACTTGAGAAACTCGATTATCTCCGTGGCGGTAAGGTCGGAGATGGGGTTAAAGTCGCAGGCTCCGTCGCCCCACTTCGTGAAATAGCCCATGTAGCGCTCGCTGCGGTTGCCCGTACCCGCGACAAGGCGGTACTCGCTCGCCGCGACGGCGTACAGGGTCGTCATGCGCAGGCGGGGCGCGATATTGTTCACCGCCGCGTTCGTGAGGGTGGTTATGCCCTGAAGCCTTTCGATCTCGGCCTGACGCACGTCGGTGAGGTCTATCACTCTGCTCTCAATGCCGAAATGCTCGGCCAGCTCCTTCGCGTCGTTCATATCCTGCTCGAAGTTGCGCTTCGAGGCGCAGGGCATCATGATGCCCACCGTATTCTCGCAGGCGAATTTGCACAGTATGCCCACGAGGGCGGAATCCTTGCCGCCGGAGTTGCCGAACACTATCCCGTCAACGCCGCTGTCGGCCACCAATTGCCTTATAAAGCTCACTCTTTCCGCAAATTCCTTGCCGTAGTCCCGCATTGAAATCAGCTCCGTTCATTAAAGTATGCACACATATGCGCAAAAACAACATAAAATTTTATAATATCCGTCCTGTTCTGTCAATAAGCGGCTGCGACAAATCATGCGGTTTTTCGCCCGTTTATTTGGACTGTTTTTGCCTCCGGCAGGCCCCGATCCGCGCCTGCTTTTTTGACACATATCGCCATCGACATAAAAGCCCTTGATTTTTCAAGGTTTTTTTGATAAAATGCACCCATAGTATGTTTCCCGCATATTAATTATTTTTTCACATAATGTCACAGGCGCGGTTTTTTCGCGCCGAAGAAAAAGTTAGGAGAATACCTCTGCATGAAGCGATACATATCTACACTGCTTGCGCTGGTAATGCTGCTGACGCTTTTCCCCGTGTCTGCCGCGGCAGACAGCAACATGAAGGCCAGCGACAATGTGAAGCTCACCATCAAAAACTACGAGGGCTGCCGACTCACGGCGTACAAGCTTCCGGGCGAAAGCAACTGGACGATCGGCTGGGGTCATTCCGGCTCGGACGTATATGAGGGAATGACAATAAGCGCCGAGCAGGCCGACGCTCTGTTCGATAACGACATAAAGGTCTTTGAGGACGCGGTCAACGGCTGGAACGATCAGTACGACCTTAATCTGAATCAGTATGAATTTGACGCGCTCGTCAGCATTACATACAACTTCGGTGCATACTGGGTCAGCTACTACGACACATGGCGGCTTTCAAAGTACGTTAAATCCGGCTTTAAGGATTCAAACGGCAATCCTCTGCCCGATCAGGAGATCGCCGACGCCTTCGGCGTTCTAAGCTCCGCCAACGGCGGGATATCCGTCGGACTTGTCAAAAGGCGCATAAACGAGGCCGAGATCTTCCTCTACGGCAATTACAGCACGGAAAACACCCATTTCGTATACACGATACTCAACGCCAACGGCGGCACCCTTACCAACGGCAACCGCGTCGCGATATTCTGCAAGGATCAGCCCTACGGCTCCCTGCCCGCGGTCACGCGCTCGGGCTACAACCTCAATTACTGGCAGGCCGCCGACGGCAGCCGCATAACCAACGGAACCATCGCCGACGTTAGCCGTGAGCTGACCGCTATTTGGACGACCGGCCCCGTAGACCCCACCTACACGCTGACGGTCTCCGGAGGCAGCGGAAGCGGCAGCTACACGGCCGGCACTCTCGTCAGGCTCGTCCCTGCCCAGAAAGAGGGCTATGTATTCGACCGCTGGGAGGTCAGCGGCGCTTCCGTCAGCGTCGGCAGCGACGGTTACTATTACATAAAGATGCCCGCCAACAGCGTTACCGTTACCGCAGTGTTCCATAAGCACTGCTCCTACGGCGATGCCTGTCCCTCCAAGAACTTCACCGATGTTTCCGCAGGCTTCTGGGCGCACGACGCGATAGACTACGTCGTTTCCAACAGCATGTTCAAGGGCACGACGAGCACCACCTTCAGCCCCAACACGGTCATGACCCGCGGTATGCTCGTCACGGTGCTCTACCGCCTTGACGGCTCGCCCGACGTGAGCGGCATTGAAAATCCCTTCTCCGACCTTGAGGACAACGCATATCACGACGCTATCCTCTGGGGCTCGGAAAACCGCATATCAAACGGCTACGCCGACGGCACCTTCCGCGCAAACGATACCCTTACCCGCGAGCAGCTTGCGGTCTTCCTGCACCGCTTCGCAAACTATAAGGGCTATGACACCAACGTATACTCCGACATAGGCGGCTTCTCAGACGCCAGGGACGTCAGCGAGTTTGCCCGCGAGAGTATGTGCTGGGCGGTCGGCGAGGGCATCATAAACGGCACCAGCTCCACTACGCTCAGCCCCAAGCTCGGCGCAAACCGCGCTCAGGTCGCCACAATGCTGATGCGCTTCACCGGCGGCATGGTATAAATATCAGTTATCAAAAATGTCCTGTTCAGTTGAAATGCTGAACAGGACATTTTTTATACACCGTATTGAGTGACGAGCACCGCCACATACGCCGCGTAGCAGATGAGTATCGCCGCGCCCTGCCAGCGGTGGAGCTTCCCCGTGATGAGCGGCGGCAGTATCGCCAGCAGCGTCATGCCGAAGCACACGGGCATATCCAGAGCATAGGACTGCTCTGCTATCTTCAGGCCGCCTCCGGCAAACATGGAGCACACCGGCAGTATGAGCGTAAGGTCGATGACGTTTGCGCCGATGATATTGCCGATGGACATGGACGATTCCTTTTTGGCTATAGCCGTGATCGTCGTAACGAGCTCCGGAAGCGAGGTGCCTATGGCCACCATGGTGACGCCGATAATGGCCGAGGGCACGCCGAGAAGCAGGGCTATCTTGCAGCCGTAATCAATAAGGAGCTGCGAGCCGACTACGATCGCCGCGATGCCGAGCACGAACAGCAGGAGCATTTTCGGAAGCGCCTTTTTATCCACGGGCTCCTTTTCCTCGCTGCCGATATTGTTTTTGGCGCTGCGGATATTGTCATAGACGAACACCGCGAATACAACGAGCAGCAGCAGGCCACGGCTGAGCGTGAGCGTGCCCGATCTGCACATCAGCCACAGCAGCGCCGCCGCCAGCGACATGAGCACCGCCTTCAGCCAGAACTGGCTGCGCTTTATCACCGCGGGCAGGCACACCAGCGAGATGCCCATGATCAGGCCGATATTCGCCGTTACGGAGCCGACGGCGTTGCCGACCGCCATGTCGAGCTCGCCGCCGAGCACGCCCGTGACCGACACGGTCAGCTCAGGCAGTGTGGTGGCCAGGCTGACGACCGTGGCGCCGATTATGAACTTGGGTATGCCCGTCGCATTCGCTATCCAGACGGCGGAGTCAACAAACCAGTCTCCGCCCTTGATTATCAGAACAAGTCCGAGGACGAACAGCGCAATGATTATTATCGTATCCATCTGTTCTCAGTCCTCATCGTCTGTGTCGGGGATGCCGGAGGCAGGCGGTACCGTCGGCGTGGGCTCGGGGATCTTCGCAAAGGTCGCAATGATACTGTGGTCGGCGGTGATGTAGGACAGGGTATAGCTCTCTACCGCGCCCTTATCCGCGCCGTCGACTGTGACAGACTGGATCTCATAGCCCTCGTTGGGCGTGAAGGATACCGTTATGCTGCCCCATTCGTCGACCGTGATGCTGCCGTTGGGGTCGGCGCTGCCGCCGTTTCCTGCGGTGACGAGGATCTTATACTTTACGCCGCTGTTCGTGCCGTCGATATTGCTCGCCGGAGCCGCGCTCTCCTCCGCCGCCTTGTCGTTTGCCTGCACGGAGCCGGGCTTGAAGTCAAAGCATCCGTCCAGGGCGCACAGGACGACCGTGAGCACGGCCAGAACGCAGAGCCCGCCTGTTATCAGCCACTTTGTCCTCATGCTCATGCTGCTGATGCCGCGCTTCTTCTTATTTGCATTATTCGTATTTTCTGTGTTTTTCATATCTTGACCCTCGGGTTATTCTTGCTTTACTGCTTGGGGGCTTCTCCGCCCTGCTTGTTTCTCGGCTTGCCGTGATGATAATAGCGGCGGCGGTTGTTTTTCTTTTTCTCCGCGGCCTCTTTATCGGGCTGAGCCTGCTTTGGCTTTTCGCTGCGCTCGGAGGACCTCGCCTCCTGCTTGGGAGCCTGTGCGCCCGAAGAGGGCTTTCTGCCGTTTCCTCGGCGCTGTCTCGGCTTGGGCTTAACGCTTTTCTTTTCCTCCGCAGCGGACTTGTCCGGCGCCGCGTTCTCATGCTTTGCCTCGGACGCTGCCTCGTCCCCTGCGCGCTTTTTCCCGCTGCGGCGGCTTCTGCGGCTTCGCCTGCGGGGTTCAGGCTGCTCGGCGGGCGCTTCGGGCTCGGTGTTTATCAGAAGCTCGGGCAGCTCCCACTCGTTCTCAGGCTCTTCCTCTTCCTCGGGCTCGGGAACGTACTTGAGCACGGAGGGCGGAGCCTCGCCGTCCTTGGGCCTGCCGCCGGGCACCGCCGCGACCTCGACTGCGCGGTAGGTCCTGACGGTATCGTCGCCCTCGCCGTCAAGCTTCACCTTGACGAGCTGGCGCAGAAGATTTATCTGTGTCACGGTGCCGTAGCCCGCGGGGGTCTCCACGAACGCGCCCTGCTTGGGAACGCTTTTGACCAGATCCTCATATGCCTCCTGCTCGTATCTCAGGCAGCACATCAGCCTGCCGCAGCTTCCCGAGATCTTGCTGGGGTTGAGCGACATGGACTGCATCTTCGCCATTTTGGTGGACACGGGCTGGAACTCGTCAATGAACCTGCTGCAGCAGAAGGGTCTGCCGCAGATGCCCAGTCCGCCGAGCATTTTCGCCTCGTCGCGAACGCCGATCTGACGCAGCTCGATGCGGTTGCGGAATATTCCCGCAAGGTCCTTCACCAGCTCGCGGAAGTCCACGCGTCCGTCGGAGGTGAAAAAGAACATGGTCTTGTTGCCCTCGAAATTGCATTCGACGTCGACCAGCTTCATATCAAGACCGTGCTCGGCGATCTTCTGCTGGCAGATCTCGAAGGCCTCCTTCTCGCGCTTTTTGTTTATCTCCGCAACGCGAAGATCGTCGCGGGTCGCTATCCTGACCACGGGGCGCAGCGGCTGCACCACGGCGGTATCCTCGACCATGTGGTTGCCGTGGCAGCAGTCGGCGATCTCGAGCCCCTTGCTGGTCTCAACGATGACCTGCTCGCCCGTCTTCACGGTCTTGCCCTTGGGGTCGAAGAAGTAGCTCTTGCCCCTGTTTTTGAATTTTACGCTTATTACTTCAGTCAACTTGTTTCCTCGTTTCCATTGCCGACCTGACCGCCAGCAATCCAAATATGTGTTTTACGCCGGTGTTGACCGTCTGATACTTGATACAGCGGTCTATAAGCCCGATGTTTCCCATTATCCGCTTTTTATCGGGCTTTACTTTAAGCTTTTCCGTAAGGCGCCGTTTTACTCCGAAAAGGAAGTCGGAAAGCAGCCGCGCATCCATCTTATCATGCTCGAAGCACCACGCCGTGAACCCCGGGACGTCGCCGCTTTCCATGAGTCCGACAAATTCATCGGCAAGCTTTGCAGCGCCCTCATCCTCCGCGTCGGCCTCATCGCCGCAGCGCAGCTCCACGCAGCGCGAGCGCACCGTCGGCAGAAGGCGCTCCGGGTTCTGCACGCACAGGATGAAATGAACGCCCCTCGGCGGCTCCTCGAAAAGCTTCAGCGCCGCGTTCTGCGCCTGCTCGTTCATGGTGTCGGCCCGCTCGATGATATACACCTTTTCGGCGGCCTCGTTAGGCAGAACGTAAGCGTCCGCGCCCATATCGCGTATCTGGCCGATGAGGATCTCCTTTTTTCTGACGCCCTTGTCGTCGATGAGCTGGGAAATGAGCGTCAGATCCGGGTGCACCCGCGATTTTACCTTGCGGCAGTCGCGGCACAGGCCGCAGGGTCTGTCCCCCGCGCCGCTGCACAGCATCTTCGCCGCAAGGCCATAGGCTTTTTCAAGCCCCGCCTCCTCAGACGCCGAGGACACTATATAGGCGTGTGAAAGCTTTTCCATAGCAGCCTCCGTTGAGCACATGGCTAATCAGTTTATTTTACTCTTTTATCGCCGACAAGTCAACTGCAAGCGTATGGCGTACCGATCAGCTTAAAATGCTGCCGGTGTAAACTCCGGCAATTTCACAAACAGCCTTTATTGCCGACAGTTCCATAGCATGGTATAATGGTCTCAGCAAATCGGAATTTGCGGGAGGCGTATTATGAAAAACAAAGCTTTGGTCGTTATCGACCTTCAGAATGACATTACAAAAAACTATAAGGAGATCATTGAGACTGTCAATCGGGCGATTGATTGGGCGGCTGCAAACAATATGTATGTTGTTTACATTCAACATAACAATCTGTCTGCCGGAACGAGAACATTTAAGCCCGGCACTCGCGGTGCCGAGCTTATTCCGGAACTGAAAATCGTATCAGACCACATTTTCACCAAGACAAAGAGCAATGCTTTGACAAGTGAAGAATTTACAGCCTTTATCCAGGCGCACAACATCACCGAGTTTTTTATTGCCGGAGCAGATGCCACGGCTTGCATAAAATCTACCTGCTACAACATGGCCAAAGCCGGTTATGCCGTTCATGCTTTGTCTGACTGTATAACCAGTTATGATAAAAAGAAGCTCAACGAGATGTTTGAATATTATGCAAGCAAGGGCTGCACCGTCGATAAACTCAATGAAGTTATGTAAGAATATTAGACTGACAAATATCGGTTTGTCCGGCTATTGAAAAGACTTTGCCTTGAACCGGCGAGGTTTTTGAGATAAGCATAAACCAACACGTTTCGCTAAAATGGCAATATCTGCGCAAAAAAGCCGCCCGACGGGCGGCTTTTTGCTGATTAACAAATTACTGCTTTGCTTCGATATACTCGGCAAGCTTGCCGACGGTCACGAGCTCTGCCGCGTCCTCGTCGGGGATCGAAAAACCGAATTCGTCCTCAACGGACATGATGAGCTCGACAACGTCAAGGGAGTCTGCGCCGAGATCGTCAACGATATTGGTGTCTGCGGAAATGCTGTCAGCGGATACTTCGAACTGCTGCGCGAGAATGTTCTGAATCTTTTCAAGTATCATTTTTATTCCTCCAATATACGGGGCTTATGCCCATTCGCGGCTCTGGGGCTTGTTTCCGGACTGCTGCGGCCTGTCATAGGACACGACAACGCGGCGGTTGGGCTCAGTGCCGGTAGAGCTTGTTGTTACGCCCTCGTAATTCTGGAGGGCGGCATGGATGATGTGACGCTCATAGGAATTCATGGGCTCGAGAGCCATGCTGCGCTTATACTTGATGACCTTCGCGGCCATCTTCTCTGCAAGGCGCACGAGCGATTCCTCCCGCTTTGCGCGGTAGCTCTCAGCGTCGACGGAGATATGCATGTGCTTATCGCTTCCGCGGTTGACGACGTAATTGGTGAGGTGCTGGATGGCGTCCAGAGTCTCGCCGCGGCGGCCGATGACCGCGCCCATGCCGGGGCCGGACAGGTTTACCACGACGCCCTTGTCGTCACGGGGGATGATCTCGATCTGAGCCTTGACGCCCATACGCTTGAGCAGACCGTCAAGGAAGCCTCTGATCTGCGCATACTCGTCGTCTGCGGCGGCCTCGGTCTTTTCCTCGGGTTCTGCCTCTGCCTCGGGTTCGTCCGGGGCTTCATACTCGACACGCACGACGGCGGGAACGGAGCCTATGCCCAGGAAGCCGGATTTTGCGCGCTGGGAGACGGTCACGGACACGTCGTCGCGGTCAAGTCCAAGCTCCTCAAGGGCGGCTGCTATCGCTTCTTCCTCGGTGCGGCCGGTTTTTTCCAAAGACTTTATCATATTAGGTTCTCCTGTAATTATTCAGGCTTATCCTCTGTTTGAGGCTCAAGCTCTGCAGGCGCTTCCTCGGCCGGCTGTTCGGCCGCGGCGGGTACGGCATAGCGGTTGGGGTCGTATGCGCGGCCTCTTGCGTAGCGGCGCTTGCCCACCTGAGAGGGGCTCTCTTCCTTCTCTATGCCGAGCCTCTCGCGCTTTGCCTCGCGCTCGGCTCTGTCGGCTGCTGCGCGGCGCTCGTCGTTTGTCTGCTTCTGCTGCGCCTGCACTTTTTTCTTGCTGGTATTTGCGTTGCGGGTGGTCGCGCCCTCTGCGCGGAGCTGCTCGGTCTCGTCATGGCGGCGTCTCATTTCTTCCTCTCTCGCCTTCGAGGCCGCGATGCGCTCGGCGTCCTCGATATCAAGCTTGCGCTTGTAGACCTTGGTGAGGATGAGATCGCGCAGTATGCCGAAAACGCTGTTCGCGATCCAGTATACGCCCAGTGCCGCGGGCATGATGAAGCAGATCCAGACGGACATGATGGGCATAAATATGTTCATGCTCTTCATGCTCGCCGCGGCCTGACCCGGCTGGGGCGGGTTGGTGGCCTGGCTGATCTTCATGGATGCCCAGGAAAGGAAAGCGGCGATGACGGGGATGAGGAACAGTCCGAGCGCGGGAAGAAGCGTCTCGGAATTGGAAAAATCATAATCCCAGATCTTCCAGTCGGGAACTGTACCGAGGTTCATGCCGAGGAAGCTGTAATCAAGATCCATCAGCTTGTCGCCGAAGGTGCCAAGAGCGTCAACGGCGGCGTCCCAGTGACGGTGGATGGCGTCGGCAACGCCTATCTCGTCATAGGTGCCCTGCTTCGTCGCAACAAAGCCCGCGTTTTCTGCGGCCCACTTTGTGATGGCGGCCACGTCGTCCTTGACAATGCCCATCATGCGGGTAAGAGGCTGGCGGATGACGCCGTACAGCGCGATCAGGATGGGGAAGGGTATCAGCGACCAGAGGCAGCCGGACATGGGGCTTACGCCCTGCTCCTTATAGAGCTTCATGACCTCCTGCTGATACTTCTGCTGGTTGCCGTTGCATTTTTTCTCCAGTTCCTTGAGCTGGGGCTGGATACGGGTGGTGCGCATCATGCTCTTTTTGCTCTTTGCCATGAAGGGCAGCAGAATGAGGTTTACGACCAGAGCAAAGAGGATGATCGCGACGCCGTAGCTGTTAGACCAGTTATAGAGGATATCCAGCAGTCTGGCGAATGGCCAGACTATATAATCCCATATTGACATAAGTTTCTCCTTAATTCCGATCCTCGTCAGGGGACGGGATCGAAGAAATCATGTTCGCCGAGGTGAAAGGGATGACACCTCAGCAGGCGTTTTAAGGTCAGCCATGAACCTTTCAAAGCTCCGTATTTCTCCAGAGCTTCGATGGCGTACTGTGAGCAGGTAGGGATAAAGCGGCAGTGGGACGGAAACGCGGGAGAGATATACTTCCTGTAAAAGCGCACCAGCGCGATGAGGAGCTTTTTCATTGCTCAGCCTCCCTGAGGAGCTTCAGCTCCGCGCAGGCGTGAAGAAAAGCCTTCTCCATTTTTGCAAACTCGCCCCCGACGCAGCGGCTTCTTGCCACTATGACGATATCGGCGTTGTCGATGAGCTTGTCCGCATTCAGGCGGTAGATCTCCCTCAGGCGGCGGCGGACGCGGTTGCGGACGACCGCCTTGCCCAGCTTGGTGGACACGGTGTAACCCACGCGCCTGTGGTCGCGCCCGGTTTTCAGGCTGTACACCACAAGATAGGGTGTGACGGCGGTCTTGCCCTTGGAGTAAAGCCGTCTGAACTCATAATTCTTTTTCAGTGTTCCCCTGAAATCCAATTATTTCACCCTTGCTTTCCGATGGTTGGATAAACACTTTAAGGGCGGATATTACCCGCCCTGAAAAATATTTAAATTTTCCCCGTGCTCAAAGCTGCCAAATCAGGCGCAAAGCTTTGCTCTGCCCTTCGCTCTGCGGCGGGCCAGAACCTTGCGGCCGTTTGCGGTGGCCATTCTCTTGCGGAAGCCGTGCTCCTTCTTGCGCTGACGCTTTTTGGGCTGGTAAGTACGCAGCATTTTTCTGCACTCCTTTCAAAATGATACTCAACATCCGGTCATTGACCGAAAGTAGTTGACAAAATTAAATGCTTCCGATGCCCACAGGCATCGGAAGCTTATTATATACGACAAGGTTTCAGAATGTCAACAATTTTTTATGCGGCCTTGAGGTCTTCGCCTCTGATGTACTTTTTGAGCGGCTTCCAGAGCAGCGCGCCGACAACGAGGCAGATGACCATGTCGATGACCATATAGCTGCCGTTATACAGAGCGGAGTAGAACCACGGCGTGGTCATGGTCAAGCCGAAAAACTCCGGCGGCATATATTCGGCCCAAACTGTCGCGCCGACGACGTAGTGCACGAGAAATCTTGCGCAGGAGCCGACGACGGTGCCGATGAAGAAGCCGTATTCCTTCTTGCTGAAGGCTCCGGCGATGCCCAGAACGGAGAAGGCAAGGATATAGTCGCCGATGATGGACTGCCAGCCCCATGCATATGCTCCGTCGAGCAGGAGCTGCAGGATGCTGTAGGTTATGCTCGCCAGCATGCCCGGACCGAAGCCCCAGCGGGCGCAGTACAGGAATATGGGCAGCATGCCCACGGTGATCGAGCCGCCCTGCGGCAGCTCAAAAAGCTTGAGGTAGCTGAGCACCTGCGCCAGCGCCACGAAAACGGCGCCCTCGCACAGTGCGCGGAGCTTGAGATGTGATTTTCCGTTGCTCATGATTATTTCTCCTTTCAAACGAAAAAACCGCGCTGCCGGAGCAGAGCGGTCATAGGAAAACGATAAAAAATCCGATTTTCGTTTCCTACGCCGGCATTACCCGGATCAGGTTCAAGGGTGGCGGAGATTCAATTCTCTCCGTCTCAGCCGGGAAAACCCAGCCCCCCTATAACAATATGGATATTAATATTTTTGTCGGAGTTTGTCAATGCCTCATGACGAACTCGGCGAAAAATTTTTGCTTGGGCAGATAGGTCATGAGCGGCAGGCCGATGACGAACATCACACCCAGCTCGCCCAGAGCCACCTCCCCGGCAAACAGGGCGAAAGCGCCGAACTCTTTAAGCGGGTTGAGCCCCGCAAGGGCGATGGTGAGCGTCGCGCCGACGATAATACCGTTCCAGACGACAGGCATGAGGCAGGCGAGAAACTTGCTCTTTATCCCGCCGTTGCCGCGCATACCGCAGAGGGCGACTCCGGCGCAGGCTATGAGCGTTGCCAACGAGCCGAACACTATATCAAGTATCCCCGCGGCGCTTGCGAGATTTGCTATCATGCAGCCGAAGAAAAGCCCCCACGCGGTGTAGGGCAGGAAATACGGCAGGATGCACAGCACCTCGGATACGCGAAACTGCAGCGGTCCGTAGCTTATCGGCGCGAGCGCCATCGTCAGCGCCGCGTACAGTGCGCCGATAACGGCGGCGGTCACAAGTCTTTTAACTTTAATGTTCATTCTTATCCTCCGCATTCATTGAAAACACACAGCCGCAGTACTCCTGGCGGTACAGGCCGTACTTCTCCGAAAGGATTATCGATCGGTGGTTGCCCTCCCGCTTTTTAAACTCCGAAGGAAGCCAGCGCACGCCGTACCTCTCCTCCGCCTGACGGCCTATGGCGTTTATCGCGACGGCGTCCTTGCGGGAGGATACGGTGAGGGTGGTGCAGAACCAGTCAAAGCCCAGCTCCGCGGCAGTCTTCGCCGTCTCCTCAAGGCGTATGCGGAAGCATTCAAGGCAGCGCGCGCCCTCCTCGGGCTCGTTCTCAAGTCCCTTTATGCGGCTCATGTAATCCTCGCTGCGCCAGGGGCGCTCCAAAAGCTGCGCGTGTATCCCGTCGTTGTCAAGGCAGGCCAAAAGCTTCTTTTGAGTCTCGAGCCTCTTTTCAAATTCCTTTTCGGGCCAGAGGTTCGGGTTATACCAGAGCACCGTGACCTCGAAATTCTTTGCCAGAAGCTCTATCACCGAGCTTGAGCAGGGGCCGCAGCAGCTATGCAGCAGCAGGCGCGGCTTCGTATCCCCGAGCTGCGCGATTATCCTGTCATATTTTCTGAAGAAATTTTCTCTGTTCATGGTGCATCATTATATATATTTATTTTTTCTATGTCAACATCGTACTGCCGGACGGGTTTGTTTTGAATTTGCGCTACTTGTACTTGTAATCCCCGCGGTCATGTATTAAAATGGTATTATTAAATAAAAAAACAAAAATCAATAGTGAAGGAGAATAAGCTATGGCAAAAACCACCCGCATACGGCGTTTTCTCTCCGTGCTTCTCGTTCTCGTCATGGCCTGCACGCTGGTCCTGCCCGCGCTGGCAGCCGAAGACGACGGCGGAAAGTACGAAAAAAGCCTGAAGATCGCCGTACTCAGCGACATACACTATATGTCGCCCACCATGATCAAGGACACCGAGGACTTCACCACAGCCCTCAACAGCGACCGCAAGATGCTCACGGAGAGCGACGCGATAAACCTTGAGCTGCTGGACGCAGTCAGGGAAGACAGGCCCGATGTGCTGCTTGTCTCCGGCGACCTCACCAAGGACGGCGAGCTTGAGTGCCATCAGGTCATCGCCGAGCGCCTGCAGCAGCTTGAAAAGGACGTGCCCGGCCTGAAGGTCTACGTCATCAACGGCAACCACGACGTCCGCAACAAAAACGCGATGAACTTCAACACCGCCGACGGCGCCGCCGTTCCGGCCACTCGCACCGAGCCTGCCGATTTTGCCGAGGTATACGACTTTGTATATTCCGACGACAGCATCATCGCGCGCTTTACTCCCCCCGAGGGCAAGGAGTCCGGTCAGCTCTCCTATGCCGCGCAGATCGCGGACGGCGTTACTCTCGTCGCTATGGACACCTGCTGCTACAGCGCCGACAATAACTCCAAGGGGCAGGTCGAGCATGAGACCCGCGGCGAGATGAGCCCCGAGCTCGAGGCGTGGGCGATCGAGCAGGTATCCGCTGCCAAGGCACGCGGCGACCGCGTCATCGGCCTTTCCCACCACGGCTTTGTCCCCCACTTCTCCATGGAGCCCGACATTCTCTCCATGTATCTTGTTGAGGACTATGATCGTATCGCGGCCGAGCTTGCCGACGCGGGCATGGAGCTTGTGTTCACCGGGCATATGCACGCGCAGGATATCGCCAAGCTCACCACCGAAAGCGGCAATACCATGTATGATATCGAGACCGGCTCCGGCCTTACATACCCCTCTCCCGTCCGCTTTGTCGAGCTGCGCGAGACCGAGGGCAGCATGATCGTGAACGTCACGACCAAAAACCACGTCGGCCCCATCACCTTTACCGATCCCGCGACCGGCGAGGAGCGCAGCATCGACGATCTCACCGAATACGGACGCACCCTCGGCTTCACCGAGGATATGCTCGCCACCGTCGCCGGGACCTTCCTCGGAGACTTCCTGAAAAAATTCGTTGTCGTTGACGACGGCATCGTAGCCTGGATGAACGCAAGGATCATCGCCGATATTCAGGAAATCGTCCGCGAGATCACCAATATCCCCGTCACCGGGGACAAGAACCTCCTTGACGCCGTGAACTACATCTACCAGAGCCATCTGGGCGGCGAAGACGACGGCAACTACCCCGATTGGGTGCAGACCGGTCTTGACAAGATCGAAAGCGGCGAGATCCTCAACGAGATCCTCCGCATCGTCAAGTCCCACGCCTTCGGCGACGCGGCCGCTTCCGTTCAGTTCGACAACATCTTCACCAAGGCCGTCAAGGACAGGATCAACAAGCTCATCCTTGACATCGCCGACTCCATGGGCAGGGACACGAACTTCCCCACCGACAATGACGCGGTCATCGTCCTCGGCGGCGGCGTGACCCTCACCGCCGTTCCCGTAAGCTGCGGCAAGAACGTGCTCAGCGCACCGGCGGCCGTCACATCCGACAGCCTCGTTGTGTTCCCCACCGAGATCATGATGCGCGAGCTGGGCGCCGAAGGCAAGACCGTCACGATAGACGGCTCGGCCGCCAAAGCCTCCGTTCTCGAGGTCTGGGGCCGCGGCATGACCGCGCTCTCGCAGGCGGCTAAGGTTGAGTTCAAAACCGCTGACGGCAGCGCCGCATTTGATACCGCGGATATCGCAAAGGGCGCTGACTTCACCGTCTCCATAGGCACGCCCGAGCTCAACGCGGCACAGAAGCGCGCTCTCGGCAGCCAGCTTGACAGCGCCTCTGTCTTCGTCGTGAACGCCGCCGTGGGCGGTGAGGCCGTAAATGCCGGCTGCACCGCGAGCGTTCCCTATACCGTGGGTGCAAACGAAAGCTCCAACACCCTTGCCGCTGTCAGCATCGGCTCAGACGGCGCCATCGTCTGCGCCGGCGGCGGATACTCCAAGGGTCTCTACACCTGCAATACGAAAGCAGGTCTTGCCAACGCGCTCATCCGCTTCCCCTTCTTCGACATTCCCGATGACTACTGGTGCTACGGCGACATAGCCTACGCATACAACAACGAGCTTTTCAAGGGCACGTCCGAAAACGCCTTCTCCCCCAAAGTCACCATGACCCGCGGGATGCTGGTAACGGTGCTCTGGCGCATGGAGGGACAGCCCGAGGCCGAGCCCGCTTCCTTTGCCGATACTCAGGGCGTCTGGTGCAGCGCGGCGGTCGACTGGGCGGCGGCAAACGGCATAGTCAAGGGCTTTGACGAAAATACCTTCGCCCCCAACGCCACCATAACCCGCGAGCAGATGGCGGCGATACTCTACCGCTACGCGGCGTACAAGAGCGTCGATGTCAGCGCCTCCGCCGACATCAGCGGCTTTGACGATTACAGCAGCGTTTCCCTCTTTGCACGCGATGCGATGTCATGGGCAAACGCCGAGGGCATCATAAACGGCGATAACAACAATCTCATGCCCAAAGACGGCGCGACCCGCGCACAGGTCGCGGCGATACTTCACCGCTACATTGAGACTTGCCTCTACTAAATCAATAAAACAAAGCAAAAAACGGCGCGGTCTTTTGACCGCGCCGCCGGCTTTTTATGAGCCGATTACAGGGGGTGAGAGTCTGCACCGTGGTGCCGATTAAAAGATATATCAGTCGCGGTCGATGTCGGTGATGACCGCGTAGCCTGATTTCGCGTTTACGTCAACCTCGTACTCGACGCCGTTGTATCTGAGCTCGACCTCATAGTGATACACGGCGTTTTTCAGGCCGTCGCGGGTATCGAGGTCGCGGTCGACGTCGTGAACGACGAAGTCGATGTTTTCGTCGGCGCTGATGTATTCGATAACGCAGTCCTTTGCGATGTCGACGGCCTGCTCCCTGCTTATCGCCGCAGACGACTTGGCCGCGGGTATCGCCGTTCCGAAGATATAGCCGCAGACGCCGCAGGCTATGACCGCGAGGACGCACAGCACGACCACGATCGTGCGTATCGTCGATCTCAGGCTGAACTTTTTGCGCGCGGCCTTGACGGTCGCCTCGTCGGCAAGCTCTATCTCAGGGCTTTTCACGGCGGGCTCGTCGAGGATTTGGCTTATCCGGTGTATCTTATCCTCCACATAGGCTTTTTCCTCCTCGGTCGCCGTTCCGTCCTGAACCTTTTTGTACAGTTCCTCAAAATCCATTTCTATCCTCCTAAATACTTTTTCAGATTTTCTCTTGCGCGGTATAAAAGTACCTTCACATTGCTCTCGCTTTTGCCCGTCGCTTCGGCGGCCTCGCGCACGGTAAGGCCGCTGAAATAAAACAGGGTGATGACCTCTCTCTGCGGCTCCGGCAGGTGTCCTATCGCCTGATAGAGCGCCCTGTACTCCTCCTGCCGGATTATCGTCTCAAGAAACTCCTCGTCGCTGCTTGAAAGCTCCTCGGGGATCTCTCCGCCGCTCATGTGCTTTTGCTTCCGGCATATGGAGTAATACTCGTTGCGGCACACCGACAGCAGCCACGGCTTAAAGCTCTTTATGCTGTCGTCGGCGCTTTCGAGGGCCTTGAAGAACGCTGTGGATACCACATCCTCGGCAGTCTCCCTGCTGTGGCAGAGCGAAAGGGTGTATAGCAGAGCCTCGTTATAGTATTTTCTGAACAATTCGTCGATTATATCTGTTTTCACTGTTTGCCCCATTCTCTGCCGAACGGCTTATCATCTTATGCCGCTGCCTTTTCGTACTCTGTCACGCCGGGCTCGACCGGCTCGAAGCTGAAGCCGAGCACCTCCGCGCTCTCCGCGTCCACATACGCCTCGTAGCTGAGATAGTCCGTGCGGAAGGCTATCTCGAAGAGGCCTCCTCTGCGCACAGCCGTCAGGTTATATATTTCGGAGTTTACACCGGCGCAATCCATCACTGCATTAATTATCTTTTTCATTTTCTTTCTTCCTTTCCGCAAATGATCCGTTTCGTTTGCTTTCGACTAATAGATGCACGGGCTTCGGGAAAGGTTACAGGATATGCGAAAAAATTTTTTAAAAGTATATCAGCCGCGGGGAGCTAAGTCAAACGGCCGCAGGGAAGTTGAACTTATATTTGTATTGATTAAGGGGGCTTAAGGTGATAATGTAATAGGCAGAACGATATCAAAGCAGAAAAGGAGTAATTTCATTGGATTATCTGAAACGGTCGGTTGAGCTGTTTGAAGAGACAACAGCCAACAGGCGATATCTGCATCAAAACCCCGAGGTCGGCATGGAGCTTCCGAACACCTCGGCATTTATCCGGGACAGGCTTACGGAGATGGGCTATGCCCCGAAGCTCTGCGGCGGCTGCGGCGTCGTGGCGACCGTCGGCAAGGCGGGCGGAAAAACGATACTGCTTCGCAGCGACATGGACGCCCTTCCCATGCGTGAGGAAAGCGGTCTGCCCTTTGCCAGCTCCTGCGACGCGGCCCACACCTGCGGACACGACTGCAACGCGGCTCAGCTTCTGACGGCGGCAAAGCTTCTCAAGGAGAACGAGGACGCACTCGCAGGCACTGTCAAGCTGATGTTCCAGCCCGCGGAGGAGGTTTTCCTCGGCGCCAAGGCCATGATAGCCGACGGCGTTCTTGAGGACCCGAAGCCCGACGCGGCGCTGAGCTTCCACGTCACCTCAGGACAGATGCCGCCCACGCTTTTTCTTTACAATTCCACCGGCACCATGATGAACTCAGTCGACGGCTTCAAGATCACGGTGCGCGGCAAGGGCTCGCACGGCGCATATCCCGAGCGGAGCGTTGACCCCATAAACATCGCCGTCCACATCTATCTGGCGCTGGAGGCCATCGTGGCGCGCGAGATCACATCCACCCAGGCAAGCGTTATGACCGTCGGCATATTCAGCGCCGGCGACGCGTACAATATCATTCCCGAAACGGCGCAATTGCATGGCTCCATCCGCACCGATTCGCCCGAGCAGCGGGAGCTGCTTGTGCGCCGGATGAAGCAGGTCGCGGCCTCCGTCGCGGAGACCTACAACGGCAGCGCAGAGGTGGAGATGATCGCCGAGGTGCCGCCGCTCATATGTGACCACGACGTAACGGAGAGCTTCGCCGGCTATATGAAGGAGCTGGACGTGCCCGGGCAGTTCGCCGTCGCCGACCTCAAGGCCACGGCCTCCGACGATTTCGCCTGCGTTCTTGAGCGCATCCCCGGGGCATACATCTATCTGTCCGCCGGCTTTGCCGACCGTCCGGCAACCCAGCAGCACAGCCCGGACGTGCTGTTTAACGAGGAAGTGTTCCGCTTCGGCCCGGCATACATGGCCCACTGCGCCACGCGTTGGCTCGAGGACGCGGCAAAAAAGAGCCTCTGAATCTTCATTCAAATCTGTATAAAAACGGCAAAAGACCATGCTTTCGCATGGTCTTTAAAAATGCCCAAAATAAACTTACTTGATGCCGTACTTGCGGTTGAACTTATCAACGCGGCCGCTGGTGTCAACGAGCTTCTGCTTGCCGGTGTAGAAGGGGTGGCACTTGGAGCAGATCTCAACGCTGATGCCGGGGCGGGTGGAGCCGGTCTCGATGGTGGCGCCGCAGGCGCACTTGATAACGGTGGGCTGATAGTTAGGATGGATTCCTGCCTTCATTGTTCATTTCTCCTCATCATAGGCTGTCTTGAGCACGCGGTGCGTGGTTACAAGACGCAAAGTGAATTGTAGCACACCGCAAAATATTTTGCAAGAACTTTTTTACGGCTTCGGGCTGACCTTTTTATTCATTTTTTATTAGTGCCCATTGGCAAGCGAAAAGGAGCAAGGCATATTTCAGCCTCGCTCCTATCGGAGAGTATGTGCTGTTTGTTCGGCAATTGGAAGTTGTGAGTTCTCAAATATGCAATCCTTGAATTATCCCCACATTAAAACTAGATAAATAATAAAAACCAAATAAATGCCTGTTACAATCAGCGCAGTAACAGCAAGCCCTTTTTGAGAACCGTTCAATGATCTATGCTTAAAAATCAGCAATGCCCCGCAGACGAGAAAAATCAGCGCACCAATAACCATTGTGACTTCACTGACTAAAATATCAAGAAAACTAATTCCAACTTTCATAACAGTTCCTCATTTTGTCAAATTCAAGTTTGTCTAACCATTTCTTTATAAACACAGACGGGAAAATCGGCCAAAAACTTCAAATGGCAACTATATCATAGCGCGCTTCAGCTTATTTGTCTCACTCCAGAAATGAAAATTCACAACATTTTTCAGCCTAAAATGCCTTTCAAGTCAAAGGAGATAGGTTTGTCCTTAAACTTGGAAAGCGGCATCTTTCAAAATGTATATTTTTGTTCACCAATACTTATCCCGGACAGAAGCTTTATTTTTCATCCACAAAAACGGTCTCGCCGCTGTCAAGGAAATACAGCGCGCATTGTTTGACGGGCTTTCCGGTTATCCTACCGACGGCGATGGCGTAGGCCCTGAGCTGACCGGCATATGCCTTTGCCCTCTCTGTGAGCGCACTTCCCCTTACTCTGTCGGTCTTATAGTCTATGACCGTGAGCTCGCCCTTTTCCTCGATGAGACAGTCCACTACGCCCTGGAGCAGGACTTTTTCGCCCTCGCCGCCTTCAAAGAAGTCCTCCGCGGGGCACAGGAGCGAAAATCTGAACTCGCGGCGCATATTATCCGCCGCCATGATGCGCCGTCCCAGCTCCGAACCGAACAGCCGCAGAACGCCGGGCACGTCCACCGCCTCGGCCTGCCGCTGACTGAGGTGCTTTGAGGCAGTGAGCCGCTCCAGCTCCTCCCTCACGCCCTGCTCGGTCTGCGCCTTGGCGTAGTCGATAAACTGCAGCAGCATATGCGTCGCGGTGCCCTTTTCCGCGCCGCTGAGCGGCTTTTTATTCCGCAGGAAATCGGGGCTTCGGAAAGAGCGCCGCGCCTTAGGCGCGATGCTGACGGCTTCCCCGTCGTCCTCCTGAGCGCCCTTGAGCTCCGTCGCCGTAACCTTGGAGGGCAGGGACGCGCCAGCGAAGGGGTAGGCAAAGCTCAGGTTTTTCTCAAGCTCCGCGACGAGTTCGGGGTCTGCCTTGGCAGACGGCTCTGCGGGCTTTTCTTCCTCCTGAGCGCCGTCGGAGCCGGAGCCGACTATGCTGAGCTTCAGCCTGCTGCCGTCATCGCACAGCAGCGCGTACATCATCCACTCGGACAGCGAGCCGGCCGACATCAAGACCTCCGGCGGCATGGGTCTTGAGACCATGAGCATGAGCTTTTTGAGCTTGGACTCAGGATCCTTCACTGCGGCGCTCACGATGAGCCGCTCACGCGCTCGGGTCAGCGCAACGTACAGAAGGCGCATCTCCTCGGACAGCAGCTCCCTGTCGGCTCTGAGCTTTATGGCTCTGCGTGCAAGCGAGGGGTATTCTATCCCCCGCTCTACGTCCACGACCTTGGGGCCGAGACCCAGCACGGGATGCACCGTCACCGGCGACTGCGAATCGTTTTTGTTGAAGCGGCGGGAGGTGTCGCACAGGAACACAACGGGAAACTCAAGGCCCTTGGACTTGTGCACCGTCATTATCTGCACGGCGTTGCCCGTCGCGCCTCGGGCCATATCGTCGCCCCGCTCGGCGAGCTTTCCCAGCCATTCGTTGAAGCGGTGCAGGCCGCGGAAGCCTCCCTTTTCAAAGCGCTTTGCAAGCTCCAGCATCAGGCGCAGGTTAGAGCAGCGAAGCTGCCCGTCCGGCATCGCGGCGCACAGCGCCATGAGGTCGAGCTCATCATAAATATGCCGCAGCAACTCGCCCGGCTCCGTATCCGGGGCGCGGTCGCGCAGGCCGTTGAGCGTCTTTAAAAACGCGGCGCACTTTTCGTTGTTCTCCGCGGTTTTTATAAGTGCGGTGTAAAAATCGCATTTTTTATCCGTCACGCGTATCCCGGAAAGCTCGTCGGCGGTAAAGCCGAAGGCCGCCGAGCGGAGCACCGCGATGAGCGGCACGTCCTGACGGGGGTTGTCGATAACGGCAAGCAGGCACATGAGCAATGTTATCTCGTCCGACGCGAAAAAGCTGCCGCCCTGTCCCGAAGCGACCGGTATCTGCGCGGCGATGAGCTCGCGGCGGTAGGTCTCCCCGACGGCGTTTGCCGAGCGCATCAAAAGCGCGATATCGCCGTAGCGCAGGGGTCTGCCGCCCACCTCCATGCCGGAGGCCATGAGCTGCTTTATCTTTTCCGCGACGGCGGCGGCCTCTCTTGTCGTTCTGTCGCGCATGTCGTCCTCGTCGCTGTTAACGTCCACGAGCATGAGCTCAGGCAAAGTGCCGTCGCCCTCATAGCCCGCGCCGTACTTCAGCTCCGCCTTTTCGTCGTAATCCAGCTCGCCGAGCTTTCCCGACATACAGCAGCGGAAAACGTGGTTGGCTCCCTCGATGACCTCGCGGCGGGAGCGGAAGTTCTCCTGAAGCATGATGCGCACGGGCTCGCCCTCCGGCGCGTCGGCAAGGTCTGAGTAGCTGAGGTATTTTTCGGCGAATATCGTGGGGTCCGCAAGGCGGAAGCGGTAGATCGACTGCTTCATATCGCCGACCATGAACAGGTTTTTCCCGTCTTTGGACAGCGCCCGGAATATCGTATCCTGCACGCGGTTTACGTCCTGATACTCGTCGACCATTATCTCGGTGTAGCGCTGAGATGCCTCGTGCGCAAGCCCGGTCGGGCTGCCGTCGGGATTTGTCAGCAGCCTTGCCGTCATATGCTCGAGATCGGAAAAATCGACCTCGGCGCGGCGGCGCTTTTCCGCGGCGTAGGCTCTGTCGAAGCGCAGCGTCAGCTCAAGCAGCGCCCGCATGGCGGGAGCCGTCGCACGCATATCGCAAAGCAGCTCCTCACTTGTGTCCGACAGAAGCTCCGCGTACTTTTTGACCTGCGCCTTACACACATCGCGCACTGCCTTTATGTATTCGGAAAGCTCCGGGTTTGGAGATTTCGTCAGCCTGCCGAGGTTCGGATATTCAATGGGCAGAAGGCTTCTCGCCCTGTCCCAGCCCTCGTCGAGAGCGCGGGAAAAATCCCTGAGCTGCAGCGCGGTCTCCGCAATGCTCGGCCCGTATTTTTCGGCGATTTTCTCCTCCGCCGAAGCCTCGCGCACAAGAAGCTCCATGCGGTCTGCCCAGTAGTCGGCGGACATTTTGACGTTTTCCAGTATCTCCGCGCCCCACGGGGTCTTTCCCGCGTCGTCCGTTTCAGTTTCGTATGCCGCTATCTGCCGCGCAGCCCAGTCCTCGGGTCTTGCGTGGCTCTGCATTTTTTTGTGTATGCTCACGACGAGCTCAGCCAGGCGCTTATCGTCGCGCCCCCTGCCCACGGTGTCGGCAAGGAGCCTGAAGCCCTCGTCGGGTGCCTCGTAGCACTCGTCCATGACGCGCTCGAGCACCGCGGCCTTTATCGCCTCGGCCCTGTCCTCCTCGATGACCCGAAACTCCGGCGACAGCCCCGCCGCGTGGCAGTTTTCGCGCAGGAAGCTCTGGCAGAAGCTGTGGATTGTGCCTATCTGCGCCCGCTGGCACAGCGCGCTCTGGCGGCGCAGCCGTCGGTTGTCGGGCTCCGACGCAAGGCGCAGGGCGATCTCGTCCATGATGCGGCTGCGCAGCTCCGCCGCCGCGGCCTTGGTGAAGGTTATGACCAGAAAGCTGTCGATATCCGCGTCGTCGGATATCCTCGACAGCAGCCGCTCGGTGAGCACCTTGGTCTTGCCGCTGCCTGCCGCCGCCGAAACGAGCACCGTCCTGCCGCGGGTGAATATAGCGTCGCGCTGGGAAGCCGTCGGTTTGAACTCAGCCATTTTCCCCGCCTCCTTCAAGAATGTTCCACACCTTTGTTGCGGCAAGGCGCGGCGTCGGGCGCATATGCTCGCCGTTTTCGCCGTCGGTGAAGCGGCAGGCCTCAACGTAATCGCAGTTTGCGCAGGCGCTCTCCTGCTGGGCGCGGTAATACGGGTCGGCGGCTATGCTGCCGCGTCTGAGCTCGGCCGCCATCGACCTGAGCGTATCGTCGATGTGCCTTGCAAGAAGCCCCAGACGCTCCGCCGAAACGAGGGCGTCGCCCTGAGGAACGCCGTTTTTGAACTTCACGGGGATGTATCGGGGGTCCTCCCCGTGCTCCATGGCGTTAATAACGCCGGGGTCGTCGAGTATCAGCCCGCTGCGTTTTACCCTGCCCGAGCGCTCCTTTTCAAGAGCCTCGTCGCTGAGCCTTGTGCCCGAGGAAATCACAACATCCTTCGCGGGGATATACAGCACCCCTGCGGGTACTATCTCGCTGCCGTACAGCAGCCTGCCGTTTTCCGACAGCGAAAACAGATACAGCAGCATCTGCAGGTTCATGCCGTACAGCACATCGGACAGCTCAAAGCGCTTGCTGCCGGTCTTGTAATCGACAACGCGAAGGTACAGCTTGCCCTCGTGCAGCCAGCCGTCGACCCTGTCGGCGATGCCGGTGAGAACAAGGCTGTCCTCGCCCTCGCCGAGCTGAAGCGGCGGCAGGTTCTCGGTTTTGCCGAAGTCAAGCTCAAATGACAGGGGCTCGAAGTCCGAGCTTCTCAGCTCGTTGGCCATGTCCTGCACGATCTGCTGCACGCTTTTCGTCAGGCGGCGGAAAAGATATTCAAACCGCTTCGACTTCTCCCTGAAATCGTTCAGCGTATCGTGAACGTATTCGGCGATGTATTTGTCCGTCAGCCTGCGCAGCTCATCGTCGCTTATATTTTTATAGCCGCCTGCCTGCGACACGTCGCGGGCCACGCGCTCTAAGATATAGTGCATGAAAACGCCCATCTCCGGCGCCGTGAAGCCCGCCGGCTCGCGGGGCTTTGCACCAAGAGCATAACGCATGAAATATGCAAAGCGGCAGGAGGCGAATTTATCTATCCTCGAAGCGGAAAAGTGTATTTTATCGCCGTAAAGCGCCCGCACGGAGTCCCTTGACAGGCTGCCGCGTTTAAGCTCCGAGGCACGGCGCAGAGTCTCAAGGCGCTCGGGATCGTTAGCGGCGAAGTATTCCGCCGCCGAGGCTTCCGCCGCTCCGCCGCCGCGCAGTGCATGGGCTGCAAGCTCCATGGCGGGAGCTGCGGCGTTCATCCTCAGCTTCGACAGGCTCACGGCCTTATCCTCAAGCCCGAACATCGCTCTTGCGCGGTTTACGACGAAGGCCGGTCTCTGCGCCTCGCCGCTTTCGTTGAAGGCGGGCAGGCAGAAGCTCAGACTCTCCGAGGGCAGGGTCAGGCAGTTGTACACGAGTGAAAATTCCCGCCAGAGCTCGCTCTCGCCCGCGCCGCCGAGGTCGATGTCCATCTGCAGCAGCCTTTTGCGCTCCTCGGCGGAGAAAACGCCTGCATCGGCGTCCGTTTTGGGTATGCGCGTGTCCGTCGCGCCCAGCACGATGAGATGCTTTATGTTCCTGCGGCGCATACGGTCAAAATCCCCCGCCGTCACGCGGTCGAGAGCCGCGGGTATGGTGCCGACGTCGTATTTTGACAGCATGAGCGTGAACAGCCTGCCGAAGGCTTCGCGGTCTATCGCCGTGTCGCCGAGTATCGCCGCGCTCTGCTCAAGCGCGGACACTGTTATATCCCAGAGCTGGGCATATTCCTGAGCCGCCTCTGCTCTGCCGGCATCGGCAAGCTCCTCCGCGCGCGCACTCAGCCTTTCCGACAGCTCAAGCTCCTCCAGAAGCTGCGCCAGAGCCTCCGCCTGTCCGGCGGCGGTATCGGCGCTTTTCGTGTTCTCCGCAAAGCGCAGTAAGGGCGCGGACACCCGCCTGCGCAGCTCGTTTATCCTGCTCAGAGTATCATAGGCCGCGTCGTTAAATTCCGCGCCGTAGCCGTCCGGGTGCAGACGCCAGTCCTCGCCGCGTGTCCATGCCGAGCCGCGAAGCTGCCACATGAAAATGTAGTTTTCAAGCTCGTCGCACTCCTCGCGGCTGAGTCCCGCAAGGCCGGTACGTAGGTAATCCAGCACGTCGGAGCTGTCCCAGCCGCCGTCGACTATCTCATACGCCGAGGAAATGAGCATCGGCAGAGGCTTTGAAAGAAGATCCGACTTTCGCGCGGTGTAAAGCGGTGCGCCGTAATGCGCAAACGCGCTCTCAAGGCTCAGCCTGTAGTCGTCAAAGCCACGCGCCGCAACGGCGATATCGCGCCAGCGGCAGCCCGTTTCGCGCACGAGCTCAACCGCTCGCGCCGCCGCGAACTCGCACTCTGCGCTCATATCGGGCGCGGTGCTTATGCTTATATTTTCTATTTTTTCGGGGTACACGGCGGAGGAGTAGCTGAACATATTGTCGGCGTAATAGACCAGAGCCGCGTCCTTGCTGCCCGTCTCCTCCCAGCGGCGTACCTGCGTTTCGATGCCCTTTTCCTTTGCAAAGGCAAGGAGCGTGCGCGCAGTTATGCGGCACAGCTCAAATATCTCGCTGCCGCCTTTGAGATCGTCGCAGCCGAGGCACACGGTAAGATCCACGCCCTTTAAAAGCAGCTCCTCGAGCACACGTCGCTCCTGCGCGGTGAAGTCGGTAAAGCCGTCGACATACACATGGCTGCCCCTGCCCAGAGAGCTTTCGGGTATCTGCCGGGCAAGCCGCGTGAGCCGGTCGGTGGGGTCTGCGTGGCCGTTTGCCACGACCGCGTCATAGGCCTCGAGCACAAGGCCGAGGTCGTGCAGCTTATCGGCAAGCGCGCCCTCGCAGACTTCCGAAGCCTCAAGCAGCTTTTCGGAACTCACGCAGGCGGTCTTGAGCTCGTCGATCTCCGCGAGCAGCATCGCCTGAAGCTCCGACCTGCGCCTTGCGGCGGAATATACCCTCAGCCTTGAATACAGGCCGTCGGCCGCAAGCGCCATGCAAAGCAGCCTGCCGCCCTTGTCAAGATACGCCTGCGCAAGGCCGCCGAGCTCGGTGCTTATCCTGCGTGCAAGTCCCGTGAAGCTCAGTACCTCGGCATAGAGCGAAAGGCTGTCGCCGCACATGGCGCACAGCTCGCGCTCGGCCTCGTGGCTGTACTGCTCGGGTACGAGCAGGATATATCCGCCCTCGCCCTTGTCCGCCGCGGCCTTTATTTCCGACATGACCGCCGCGCTTTTGCCCGTGCCTGCCCTGCCGTAAAATATTCTCAGCATCCCTTCACCGCCTTTGTACTTTTGCTTTATTTTTATATTGTATCAAACTCTCGCTCCATGGGCAAGAGATACCTTTTGTGCGAAAAACTTGTCAAGCTTTTCTTGCGCCGTGCGGTTGAATATGCTCCGTATGGGTGGTAAAATATGATAAACGCAGAAAAACAGTTCAATTTGAAAGGAAGCATCAGCGCATGAAATATTCAGGCAAGATAGAAAAATGCGGGCTTTCACCCATGAGAAAGTTCGCTCCCTACGCCGCCGAGGCCGTCAAAAACGGCAAGAAGGTTTACCACCTGAACATCGGCCAGCCGGATATAGCCACACCCGCGGCCTACTTTGAGGCGGTCAAAAACTTCTCCCAGCCTGTTCTGGAGTACGCGCCCTCCGACGGCGTTCCCGAAATGATAAACGCCGTCGTCGACTACTACGGCAGGATAGGCGCACCGATAAACAGCAAGCAGGTGCTCGTCACCACCGGCGGCTCCGAGGCGCTTCAGATCGCCCTTTCCTGCATCCTCGACGAGGGCGACGAGATCATCATCCCCGAGCCGTTTTACCCCAACTACTCCACCTTCGTGACCCTCACCGGAGCGACTGTCCGCCCCATCACCACAAAGCCCGAGGAGGGATATAAGTTCGCCGTGCGCGAGCGCGTGGAGGCCTGCATAAACGAGCGCACCCGCGCCATCATGTTCACGAACCCCGGCAACCCCACCGGCACCGTCCTGACCGAGGAGGAGCTGCGTCTCATGGCGGACATCGCCCGCGAGCACGGGCTTTTCATCATCGGCGACGAGGTCTACCGCGAATTTGTCTACGGCGGCGAGAAGCTCATGAGCCTTTTGCAGCTTGAGGGCTATGAGGACAACGTTGTCGTCATCGACTCGGTCTCCAAGCGCTTTTCCGCCTGCGGCGCACGCATCGGCTGCATGATAACCAGAAACAAGGAGCTGTATAACCACGCGATGAAGTGGTGCCAGGGCCGTCTTTGCACCTCCACCATCGACCAGATCGCCTCCGCGGCGCTCTACTCCGTGGGCCCCGAGTATTTCGACGCGGTGCGCAGGGAATACTGCGCGCGCAAGGACGCGCTCGTCGAGGGGCTCAAGAAGATCGACGGCGTTGTATATTCCGAGCCAAAGGGCGCGTTTTACGTCATGGCCAAGCTGCCGGTCGACGACGCCGAGAAGTTCCAGATCTGGATGCTCGAGGAGTTTGACGACAACGGCGACACGCTCATGTTCACCCCCGCCGAGAGCTTTTACAAAACTCCGCACACGGGCGTCAACGAGATACGCATGGCCTACGTCATCAACGAGGCCGACATCACCCGCTCCATGGAGCTGCTGAAAAAGGGCATCGAGGCTTACAACAAAAGATAACACGCATATAAAAGCAAAAAGACAGGGCAAACGCCCTGTCTTTTTGCTTTACTGCATATTCAGCTCGTAGATCTCATCGTAGACCTCGTCGGCTTCGAGGCCGAAGGCATTGAGCTTTTCGTATTTCGGCGCGTCAAAGCCCTTTTCGTCGATAAGCTCATACAGCATTTTAAGCGCGGCATAGCTGCTTTCGGCCTCGAGCGCCTCCGGCAGATGCTCGGCAAGAAATGCTCTCGCGTGCTCGTTTATACTGTACTTCATCTTATTTCTCCTTTATCATAGTTTGGCGTTTAAGCTCGCTTACGGTAAAAACAACTATCGCGGCGATGAAAAACGCAAGGCTTATGAGCTGGCTGGATGAAAAGCTCTCGCCCTTTATGAATGCGCATACAAGGCCGAAGGTCGGGCTCAGATACTGCGCAAAGCACATGAGCACCAGAGGCAGTCGGGATACGCAGCGCGAATACAAAAACATCGGCAGCGCCGTCACCACGCCCGAGCCCAGCAGCGGCAAATAGCTTGACGCGGGTATCTGCGCAAGCTCGGCTCTTTGGAAAAGCAGCATGAATATCACGGCGGGTATCGTCAGTATAAGCGTCTCGGCCGCGATGCTCAGGACGCCGTCGATGCTGACATTCTTTTTTATCGCGGCATAGACCGCCCAGTTGACAGCGATGATAAGCGAGGTATACGGAACGCTTCCGAAGGCCGCGGCGCTCACCACGACGCCCATGACGGCCACCGCCAGCGCGACAAAATGACCCGCGCCGCATTTTTCGCGGTAGATAAGCGCTCCGATAAGGAACAGCAGCAGGGGGTTTATGTAGTAGCCGAGGCTGACGTCGATTATGTGGCCGGAGTTCACGAGGATGATATAAACCGTCCAGTCGGCAAGCAGAAACAGCGCCGCCGGCAGGAGGAATTTCATCATTTTCCTGTCCTTAAACAGGGCTTTGAGCTCGCCCGTGCGCTTCTGAAGTGCCAGAATGAGCACGGAAAACAGCGCCGCGAACAATATCCTCAGCGGCATCACCGTCATGGTGCCGACGTCCCCGATCAGGCCCCAGTAAAGCGGCTGGAAGCCCCACAGCATATAGCAGCCCAGAAGGGCGGCGGTATCTTTTTTCGTCATGCGCACACCCTCTATTTGGCATAGCGGTTTATAAATTCCGCTCTGGTTTTCGAGTACATTATCTTCTGGCTGCTGTACAGGCCGAAATAGCCCGAGAGCATATAGGATATGCCGCAGGCAAGGGCGAAGTACAAGAGCTCTCCTGAGCCGAAAAGCTCCACCGACAGGATGATGGATGCTATCGGGCAGTTGACCGCCCCGCAGAACACCGCAACGAGCGCTATCGCGGCGGCAAACTGCGGCGGGATGCCGAGCAGCGGCCCGGCGGTGCAGCCCAGGGCGGCGCCGATGAACATCGTCGGCACGATCTCGCCGCCCTTGAAGCCGAAGCCTATGCTGACGGCGGTGAACACGATCTTCCAGAAAAAGCCCCAGGCCGGAGCCTCGCCCTCGTTGAGCGCACGGCTTATGACGTCGGTGCCGATGCCGTTGTAGCTTTCGTCCCCGATCAGCAGGGTGAGCGCTATCACGATCACGCCGCCGAGCGCAGTGCGGAGGTATATGTTTTTAATTTTGGCGGAGGCAAGCTGCTCCGTTTTGTGCATCGCAACGCAGAAGACTATGCTCACGACGGCACATATGACCGCGAGCACGCAGACCTTCAGCAGCAGCAATGGCTCGAGCGGCTCGAGCGCGACCGCGTAGCGCATCGGCGCTATGCCGATGAGCCGGGATATCCCGTATGCCGTCACCGAAGCGACAAGGCAGGGTATGAAGCCCGAGTAGTACAGTATCCCGACGGATATGACCTCAAGGGCAAATATAGTCGCCGTGAGCGGAGTCCCGAACAGTGCCGCGAACACCGCGCTCATGCCGCACAGGGTCACAAGGCGCATGTCCTTATCGTCCAGCCTGAAAAGCCGCCCTATTCGGCAGCCTATCCCGCCGCCTATCTGCAGCGCCGCGCCCTCGCGTCCGGCAGAGCCGCCCACCAGATGGGTTATCGCGGTGGAGACGAATATCACCGGCACAAGGCGGATGTGTACCCGGCTGCCGTCGTGGATGGAGTCGATGATGCCGTTGGTGCCCTCGCCCTCCATCTTGCTGACGCGGTAGATAGCCGCTATGGCAAGGCCGCCGACCGGCAGCAGGAATATGAGCCAGGGGTTTGCACCGCGCACCGCCGTTACCCAATCGACCGTCAGGTGAAAGGCAGAGCCCACAAGGCCGCATATCACGCCCGTCGCCGCCGAAAGCAGCACCCAGCGGTAAAATGTTCTGAAGTATTTTCCCGCCTTTATCGCGGTGCTTTTTATATCGGCCACGGCTCTCCCCTCCCCTGTGCTTGAAATTGAGATAACTTAATTAATATATAACTCCGCCGCCGGATTGTCCAGAGGTTTATATTGCTCATGCGCGATTTTTCATATCCTCTCTTGATTTTTCGGCGCTTATTGGTTACAATCATAGAAAAGCTTTTAAGGAGTGACTGTTATGGCAAAGCTCGTATCAAAGATCGTAGAATTATGGCACGACAGAAAGCGTATACTCGGCATGCCCCTCAGCTTCACGCGGTACGCCCTCAGCGAGGACCGTCTCTTCTTAAAGCGCGGCTTCTTGAATGTGCATCAGGATGAGGTCGTCCTCTACCGTGTGCGCGACCTGCGCGTGAGCCAGTCTCTGTGGCAGCGCATTTTCGGCGTGGGCACGGTGACGGTCGTTTCTACCGACAAGAGCATCCCCGAGCTTGTCCTCAAAAATATCCGCCAGCCGAATGAGGTCAAGGAGCTCATCCACGAATATGTGGAGAAGATGAAGATCGAGCGCCGTATGCGCGTCGGCGAGATGAGTATGGACATCGACGGCGACGACGCTGTTGACTTTGAGGACAATATGTGATAAAACTTTAATGCTCCCGCTCATGCGGCGGGAGCATTTATGAATACGGAAGCGTATCGAAGTGGTCATAACGGGCCTGACTCGAAATTTTTTGTAGAGTTGGCTGTTTGCTCCGCTTAAAAAACCCATAAATTCAGGGTTTTCTTCGGTTCGAAAATTAAATATTTTGTTGTTCTTTCCGTCAGTTCTTTCCAAAAGTTTTTGGAAGAAATGCGGAATCACATACACGGAGAGTTGTCCGAGTGGTCGAAGGTGCAGCACTCGAAATGCTGTGTTCCCAAAAGGAACCTAGGGTTCGAATCCCTAACTCTCCGCCAAAAAGTCCAGTAAACAAGCGGGTTTGCTGGACTTTTCTTTTTTGCTCGTTTGCTCAAAATCGGCTCAAAACTATGGAAAGAACAGGCCGTTTTTTGGAAAGAACAAGGCGATTTCGGGCATTTTGGCGTATTCGAACCGTAAAAATCAGTTCTTTCCGCCATCGTCTGAAATTTCAGCCCACTTACTGCCGAAATTCACCGATTCGGGAAGTGCCATTCCGCTGACCATTGCCTTTGCCGAGGACAGTTTTGAAGTGTAGTCAAGGTGGGCATAGATGTTAGCGGTGGTAGAAAAATCGCTGTGTCCCAGCCACTCCTGAATTTGTTTCAGCGGAACGCCGTTCGCAAGAAGCAGACTTGCACAACTGTGTCTTAAATCGTGAAAACGCATTCTTTTACAACCGTGCTTTTGGATATACTGCGGAAAATAGCTTGTCAGATATTCCGGGCGCATTAAGTTCCCCAGCTCGTCTACAAAGACATAACCGTCATATTCGTAGTTGTAGCAGTTTCCGC
>CAMJGL010000008.1:0-84991 GCA_946405205.1 uncultured Clostridia bacterium
GTTATCCTGTAAATCTTTCGTTTCCCCTCTATGCCGACATATTTGATGATGCCCTCCTGCTCAAACTCAGACAGTAGGGCATACAGCGTGCCCGGGCCGAGCTGCACCCTGCCTGAGCTCTTTCGGGAGATGTACTCGCTTATATCTATCCCGCACTTATCGCCCTTGCTCAGGGACATCAGCAGATAAAACATGGGCTCTGTCAGCGTCGAGAATTTCTTTCTGGCCATGCACTCACCCCTTATATCGATTATCGATATTCAATTATATTATATATCGAATATCGATATTGTCAATACCATATTTGTTGATTACATAAATTGGTCATTATTCTTGACTAAACAGTATATATATATTAAAATATATTTATTAGTTTTGAAGGGAGAAAATACATATGGATGGTCTGAAAAAAGCATATTACCGCACTTTCCAGGCAGTTTTCAATGTTGCCGCACGCTGCCTGTACTGGCGCAAGCCCATCACCGTCACCGGCGAGGGCGCTCTGGCTAAGGCTCCTGAGCTTTTTAAGAAGCATAACGTTAAGAAGGTCATGATAGTTACCGGCCGCACCGTCGGCAAGACTATCGCCCCTATTGCCAAGGAAGCCCTCGACAAGGCGGGTATAGCCTACGAGCACTATTCCGAGGTCGCCTCCAACCCCACGGTCAAGGTCGTTAATGAGATACAGAAAATGTATTTTGAGACCGGCTGCGACGCATTCCTCGCGATAGGCGGCGGCTCGCCGATGGACGCGGCAAAGGGAGCTGCCGCAAGAGTAGTGCATCCCAAGACCCCTGTCAACAAAATGGCCGGACTGCTCAAGGTCCTGCACAGAATACCCACCTTCGTCGCCGTCCCCACCACGGCGGGAACCGGCTCGGAGACAACTATTGCCGCGGTCATAACCGACCAGGAGACCCACCACAAGTACGCCATCATGGATCTGTGCCTGGTCCCCAGATACGCTATCCTCGATCCTGAGCTCACCCGCGACCTGCCTCCGAAAACCACCGCCACCACCGGTATGGACGCTCTCACTCACGCGGTAGAGGCCTATGTATGCTGGACGTATAACACCAAGGAGACAATTCGCCTTGCAGAGGAAGCCACCGTTGCCATCTTCAAGTATCTTGAACGCGCATACAATGACGGCAGCGACATGGAGGCCCGTCAGGAAATGCTGACCGCATCCTTCAAGGCCGGCTTTGCCTTCACCCGCGCCGGCGTCGGCAACGTTCATGCCATAGCCCACACCCTCGGCGGACTTTACAATACGCCTCACGGCCTTGCAAACGCCGTTATCCTGCCCATAGTTCTCGAAGACTACGGCGAGGCGGTTTACGGGAAGCTGGCTCATCTTGCCGAGCTCACCGGAGTTAAGACCTCCGGCAGTAATGAGGAGAAGGCGAAGGCCTTTATCGCCGAGATCCGCGCCATGAACAAGCGTATGGGCATCCCCACCGGCTTTGATAACATCAAGGAAGAGGACATTCCCACGATGTGCAAATGGGCGCTTGCCGAGGCAAACCCCGTGTACCCCGTTCCCGTTGTTTACAACACCGAGCGCTGCACCAAGGTCATTCACCGCATCATCGACGAGGCATGATATTCACTGCATGACAAACACCAAAAAGCCGTTTGCGTTGCAAACGGCTTTTTCCTATGTTAGAATAAATACATCAGTATTTAGTGAGGTGCTTTATGGAATTACTCTATGCCCTTGAAGGCATCCGCTCTCCCCTGCTGGACAAGCTGATGGGACTCGTCACCAATCTGGGCGGCGAGACGGTGTTTATCGCCGCGGCAATAATCGTTTTCTGGTGCGTCAGTAAGAAATGCGGCTACTATATGATGACCGTGGGCTTTGCCGGCACTATCATCAACCAGTTTCTGAAGCTTTGGTTCAGGATCCCGCGCCCCTGGGTCAAGGATCCCGACTTTACCATCGTTGAGAGCGCGAGGGCCGAGGCAACGGGCTACTCCTTCCCCAGCGGACACACGCAGAACGCATTTGCCACCCTGGGCGCTCCAGCGAGGTATACTAAGAACACGGCTCTGCGCATCGTTCTTGCCCTGCTCATCGCTCTGACAGCCTTCTCCCGTATGTATGTCGGTGTCCACACCCCGCTTGATGTCGGCGTGAGCCTTGCGATCGGACTTGTTCTGATGTTTGCCCTCTACCCATTCTTCCGCGACATGGACGAAAAGCCGAAGAATATTTACATACTCTTTTCCGTGTTCATCGCCATGGCGGCGGCCTTCGTGCTGTTTGTTGAGCTTTATGATTTCCCCGCCGACATTGATATGGATAATTACAATTCCGGCTTAAAGAACGCATACATGATACTCTTCTGCGCCGTCGGGCTTATGCTTGTTTTCTGTCTTGACAGCAAGTACATTAACTTCCCCACCGAAGCGGTATGGTGGGCTCAGATCATAAAAGTCGCCGTCGGTCTGGGCATTACCGTGGGCATCAAGGCGGCCCTCAAGGCTCCGCTGCTCGCTCTTTTCGGCGGACACAGCGTCGCGCACGGTGTCAGGTATTTTATCGTCATACTGTTCGCCGGTATAGTATGGCCGCTCACATTCAAGTTCTTCGCAAAGCTCGGGAAAAAAGTGAAATAACGTTAATCAGCACCGCAGTTCAAATGAACTGCGGTGCTGTTATCTTTATCCGAACAGGCTTATACGAACGGTGTATGTCACGGTCTTGCCCTCAAAGGTGACGGTTGCGTCCCTGTTGCCGAGGCCGGTCATATCGCACTCGACCGTGTATTCCTCGGGGTTGGTGATACGCTTTGCGTCGCCGTTATTGTAATACGCCCTGAGCACAAGACCCGTGGTATCGAGCGTCTCGCCGACGGAGTACACCGTCTTGACCGGCATCTCCTCAATGGTAAGCTCAGTTACATACGGCCGCTCAACGATGACCATGCACTCGTCGTATATCTCCATTTTGTCTTTGACATAGACCATAACGGTCGCTGCGCCCTCGCTCAGAGCCTTAACATTGCCCGCTTCATCAACGCTGACAACGCTTACGTCGCTGCTTTTCCAGACATATTCCGGCTCCTTCTGCCCTTCCTTGGGCTCAGGTATGCAGCTTACGCTGAGCTTCGCCTCCTCCTGCTCGGTAAGCGTCAGGCGCGGAGAGCTCAGCACTATTGCGCGGACATCGAGCTTTTCCGGCTCAGCCGTTTCCGTGGGTGCAGGGGTCTCGGTATTCTTTGGCTCGCTTGGGCTGTGTCCGCCTCTGCTGCTTGCAAAGAAGATGACTACAGCGGCGATCATGGCAATGATTATAAGGACCAGCGCTATGATATAGGCCGGCAGCGGCTTTTCCTTCGGTTCTTCTTTTTTCTGAGCTCTGGGCTCCGGCTTTTTAGGAGGCGGCGCGGCCTTTTGCTTTACCCTTGGCTCCGGCTTAGGCTCATAAACGGGCCTCGGCTCGGGTCTTCTGACAGTCACATCCTCGCGCACAGTCGCGTCGTCGTCCACGGCAGGTGCAAACGTTTTTCCTGCCGCGGCAAGGCTCAGAGCCTTTTTCATCTCCGAGGGACTTGAAAATCTGTCCTCCGCCCTGAAGCTGCAAGCCTTTTGAACAAGCTTCTTCAGTGCTGCGCTTCCGTTTTTCGGCGGCGGCAGAGCATCACCGCGAAATCTGCGAAGCTGGGCGTCGGCCGTCTGCTCGGACGTCGGGCTCTGCGGCGGCATGGGCAGGAAGGGCCCGCGGCGCTCGTTCAGCAGCCAGTACAGCACCATACCCAGAGAATATATGTCCACCCTGTCGTCATAGCTTTTGCCCTTATAGACCTCGGGGGCCATGTAGGAATATGTACCTACTTTATCGGCGGAGCTGCGGATGGCGGAGGCCTTGGCAACGCCGAAGTCGCCGAGTTTGAAATCGCCGTAGCGGCTGACAAAGATGTTCTGCGGCTTTATGTCACGGTGAATTATATTGTTCTCCCTGCACTGCTCAAGTGCGGAGCACATATCCATACCGAGCTTCACCACTTCGCTGACGCTCATGCCGTGTTCTCTGACGTAGTCGGGCAGAGAGGTAAGAAGCTCCATCCTTATGTAGATATCCCAGCCCATGTCGTTATCATGGGGGATTATCATCTGATCCTCGCAGTTGACTATATTGGGATGCCCGCGCAGGGCACCGAGCAGACGATATTCGCTGCTGATCTCCTCGACCTTTTCCCTGAGCTTTGCACGCATGGCAAATTCGCTCATGGTGCTGAGCATCTCGTCATACTCCTTCTGGGAACCGGGTACGCTCACCACCTTGAGGGCCGCATGGAAATCTCCGCCGTATTCATCTTTTTTCTTCAGCTCGTATACCTTGCCGGAGCTGCCGCTGCCGATGCAGCGCACTATCTCCCAGCCGGGCAGAGATGCTTTCAAATTCTCCATATTAGTCCGTTCCAATCAGGTTATTCCGAATAGAATATAGTCCATTTGCGCCTAAATGTCAAATCACTCGACGGATTTGAGCGCGCCTGCCATGTCGATGCCGTCTATCCTGCGCCGCATTATCATGTTAACGATAAGTGCGAACACAAAGGTTATCACTATGGAGACGATGAAGCTGAGCGGGCTTATGTACGGCTCAAAATACATCATATCCACCTTGATGGCGTTCATCACAAAGGCGTGCAGCCCAACGCCCAGCAGCAATCCGAAGACGGCTCCGGCTCCCGTGAGCACAAGATTTTCGCGGAACACATAGTTTGCCGCTTCATGCGGATAGAAGCCGAGTACCTTGAGGGTCGCGATCTCGCGGATACGCTCGGCAATATTAATGTTTGTCAGGTTATAAAGCACGATGAATGCCAGCAGTCCCGCGCAGAGGATTATCGCCGCGACGACAAACAGCAGGCCGTCCATCATGCTGCTTATCCTGTCGCGGGAGTCGACGCTGAGGCTTATGGTCCTGACGCCGTCGACCTTTGCGATCTTAGTTGCGCAGTCGTTTACATCCATGCCCTCAGGGGCATTTACAAGAGCCGATTTTGCCTCAGGCACATAGCCCCACTGCGCCTCGCAGGTCTCAGGACTTACAAAAACGAAGCTGTCAACATAGTTATCGAAAAATCCGCTGACCGTTACGGTGAGGGTCTCCATGTCCGAATTAGTGATCGTTATCTCGTCCCCGATCTCAACTCCGCCCATCATGCGCGCAAGGTTGTAGTTAATGATCGCCTCGTTGAGCCCGGGATATTCGACCGGCTCCTTTCCGTAATGAAGCGAAATAAATTTTTCGATATCCTTGCCGTCGCTTACGCTCAAAGTCGCGCTCTTTGTCGTTTCTCCTCCGGAAATATCAGCCTCACCGCGGTACAGGAACAGCGCGCTGTCCACATTGTCTCCGCAGTCGCCGAGGAAGATATCCTGCTCCTCCCGGGTCATGTTGTAGGCAAGGCTCAATTCATAGTCATAGAGGATGATATCATCATACTGCTGCTTGACGATGCCCTGTATGGTATCGTTCAGACCGAGCGCCGTCAGAACAAGCGCCGTGCATCCGCCAATGCCCAGCAGCATCATGAATATTCTCTTTTTATAGCGCATGATGTTTCGTGCGGACACCTTCTGCATGAAGCTCAGTCTGTTCCAAATTCCGGGGATCTTTTCAAGCAGGATACGCTTTCCGGCCTCGGGAGCCTTGGGTCTTATAAGGTCGGCAGGCACACATTTCAGTTCCCTGTGGCAGCAATACCACGTCACAAGCAGCGTCACGGCGAGGTTTGCCGCAGTGATGCCGATTGCCAGCGGCCAGTTCATTGTGAAAACGAGCTCCGAGAAGCTGTAGATCAGCCCATATCCGAACCAGACTATGGCGGGGAACGCAATGCTGCCGACGCCGATGCCAAACACACTGCCCAGCAGGGTCGCGCTGCCGGAGTAAAACATATATTTTGACATAACAGACCCCGAGCTGTAGCCCAGCGCCTTGAGTATGCCTATCTGGACCCGCTGATCGTCTATCATCCTTGTCATGGTCGTAAGACATACGAGAGCGGCCACGAGGAAAAAGAACACGGGAAATACAGACGCCACGCTCTGCACGACGGTCGTATCGCTCTCGAAACAGACATAGCCGATATTGGTATCCCTGCCCAGCACATAGGTGTCGGCATGGTCCATGTTTTTTATCTGCTTTTCCGCATCGTCGAGCTGCTTTTTTGCGCTGTCGAGCTCAGCCTTGGCCGCGTCAAGCTGCGCTTTTCCGGCTTTCAGCTCCGCCTCGGCCTCGGCAAAGCCGCGCTCGGCCTCCGCCTTGCCCTGTTCGTAGGCTTTCTTCGCCGCCGCAAGCTCGGCGGCTCCGCTGTTTATCATGTCGCGGGCGGCGTCAAGCTCCGCCTGCCCCGCCTCCAATTGCGCATATCCGCTGTCAAGCTGAGCCTTCGCTTCGGCAAGCTGCTGCTCATAAGGCGCCATTTTTGCATCGGCTTCCGCCTTGTCCTGACGGTGCTTCTCAAGACGGGATTGCGAAAACTCAATATCCGACTCGGCGGAGCTAATCTTATTGGTCGTGCTCCGTATCTGTGATTTGAGCGAAATGATCTTCAGCGTCTCGCCGTTCGCCGTCGCTGTCTCGAGCTCGGCATTGAGCTGCTCAAGCTCTGAATTGAGTGAGGCGAGCTCGCTTTCCTTTTCCGCAATGCGGTTTTCATAGTATTCTATCTGCTCTTCGACATTGCCGTAGACGGCGGCGCGCATTATCTTATATTCGCGCAGGCCTTTTTCATACTCGGCCTTGCCGGCGTCGAGCTGGGCTCTGGCGGCATCGAGCTCCGCCTGCTTTTCGTCAAGGATCGAGGGATCCTGCATCATGGCCTCCGCTGCGTCGATCTGTTCCTTGGCCGCGTCAAGCTTCGCCTGAGTCTCCGCCTTTCTGGCGACATACTCGGCATAGCCCTTGTCGTATTCTTCCTTCGCCGGTGTATACTGCGCAAGCCCCTCCTCATACTGGGCTCTGGCCTCATCAAGCTGAGCATAGGCATCGTCGATTATATCGTCGTGCCTGATTATCGCCCGCTCCTCCATAAAGGCCTCGAGCGGCTTTATGTATGGCTCGACCGAGTTTTCGTACTCATCAGAATACACATAGCCGTCCGCCTCGACGCGAAGGTATATATCGGTGAAATAATCGGTCGAAAAGCCGTCCTTTGGGATATACACATAGCCCTCGACGCTGCCGTTGCCGAGAGTACTCGAGCCGCGCTCAAGGTTTATGTACAGCACCGTTTCCGTAAGACCGACGATGGTATATTCGTCATATGCAAAGGTGTCAAACGTCTGCTCGCTGTTATCTTTCGAGAGCTTTATCGTCTTGCCTATATCGTCCTCGGAATAAAGCTCCGGATCTGCAAGGCACTCGCTGCCCTTTTGGGGCATACGTCCGCACTTCAAGTCTATGAGATTGATCTTATCCGGTATGCTCTGCGCAACCATGATGAGATTATCCTCGTCGGCAGTGTTGAAAAGAAAATCAGCGCTGACCGCTCCCTCAGCTTCGGTCACTCCGTCTATCTTCATGACTTCCCGCAGGTCGTCCTCAGTGAGACCGAGGGTAGACACAAGGCGAAAATCATAGAAGTTTGTCTCGTCTATATATCGGTCATATGTTTCGATAAAATCCGGTCTTGACAGCCGCAGGCCGACAAACAGACCCGCCCCCAGCGCAATGATGGCAAAAATGGCCATATAGCGCCCGAGGCTGTTTTTTATCTCTCTCAGTGTAAGTTTAACTGTTGACGGATTCATCTTGTTACCACTCTATGTTTTCAATGGGTGTGGGATCGGGATTGATGCTTATATTTGTGACGGTTCCGCTTTTGACGGAGATGACCCTGTCCGCCATGGCTGTGAGTGCCTGGTTATGGGTTATGATAACGACTGTCATACCGTTTTTACGGCTGCAGTCCTGCAGAAGCTGCAAAACGGCCTTGCCGGTGTTATAGTCAAGCGCGCCCGTCGGCTCATCACAGAGCATGAGCTTCGGGTTTTTAGCAAGTGCTCTTGCGATGGCAACGCGCTGCTGCTCGCCGCCGGAAAGCTGCGCGGGGAAATTGTTGGCTCTGTCCTTGAGCCCGACGAGCTCTATGACCTCGGACGGCTCCATCGGGTCGCGGCATATCTGGGACGCAAGCTCAACATTTTCAAGAGCCGTCAGGTTCTGGACAAGATTATAAAACTGGAACACAAAGCCGACGTCATAGCGCCTGTATGTCGTGAGCTGCTTTGGATTGAAGGCGGATATCTCCTGCCCGTCGAGGATCACGCTGCCCTCCGTGAGGCTGTCCATGCCGCCGAGTATATTGAGCAGCGTCGTTTTGCCGGCGCCCGACGCCCCGACGATAACGCATATCTCGCCCTTTTCGATCTCAAATGTCGCATCCTTCAGTGCTTCTATCCGGACCTCGCCCATCTGGTAGACCTTTTTTACGTTTTTAAACTGCACATAAGCCGACATCGCTGTTCCACCCCATACATTTATTTATTGTTTTATTATACTAAACGTACAGGTTTATTGCAATAAAAAACCGCGGTTTCCCGCGGTTTTAACAGTTATTTGACAATTCAGATCAGGCTCAGCACTTTGCAGGTCTGCTCTCTTGTGGTGAAGCTCGCGGGGCGGAAACTATATGTACCGTCGCCGTTGTCGAAGCCGGAGATAACGCCGGCCTTTTGCAGGGTCTTCACATAGTCCACCGCAAAAGCGGATATATCTGAAGCGTCGGTGAAGCTTATCTCGGGAGCATCATCGGAAAGCGTGATCCCCGCATAGTCTGCATAACGGCAGATGATAGCCGCCATCTGCTCGCGCTTAATGTTCTCATCGGGACGGAACTCATCCTCAGTGTAGCCGAGGACGATCCCGTTTTCCGCCGCCCATTCAATGTACGGTGCAAACACGCTTCCGTCGCTCACATCAGCAAAGCGGCAGTCTTTATAGGCCTCAGTATCAACTCCGTCGAGCCCCGCAAGCATTTTTACAAATTCCGCACGGGTAACATTGCCCGTCGGGTCGAACACAGTCTCGCTCCTGCCGTTAACAACTCCGAGCTGGTACATCTTCAGGATGTAGTCATACGACCAGCGGTCCTTTGAAACATCCTTAAACGGCAGTTCGTTGTAGATGGGGTTATCGCTGCCGGCATCGTTGCCGTAAGTGCTGACAATGTTCTCTATAAGGCCCATGTACAGGTGCCTTACATTTGAAACGGTATTGGAAAGCATACCTCCGATTATGCTCAGATGGTCATAAGGCTGCGTGGGAAGCACGTTCCATATACCTTTCTGGAAAACCTGCTTATTATAGCCGTCGCAGACTACATAGCCCCGGCTTCCATTCGGCTTTACGCATTTGAGATCGCTGTTGATCGGGTAAAGGCCCGATACCACGTTGACCATGCCGTCATTGGGCAGCCATGTTTTGTCGATGTACACGCCGCCGGCAGTGCTCTTGTCGTAATAGCTGCCCATCATAGTCGCAAAAGGCTTGAGCAGTGCGAACATACTGCTGTCCGGGACCTCAGTCTTTGTGGCTGAGCTGTAGTGTGTTGCGTCGCCGCACACGGAGAAGTAGTATATATTGTCAAGAATTTCAATGCCGTCATTGATCTCGAGTGCATTGTCAATGGTCAGATCGTATATTGCATTGTCATTGTGGCTCATAAACTCTTCGCTGTTCAGGACCCTGACAAGGTACTCGATATCGGTCTCATCTTCACGGGGAGTAATTCCGAAATGCTCAAGCTGCAGATCATAAACGCCTTTAAGGTTTGTCATACCCAGGCTTGCTCCGAATTTATATATGAAGTCTGTGAAAACCTGAGTTGAAGTATCGCAGGTCTCAATGAAAGTGGTTCCGTTGTGAGGAGCTGCGACCGCCGTCAGAGAGTACACCCAGTCGCCTTTTCCGCCCTCAAAGAAGGGAGATACCTTTACACCGGCTGCCTTTGCAGCGGCCACCTCCTCCGGACAGCCGTTTGCAAGAATATCAAGGAACATTCTTATCGTCGCACCGCCGAAGCTGTGTCCGATAAGATTGATCTTCTTCTCTGCGCTCCAGCCGTCGAACAGCGGGGTGTCGTAAGTAATGCCGAAGCGGTCGTGACCCTTTTCGGCTGAATGTGCAATTCCGTAGTCTACAGTGGTACCTGTAAGCTGAGCATATAGCTCACAGGCTCTGTCCCACGCCCCGGACAGCGGACCTACCTGAGCGGCATAGCTCTCGTATCCCTTGGAATTGAGATAATCCATCAGGCTGCCGGTCGTCATCCCCCAATATGGCATTATCGGGTCGAGCGAGGATCTCTCTCCCCAGCCCATCAGCCCATGTACGAATATGAAAGGATACTCCTCTTCTTTCGTTTCTTCTGCCGATGCCTGAATAGCTAAAAGGCTCAACGTAAGCGACAGCACAAGCAGCAGGCACAGCAGCTTTCTTGTAAATTTCATTTTTCTTCCTCCTTGTCTGGTTTTTACCAATTAAGCGAACTATATATTACCTCAATAAAGTATGATAGTCAACAAAAAATCATGGTTCCGTATTTTACATTTATTGTTACTTGAACGACAATAATTCATATACACGATACATATTTTATATTTGCTTGCCTTTTTGTTCTTCCGGTGCTATAATAAATACATTCGCGGGGTTAGTACATCGGTAGTACAGGAGCTTCCCAAGCTTCGGAGGCGGGTTCGACTCCCGTACCCCGCTCCACGGAAAAACACACCTTTGTCCGATAGACAAAAGTGTGTTTTTTCGTATGAAGCGTTCTTTCAGCGTATGAAGAAATGAAACAGGGATTAGCCCTATAAAGTGCACCTCGACCGGCGCATAAGTGGTTTTGAGCGATTTGCTTCATGTGAGCGAAATCGAGCACTTCATATCGAGGAGATGCTTTATTGAAAAAGTCATCAACTTATTATATACTAAATATAAGGCGATGATGCTACTGGTCTTATATGAGCTAAGTTTTAGAGAGAATAAAGTGCATTGAAAATGGGGTGATAAAAAGTGGAACATCTGGATGATGAGAGAGCATTGCAAGAGTTCCTTCTGGATATAGAGTGCCTTGATGAGTTACTTCCATGGACAGGCAAATTCAATTTGTTTGACGTATTGAAGGTTTCCAGAACAGAAATCCGTCATAGTAATATGCTGGCATGGCTTATGGATCCGAATGAAAATCACGGGTTTGGATGTGCTTTTCTAAAAGGCATTTTACAGAGAATCATTGAAAATGATTCGGATGGTAAACACAATGTTTTCAAAATACTTCTGTCGGATATGTACAGTTTTTCAGTTTATCGAGAATGGAAAAACATTGATATTTTGTTGGTGTCATCAGAGGAAAAAATACTGGTAGCTATTGAAAACAAGATCGGTTCACACGAGCACAGCAATCAGCTTAATAGATACCGAGAAATTTTGGAAACAGATTTTCAAGAGTACAAACGCTTGTACATATTTCTAACTCCGGATGGAGAAGATGCAAGTGATGTGGAAAACTGGGACGTTCTTACATATACGGATATTGTTGAGTTGTTGGAGCATCTTTACGGACAAATGGATTTACAGCAGGATATTTCCTTGCTGATCCGTAATTATATTGAAGTGGTCAGGAGGGATATTGTGAAAGATCAACAGCTAATTGATATCTGTAATAAGATTTACAACAAACACAAGAAGGCTTTGGATTTAATATTTGAATACAGAATAGATGGGAGAACACAGATTTCAGATGCTATAATAAATGCTCTGAGTAAACTTAATGAAGAAGGTGCAATTATATATAGTGCTGATTGGGGAAATCTCGTGTTTAGAACTGCTGCCATGGATGCAAAACTTCCTTTATTAGATACGCCTATTAGCTCCTGGGGAACATTGAATTGCTATTCTTATTGGTTCAAATTACGAGAAGGCAGATTCTATGGAGTGTTTGAACTGGGAGGGTGGAACGTCCCGGATGATGAAAAACAGACAATGATAAAAATAATTGACGAACTGAAGCCCGGCGATAAACGTAAAGAAAGTTTTAAATATAAACGTGTTTATAAAACAAAGTGGTATGATTTGAATGATGTTGAAGATTTGGAGGCTGAGGCAGAAAAGGCTGTTAGAAATGCAGTGGCAGAAATTATTAATATGGAAAAGAAAGTTTTAGCGAAATGCAAACCTTATATAGAAAATGCGGATTCGTTGGAATAGATACTTGTCATATCCTCAGAAAACGATAGTTCTGTCTACTTATTTCGTTTCCCTACTGTAATTACGAACCGTTGAGTTCGTCCTTCGCAAGAAAAGCACCTTATTTGTCCGGTAGACAAATAAGGTGCTTTTCGGTTAAACGTACGTTTATGGCGCGGCCTCTGTACGGCTTATGCATTATGCAAATATCAAAAAGTACAGTATAACGACCACACCGAGGACGATGCGGTACCAGCCGAAGATCTTAAAGTCCTTTTTCTTAATATAGCTCATCAGGAACTTTATGACGAGCACCGACACCACAAACGCAACGACGCAGCCCACCGCAAGGGTAATAAGCTCCGCGCCAGTGAAGTCAAAGCCGAAGCTCAGGATCTTGAGCAGCGACACGCCCACCATAACGGGCACGGCAAGGAAGAAGGTAAACTCCGCCGCGGCGACGCGGGATACGCCGATGATAAGTCCGCCAATTATTGTCGAGCCGCTGCGGGATGTGCCGGGGATGATGGACAGCGCCTGAAACAGGCCGATAACAAATGCGTCCTTATATGATATCTCCTCGAGCGTCTGAACTCTCGGCGTACGGTTTTTGCAGCGGTTTTCAATGACGATGAATGCAATACCGTATACGATAAGGGCCGCGGCGACCACATAGCAGTTATCCACGAAATCGAACAGCAGGTATGCTACAAAGCCCGGGATGCAGGCGATGACGACCTTGACCCACATTATGACGGTATCTTTTTTTACCGCCGGGCCCTTGCTTTTGCTCTGAAACGGCCACATTTTGTCCCAAAACAGGATTATTACCGCGAGTATCGCGCCGAGCTGGATGACATACAGGAACATCTCCTTGAACTCCGGAGTTACGTTCATATGTATAAACTCATCCACCAGCAGCATATGGCCCGTGCTTGAAATGGGCAGCCATTCGGTTATGCCCTCGACGATGCCGAGGATTATTACCTTGATAATTTCAATAAATTCCATTTGAACACCCTTGTATTATTATGCTCCCGCTTACAGCAGCATGACTCCCTTTTCCTCGCACAGCGCCTCGGTACGCTTGTCCCATATAGACGCCTGCACCTCGCCGATATGCGCTTTGCCAAGCAGCAGCATTGAAACACGCGACTGGCCGATGCCGCCGCCTATTGTCAGGGGCAGCTCACCGTTTAACAGCATTTTGTGGTATGGCAGCTCCCTGCGGTCATCGCAGTTTGCAATGCTGAGCTGTCTGTCAAGGGACTCGGGATCCACGCGGATGCCCATTGAGGATATCTCTATCGCGCAGTCGAGCCAATCGCACCAGAACAGGATATCTCCGTTGAGGCTCCAGTCGTCATAGTCCGGCGCTCTGCCGTCATGCGGCTTGCCGGATCTCAGCGCGCCGCCGATGCCGATGATGAAAATGGTCTTATGCTCCCTTGCGAAGGCGTTTTCCCTCTCCTTAGGGCTCATGTCGGGGTACATATCCTCCAGCTCCTGAGCCGTTATAAAGGTGACCTTGCGCTCCAGCTTCCCAAGGCGCTGAAGCTGCGGATAAATCGACTGCATGGTATCCTGCGTATCGCACAGGGCCTTGACGATATCCATGACCGTGAGCTTGAGATAATCGAGGTTGCGGTTTTCCGGCAGGATGACCTTTTCCCAGTCCCACTGGTCAACGTATATGGAATGGAGGTTATCGAGCTCATCCTCGTCGCGGCGGATGGCGTCCATATCGGTATACAGGCCCTTGCCGGGGAAGAAGCAATAGCGCTTGAGCGCAAGGCGCTTCCACTTTGCAAGCGACTGCACGACCTGCGCTGTCGCGTCCGAGCGGAGAATATCAAATGATACGGGCCGCTCGTAGCCGTTGAGATTATCGTTGAGGCCGGAATTTGATTCGACAAACAGCGGCGCGGATACGCGGTACAGGTTCAGCAGCGCACCCAATCTGTCCTCAAACAGGCGCTTTAACAGGCTTATGGCTTTCTGCGTGTCATACACGCTGAGGATACTTTCGTACCCCTCCGGGATTCTTGTTTCCATGGATACTCCTCCTGTGGTGAAAATAGAAAATGCCCATAATTATGGGCATTTTTATAACTGTGATACCCTTTATTATTTATCGAGAAGCTCGATTATCTGCCCGTAGAGCTTCTCGGCATGACGCCTGAAGTTCTCCTCTATCCGCTCGGCCTGAGCCTCACCCGAGCTCAGGATCTTCAGCCGGATTATCTCTCCCTTGCCGTCGGACATGGCAAGCGTTACGAAGCATTCGCCCTTCTTCATCTCATGCTCGGCAGTGAGCATGGAGAGCCTGAGCAGGCGCTCAGCCTCGGGCGCGATGATCTTTTCCGCCTTTTTCCGCACGGAATACGGCAGGCTGCTCTCGACCGTTTCTCCGGCGGAAGCGCCCTTGGCGCTTATTCTGAGCCCGTCCTCCTCCTCGTTTATAAGGCCGTTTTCAATCAGCTCGGCAAGGCAGTCGGAATATTCAAAATAGCCGAAGCCTTCGTCGCACTGCTGGGTCAGGTCCTGAAGGTCGATCGGTGCGACGGCGCCGGGAAGCCGGCGGAGCAGAAATAAAATGAGTATTTTGATGTCGAGCTTTTCGTGGATGAAGCCAAGTCTCTCCATGATCACACTCTCCTACACTAAACTTTAATATTCATACAATGATCAGGATCTTTTCAGGCCGATCAGCGAAGCAATGATAACAACGACCGCAGTTATATGCAGCATGATGCCTCTTGCCGACAGCGGGTCGGTATTTGACCCGATGACGCCGAAGTCCGCCAGCAGCATGGCCGCAAGTATTATCACCTCGGCGGCAAGGACAAATATCCAGAACGATCTTTTCATGGCGCACCTCTCAAGCATCGGTATATTCTATATAATAATACAAGGTTTAATTTTTGTAAATCCAATTTGCTTCACATTTTTAATAACTGCGCATAGACTGTACTGAAGTTTTTCTTCAATTCCATTCTGGGAGGTATGTTTATGGCAGACAGGGTTGTTCCCGGCCCGGTCAATGACGATGACTGCATCAAGGAGGCCGTCTGCGTTAATACAAGAAAGATAATGGATTCCTGCCGAGACAAAGACTGCATCGAAGACCTCAGAGTTTATCCCACCTTATGCTCTCAGGCATACATAGAGAGCGCCTTCAGCGTGCGTCCCCGCTCGGCGGAGCTGCTTCACTGCAAGGTATCCGTAAATGAGATCTGCCTCAACCGCGGTTATTACACCGTTGACGTCACCTACTTCTACAAGATAACCGGCGAGACATTCCCCGCAAATCAGGTGTTTACGGGTCTCGCAGTATTCGACAAGCGAGTCATGCTTTTCGGCTCCGAGGGCAGAGTAAAGACCTTTTCCTCCGACGACTGCTGCGTTCTGGGCGGCGCGAACCACATGCCCTTTGCAGAGGTCGACGCCGTTGACCCCATCGCACTGCACATGACCCTCGCAGACGCTCCCCTGCCCGAACCCGGCATTGAGCAGCGGGAGATACCCAAGGAGGTCATCGATTCCTTCGGCGAGGAGCTTGCCGTCAGCGGCTGCGGCCGCCATGTCTACGTTACGCTGGGACAGTTTTCTATCATCCGTCTCGAGCGCAGCACCCAGCTTCTCATCCCCGCCTATGATTACTGCCTGCCCGACAAGGAGTGCGTGGGCTCCTCCGAGGATGATCCCTGCACCATGTTCGGACGCATCCGCTTCCCCGTCGAGGAGTTCTTCCCTCCCGACTGCGTCGAGCACAGCGAGGATTACAAGTCCATGGTATAAGGAAAAAGCAGCCGTTTGGCTGCTTTTTCCTTTACGCAGATTTAAATTTACATCAAATCAGTATTAACAATCGAAAAATCATGCTTTGCGCACATGATATCTCCATAGCCTGACACGAAGCTTACGCCCGAACCGGCAGAGCGCATAAAGCTTATCTCCACATTCACATACTCATACTGCTCAAGACTGATTTCAAAAGTGCAGTACGCGACAGCGCCTTCCGCAGCGTCGGACGAATCAAACTGCGGCCACGCGGGAAAAGCGGACTTGAAGTATTCGCCGCGCTCAAGCTTTTCTTTTACTATATCCTTCTGTCTGTCCTCGGCAAACTGCTCCGCGCTGCAGGCGGTGCAATACTCGGCATTCACGGCAGCACCGTTTACTTTAATTTCAAGTGCTTTGATATCAGTTAAATCAAGCACGGGATAGGCAATGACGACTTTTATTGGCTCATCGCCGTCATATCTCAGGGAATAGCTGTCATAAATATTTGCTTGCCTGTCTCCGTTTTCGTCGGAATCCGAAAAATCAAGCTCAGTTTTGCGCTCCGCCATAAGCTTATCTGCCTGTTCGGGCAGGCAAAGCGAACCGATATAACATTCAGGCTCCCTCGCAGGCTGTTTTTCAAACACAGGCAGGATAAGCTTCACAAAGCCAATGACCAAAGCAAGGACAAGCGCCAGAGCAAGCACCGCAATTATGACGCTGCGTTGAGTTAACTTGCGTATCCGCTTATCATTCTCGTTCATCTCTTTCTCCCTTCTGACTGTTGCTAACACGAACCATTTATGATAAAACAGACCTGCTGTAACTGCAGTATAAATCATACATTCAAGCTTTGTCAACCAATATTTACTATTTCCATCTGCTGTGCAGAAAGAGCGCAGACCCAAAGCGGGCCTACGCTCTTTTATAGATCACTGATGTCTAATAACGATGTTGTCTTTATCTTTATATATACCGTTTTCGGGGATAACTCCGCGGACGCAGGAGGTGGGGTACACGCTGGCATGGCGGCCGAGGACTGTCCCGGGATTGAGCACGCTGTTGCAGCCGATCTCAACATAGTCGCCGAGGATCGCGCCGACCTTTTTGCGGCCTGTTTCGATTAGCTCATCGCCGTTTTTGATGACCACGAGCGTCTTATCGCTCTTGACGTTCGACGTGATGGAGCCCGCGCCCATATGCGACTTATAGCCGAGTATCGAATCGCCGACGTAGTTATAGTGCGGGGTCTGGACACAGTCGAACAAGACCACGTTTTTAAGCTCCGTTGAGTTTCCCACGACTGCGTTTTTGCCCACGATGGCGCTGCCGCGGATAAAGGCACAGTGGCGCACCTCCGCGCCGTGGTCGATTATGCAGGGCGAGCCGATATAGGCCGAGGGGAAAACCTTCGCGTCCCTTGCCACCCAAACGTTTTCGCCGCGTTTTTCATACTCCTCCTCGGGCAGGGTGCTGCCGAGCGCAATAATAAAATCGCTTATATCCGCCAGCGCCTCCCAGGGATAGGTCTTTCCCTCAAACAGCGGCGCGGCAATGGTTTTAGTTAAGTCAAGCAGGTCTTTTATCTCGTACATATTACTTTACCTTTATCAGTCTGCCGCTGCGGCGCATCGCGTCAATGATATGATCGACGCACTCGGCGCACTTTTCATGGCTCTGAGCCTCCGCCATCACACGCAGGACAGGCTCCGTCCCGCTTTTGCGCAGGAGTATCCTGCCCTCCGTACCGAGCTCGGCTTCCGCTTCAGCAACGGCTGCCTGCACCTCGGGGCAGTTCAGAGTCTCGTCCTTATCGGTCACTACAACGTTTTTAAGAAGCTGGGGGTACATCACGACGGGAGAGGCCAGCACGGACAGAGGCTGCTTACTCTCACACATGACCTCCATTATCTTTATGGCGGTCAGCAGGCCGTCGCCTGAGTTGGCAAGGCTGCCGAAAATAATGTGGCCGGACTGCTCGCCGCCGAGGATATGTCCGTTTGCGCGCATATTCTCCGCAACGTATTTATCGCCGACGGCTGTCTTTTCATAGCCTATGCCCAGCGCGTCAAGAGCCTTGTACAAGCCGATGTTGCTCATGACCGTGGTGACTATCTTCTTATTGCCGAGAACTCCGCAGTCGCGCATATACTTGCCGCAGACATACAGAATGTGGTCGCCGGTGATTATATTGCCCTTATCGTCAACGGCAAGGCAGCGGTCGGCGTCGCCGTCAAAGGCAAAGCCCACGTCAAGGCCGTTTTCCATTACGAATTTCTGCATCTGTTCGATATGGGTCGAACCGCAGTTGACATTGATATTCACACCGTCGGGATTGTTGTTTATAACATAAGTATCCGCGCCGAGAGCGTCAAACACGCTTTTTGCCATCATCCAGGTCGAACCGTTGGCGCAGTCGAGGCCGACCTTCTTGCCCTTATAGGAGCGGGTTGCAAGGGATATGAGATAGCCGATATAGCGGTTGCGGCCCGCGGAGTAATCCACGGTGCGGCCTATCTTCTCGCCGGTCGCATAGGGCAGGCAGTCCCGCTCGCCGGCGGCGGCCTTATCGATATACTCCTCTATGCCGTCCAGAACATCGTCGCCCATTTTCTCGCCTGCAGCGTTGATGAGCTTTATTCCGTTGTCGTAATAGGGATTGTGGCTTGCGGAGATCATGATGCCGCAGTCGAAATCATCGGAGCGTGCGATATATGATACGCTCGGAGTAGTAGTAACGTGCAGGAGGTAGGCGTCCGCGCCGGAGGCCGTCAGGCCCGCGCACAGGGCGGATTCGAGCATATAGCTTGAGCGGCGCGTGTCCTTGCCTATGACAACCCTTGCCTTGTGTTCATTTCCGTAATACCAGCCGAGGTAGCGTCCGACTTCAAAGGCGTGCATGACCGTAAGGCCTACGTTTGCCTCGCCGCGGAAACCGTCAGTTCCGAAATATTTACCCATTTTAAGTCTCCTTACAAATCAGTTAAGCTTCGACGCGGCGCCCTCGTCGAGCATGAGCGTCATATTCATATGCATCTGCAGCATGGCGGCGGGAACATAGGTCGATGTCTTGCCGTAGACGAGCTTATAGACGATATCGGCCTTCTCCTCGCCGAAGGCTATCAGGATGACGTTCCTTGCCCTGCAAATGGTCTTGAGTCCCATCGTCACCGCCGTGGAGGGCACATTTTCCGCTCCTCCGAAGTGAGCTGCCTTCATCTGCTTTGTTTTATCCGTCAGCTGCGCGATGTGAGTTTCCGTGTCGTAAAGCGTGGCCGGCTCGTTAAAGCCGATATGGCCGTTTGTCCCTATGCCGAGAAGGATAAGCTCAAGCCCGCCGCAGGATGCGATCTCATCATCGAAAGAGCCTGCGTTGTCCGCCGTCGGCGTATGTATTTTCGTTATGCCGAGCTTTGAATAGAGCTGAGCCTGAAGCTGGCCTGAGCACGAGCGCGGATCTCCCGCCTCAAGCCCCTCATACTCGCAGATATTGAAGGCCTCGCAGGCTGAAAAATCAATGCACTGCATTTTCGCAAGCTCCTCGTAGACGCCCTCGGGCGTCTGACCCGCTGCGAAGGCCACGGCGCAGTCCGGCTTTGCGGAGATCTGCGCGGCTATCATTTCAGCGGCGAGCTTACTTATGTTCTCTTTGCTGTCAACGATTATTTTCATTTTTTAGCTTCCTTTTATTATAATAATTCGCCTTTATGCGGAAAAAATACCGTTGGAGGCGATTTTTTTGGCGATCATTTTTGTCCGCACAGTGATACTGTATTTCGCAATACTTATATCAATGCGCATAATGGGAAAGCGTCAGTTGGGAGAAATGGAGATATCCGAATTCATCGTCGCCGCCCTGATAGCGGATCTTGCCGCCACGCCTTTGCAGGATATCGGCATCCCCTTATTAAACGGCCTTGTGCCCATAATCATCATGTTCTGCTTTGAAATAATAATCGCGGGGCTGAATATGCGCAGCATAAAGCTCCGCAAGCTGACCTACGGCAGACCCGAAATAATCATACGAAACGGGCGGATAATACGCGAGGCCATGCAAAAAAACCGCTTTACTCTTGACGAGCTCATGCAGGAGCTTCGTGCTCAGGGGCTCACGGACACTGCGCAGGTGGAATATGCCGTCCTTGAAACAAACGGCCAGCTCAGCATCATACTCAAGTCCGGCGATCAACCCGCCACGGCATCGCAGATGGGTGTCGCCGGTGACGACGTGAGCTACGCGCACATCATAATAAACGAGGGCAGGATACTCGACAACAACCTCAAGCTTCTCGGCCGCGACAGACGCTGGCTTTCAAACGAGCTGAAACGGCAGAATTTCCGTTCCGCCGATGAAGTATACATTCTGACGCTCTCGGAGAGCGGCAGAGTTTTCTGTCAGGCAAAGGAGGGCTGAGATGAAAAAAGAGATCGCCGCTGCCGTCATTCTTGCGCTTGTGTTTATAGGCGTTCTGGTAAACATCAAGGTGGCAAGCAATATTATACTCAGCCTTGAGGAGGATGTTACCTCCGCTTATGAAAGCGCCGAAAAGGGCGACTTTGACCGTGCAAAGCCGCAGCTTGACGCAGCCGTCGAGCACTGGATGTCCCTTGACGGCTACACTCATATTTTTATTCGCCACAGTGAGATAAATTCAACGACAGAAGCGTATTTTCAGCTCAAGTCCGATATTTACGCAGAGGATATGGGCGCCGTCGAGGGCTCCTACGGTCTGCTCATGGCCACCCTCGATTCGCTGATGACCATGGAGCAGCTTAGCCTGGGAAGCATTTTCTGAAGGCTTATTTATCGCTCAGGAGCTTTGTGAGCTCATCCATGAAGGTGTTGATGTCCTTGAAGCTGCGGTAGACGGATGCAAAGCGGACATACGCCACCTCGTCAACGAGCTTTATGCGCTTCATGACCATTTCGCCGATATCCACGGTGCTGATCTCGCGCTCGAGCGCGCTCTGCAGCTCCTGCTCGATCTCGTCCGCGATCTTCTCAAGCTGAGAAAGTGTAACGGGGCGCTTCTCGCAGGCGCGGACCATGCCGTTTATGAGCTTCACCCTGTCAAACTGCTGACGTGAGCCGTCGCGCTTTACGACGACAAGAGGCAGATGCTCGATCGTCTCATAGGTGGTGAAGCGCTTCTGGCACGCAAGGCACTCCCTGCGGCGGCGTATCGTCGTTCCCTCCTCGGCGGGACGAGAGTCGATCACCTTGCTCTCAAGAAATCCGCAAAACGGGCATTTCATAGCTTATTCCTCCAAATGCTCTCAATATATTTAATGTATTTTTACATTATAGCACAATATGTTGAATTTTGCCATACTATTTTAGTATTCCCCGTCCAGAAACTCCTCACGGCTCATAATCGCGTTTAATACCTGCAGCAGAGCCTCGGCGGTCATTTTCTCGGGCAGAGCCATTTTTTTAAGAAGCTCAGCCCGTTTTTTTGCGCTGTCGGGCTTTCCGGTCAGGCCTTTTTTATACATATCCGCCTTGCTGATGCCTGCCGAAGCTCCGGCGCAAGCGCCGTCTATCGTCGCTCCCGCCCTGCGGAGACAGTCGAGTATCACATCGGGGCTCATGCCCTCGACGCCAAGCTTTCCCTCCTTTGAAGGAGAGCTTTTGCGCCGCTCCTTGCCGTAAACATCGGGGATATAGGCGTGCTTTACAAGCTTCGGGTCAACACAGCCCTTTATGAAATTCCGTATGACAAAGCCGGCTCCGTCGGAATCAGTCATAACTATAAGACCGCGCTTCTGAGCCAGAGTGCGCAGAAGCTGCTGCTTCTCGCTGTCATTGAACAGGCCGAAGCCCGAGGTCTCGATTATGACCGCATCGACGACCTGAGAGAGCGTATTCTTATCGTATCTGCCCTCGACTACTATGACCTCGGATACTCTATGCACCGGTCTCACCCGCTGCTATCCGCATAACGCACTCCTTCAGCAGTTCCGCAGGCTCGGTTTTGCTGCTTTTCATGGCATAATCCATCTCCGCGCACAGCTCCACCGCTCTTTTAAGCTGCTCATCGGAAAACCTGCGCGCCGAGGCCATGAGCTTATTTGCTATGAAGTCATGCTTAAGGCTGAGGGCGTTAACCAAATAGTCCTTGCCGAGCCCATTATCTATCGCCACACGAGCAGCATAGAGCTGGCGCATCTGGTTGCCGACTATGGCAAGCATTTGCGTGGGCTCGTTATTTTTATCGGCAAGCAGCTCACGCAGCAGGCGCATAGCGGTGTTGTTCTCGCCCCTCGCCAGTGCCTCGGTCATATCAAATACGACGGCCTCGGGAATATGATGTGCGACCGCGTCCACATCAGCTTCCGTGACCCTGTCGCCCTTAGCGTAGCTTGCGATCTTGTTTATCTCGGGTATGAGCCTGTTCATCAGGCCGCCGCTGACGGATATGAGACGCTGGGCGGCGTTAAGCTCAATGCCCTTGCCGGCCGCGGCAAAGCGCTTTATTATCCATTTTATAAGCTGATCTCCCGTCTGGGCGGTCACGCAGATCTCCGCGCCGTATTTTGCAAAGCATTTGTACAGTTTCAGACGCTTATCCGGCTCAAAGCCCGCGCCGCACATGAATACGACCGTGCAGTATTCCGGGATATCGCTCAATATACTTACTATTTCATCCGTTTCCTTGAGCTTATTGAGGTCTATGCCTCTTATTTCAACAAGGCTTCGCTCAGACAGGAACGGCACGGAATCGACGGCCTCGCGCAGCGCAAGAGCGTCAAAATCCCGCTCAGTCAGCTTGCGGTAGCTGAAATCGTCTCCCTCGTCGGTGGCGCAGAGCTTTTTTATCTCCGCGAAGAACTGATCGGCCAGATAATCCTCCGGCCCCCAGATAAGGTACAGGCTCTTCGGCCCGTTCTCCTTGAGGATACGCACACTTTCCCTGTAATTGAATTTTTCTTCCTGCTTATTTTTCCTAGCCATTTAATCACCAGCCGTGATATCAATTATTATTCTGCCGAGTTCGTCCGTGCGCAGTACCGTTATTTCGTATTTTTGCAGGCGCTCGAGCACCTCCTCGGTCGGATGCCCGTATCTGTTGTAGCCCACCGAGATGACCGCCGTTTCGGGGGAAGTCTCCGCCAAAAGCTCCTCACTTGTCGAGTACTTTGAGCCGTGGTGCGGAACTATAAGAAGATCCGTATCCTCAAGCTCATGCTCGCGCACAAGCTCGCGCTCAACGCTCATCTCGACATCGCCCGTCACCAGCATATCGTAATCACCTATGCTAACGGTTGACATAATACCGCTCTCGGTTCGTTTTCCGCGCTCCGAGGACTCGTATATGCTCAGTCTTATCTCCCCTGCTTCAAGCTGCGTATCGCGGACGATATACATGACCTCCGTACCGTTTGCTTCGGCGGTGAGCAACAGCTCCTCAAGCATGCCGCCCGTGTCGGTATCCGCGGCATTGTCCGGCAGTATGAGCGTATCCACGTTCATTAGGTTCATGAGCCGCACAGCGCCGAGAGCGTGATCCTCGTGCAGGTGCGTGAGCATGAGATAATCAATGTCTGTCCTTCCGTTTGCATGGAGATAGCATGACAGCATATTCCCGACATTCTCGGCAATTCCGTAACCTCCGCAGTCGATGACCACGGTGTTCTCGCCCTCGGTCACGGCAATGCACTGGCCGCTTCCGACGTCCATAATGCTGATAGTGCCCTCATCGGCGAGCATATCGCGTCGGGTCAGCCAGAACGTGCCAAGCAGAAGAACAAGGCTCAAAGCACAGGGCATGAGAGGACTCAGCTTCTTTTTGCCGCGATTTATCACAAAAAATGCGGCAAAAAGCAGATATGTCAGCACGAGCCACACCAATACATACGGATTTTCAATGTATACAGCGACAAAATCGAGTTTCGCTGTATATTCTACCACGAAAGCTATGTACCGCACAAGACAGGACAGTATTGCCGCCGCTCCCGCGCCCAGCTCAGGTGCTGCGATTCCGATGAGGCAGACAGCATATCCTCCCACGAACAGAAGCGATATCGCCCACAGGCACAGGATGTTAACAACGGGCGCAAGAAGCGTCACATAGCCGAAATGCAACGCGGCCAGCGGCACGGTGAACACCGTGACGGCAAGAGAGCTTGAGAGCGTCGCAAGGGCATACCTGACCACATGCGCAAAGAGCGCAGGCGGACTTATCCTCTCGCTTAAGTATTCATATATCGGCTGTGAAAACAGGAAGATGCCGGCCATCGCGCCGAAGGATAATTGCAGAGAAATGCTGCCCGCGGCAAAGGGATTCGATATGAGTATGAGAGCCATCGCAAAGGATAACGAGGTCGCCCGGTCGTTTACCCTGCCCATGACAGGGGCGAGCAGAAGCAGGCTGAGCATTATCCCAGCCCTGACCGCAGACGGCGGCGAGCCGACCATCACTACAAAGGCCCACACAAGGCCCATGCACAGGAGCGATGAGCGCCTGTTTTTGCCCATGATGCTCTGCAGAACGCCGACGAGGAAGGCAACGTGCATACCCGATACAGCGACGACGTGTGCAAGCCCGGATATGCTCATTGAGGCGTAAAGCCTGTCGTTTTCGTAATAATCTCCCTTATATCCTGATAATAGAGCCGTCATGAACGCTGCGGTATCGTCAGGGAAAATCTCCCTTATGCGGCTGTGCAGGGCGTTTCCCAAATGTTTCGGGAAGTACAGGAACGAGTATTCCCATGTGCCGGTCTTCTCTATGGGTTCGTTCGTATATCCCGTAAGATATATGTCCTTCGAGGTGTTCGAGTCGGTCTCCTCGCCGTAGCGCTCGGCGGCATTGTGAAGCTTGATTTTAACCTCTATCTCATCCCCAGGCTCAAGGCTGCCGCAGCTTTTGCCGTAATCGATTATAAGCGTCTTCACCTTTGGAAGCTCCGGATCGTCAAGCTTCACATACAAAAGCGTGCAGATGTCCCTTTCGTCGGGATATTCGGTCACTCTCGCGCTGACACAAAATTCCCTCTCGGCGTACGGCGCACAGGCGTCGATAGTGAAGCGCTCATGAAGCTCATAATGAGTAAAGCCCAAAGCCGCGGCAACGGCCAATATTATAAGTCTCTTCCTTGCCCTGCCCCTCACCAAAAGAGCCGGCAGCAGAAGAAGCGCCGACAGCGCCGCAGCTATCATAAGCTGCCCTCGCGGTACAAGATAGTGAGCCAGGATTACCGCCGCGCAATATCCGATAGACGCCAAAGCGAGCTTGCGAACACCCCTCATAATACTACCCCTATGCGCAAAAAAGCAGCATTGAGCTGCTTTTTTGCGCTGATGTTTTAAGCCATTCCCTCGGGGAGCTTTTTGCCGCCCAGAAGATGGAAATGCAGATGCTTAACGGTCTGGCCGCCGTCCTCGCCGCAGTTATTCACCACGCGATAGCCGTTTTCAAGTCCCTCGGATGCTGCTATCTTCGCAATGGCCTCGAAGCACTTTCCGACCAGCGCGGAGTTTGAGGAATCGATCTTATCCGCGCAGCATATATGCTCTCTGGGGAGCACGAGGACGTGCACGGGAGCCTGCGGATTAATGTCGCGGAAGGCGTAAACATACTCATCCTCATAAACCTTCGTTGAGGGGATCTCCCCTGCTATGATCTTGCAGAACAGACAATCGTTCATAGTAACCTCCTGTTTTATATGCCGAGCTTTTCAGCCACGAAATCGTCAACTATTGCAAGCGCGTTATCTATCTTCAGCACCTCGGTGCCGCCGCCCATCGCGGAGTCGGGCTTGCCGCCGCCCTTGCCGCCGGCAATCGCCGACACGGCCTTGACAAGCTCTCCGGCCTTGATGCCAGCCGCTACAGCCTCCTTGCCGCACACCGCGGCGAAGGTCACCTTGCTCTCCGTCGCGGTCGCCATTACAGCGACGACCTTGGGATCCTTATCGCGGAGGAAGTCGCCGATCTTGCGCAGATCGTTCGGCTCAAGGTCTGTGCGGGTAGCGGTCAGGACGTCGAAGCCGCCTATCTTCTTCGCGGCGAACAGGAAGCGCTCAACGTCCGCGTTGAGGATCTTATCCTTCATGCGCTCAAGCTTCTGGCGCAGCTCCTTGAGCTCAGCAAGGAAACCCTCTGTCTTTGCAACGAGCTCGTTGGGCTTGGTCTTTAGAAGCTCTGCCGCCTGTGCGAGCATAAGATTTGCGTCCTTCGCCATGGCAAGGCATTTCCTGCCCGTGACCGCCTCGATGCGGCGCACGCCGCTTGCAACGGAATACTCGCTCAATATGCGGAACGGGCCGACCTTGGCGGTATTGTCCAGATGCGTGCCGCCGCACAGCTCAACGCTGAAATCGCCCATGGAAACCACTCTGACAACGTCGCCGTATTTTTCCTCAAACAGTGCTGTCGCTCCGCTGTTTTTGGCCTCATCTATGCCCATTTCCTTGACGGAAATATCCATGCCGTCAAGGATGGCGTTGTTCACCGCGTTCTCGACCTCGGCAAGCTCTTCCGCGCTGAGTGCGCTGAAGTGGGTGAAGTCAAATCTAAGGCTGTCCTCATCCACAAGGGAGCCCGCCTGATGCACGTTCTCGCCCAGCACTTTGCGCAGTGCGCTGTGGAGCAGATGCGTTGCCGAATGTGCGCGGGATATCGCCTTGCGGCGCTCGGCGGATACGGAGGCCACGACGCTCTCGCCGACGGATATCGCGCCGGAGTGCATGACACCGTAGTGCAGGTACTTGTCGCCCCTGTCCTTCTTTACGTTTTTCACCTCAAAGCGGCTGAACTGTCCGTCCTCGATATCCTCAAGGCTGAAGCCGATCTCGCCGTGGTCGGCAAGCTGACCGCCCATTTCCGCGTAAAACGGAGTTTTGTCAAGCACGATGATGCCCTCGCAGCCTGATTCGATCTCGCCTGCAAGCTCGCCGTTGCTCCAGATGGCAAGGACGTTTGCCGTTTCGCTGAGCTTTTCATAGCCCGTAAACTCCGTGGGAGTAGCGTCAAGGCCGAAGTCTATGCCCTCCCAGCCGAGGTCGCCGAGAGCCTTTCTGGCCTCGCGGGCGCGTATGCGCTGCTCCTCCATGAGCTGTTTAAACTCCTCGGTATTGAGGCTCATGCCCTCATCCCGCACCATTTCTTCGGTCATATCCACGGGGAAGCCGTAGGTATCGTAGAGCCTGAACGCGTCGGCTCCGGAGAAGACCGTCTCGCCCTTAGCCTTGTGCTCGGCGAGCAGGGATGCGAATATCTGCATTCCGGCGTCGATGGTCTTTGCAAAGCTCTCCTCCTCGCTTTTCACAACGCGGGTGATATAGTCCTGCTTCTCGCGCAGCTCGGGATACTGACACTCGTTCTCGTGAATAACGGTGTCGATAACATTATAAAGGAAAGGCTCGTTCACGCCGAGGAGCTTTCCGTGGCGGGCGGCTCTTCTGAGAAGGCGGCGGAGCACATAGCCGCGCCCCTCGTTCGAGGGCAGGATGCCGTCGCAGATCATAAATGTCGCGCTGCGGATATGGTCGGTAATAACGCGCAGCGAAACGTCGCGCTTTTCGCTCTCGCCGTAGTGCGCGCCGGTTATCTCGGACACCTTGTGGGTGATGTTCATGACCGTATCGACGTCGAACAGGGAGTTTACGCCCTGGCACACGACGGCCAGGCGCTCAAGCCCCATGCCGGTGTCGATATTTTTCTGCGCAAGCTCGGTGTAGTTGCCGGCGCCGTCATTATCAAACTGAGAAAATACGTTGTTCCAGACCTCGATATAGCGGTCACAGTCGCAGCCGACGGTACAGTCGGGCTTTCCGCAGCCGTATTCCTCGCCGCGGTCATAGTATATCTCGCTGCAGGGGCCGCAGGGGCCTGCGCCGTGCTCCCAGAAGTTATCCTCCTTGCCGAAGCGGAATATGCGCTCGGCCGGTATGCCAATCTCGTCATGCCAGATGTTCCACGCTTCATCATCGTCGACATAAACGGAGGGATAAAGCCTGTCGGGGTCAAGACCGACCCATTCATCGGAGGTGAGAAATTCCCAGCTGTACGCGATGGCTTCATGCTTGAAGTAATCACCGAAGGAGAAGTTGCCGAGCATCTCAAAATAGGTGCCGTGGCGGGCGGTATGGCCGACATTCTCGATATCGCCGGTGCGGATGCACTTCTGGCAGGTGCAAACGCGCCTTCTGGGCGGTACCTGCTCGCCCTTGAACCAGGGCTTCATGGGGGTCATACCCGCGTTTATGAGCAGTATGGATTTATCGTTTTTGGGTACCAGCGAAAAGCTGGGCAGGCGGAGATGATCCTTGCTTTCAAAAAATCTGAGGAACATCTCTCTGAGTTCATTAAGTCCGTATGCTTTCATTTCTTTATTCTCCTAAGTATAGATAGCTTGCTGCACGGCCTCGGCAGCTTCATCTTAAATCTCATCATTGCATGGGGAGTTGAGCTTATTTCCTCCCCCGCCTCGTTTATCATGCTTCCGGCGGTAAAGGCTATGGGCTCGGCGTCGTTTGTCAGAAGCTCTACCGTATCGCCCACACAAAAACGGTTTCGTTGGCTGAGCAGCGCAAAACCCGTTTCATCGCATTCCTCGACCACCGCGCAGATCTCGGCGTCCGAGAAGTAGCTTGCCTCCGCGTAGTGCTGCCCCGGATCTCCGTAGTAAAAGCCGGTGCAATACGGGCGGTGGCTTATTTTATTGACCTCGTCTATCCATATCTGCGGCAGCGGCTCATTCGCCGCGGCGCAGTCGATCGCGTGGCGGTAAGCATTCGTCGCAGCTGCGGCGTAGTAGGCGGATTTCATCCTGCCCTCTATCTTGAGGCTCGTAACGCCCGCGGCCATCAGCTCGGGAATATGCTCGATCATGCACATATCACGCGAGTTCATAATATGCGTGCCCTTATCCTCGGTGATCTCAAAATACTCGCCCGGGCGCTTTTCCTCGACAAGATGGTACTTCCAACGGCACGGCTGCGCGCAGGCGCCGCGGTTTGCGTCCCTGCCGGTCAGGTAGTTTGACAGCAGGCAGCGTCCCGAAAACGAAACGCACATAGCGCCGTGGACAAAGGCTTCGATTTCAAGCTCAGGCGGGGTCTTCGCCCGAATTTCAAATATATCCTTCATCGTGGTCTCGCGGGCGAGAACAACACGCTCGGCGCCCATGTTATACAGCACGTTCGCCGCGGCGCTGTTTATAACGCCGAGCTGAGTACTGACATGGCGGGCGACCTTCGGGGCATACCTTGCCGCAGCATCCATCACTCCGAGGTCGGCGATTATGAATGCGTCGACGCCCGCGTCCTGAGCCCGCTCGAGAAAGGCCGGTAGGCTTTTGAGCTCGTCCTCTCGCGGAAGAGTGTTGCAGGTAAGATGTACCGCCGCGCCCTTTGAGTGGGCAAGGGTACAGGCTTCCCTGAGCTCCTCGTCGGAAAAGTTTCCGGCCGCGGCGCGCATCCCGAACTGCTTTCCCGCAAGATACACGGCGTCGGCACCGTAATGGAGCGCCATTTCAAGGCGCTCCATATCTCCGGCCGGGGCCAGAAGTTCCGGTTTTTTCTTAATCATAGTTCTGCGTTGCAACAAAGGCATTGAACGCATCGGCGTTGGTGAAATACTCATGCTCGCCGGTGGCTGTGTTGAGCGCATAGAACATATAGTTTGTATCGCTCGGCTGCAGCGCCGCCTTTATGGAGGCTATTCCCGGGCTGCATATCGGAGAGGGAGGAAGCCCCTTGTTTATTCTGGTGTTATACGGGCTGTCCTTTGCAAGCATATCGGCAGTGGGCGCTCCTTTGTGGTCGGGGTACTCATAGAGCGTTGTTGAGTCGATCTGCAGAGGCCAGTCGCTCTTGAGGCGGTTATAGATGACCGAGGCTATCTTATAGCGGTCGGAATCGTTTGCCGCTTCCTTTTCTATCATGGAGGCAATGGTGATTATCTCACGCATTGAATAGCCGCTCTCCTCCTGCCACTTGAGCATCTCCGCGGTGAGCTTATAGTGGAAGCCCTCAAGCAGCTTGTTGATAGCGGAGGATGCGGGCATTCCCTCATAAAACTCATAGGTATCCGGGAACAGGAAGCCCTCAAGACGGCTCGCCTCGCCCTTCTCAAGTCCTTCAAGGAAGGAATAGTTGAAGGTCGCGTTTGCGGCGGCGTCCATCAGCTCATCATAGTCGCAAACGCCCTCCTCATCGAGCTTTTTGAATATCTGATTCATGCTGTAGCCCTCGGGGAAGGTTATCTTCTTCGTCACCATCGCTCCCGAGCCGGAGGTCATTTTCTTTATAAGCGCCTTATAGTCATAGACCGCCTTGAGCTCATATGTGCCGGGGTCTATCTTCTCATCGGCACTATACACTGAGGCGAATATTTTAAACAGCCACTTGTACTTTATTATCCCCTGTTCCTTGAGCTCATCGGCAACATAGCCGATATCGGCATAGTGCTCCTTCTTGGTCTTCTTGTTGCCGTCTTCATCCTCGTACTCGACCTCCTCGTACGTGAAGCTGTCCTTGGGGAGGGTTATCGTGGCAATGGTATCGGACGCTTTGAAGCCCAAAACGTCCGTCGCGGCAGCCCACGCAAGGCACGCGAGGATAACGCTGACGCTGATGACGAACAGGAAATACAGAGCGCCGCCCATAAGCCCTCTTTTACCGTCCTCATTCTTGCCGGAGGGCTTATGCGCTCCCTTATTCTCGGGGCTTATCTTTATCTTCTTTGTCTTATCGTCATCATTTTTCTTATTAAATATTGCGTCGAAATCTACATTCTTATCAGCCATAGATATCTCCTTTGCCGGTTGTAACCTGATTTGCCTTTGCGGCATAATATATCACAGACGCAGTTATCGCTGCGTGCTTGTGGGATACTTATCGCGTCATCAGTCCGCCGCGCCGGACACAGACCACGGAATTTTTTCGCGCGGGGAAAGGTCATTTTATGTTCTGCAATAACAACAGCTGCATCTGGATCATCCTTATCCTCATAATCATCTTCTGCTGCGGCGGCAATTGCGGCGGCAACTGCGGCTGCAACAACAACGACTGCGGCTGCGGCTGCTAAGTCTGCGGGGAGGCTCCTTTTGGAGCCTCTTCTTTCCATTATGCGTCAGATATAACAGCGCTGACACGGGCGTCGGTACTCTCAGTGGGAATACGATCCTCTAAAAGCCGCGCTCTGCAAAGGCAGACGCTGAAGCAGGGATGTTCCGAGAGATAGCGGTCGTAATAGCCCGCGCCGTGGCCGAGGCGGTCATTATATTTGTCACAGCACAGGGCCGGCACGATGATGATATCGTCCTTTTCCGGCGTTGCTGTATCACCCGCGGCAGGCTCCGGGATCCCGAATTTTCCGGGTACAAGCCCGTCGAGGCCGTCGGCAAGCCGAAAGTGCATATGCCCGCCGTCGCCGCTCACCGGCAGAGCCACCCGACGTCCGTCCCGGATGGCGGCGCGTATAAGCGCGTGGGTCGATACCTCGCGCCCCACACTGTAATAAGCGAAAACAGTTTTCGCGTTTTTATACTGCGGGAGCTCCGAGAGCTTTTTCGCGATGGCAGCATCGCTTTGCTCGATATAGCCCTGCTCAAGGCTGCAAAGCTCCGCTTGCTTTCGGGCTCGCATGAGCGCCTTGCGCTCCTTAACGCTGCAGGGCGTCTTTGATGATAGAGTAGATTTCCTCATGCTTTTCATCGATCTCGCGCTCCGCGCCGTCCTTCATGAACGGTATTCTCGTCCAGCCGTAATAATCGGCAGCCTTATCCGCGACACGCAGGCAGTTTTCAAGATACCGAACGTCCTTTTCGTGGATATCCGCGCTCGTATGTGTTTTCTCCTGACGGTGCTTCATGCGCGCAAGAGAGGTTTTAAGGTCCACGTCAAGATAAATGACGAGGTCGGGCTTGGGAAGTTCCAGCTTAACATATTCAAAGTCATACAGCCACTCAAAGAAATGCTCGAGCTCCTCGTTCTTGAGCTTCGCGCCCTGATGCACGGCGTTTGACGTCGTATAGCGGTCGGAAAGAATAAAGCCTCCCTCGTTGTAGATGCCGCCCCAGTCGGTGCGGTAAGCCGCTACCCTGTCAACGGCGAAGAAGGTGGACGCGATATATGCGTTCACATCGGCGGGGTTTGAGCCGAACTCTCCGCCGAGGTACATCCGTATGAGCGAGGAGCTTTCCTTATCGTATCTGGGGAAAACAATGTGGTTATATGCTATGCCTTCCGCCTCCAGCCGCTGGCACACCCTGCGGTAATGGGCGGATTTGCCGCTGCCGTCAATTCCCTCGAATACAATAAGCTTACCCTTTTCCATTGAAAAACTTCCTTAATCTTTTTGCCCACGCCTTCACGAGGAACAGCGGGAGCTTTGCTATCCTTTTAAAGCGCCAGGGTTCCTTTAAGCAGCGGTAAAGCCACTCAAGATTCAGATCCTGCCAGATTTTCGGCGCTCTTTCCACCGTTCCGGCAAAAACGTCCAGCGAACCGCCGAGACCGGCCATGAGCCCCACGTCGAGCATGGGCGCGTTTCTCGACATCCATATCTCCTGCTTCGGGGCGCCGAGACACACCATCAGGAAATCGGGCTTTGCGGCGTTGATCTTCGCCACGACCGGCGCATTCTCTTTAAAATATCCGTCGTTTGTGCCGCAGATATTTATCCCGGGATACTTCTTCCTTATCTGCTCGGCGGCAAGCTCGGCAACTCCGGGCTTTGCGCCCAGAAGAAACGCTGACTTCCCGCTCACGGCAAGGTATTCGAGTATCGCCTCTCCTATCTCGATGCCCGGCAGCCGCTCTTTCAGCGGCGTTCCGAGTATCCTGGCCGCCTTTACAACGCCTATGCCGTCCGGGATCACGAGATCGGCATTCTCAAGAGCTTCCATGAGCTCGGCATTATCCCACGCTGCCATAACTATCTCCGGATTGGGAGTAGCCATATATGCGGCTCTGTGCTCATCTATGAGCTTTTTGCATAATTCGATTGCATTGTCTTTCGTCAGGTCGTCAAAGCCGACGCCCAACACATCTATTCTGTTCAAAGCTGACTGAAAACCTTTCCTATTTTTTCGTTTATAACAAGATCAGCCTCATCGTCGTAAGGCGTCCGGCTGAGGTTAACGAGCGCGAGCTTATTTCCCCGGTAATAGTTTATAAGCCCTGCCGCGGGATAGACATTCAGGCTCGTTCCGCCTATGATGAGCACCTCGGCCTCGGATATGACCCGTATGGCCTCGGAGACGACGGCATCATCAAGGGGTTCTTCATAAAGCACGATATCGGGCCTTATCACGCCGCCGCAGGAGCAGCGTGGAACGCCCTCGCCACGGTTCATTTTATCCGCCGGATAGGGTCTTCCGCACGCGGAGCAGTAGCTGCGCAGGATGCTTCCGTGAAGCTCCAGCACCTTTTTGCTGCCCGCCGCCTGATGCAGGCCGTCAATATTCTGAGTGACGACGGCTCTGAGCTTTCCCGCCTTTTCAAGCTCCGCAAGCTTCAGGTGCGCCGCGTTGGGCTTAACTCCGTCGATAACGAGCTTTTCCCGATGAAAGCGGTAGTACTCCTCGGGGTATTTTACAAAGAACGTATGGCTGAGGATGGTCTCGGGCGGGTACTTCCACTTCTGGTTGTACAGGCCGTCGACACTGCGGAAATCGGGTATGCCACTCTCCGTACTCACGCCCGCGCCGCCGAAGAACACGACATTGTCGCTCTCGTCAATCCATTTTTTAAGCAGCATGATTTTTTCGTCCATAACGCTCACTCCTAATTGAGTTATTATACATCATTTGTTTTTCCTAATCAAGAAAATATTGCTCAACAGCGGCGGCGACGCCCTCGCTGTCGCAGTTGGGCGCGATAACATCCGCAATGGCCTTGACTTTATCGCTGCCGTTTGCCATTGCTATCTTTAAGCCCGCCGATGCCAGCATATCCTCGTCATTTTCGGCATCGCCTATTGCGATGCACTCGGACAGTTCAATGCCGAGCTTGCCGCACAGTGCCCTGAGCCCCCTCGCCTTGCTGACTCCGGAGGCATTTATCTCAAGAGAACGGCTCGTGCGCGTGGTGAAGGTGACGGGCAGCTCCTTTACCCTTTCGTACACCTCATCGGCCTCGCAGTCGTTGTCGAAAAAGAGATTGAGCTTTTCAACTCTGTCGGGGTTTTCCATGAAATACGCGAATGCGTCTTCGACCGCGGTCATACCGATGCGGTATACCGGCCGGTAATACGCAAGGCCGAAGTCCGCGCAGCTTTCAATGCACCATGAGCTGCTGTAGGTCTTATCATTTATGAAGATAATGGGCATCACACTGCATCCGGCGGCCGCCGCGATGATGTGCTTCACCGTTTCCGCGTCCATCGTCTCGTACAGGAGCTTTTCGCCGGTCTTCAGGTCTATCACCGAGGCGCCGCTGGCTGTGACCGCGTAGCGCATGCCCTTGACCATGTCGATATAGGGCTTTATGAGACTTATGCTGCGTCCGGTCGAGAACACGACCGTCTTCCCCTGCCCTATCGCCTTTTCCATGGCTGCGACGGTACGAGGCGTGAGCTCCTTTTTTGTGTTCAATGCGGTGCCGTCCATATCGGCGGCCAAAAGCTTATACTTCATTTATCTCTACCTTTGCTTCTTGCGTAATAAAAGATGTACTGCTGCGCAAGGCCGGCATATTTGCCGAGGCTCTCGGGGTCAAAATCCGCGGGAAAATTCTCCTTCAGCGCCCGCTTCATCCAGACGTCTATGGGAAAAGCCTCCGTGTGCCTCAGGCCGAAAAGCACAACGCAGTTTGCGACCTTCTCGCCTATGCCGCGTATGCTCCTCAGCGCCTTTATCGCGTCCTTGTAACCGCAGTCCTTCAGTGCCTCAAGGTCGAGCTGACCTCCTGCCACCGCACGGGCGGCGGCAATGATATACTCGGCTCTGTAGCCCGAGCGGATGCAGGCAAGCTCCTCAGGTTCAAGGAGAGCCAGCTTTTGCGCCGTCGGGAAGCTGTAGAATATCTTCTCCCCTACAATTATCTCGTCGCCGAAGCTTTCACACAGGCGCTCGACGATGCCCTTGATGCGGCTTATGTTGTTGCACTGCGATATGATGAACGAGCACAGCGCTTCCCAGCTGTCCTGACGCAGTATGCGTATACCCATGCCGTATTCGGTGCAGGCTTCAAGATATTCACCCGTAAATGATTTGCTGATGCTCGCATAATCCGTTTCGAGGTCAAAATACTCCGTCCAGAGCGTTTCCGGCGCGTCTGATATTATGTAAACCATTCCGTCTTCAACACTGACTTCGGCATAGTGACCCGATACAACGCCGCGGTACACGCCGCTTTCATCGGCATTCCAGCGGAAGCACTGCCCGCACTCGAAGGTTTTTACAATATCAAGGCTTTTCGCATCGCACAGTTTGAGCTTCATCTTGCACCTCAGGGGAAAGTCATACATATCGGCAATTATATAACATAAGCTCTGTTTTTACAAGCAGCTTGCATGAGTGCGGAAAATATGCGATAATGAATTATTCTTTGCACCCTGCGCGCAGACGCATTTCCGTAGATTTGGAGGTCGCTATGGACTTTATAAGCGAATATAAACGCAAGCTTTGCAGTGCTGAGGAGGCCGTCAGCTGCGTAAAGGACGGGGACTGGGTGGAATACACCTCAAACCTCGGTTATCCCGCCGCGCTGGATCTGGCTTTATCAAAGCGGAAAGACGAGCTGCACCATGTCAAGATCCGCGGCAATCTTATGTTCGGCCCGGTCCACGTCGCCGAGTGCGATCCCACTCAGGAGCACTTTGTGTACAACACATGGCACTGCTCGGGCTATGAACGCAGGCTCTGCGACAAGGGGCTGGCCTTTTTTGAGCCGATGATCTTCAGAAATCTCGAGTGGTACTACAAAAATTTTCTTACCTCAAACGTCTTTATGGCGACAGTTTCCGACATGGACAGCGAGGGCTATTTCTACTTTGGTACCTCCCTCGGGCTTTCAAAGTGTATCGCCGATAATTCAGACATCGTGATAGTCGAGGTAAACCGCAATATGCCGCGCATATGGGGCAGCGACGCGGTCAGGATACACATATCCGAGGTCGATCACATTGTCGAGAGCGGAGATCCTCCGCTGTACGAGATGCCGAATCCCGCTCCGTCCGAGACCGATGTCAAGATCGCAAATCTTGTCCTGCCGCACATCTGCGACGGCGCGACAATACAGCTCGGGATAGGCGGTATGCCTAATGCGCTCGGCAGGCTCATAGCCGAAAGCGACCTCAAGGATCTCGGCATGCACACGGAGCTGTGCTCGGACGGCTATCTTGCGATGTTCAGGGCCGGAAAGCTCACGAACGCGAAAAAGAGCCTGCACCGCGGCGTCGGCATACTCGGTATTCTGCTCGGCAGCCACGAGCTGAACGAATGGGCAAGCGAAAATCCCGCCGCTGCGGGCTATCCCCTTTCCTATGTCAACGACCCCTACGTTATCGCGCAGAACGATAACATGATATCCATAAACGCCTGCATCTCCGCCGATCTTTACGGTCAGGTGTGCTCGGAAAGCTCCGGCACGAGGCAGATAAGCGGCACCGGCGGCCAGCTTGATTTCGTCACCGGCGCTTCCATGAGCCGCGGGGGAAAATCCTTCATCTGCATGACGAGCACCTTCACCGACCGCGAGGGCAATATGCGCAGCCGCATAGTTCCAAGCTTCTGCGGCGACATCGTCACGACCCCCAGGAGCCAGGTATACTATCTTGCGACCGAGTACGGCGTCGTCAATCTCGCCGGTCTCACCACATGGGAGCGGGCCGACGCGCTCATCGGCATTGCACACCCCGATTTCAGGGACGAATTGATCAAGGCGGCCGAGGCTCAGCGTATCTGGCTGCCGTCAAACAAGAGGTAAATCAAATGAATACAAGTTCTTTACAGTTCGGAAGACCGGACGATTTCAGCGGCAGACTTCCAAAGGAACAGCGCTGCTATGAGCTGCTCGATTCCCTCGGCGTCGAATACGCAAGGGTAGATCACGAGCACGCCGACACCATCGAGGCCTGTCACGAGATAGAGAGCACCCTCGGCGCTTCTATCTGCAAAAACCTTTTTCTTACCAACCGGCAGCAGACCGAGTTTTATCTCCTGCTCATGCCCGGGGACAAACCCTTCAAGACCAAGCTTCTGTCAAAGCAGATCGGCACCGCCCGTCTTTCCTTCGCCTCACCCGAGCACATGGAGCAGTATCTCGATATAACTCCCGGCTCCGTCAGCGTTCTGGGGCTCATGAACGACGGAGGAAAGGTTCATCTCGTCATAGACCGCGACCTTCTCAAGGACGAGTTTATAGGCTGCCACCCATGCATAAACACCTCGACCCTGAGGCTCAGGACCGAGGACGTCATAGGAAAGCTTTTGCCCGCGGTCGGGCACGAATACGCTCTTGTTGAGCTTCCGTGGGAGATAGATGAATGAAGATAGGTATTTTGTGCGCATGTCCGGCGGAATTTGCGCCTTACGAAAAGCTGATCGCCGGAAAAGCTGTCGAACATAGAGGCTGCCTTGTGCTTGAGGGAAAGCTCTGCGGCAGGGACGCCGCGGTCATCTGCTGCGGTCTCGGCAAGGTCAACGCCGCCATCGGCTCCGCCCTGCTGATAAATGATTTTTCCGCTGACAGGGTAGTGCTCAGCGGCGTTGCTGGAGCGCTGGCCGAGGGACTGCGCATAGGTGACACGGTGATGGTAACGGATACGCTGTACCACGATCTCGACGCCGGGCTTCTCACGGGCTATCACCCGAGCCCCATCGAGCCCGTGTTTCAGTGCGATCCCGAGCTTATCGGGCTTGCAAAAGCCCTGCCCATGCATTTCGGCAGGACCGTCACCGGCGACAGCTTTATCGAGGACGAGGGCAGAGCCGAGCTCATTGAGAGGTTCCACCCCCTCACCTGCGATATGGAGACCGCCGCTGCCGCCCATATGTGCCGCACGCTCGGCATTCCCTTCAATGCCGTCCGCGCCGTATCCGACACCAGGGAGGAATCCGGTCTGGGCAGCTTTGAAAAGAATGTCGCCTACGCCTCGGAGAGAGCCTGCGATATATTATGTAAACTTATCGAGCTGATCTGAGAGCGTTCTGCATATACGGACGCGCAGCAGAGATGTGCCGTGTATCAAATCGGGCAAGGCTTTAATATGCTGCCATTTGCCGATCTGTACAACGGCACTGTAAAGCTTCGTATTTCCTGTTCTTTACATAAAATAACTCCGTGTTTTACCAAAGCAAAACACGGAGTTATTTTAATCACTGTGGACAAGCACACTTGGGTGTGCTTATTCAGAAAAGCTTATTAGCTTACTGCTGTGCGGCTGCATCCTTGCCGGCCTGAAGTGCCTTCATGTTGCCGGGGAGGAACTTTGCCTTGCGCTCGCCGAGCTCGATGCGGATGGCTTCGCTCATCTTCTCATCGTCGACTACGGGAGCCTTCTGCAGCATTGCGCCGAGGATAGCGACGTTTGCGCCCTTGGGGTTGCCGACGCTCTCAGCAAGGCGGGTAGCATCGCAGTATACCACCTGAATGTCATCACGCTCTGCCTTACGGTCGATAATGGAGCTGTTGATGACCAGAATTCCGCCGGGCTTAACATGGGACTCGAACTTGTCAAGAGAGGGACGGTTCATGGCAACAACGACGTCCGCCATGTCGACCAGAGGAGATGCAACGGGCTCGTCATTAACGATAACGGAGCAGTTAGCGGTACCGCCGCGCATCTCGGGGCCGTAGGAGGGCAGCCAGGAAACGTGCTTGCCGTCGAGCATGCATGCCATTGCAAGGAACTTACCGATCAGGAGCATGCCCTGACCGCCGAAGCCTGCGAATATAAATTCTTTTTTCATATTATTCGGCCTCCTTGTCTTTCTTTACGCCGAGGGGATAGTAAGGAATCATATTCTCTTCCAGCCACTTCATTGCCTCAACGGGAGACAGACCCCAGTTGGTGGGGCAGGTGGACAGAACCTCAATCAGGCAGAAGCCCTTGCCCTGCATCTGATAGGTGAATGCCTTCTTGATGGCTCTCTTGGTCTTGTTGATGTTTGCATTGTTGTTGACAGCGCAGCGCTCGATATAGTAGGAGCCGGGGATGGTCGCGAGCATCTCGGAAACGCGGATGGGTGCGCCGCACCATGCCTCGTCACGGCCGTAGGGAGAGGTGGTGGTCTTCTGGCCGACAAGGGTGGTGGGGGCCATCTGGCCGCCGGTCATGCCGTAAATTGCGTTGTTGACGAAGATGGTGCAGATCTTCTCGCCGCGGTGTGCAGCGTGAACGATCTCAGCAGTACCGATGGAAGCGAGGTCGCCGTCGCCCTGGTAGGTGAATACGAGGGTATCCTTGCCGACAACGCGCTTTGCGCCGGTGGCAACTGCGGGTGCGCGGCCGTGGGCGGCCTCGTACATATCGCAGTTAAAGTAATCATATGCAAATACGGAGCAGCCGACAGGTGCTACACCGATGACCTTACCTTCTTCGATAACGCCTTCCTTAATAAGCTCTTCTATGGACTCCGCTACCAGACGGTGGATGATACCGTGGTTGCAGCCGGGGCAATAATGGAAAGTCTTGTCGGTAAGGAGCTTGGTTTTCTCAAATACTACGGACATTTATTTACCCTCCTTCATGCTGATGATCTTAGAAACGATCTCATCGGTAGTGGGCATCTGGGAGCCGCAGTGACCGTAGAAATCAACAGGCTTTGCGCCGTTTACCGCAAGCTTTACATCCTGCAGCATCTGGCCTTCGTTCAGCTCTACGTCGAGAACTGCCTTTACGCTCTCAGCGTTGACTGCCTTGGAGACTGCGTCATAGGGGAAGGGCCATACGGTGATGGGACGAACCAGACCGACGTTTATTCCCTGCTCCTTGAGCTCGTTGATAGCGGACTTTGCGATACGGGCAACGGTGCCGAACGCGGTGATGATGAACTCTGCGTTCTCGCAGTTGTAGTACTCCCACTGCTGCTCGTTTTCGGTGACTTCCTTGTACATTGCCTGCAGAACGTCGTTATGTGCTGCCAGCTCCTCGGTGGAGATGAAGATGGAGTTGATAACGCCGCGCTTCTCGGGATCATCGCCGGGCTTCCAGCCGGTGCACGCCCAGGGCTTCTTTTCGGGGTCGATCTTGAAATCGACGAAGTCGGGCATCTCGACAGGCTCCATCATCTGAGCGATGATGCCGTCTGCGATGAACAGTACGGGGATGCGGTACTGCTCGGCCTTGTCATATGCGTACATCATGATGTCGATCGCTTCCTGAACGGAGGAGGGTGCGTAGGTCAGCAGATGATAGTCGCCGTTGCCGCCGCCCTTGACTGCCTGGAAGTAATCGCCCTGGGAAGCCTGAATGTTGCCGAGGCCGGGGCCGCCGCGCATTACGTTCAGGATGACCGCGGGAAGACGTGCGCCCGCGCAGTAGGAGATACCTTCCTGCTTCAGGGATACGCCGGGGCTGGAGGAAGAGGTGATCGAACGTGCGCCGGTGCCGGCTGCGCCGTAGATCATATTGATAGCTGCGACTTCGGACTCAGCCTGCAGGAAGCAGCCGCCGACCTCGGGCATACGAGCGGACATATACTCGGGGATTTCAGTCTGCGGGGTAATGGGATAGCCGAAGAAATAACGAGCGCCGGCTCTGATAGCTGCCTCTGCAATAGCTTCGCTACCCTTCATAAGAGTTTTGGCCATTTTAATTATCCTCCTTATTCCTTCTCGATGCGGATCACCACGTCGGGGCAAGTGCGTGCGCAGGATGCGCAGCCTATGCAGTCCTCAGGTCTTACGACCTCTGCCGGGTGATAGCCTTTTGCGTTGATTTTTGCTTTGGAAAGTTCAATGCAACCCTTGGGACAGGCTCTTGCACAGAGACCGCAGCCCTTGCACAGGTCCTCATTGATGGATACCTTTACCATTTTGCTACCTCTTTTCTTTTTGCTATTTTAATTTTGCTTTTTTTGAAATATATATGAACCGCAGATACGGGACATATCAAATATTTTTCTGACGCGGATCGACAGTATTGAGACCGTATTTTATGTACGAATCCCAGTCACGGTGCATGTACATATCTATTGCAATGGGTGTACCGATATACTTCGGGTCGTGCCCCTCGGCCAGGAACTGATCGAGGAACTCTTTCTTTCCCGTTGTATACGCAACGGGTATGCCCGTTATGTCCGACACCTCGCGGAGCATCTCATATCCGTCCCTCAGCTCCTCAACGCTTGTCTCCGTTGCGAGGTTGGCGTTATTTATCATGCCGGTGATCTTCAGCCGTGAATGCAGCTGCATCCCCTCCTGGAGCTTGATGAGCTTCTCAACAGTGCCGGAAAGCGGGCGGCGGATATTGACTACGTTCAGAACCTCCAGGGAGCCCTCTTCAAGATCGACAAAATCCTGATGGTAGCGGCCAAGCGCCGTTGCGCCCACATCGTCACCGCCGACGTCGAATATAACTGTGTCCCAGTCGAGAACGAAGGCCGAAGCGACTTCCGCAGGCAGAGATAAGGTCTCAATGCCGGAACAGGCGTAGTTAGGGGAAACCAGTCGTATCTCCTTCTGCTCGACCATCCTGCCGCGTTCCGTGAGGCGGAAATATGTATTTACCATGTCAAGGTCGATAAGCTCGGTCTTCTCCCCTCTTGCCGCTGCCTGCATTGCAAAGTTGAGAGCAAGCTCGCTCTTACCGCTGCCGTAATTTCCAATCAGAACCTTAACATTTTTCATCTTCGTGCACCTTCTGTTCAGTATATGTACCCACTGAATCGTATATATTCTATCATTATGAAATTTTTCAGTCAACAAGATGAGCTGTTATTCATTTAACTATCGCCCTCAAAATTCAACAAAAATCGCCTCATTTTTTTGTATGTTTAGTCAACAGCCCTATTTTTCGAGAATTTTTGCTCCCTAATCAACACATATTTTTGTGTTGTCCGAGTATTTTGCATTTTTGATGTCACAATCAGGTAAAAACCGGCGCATATCGGTCCTGATAATACAGCGTCAGTTTTTCCATATGGTAAATAAGCCGAAAAAACCGGATGCGATACATTCGGTTTTTTATACAGACTGACCAAAACAGCAAACACGACAAGAAAAGCCCGAACACATCCGGGATTTCACCATAATAATAACGCAACTCCTCATAATGCAGTTTTTGCTGCATTATGAGGAGTTGCCGTACTATTATTCAAATATAATGAATATAATCTTTTTATCTTGAACTTTGGACGCAATACCTTTTTTGGGTATTAGAAGTATTCAAACTTTCGCGAAAAATAATTGAAAGCGTAAATAAGACCCGAAAACTTACGTTTTCAGGCCTTAAAAGTTGGTGGAGAATAGCGGACTTGAACCGTTGACCTCTCGCGTGTGAGGCGAGCGCTCTAACCAGCTGAGCTAATTCTCCGTAGCTTTGTTATTATAACACCGCTTACTTAGGTTTTCAAGTATATTTTTTGCAAATTCACCGGTATACATTAAAGATGAAAACACAGTAGGTTCTCCATGAGAAGAACCTCCTGTGTTTTTCTTAAATAAATTTCAATTATCTGATGGAGAAAAATGCGTCCTTGCCGGGGTACTGTGCGACGTCGAAGAGCTCCTCCTCGATGCGCAGAAGCTGATTGTACTTGCAGACGCGGTCGGTGCGGGAGGGTGCGCCGGTTTTGATCTGTCCGGCGTTTACGGCGACGGAGATATCGGCGATGGTGGTGTCCTCGGTCTCGCCGGAGCGGTGAGATACGACCGCAGTCCAGCCTGCGCGGTGCGCCATCTGGATAGCGTCGAGGGTCTCGGTGAGGGTGCCGATCTGGTTTACCTTGATGAGCACGGAGTTTGCTGCGCCCATTGCGATGCCCTTCTTGATGCGCTCGGTGTTGGTGACGAACAGGTCGTCGCCGACGATCTGGATCTTGTGGCCGAGGGTCTTGGTCATGAGCTGCCAGCCCTCCCAGTCGTTTTCGCCCATGCCGTCCTCAATGGAGATGATGGGGTACTTGTCGACGAAGTCGGCCCACATGGCGACCATCTGCTCGCTGGTCATGACGGTGCCGCGCTTGGGCAGGTGATAGCACTTGTCCTCCTCGTTGTACCAGTCGGATACTGCGCCGTCGATTGCGATCTTGAAGTCCTCGCCGGGCTTGTAGCCGGCCTTTTCCATTGCCGCGACCAGAGCCTTCAGAGCGTCCTCATCGGAATCGAGGTTGGGAGCATAGCCGCCCTCATCGCCCACGCCGGAGGCGGGAACGACCTTCTTCAGAGCATGGAACACCTCTGCGCACATACGCAGGGCTTCCTTCCAGCTTCCCGCGCTGACGGGCATTATCATGAACTCCTGGATATCGACGTTGGAGCCGGTCGCATGGGCGCCGCCGTTGAGCACGTTCATCATGGGAACGGGCAGAGTCTTTGCGTTTGCGCCGCCGATGTAGTTATACAGGCTCTGGCCGGTGGCCTCGGCCGCAGCGTGAGCGCAGGCCAGAGACACGCCGAGTATTGCGTTTGCGCCGAGACGGGACTTGTTGGGGGTGCCGTCGATCTCGATGAGCATCTTGTCGATGCCGGTCTGATCCAGAACGTTCAGGCCGACCATCGCCTCTGCGATCTCGCCGTTAACGTTCTCAACAGCCTTGGTAACGCCCTTGCCCAGATAACGGCTCTTGTCGCCGTCGCGCAGCTCGCAGGCCTCGTACATACCGGTGGATGCGCCGGAGGGAACGGCGGCACGGCCGACGGTGCCGTCATCGAGGGTGACCTCGACCTCAACGGTGGGGTTGCCGCGGGAATCGAGGATCTCTCTTGCCATTACGTCAACGATCTCAAAATACTGCTTCATTTTTTGTCTCCTTTTATTTTATTATCAGACTGTTTCCGCTCATCTCGGCGGGCTTGGGAATGTTCATTATATCCAGCATCGTGGGCGCTATGTCGGCTAGGCGGCCGCCCTTGCGCAGCCTAACGCCCTCACAGCACACCGCGAAGGGCACGGGATTGGTGGTATGTGCCGTATTCACTTTGCCGGCGGCATCCGTCATGCAGTCGGCATTGCCGTGGTCGGCGGTGACGAGCAGCACGGTATCGGGCATCGATCTTACCGCCTCGTACACCCTGCCCATGCAGCCGTCAACGGTCTCGACTGCCTTTACGGCGGCCTCTATGACGCCTGTGTGGCCGACCATGTCGCAGTTTGCGAAGTTGCAGACGATCATCTCGTACTCATCGCTTTTTATCGCCTCGATGCACTTATCCGCAACGGCCTCAGCGCTCATCTCAGGGATGAGGTCATATGTGGGAAATTCCTTCGGAGAGGGCACGAGGCATCTCTCCTCGCCCTCGCAGGGCTTTTCAACGCCGCCGTTGAAGAAGAAGGTAACGTGGGCGTACTTCTCGGTCTCCGCCACGCGGAACTGCCTGAACCCGCGGGCCGAAACGATCTCGCCGAGCGTGTTTTCAATGCTCTCGGGCGGATACGCTATCGGCAGCGGCAGCGTCTCATCATACTGTGCGGTGCAGACATAGCTCAGGGGGTACACGGTCTTTTTGCGCGCAAAGCCGTCGAAGTCGGGCAGGTTCAGCGCCCATGTCATCTCCCGCGCCCTGTCGGGCCGGAAGTTCATGAAGATAACGCTGTCGCCTTCGTTTATAACGCCTTCGGGGCAGCAGACGACGGGCTTTACAAATTCATCGGAAACATCGTCCGCATAGCTTTGCTCGACCGCCTTAACGGGATCGGGCTCGCTTACGCCCTCGCCGCAGACGATGGCGTTGTATGCAGCCTCCACCCTGTCCCAGCGCTTATCCCTGTCCATGGCGTAAAATCGGCCCTGAACGGTCGCGATCTTCGTGTTTTTAAGCTCCGCGCATTTATCGGCAAGCTGCTTTACATAGCCCGCGCCACTTCTCGGCGGTACATCACGCCCGTCAAGGAAGCAATGCACGAACACCCGCTCGAGCCCGCGCTGCTTTGCCATATCGAGTATGGCAAAGATGTGCTTTATATGGCTGTGGACTCCGCCGTCGGACAGAAGTCCCATTACGTGCAGCGCCTTATTATTCGCTTTGGCGTCGTCCATTGCTTTGACATAGGCGGAATTATTGAAAAAGTCGCCGTCGGATATAGCCTTGGTGATGCGTGGCAGATCCTGAAACACGACGCGGCCCGCGCCGATATTTGTGTGTCCGACCTCGCTGTTGCCCATCTGCCCCTCAGGCAGACCGACGTCCATGCCGGAGGCGGAAAGCTCGGTATAGGCGTTTTCGGCAAAAATTCTGTCAAGGTTCGGGGTATTGGCCTGGCTTATGGCGTTGCCGCCTGACTCCGGGGCAATGCCGAAGCCATCCATGATAACAAGAACGGTCTTACTCATCGTCCGCACCCGTTGCCGCAATGATGGTTGCGAAGTCCTGAGGCTTCAGGGATGCGCCGCCGATCAGGCCGCCGTCGACGTCGGGCTGAGCCAGCAGCTCTGCGGCGTTCCTGGCGTTCATGCTGCCGCCGTACAGGATGCTGATGCCCCTTGCAGAGCGTGCCCCGTACATATCGCGGATCATGAGGCGGATCTCACGGCAGACCTCCTCGGCCTGCTCGGCTGTTGCCGTCTTGCCGGTGCCTATGGCCCAAATGGGCTCGTAGGCGATGACGCAGCGGCGGAGCATAGTCGCATCCACTCCGCTTAGCGCCGCACGAACCTGATAGTTGATATGCGCCATCGTGAGCCCCATCTCGCGCTGCTCAAGGCTCTCGCCCACGCAGATTATGGGGCAGATGCCCTGACCGAGCAGAGCGAGGGTCTTTGCGTTTACGAGCATATCGCTCTCGCAGTGATATTCGCGGCGCTCGGAATGGCCGACGATGCAGTATTTGACTCCCGCGTCGGCGAGCTGGGCAGCGGAGATCTCGCCCGTGTACGCACCCTTATCGTACTTAGACACATCCTGCGCGCCGCAGGCGACCTTGGCCTCCTTGCCGGCTCTGAGCATCGCAGGGATGTTCACGGCGGGAACGCAGAGGACTGTCTCGCAGGTCTTGGTCTTGGGAAGAAAACCTTTGAGCTCCTCGATAAAGGGCTTGATATCGCTTACCAGCATATTCATCTTCCAGTTGCCGGCGATTATGGTCTTTCTGTATTTTGTATTCATATTTGAGTCTCCTTATTTATCCAGCAGGCATGCCACTCCGGGAAGCTCCAGACCCTCGAGGAATTCGAGAGACGCGCCGCCGCCTGTGGATATGTGGGTCATCTTATCGGCAAAGCCGAGCTGCTCGACAGCCGCGGCACTGTCGCCGCCGCCGACGATGGTCACTGCGCCGGACTCGGCCAGAGCCTTTGCAACGGCCCTTGTGCCGCCCGCAAACGCCTCAAACTCGAACACGCCCATGGGGCCGTTCCAGACGACGGTCTTTGCGTTCTTAATGGCTTCGGAGAACAGCTCAACGGTCCTGGGGCCGATATCGAGGCCCATCCAGCCCTCGGGGATCTTATCCGAATCGACGATCTTCTTCTCGCAGTCGGCCTTGAACTCACTGCCGACAGCAGTATCGACGGGAAGCAGGAGGCTCACGCCCTTTGCCTTTGCCTTTTCGATCATCTCGCGGGCATAGTCAAGCTTATCGGCCTCAAGCAGGGAGTTGCCTATCTCGTGACCCATGGCTTTTATGAAGGTATAGGCCATGCCGCCGCCGATGATAATGGTGTCGGCCTTTTCAAGCAGGTTATTGATAACGCCGATCTTGTCGGAGACCTTGGCGCCGCCGAGGACAGCCACGAAGGGACGTGCGGGATCATCCAGAGCCTTGCCCATGACGGACAGTTCCTTTTCGACCAGCAGACCTGCATATGCGGGCAGGTATGCCGCGACTCCGGCGGTGGAGGCGTGGGCGCGGTGGACGGTGCCGAATGCGTCGGAAACATAAAGCTCGGCCAGATCGCTCAGGGCTTTTGCGAAGTCGGCTCCGTTTTTCTCCTCGCGGATATCGAAGCGGAGGTTTTCAAGAAGCATGATCTGACCGGGCTGCAGAGCTGCGGCCTTGGCCTGTGCGTCCTCGCCGATGATGTCCTTTGCGAAGATGACCTCCTGACCGAGGAGCTCGGAAAGGCGCTTTGCCACGGGTGCAAGCGTCAGCTTTTCCTTCCACTCGCCCTTGGGCTTGCCCAGATGCGAGCAGGCGATGACGGCCGCTCCCTTATCCAGCAGATATTTTATAGTGGGGAGCGCGGCAACGATACGCTTATCGCTTGTGATCTCGCCGGTCTCCTTGTTCTGAGGCACGTTAAAGTCGCAGCGGAGCAGGACCTTCTTCCCCTGAACGTCTGCATCTAGTACGCTTTTCTTACTGTAATTCATAGTAGTTCTCCCTTCCGCCGAAAAAATTTCGGCTTCATATTGAAAAATAATGTGTTAACTGTTATTATTCCGCCATGGAGCCTGTTCCCGTAAGCCCGGGAAAGCCCTGCTGCCGCAGTGCTTCATAGGCCAGTATCGCGGCGGAGTTTGAGAGGTTGAGGCTTCGAGCCTCGTTTATCATGGGTATCCTTATGCAGCGTTCCCTGTACTTCTCACGAAGCTCTTCGGGCAGTCCCGCCGTCTCCTTGCCGAGCATTATACTGACATTTTCCGTTGAAAAGTCCGCCTCGGTATAGGCTCTCGGCGCCTTGGTGGTAGCGAGCCAGAGGTTCCCGTCGCCGTTTTTTTTGAGGTAGTCCTCAAGGTTTTCGTATACGTTTATATCCACGAGCCACCAGTAGTCAAGACCGCAGCGTTTGACCATCTTGTCGGATATGTCAAAGCCCAGAGGCTTTATCAGATGCAGCCTTGCGCCGCAGGCCGCGCAGGTACGGGCGATAGCCCCTGTATTGTGCGGAATTTCCGGCTCAAGCAGTACGATGTTCAGCATTATCTTATCCCGATTCGTTATCAAATATCTGTGTTACGGTTATATATTAGCACATTTTACCCAAAAAAGATGAACTTTTTTGTGTTTTTCGCGTTTTGTTGCAATTTTGACAATTCCGCCTGAAAATCGGCGCCGTTTCGGCGCTCAAACCGGCAATCTGCACTATAAGAGGATTATTATGGTCTGCAATTTATGTCCGCGGCGCTGCGGCGCCGAAAGAGGCGATTTTACACCCGGCGGAGTATGCGCCTCCCCCGCCCTGCCCAGGATCGCAAGGGCGGCTCCCCATTTCGGCGAGGAGCCGTGCATAAGCGGCGTAAACGGAAGCGGCACGGTATTCTTCTCCGGCTGCAATCTGCGCTGCGTGTTCTGCCAGAACGCTCAGATAAGCCGGGGCGGTACGGGAAAAACAGTCAGCGTCCAAAGGCTGCGTGACATTTTTCTTGAGCTTCAGGACAAGGGAGTGCACAACATAAATCTTGTCACGGCCTCGCACTATGTCGAGCCTGTTGCCGAGGCTCTGCGTGAGGCAAAGCTCAGCATCCCCGTTGCGTGGAACAGTTCGGGCTACGACAGTGTTGAGGCGCTCCGCAGGCTCGAGGGGCTCGTTCAGATTTATATGCCCGACTTCAAGTACGCCTCTTCCGAACCCGCACGCCGCTACTCCGCCGCGCCCAACTATCCCGAGGTCGCCAGGGCGGCGATCCTTGAGATGTACCGCCAGACGGGCAGCTTCGTGCTCGACGAAAACGATATGCTCAAAAGCGGCGTTCTGATACGTCATCTCATCCTGCCGGATAATGAGCGCAGCAGCCGTGAGGTCATCGATTTCGTCGCGGATAATTTCCCGGGTGATATGGTGCTGTTCTCCCTTATGTCGCAGTTTACCCCCATGCCCGGCACGGAGCGCTTTCCGGAGCTGCAAAAGACCGTTTCGCCAGAGCTTAACGACAGGCTCATAGACTATATGTGCGCCCGCGGCATAGAATACGGCTTCTGGCAGGAGCCGGAGTCCGGCACCGGCGAGATGATCCCCGCTTTTGATTTGACAGGAGTATGAATTTGTTCTATATTGTAGCTGTGTTCTGAGCGGCGGAGCTCCGCCTGATTTATAAATATATTAAGACACATAGGAGGAACAAAATGGATTACAACGAAATTTTGGCTGCGGCAAGAGATCAGGTAGGCCCTTACTGCAAGGCGTGCCCCGTCTGCAACGGCAAAGCCTGCGGAAATACAGTCCCCGGCCCCGGCAGCAAGATCCCCGGCAACACCGCCGCCCGAAACTACGACAAGTGGCAGGAGATATTCGTCAATATGGATACTCTTTGCCCCAACGCCAGTGTTGACACCTCGTTTGAGCTCTTCGGGAAAAAGTTTTCCGCGCCCGTATTCATCGCCCCGCTCGGTGCTCTCCCCCTGCACTACGGCAGCAAGCACACCGACCTTACATACAACCGCATACTTATAAACGCTGCGGCAGACTACGGCATATGCGCAATGACCGGCGACGGCGAGCTGCCCGGAATAATCCAGGACGCGACCGAGGTCATGGCCGCTGCAGGCGGTATGGGCATACCCACCATAAAGCCCTGGAACAAGGAGCTTGTTTTTGAAAAGCTCGATTTTGTTAACGAGCACAACATTTTTGCCGTTGCCATGGACGTTGACGGCGCGGGTCTGCCCTTCCTGAAGGCGCTCAACCCCAACGCCGGTTCAAAGTCCGTTGAGGATATGCGCGAGATAATAGACCACGCAAAGATGCCGTTTATGATAAAGGGCATCATGACCGTAAAGGGCGCGGAGAAAGCAGTCGAGGCCGGAGCTTCCGCGATCGTCGTCTCCAACCACGGCGGCAGAGTTCAGGGCTGCACCCCGGCGACCGCCGAGGTCCTTCCCGCAATCGCCGATGCAGTCAAGGGCAAGGTCAAGATCTTCGTTGACGGCGGCATCAGAAGCGGCGTTGACGTGTTCAAGGCCATTGCACTGGGCGCCGACGCTGTGCTCATCGGCCGTCCCGTCGTTCCCTTCATTTACGCCGCAGGCGAGGAGGGCTTCAAGGTCTATATGGACAGGATCGTATCTCAGCTCAGAGACACGATGAATATGTGCGGAACTCCCACGCTTGCTGATATCGGCAAAGACAATATTGTTACTTTCAAGTAATGTATCTAATGGAAAAAGCAGCCTCACGGCTGCTTTTTTTCTGCTTTACAGCGTATTATCTTGATGATGCGGTAAGCCAAAAGGAGCATGGCGATGACAAATAACATAACATACGGCGTCATGTTCTCCGGTATCGTCCCGATTAAGGCCAACTGCATATACGCCATTATAGCCATACCGAAAAATCTCAGCTCGCACATGATATTCACTGTCTCTTTTTCGGCCTTTTTCCTGAGCTCAGGCTTTAGCTCTGCACACGCTATCTGCCTTATCTCAGGTATGAGAAGAAAGATCGCTGTTGTCAGGTAAGTAAACACCATCACTCCGCATGCGCAATAAATAAAGTAATTTGAGACATTGCCGCCGGCGGCTCCACTCGCGTCAAATTGTTCGGGTATCTCCGCCGGAAGCGCATTGTGCCATATCACGAGATTCACAATGCAGGCTATCACGATAAGCAGGCTCAGTATCTCCAGCACAGCCTGATAGACCGTCGGCTTAAACAGCTTCATCTTTCTCCGTCCTTTCTATCGTATACAGCGCCGAGCCGAAATCGCCGAACATATGAAGCTTCCCGTTATAGCCCGTTCCCATGAACTGGTTGTTGAGCTTCACTCCCGCCATGAGAGTTGCTCCTGAGCTTGTATATTCCTCCGCACCGTCGGACATGGCAAAAACCTTATTCACGGTGCGCAGAACGAAGCCGTCGGGGTGAAACTCTACTGGCGAAACGTGCTTTACAAGTCCGCCCAGCCGCTTTATGAATATCCGCTGCGGCTTGCAGGAAAGCTTATACGGTACATCGGGCTCAAGTCCCTTGACGGGCAGCTCGTCATAGCCCTCAGAGGCGGTGCAGAGCTTTTGGAAATGTCCGACGATATGCTCTGAGCCGTCCGCGGCTGATATCTGCCAGTGCACTTTATTGTCCTTGCGCTCGTCAAAGCGGTAAAAGCGCCCGAACTGCAGCGTTTTCCGATGCGCCTTGTAGAACTCTATCTGCTCGCGTATCTCCTTTTTCTCAACGGCGGTCATGTACTTGAGCTCCAGCTCATAGCCGAGCACTCCGAAGGCCGAGACGTTAAAGCGCGTTGACAGGGGCGTATCGCGCAGGGTCTGCTGATGCGGCGCGGCGGAGACGTGGGCGCCCATCGTCGACTGCGGGTAGAGATAGCTCAGCCCCGACTGTATATCCAGCCGCTCGATGGGGTCGGTGTCGTCAGACGACCAGACCTGCGGCGAATAGCACAGCATGCCGAGGTCAAATCGGTTGCCGCCCGAGGAGCAGCTTTCAAACAGAATATGCGGCCGCGGAGTAAATATCCTGCCGAGTATCTCATAAAGCCCCATGATATAGCGGTGGGCAAACTCCCCCTGATTTGAAAGCTCCGGCGAAAAGGTGTCGGACATATGGCGGTTCATGTCCCATTTGACGTAGCTTATCTTAGCGCTGTCGAGAACCGCCCCGACGGAGCTTACTATGTAATCTCTGACCTCCCGCCGCGTCAGATCCAGCAGGAGCTGATTCCTGCCGAAGCATGGCCCGCCCTTCGGCGGCTTTATCGCCCAGTCGGGATGCTCGCGGTACAGCTTTGAGTCGATATTCACGCTCTCCGGCTCAAACCACAGGCCGAACTTCATGCCCAGCCTTTCTATATCCTCCGAAAATTTTCCGAGGCCGCCCGGCAGCTTCCTCAGATTAACGTCGTAGTCACCCAGCCCTGCCGTATCGGAGTTTCTGTCGCCGAACCAGCCGTCGTCAAGGACGAAAAGCTCCACGCCGAGCTTTTTGGCTCTGCGTGCCAGTTTCAGGAGCTTTCCGCGGGTGAACTTAAAAAAACAGGCTTCCCAGTCGTTTATGAGCACGGGGCGCTCGATATTCTTCCAGTCGCCCCGAACAATGTTGTTGTTGACAAAGCTGTGGAAATTCCGGCTCAGGCCGTTAAAGCCGGAGTCGGAAAAGGTCATGACCGCCTCGGGAGCCTCAAAGCTTTCGCCGCTGTGAACCGTCCAGTCAAAGCAATACGGATTTATGCCGAGCTGCACGCGGACAAGGTCGTGATTTGACTTTTCCACAATTCCCATGTGGTTGCCGCTGTAAACAAGATTGAAGCCCCACGCCCTGCCGCTGTCCTCTCCGGTGTGCATTTCCGAGAGCAGAAAGCCCGGGTTGTGCCTGTTGGACGATGATCCGGTGGTCGAGGAGTTGACGTACATCCCGTATTCTACCGGACGCACATGGCGGTGCGTTTCCTTTATCCAGCCGCCGTCAAAGCTGTGCATATTAAAGCCGCGGTCCGCCATGTCAAGGCTCATGCTCATAAAGCGGCGCAGCGAGATATCGCCCTCTCCGCAGTTTTCGATAACGCTCCTGCGGGCGATGACGTTTGAGCCGTAAAACACGGTGTAGTACAGCCGCAGCCTGATATCATGGGTCTTTTCCGCCATGCTTATCACGAGCGTCTGCGCCTCGTTTGCGTCATCATAAGCGTTTGGCAGGCTCTCCATGGGGACGCAGCCGTTAATTATCTCATGGCTTTCATAGATAAAATCGTTTGCAAAGCTGCCGTCGGGGAGTCTCGCCTCGATGGGAGTCTGACGGTAGTCTCCTCTTCCCACGCCCGACCACTCAAGGCACAGGGCGTCAAGGCAATAGTTGTCGTCGGACGCATCGTACAACACGCTGCTGCCAAGCTGGATATCATGCTTCACGGCAAGCGGCTCGACGTCGCCCTCGGGAAGGCGTTCGCCGTAATGGATGTGCTCGAGATGCCCCCATTTTGTTATTCTGAATATGTAGCCCGTGCTCTGCGTGCAGAGTGAGAACACTCCGTCTTTAAATGAAATGCTCATTGCCTCACCTCTGTCACAAATATACCACAGCAGGCAGCTTCTTACAAGTCGGTTTTGTCGCGGCCTCCTGCGCTGCGGCGCTGATTTATTGCGCACCTTATCTTCGTCACCAGAAACGAGGCCAGAAGCCCCAGCACTATCGGGAGCAGTATCGCGGTCATAAGCATTTTAATGTTCACGGCGCACCTCGGTTTACATAATATTTATATGCTTATTTTGCGCCGTGCGTCCGAAAAAAGTCCTATTAAATATTGCCAATGATTATAGGAAATGTTAAAATTGACTTTATCACGAGATCGAGGTAAAGCGAATGATATCTGTAAACGACCTTTCCATAAATTTTGCGGGCAACGTACTGTTTTCCCGCGTTGACCTGCAATTTACCGCCGGAAACTGCTACGGCATCATCGGCGCAAACGGCGCGGGCAAGTCGACCTTCATAAAGATCCTGTCCGGCGAGCTTGAGCCCTCTACCGGCAGTATCAGCATCGCGCCTAAAAAGCGCATGAGCGTTCTCAAGCAGAATCAGAATATGTACGACGACTATTCCGTCATGGACACGGTGATAATGGGCAACCAGCGCCTTTACGACTGCGGCAAGGAGAAGGACGCCATTTACGACAAGCCCGATTTCTCCGACGAGGACGGCATCCGCGCCGCAGAGCTTGAGGAGGAGTTTGCCGAGCTGGGCGGCTGGGAGGCAGAGTCCGACGCAAGCCGCATTCTGCAGGGCCTCGGCGTGTCACCCGCCTTCCACGATACGCCCATGCGCGATATGGACCCGAGAATGAAGGTCAAGGTACTGCTGGCCCAGGCTCTTTTCGGAAGCCCCGACATAATCCTGCTCGACGAGCCGACGAACAACCTCGACCTTGCAAGCGTCGTATGGCTCGAGGATTTCCTCATGGACTACGAGGGCACGGTGCTCGTCGTGTCCCATGACCGCTACTTCCTCAACAACGTCTGCACCCACATCGTCGATATCGACTACGGCAAGATAAAGATGTATGTCGGCAACTACGATTTCTGGTACGAGTCCAGCCAGCTCATGCAGAAGCTCATTAAGGATCAGAACAAAAAGGCCGAGCAGAAGATCGCCGAGCTGCAGAGCTTCATCGCCCGCTTTGCCGCAAACAAGTCCAAGTCCCGTCAGGCTACCAGCCGCAGAAAGCTGCTGGACAAGCTCACCGTTGAGGAGCTTCCCGCCTCCGGCAGGCGCTACCCCTGGGTGGGCTTCAAGGCCGACCGCGAGCCCGGCAAGGACAGACTTTTCGTCACCGAGGTCAGCAAGACCGTGGACGGAGTGAAGCTTTTGAACAACGTAAGCTTCATCGTCGGCAAGGAGGACAAGATAGCGATCCTCGGCAAGAACGAGCTTGCAGTCACCATGCTGTTCAAGATACTCATGGGCGAGGAGGAGCCGGACTCGGGCTCGGTAAAATGGGGCGCCTCGATCACTCAGGCGTATTTCCCAAAGGATCACAACAGCTTCTTTGAAAACTGCGACTATGACCTCATGGACTGGATACGCCAGTTTTCCGAGGATAAGCGCGAGAGCTATCTGCGCACCTTCCTCGGGCGTATGCTCTTTTCCGGCGACGATGTCTACAAGCCAGTTAAGGTGCTCTCCGGCGGCGAAAAGGTAAGGTGCATGATAAGCAAGATGATGCTCTCGGGCGCAAACTTCCTTGTTTTCGACCAGCCCACGAACCATCTTGACCTTGAGAGCATCGCGGCGCTCAATAACGGCATGGAGGCCTTCAGGCATAACATCATTTTCTCCAGCCACGACCACCAGCTCACCCAGACCGTCGCAAACCGCATCATCGAGATAACCGACGACGGCATCATCGACCGCATGTGCAGCTTCGATGAGTACATGGATCTGAACGGCATGGAGCAGAATATAAGATAAGCGTTAAAAAGCGCGTCCTTTGCAAAAAGGGCGCGCTTTGTTATTTAGTCGCTGTTTTTTTCTGCGAGATATGCCGCCGTGCGTGCTTCATCGGGTTGAATGCCGTAAAAGATTTGCTTGGCTTCGTCGAGTGTCACGGGCGCGGTGCAGAAAATAGAAAAGAAATAATCCTCATTTGTCCAGATTAACGATACTGCTTCATCTCCTGGCTGGTCCCATATTAGTTGTATTACCTTATAGCCTTTTATCTCAACATAATCTACCTTAGAGCGTTCTGCGTCTGGACTACTGCCAACTGCATAATTAGGATCGTCCGGCATTTTTTCCTGAGTAAAATCGAGCAAATCACCGTCCGGCGATAAATATGTAAATGATGCAAAACCACTGCACACCGTTTCATCTATCAGTTCAAAGCCAGCGGGGATAAAGGATGGGCTGTATATGATCTCAAGCTCTTTCGGCGCATTTTTTATGGCATCCTCATCGACTGTAAAATAATAATTAATGCCCGTGTTATGCGTAAAGAAATTTATCAATCCTTCTCGCACCGACGGTATCGCCATAGCGGAGCTTACGAGCAGCGCAGTTACGATAGCCGCGATGAGCAGCTTTTTAGCCGTAGTGTTGACGTGATGCCATACTTTTGACTTGCTCTTTTTTATAAGCTCTCCGGCTTTTTGCTCAAATTCCTCGGAAAAAGAATAGCTGATATCATCCTCAGCGGGAACTCCGGCAAATTCGAGCAAGGTTGCATCAAGCAACGCTTTTTCAAATGTTGACAGTGTTTTTTTCATCCTTGAACACCATTCCCTCCTGAACGCACAGTCCTGCGAGCAGCTTTCTACCCCGCGTTATCTGTTTATTAACGGTCGAGGTCTTTCTGCCCAGAAGCTGCGCGGTCCGGCTTGCCTTAAGCCCATAAACACAGTGCAGCAGCAGAACATCGCGATATATATCCGGCAGCTTATCCATGGCTCTCATAAGCTTTTCGCGGTCGTCGGATGCGGCAAGCTTTTTAAAGATATCCTCGCCGTCGGCAAGCTCCAGCGTGTCAATGTCAAGCTCTGAATCTCGGCGCTGCTTTTTCGGCAGGAGGTTGAGCGCCGCGTTTTTCGCCGCCGTAAGGACATAGGCGCGAACAAGTTTTTCGTCGCCGTCGGGCAGGGATTTCATGCTGCGCGCTATGCCGAGCAGCGCATTCTGAACGGCATCCTCGGCTTCATGGGTATCGTGCAGAAGCTCGTTTGCGACAAAAAGCATCTGCTTTCTGTAGCCGTAATACAGCCTTTCAAATCTCTTTATATCCTCCGCGTCATCTATAACGGCAGCATAGAGCATCAGCAAATCAGAATCCCTCCCCCCTGTCTCTTATTGATGTCAGTATATACTAATATTTCTTCAATTTCAATGTTTTACAAATATGAAAAATTATTTCAAATTTGTGTCCCATTTTACCGCTTATTCCTGTCTTAATAAGCAGAGGGACGAAAAGCAAAGAAAGGAGGGATAACGATGAAACGAACTATCTGTATGCTGTTGAGCCTTGTCATTCTGGTGACGCTACCTATATCTGTTTTTGCCGCACAAGCTCCGAACGGCGCGGAGCTCCAGTATGTCAATGCAACTTCTTCCATTGTGAATTTCAGTATTGACAGTTCTGGCAACGCCACAATTAAGTTAAACTGCACCGGTAAAAGCACTGTCACAAAAATCACCGCGAAAACATATGTTGAGAAAAACGTCAACGGCAACTGGGTAAGGGTCAATGTCGGGACTGCCGACAACATTATGACCTACACCGTGAATTCATCCATATTAATTAAAACATACAGTAAGACAATGCCCGGCTCGGGCAGCTATCGCTGCACAACGACCTTTACTCTATATGCAAGTACTACGGAAACCATCAATCTTGTTAAATCTGCCTCTTATTGACAACAAGCAGTTAAAACCAATACATAAGGAGATAATTATAATGAAACTCAAGAAGTTTTTATGCTTTGTTCTAATATTCGCAATCATGATGTCACTGGGCATGACTGCCTTTGCTGACGAAATAGACGAAAATGAACAAAAAGCAGTATATGACGACACGCTTAATGCCGGAAGCAGGAGCCTTTCCAAGCCGACTAAGTATTGGAATCTAAACTCCTCATCATATAGAGCTAGCCTTGAATTAGTTAGTACAAGCTGGCTCTACACCAATTATTATTTTCATTGTAATTCTTCTGGGAAAATCAATATTGAAGGAAAAGTTTATTCGGATACCGGGAGACCAACTCAAATGAAAATTGGAGTATACAGCCTTACAACTAACAGATTTGTAAAGTATTATACAGTAGAATCCTGTTTGCAAGGAACCTATTTTGTGCACTCTTTCACTGGATTAAGCACAACTTCAAACTACGCAATTGCATTTATTGCTGTTTATGACGGTTTTTCTAATGATTCAGTCCATGGTTGGGCAGAAATTATATGAATAGAAAGAACAAGCATATTCTAACAATCATTTTCGCCGTATACTGCGCAACGGTCGTTTATCTGACGCTGCTTAGAAATTTCGGCGCAACGACGGATATGAGCTACGCGGAATGTCTCAGGGCAAACAGCAATCTCATTCCCTTTTTCAGCTTCTACGTGTTCATAACCACGCCGTTTAAATCGGCTGTTGTCATCAGACAATTTGTCATAAACTTAGTTGGCAACCTGCTGCTGTTTCTGCCGTGGGGATTACTTATTCCGAGCATAATCGAGAAATACCGCGATGCAAAGCGCTTTCTTATCGTTACATCGTTGGTCATAATATCAATAGAGCTAACGCAGCTTTTCCTGATGCTCGGCAGCGGAGATATCGAGGATTATCTTCTGAATATCACAGGTGCTTTAGCAGGATTTGCATTGAACAGGAAGCTGAGCTTCCTGCGTGAGTAAAGGAGCGGTGGTAATGAGAGATCCGAACAAGGACAGAAACCGGGCATTGATCATAATGTGTATTCTCATACTTTGCGGTATCCTGTTAGCGGATATCACGGAGATACCGGCGTTTAGCATACTCGGTGTAGGAGGCGTCGTTGCATATGTGGTTCTGGACTTCATATTCTGGGTCTGTCCTTACTGTAAAAAACAGCTCCCTTTCAGAAGCTATAAGCTTGATTATTGCCCGCACTGCGGCCGGCGTTTAACAGATACTAAATCCGATGGATCCGACGACAGAGAATAGCCCCAACGTTTTTCCACAGCAGGAAACATTAATCATACCTTCGGCGTAAGTTTTTATAAAACTTACGTCTATAAATAAAGGAGGTCTTTCTTATGAAAAGTAGCAATAGGATCATTATGCAAATCGTATACAGCATCGCCGTTGTGATTCTCAGCTTGCTGATGTTCATAGCCATAGATAATGTGGAAATTTCCGGCTCAATGCCCGATGTCTGCACAGCTATAAGACTTGTCGCTAAAGCCGTCCTCGCCGCCGCTGACCTTATATGTATAACGCTGATCAATCTACCCAAGGGAAATTAACTGATCTTCGTACATTGAAAATTCCCTGCATCTGTCGTTTGACAGATGCAGGGAGCTTTTTTACGTTTTCCACTTTTTGCAGCGGTTTGCGATGCGTTTTTTCTTTCGCACTCCTTGGATGATGAAATACGCCGTCAGGAGCACAACGACCGCGCACATACACACTATCGCATATGTGTCCACGCCGCCCTGGGTCTTAACCTGGAGCCACAGGGAGTCGGTGAGCTGGCTTGTCTCAGCGGAGAGGTTTATGAACGCCCTGCCGTTTGCAAGGGTCTCCTCAGTGGGATAGGCTATCTCGCTGGCGGCGACATCCGGATCCATATACTGCTTTGCCTCGGATATTGGCGTGGAGTAGCCGAGATAGTCAAGGTTCTCGCCGGATATCTCGGGGTTGCAGAGGAAGTTTATATACGCCTCCGCCGCAGCCTTGTTCTGGCAGCCCTTGGGGATGCACATCGCATCAATGAACAGATTGAAGCCCTCCTCGGGGAAATAGAAGGCAAGGTCGGGGTTCTCCTCAGCCATCAGCAGATAGTCGCCGGCATAGTACGGGGCTATCCACGCCTCCTCGCGCTCCATCTTGCTGAAGATCTGGTCCATGACATAGCCCTGCACCAGCGGCTTCTGCTCGATGAGCTTATAGGCCGCGCTCCTGAGCTCGTCGGCGTCCTCGGTGTTGATGTCGATGCCAAGCAGAAACTGCGCTATGGCAAACGCGTCGCGGGGGTTATCGAACATCAGGATCTTGCCGGAATACTTCTCGTTCCAGAGCAGATCCCACGAGCCGGTATCCGCCTCGTCAACATACTTTGTGTTGTAAATGACGCCCACGGTGCCCCATGTGTAGGGCACGCTGTACTTATTCTCCGGGTCGAAGGAGGTGTTTTTATACACCTCGTCAACAAGGGCGTAGTTGGGGATATTCGAGTAATCAAGCTCCTCGAGCATATCCTCGGCGATGAGCCGCGCCACCATATAGTCGGAGGGGATGATAACGTCATAGGTGCTGCCGCCGGTCTTGAGCTTGGTGTACATGGTCTCGTTGGAGTCGAAGGTCATATAGTTGACCTCGATGCCGGTGGCCTCGGTGAAGGCCTTGTTCACGTCGATATAGCCGTCCGTGCCGTCGGCGATATACTGGCCCCAGTTATACACGTTTATCGTGACCTTTTCGGGTGCGGCGAAGGCCTGCACCGGAAGCGCCGAGAACAGCAGCAAAAGGCACAAAAGCACCGGTATTATTCTCTTCATGCCTCCACCTGCTTTCTCTTCTGGAAGGCACGGCGGTTTTCCCGAGTGCGCTTTGCGTCGCGCTCCTGCAGGAGGTTCATTACCACCATCACGAGCAGTATCGCCGCAAACAGCAGCGTGAACAGAGCGTAGATCTTAGGCTGCAGGGGCTTTTTGGTGTAGTTATATATCTCCACGGGCAGGGTCACGAAGCGCGGGCCGTAGACAAAATAGCTGATGACGAAGTCGTCAAGGCTCATGGTGAAGGCCATGAGCGCGCCGGAAACGATGCCCGGCGTTATCTCGTGGATAACTACCTTATAAAACGCCTGCCAGGGCGTGCAGCCGAGATCCATCGCCGCCTCGCGCAGGTTGGGATCCATCTGCTTGAGCTTGGGCATGACGGAAAGAATGACATAGGGCAGATTGAAGGTTATATGCGCGATGAGCAGCGTGGCAAAGCCGAGGATGTTGTTTATCTTCAGCATCGTGCCGACAAAGGCAAACAGCAGCGCAAGCGCTACGCCGGTAACGATCTCGGGATTTGTCAGCGGTATATTCGTAACTCCCATCGTGAAGCTGCGCAGCCGCGGGCCCATGGCATTTATGCCAAGTGCTGCGCAGGTGCCGAGTATAGTCGCAAACAGCGAGGACAGCAGCGCCACGATAAATGAGTTGAGCAGCAGCGGCAGCAGTACGCCGTCGACGAAAAGCTCCTTATAGTTATCAAAGGTAAAGCCCTTGAACACGGCGATATCCATGCCGCTGTTGAACGAGCCGACAGCCAGCACGATCATGGGGATATAGAGGAAAAAGAGCACGAGGACGGTAAATACCTTATTGAAGCGTCTCACAGTGTCACGACCTCCTCCTCATCGCCGAAGCGGTTCATGACGCCGATGCAGATGAATATCATCACCATCAGCACAAGGCTGAGGGCGGCGCCGAGGTTTGGATTGTAGGCGGTCTTGAACTGGCTCTCGATAACGTCGCCGATGAGCGTCGTACCCGAGGAGCCGAGCTTCTGCGATATATAGAAGGTGGACACCGCCGGAACGAATACCATGGTAAAGCCGGAGATTATGCCCGGCACGGACAGGGGCAGGATAACGCGCCTGAACACGTTCACGCCGTTGCAGCCCAGATCCTGCGCCGCTTCGATAAGGCGCCTGTCGATCTTCATTATCACGGTGTACAGCGGCATTATCATATAGGGCAGGTAGTTATACACCATGCCCAGCACCACCGCGCCGTTATTGCGGATAAGCGGCAGCGGCTCAAGGCCGATAGCGGTGATGAAATTATTGATTATGCCGGTATCCTCCGTGAGCGCGACCCATGCGAGAGTGCGCAGCAGGAAGCTGATGCACATGGGGAGCATGATGAGCATATACAGAAAGCGCTGTGAGGTCTCGCTGCAGTTTGCGATATAGTATGCCACGGGGTAGCCGATTATAAGGCATATAAGCGAGGATATAAGCGCAAGCCAGATGCTCTTTATGAGTATAGGCATATAGTTTCCCAGATTTGCGATGTTTTTGAGGGTCAGCTCGCCGGTCTGGGAATCGGTAAAGGCATAGTACGCCACTATGGCAAGAGGGACGATCGTGAACAGCGCCATCCACACAAGGTAGGGCGCGGCAAGGGCTTTATTCCTCATCTTCGCCGCCCTCCGCAGCCTCCTCGGCTTCCTCATCCTCGGGATAGAGGTCGGGGTCGTCCATCTCGTCATACTCGGCGGAATAGGAGCTGTAGTCGCCGAACATTCCCGAGTACTCGCTCTTGTGCATAATGTGGATATCCTCCGGCTCAAGGCGGATACCGATATATGAGCCGACGTCATAAAAATCAGTTGTCTGGATGAGCCACTTGAATCCCTTGAAATCAACTATCGTGTCATAGTGAACGCCCTTGAAGGTAACGCTCGTCACCGTGCCGCAAAGATGTCCTGCATCGGGGGGTACGATGTCGATATCCTCCGGACGGATGACAACGTCCACGGGCTCGTTTTTTTCAAAGCCGGAGTCGACACACTTGAATCTTCTGCCGAAGAACTTCACGAGCCTGTCCTCGAGCATAACGCCGTCAAGGATATTGCTCTCGCCGATGAAGTCAGCGACAAAGGCGTTTTTCGGCTCGTTATAGATATCCTCGGGCGTGCCGATCTGCTGGATGCGCCCCTTGTCCATGACGACGACGGTGTCGGACATGGAGAGGGCCTCCTCCTGGTCGTGAGTTACATATATAAAAGTAATGCCCATCGCCTGCTGTATGCGCTTGAGCTCGTTCTGCATATCCTTGCGCAGACGCAGGTCAAGCGCGCCGAGCGGCTCGTCAAGAAGCAGCACCTTGGGTCTGTTCACGAGGGCTCTGGCAATGGCAACACGCTGCTGCTGTCCGCCGGAAAGCTGCGAGACCTTGCGGTTTTCAAAGCCCTTCAGGCTGACGATCTCCAGCATCTCCGTCACGCGCTCGTCTATCTCCTCCTCCGGCAGCTTGTTAAGGCGCAGACCGAAGGCCACATTCTCATAAACGTCGAGATGCGGAAAAAGCGCATATTTCTGGAAAACGGTGTTGACCTTTCTCTTGTGAGGCGGGACATCATTGATCCTCACGCCGTCAAAAAGCACATCTCCGCCGGTGGGCTTAATAAAGCCGCCGATGATCCTCAGCGTGGTGGTCTTGCCGCAGCCGGAGGGGCCTAAAAGCGTAAGGAATTCCTTATCATTGAAGTACAGGTTAATATCGTCTAAAACGATCTCGTCGTCAAACGCCATCTTTAAATCAACAAGGCGAATGAGTTCTTTGGACATTTATCCTCCCCCATTTCATAATTATTCTATCAACAAAAGGACACCCCGGAACTGCGTCCGGAATGTCCTTTGCATCAAGAAACAATATACATATTAAATCCCCTAAAGTCAACAGGATTTAACATCTTTCGCCTCAAAAATTTTAAATATCATTCAATTCGCTTATCCCAAAGTATTTTTCCGCAAAATCAACCGATTTTACGGTGAAAATTTTTCCGCGCAGATATTCCAAAATGCCTGCGTCTGTCGGGAAATCGAATTTCAGCTTGTAGGAATACAGAGCTTGACCCTTTTCGCCGTAGCCCCTGTTGAAGCGCTCGCTGCCGTATTTTCCGTCGCCAAGCAGCGGCCAGCCGGCGTGGGACATCTGGGCACGTATCTGGTGCGTGCGGCCCGTGAGGAGCCTGCACTCCACAAGAGACAGCTCTCCCCTGCTCGTTATCAGCCTGTACTCCGTTACAGCGGTCTTTGCTCCGGGCTCAGGCCGGTTCTTGACGTACACCTGATTCTTACCCGCGTCCTTGAACAGATAGTTCTCCAGCCTTCCACGCGGCGGTTTCGGTCTTCCCTGCACGGCGCAGAGATAGTACTTTTCTATCTCCCGGTCCTTTATCTTCTCGTTCAGGATGCGCAGAGCCTCGGCGTTTTTGGCGGCTATTACTATGCCGCCGGTATTGCGGTCGATGCGGTTGCACAGCGCGGGGGCAAAGGAGTTTTCCTCCTTCGGCTTCCATTCGCCCTTCTGCGCCATATACGCCTGAATATTGGCGATGAGAGTATTGTAATCCCACACGCCCGCGCTGTGGCACAAAACCCCGGGCTTTTTATCCGCAAGCAGGATGTTCTCGTCCTCGTAAACGATGTCGAGCCGCGGGGTGCCTACCTTGAGGTATGAATTTTCCTCCCTCGGCTTTTCAAAAAACTCATCGTTTATATACAGCTGCAGGGTATCGCCCTCAGCAAGGCGCACATCTCGCTTCGCGCCCTTGCCGTTGAGCTTTATACGCTTTATTCTTATATACTTTTGCAGCAGTGCCTCCGGCAGCAGAGGCACTGCCTTGCCGACAAAGCGGTCAAGGCGCTGACCGGCGTCATTCTTTTTTACGGTAAATTCTTTCATAAAATATAATATACACGCAAGCGAGCCTTATATCAAGCGCAAAAAATCAGCCGCTTTTGCGGCTGATTTTTCATTTATTCAAATGCTCAGTAAATCACTCGTGCAAGCCTCTGACGGTCATGACTACCATACCGGCAAGATATGCTGCTCCGAAAACACCGATACCTGCTAACATTACTGTGCGCTCCTTTCAAATTAAGCAATGGTAAATTTCTCTTTGCAGTTACAGTATATATCTTTGCAAGAAAAAATCAACTGTTTTTAACAAATCGAAATATTGATATTTGTGCAAATTATATAAAAAATTTGTTTTTGCAGTTTCGTTTTGTAAACTTGCAAAAATCATTTGCAGGATTTTTGCAGTTTGCACCCTTCGACATTTCATAATGCGTTTTTACAGGTAAGCAGCGCTTTTTGCCCGCATTTTTGCAGGATTGCGTGCAGAGAGCATGCAGTTTCGCCCGTTTTTTCCTTTGCCGAGTCAAACGAATGCGATTGCACGCCTTAAAATAATGCATTTTCCGCTGAGCTTGCGCAGTTCGGCGCGGCTTTTTTGCTGTCCGAATTACGCTTTAACCGAAAGTGCGTAAAAAAATTCGTATAATTGGTGCATGCCTGTTGCAGTTTCAGAGCGCCTGCGGCCATGAGCCGAAAATCATCCTGCAAATCTCTTTCTCAAATCATGCAAGACGCAAAAAACGCAGCAGGCCGAGCGGTTTCGGCTGCTGCGTATCAATACGGGTCATACCGATGGCGGTTCACCCTATATCCGTAAAAATGATCTCATCCGGTTTTATCAGTCTGAGCCGACGGTTTGCCAGCTCCTCCGTGCCTTCGCCGCTTTCCAGTGCCTGCGTTTTTTCCTCCAGCGCGCTGTTTTCCGTCTGCGCCGCGGCGATCTCCGCCTGAAGCTGCGCCGTCTGTTCCATAGCGTCTTTCAGGTTTTTCTGAACACTTATCAGGCTCAGGATAGCATATACGGTCAGCGCCGTGAGCACCAGTCCCATCATAGTAGATGTCCTCTTCATTATGTACGTCCTCGCTCCTTTTTCTTGCATTTTTAACCATTGTATACCAAGCGCGTATATTTGAAAAGAGCTTTTTGACGACTTCTGAAAAGGTTTTAATAATTTTTTTCAGCGGGCTGAGCGCGAGCGATACAATATGCGCAATTTTGTATAATACTGTCATAACGTGCCTGCTCAGCAGCAGCATATAGGCCGCAAAACCGAGCACGGCAAAGGTCAGCATGAATATGTGCAGCGAGCCCTCTCCGATATCCATGCCAAGAGTGAACAGAGCCGCAAGACAGCACAGCCAGAACATGACGTCGAATATCGCATCGGCCTTCAGGCATCTGCGGAGTATGCGGAAGATATCGTATACAAGCCCTATACCTGCGCCCACGGCCGCAGAGCAGATAAGCTGAAGAAGCTGGCGGGATACATAAAGCTCCATTTATCCGAAAAGCTTCGACCAGAAGCCGCCCGACGCGGCCTTCTCCTCGTAGCTCAGATCGCTTATAAGCCCCTCTACCCGCAGCTCGCCCACCTCAAGATTTATCTTGCCTATGTGCAGGCCGCTTCCGCGCACGATAAGGTTGCCCTGAGCCGTGTTCATGACAATTACCGTTTCATCGAAGCTCTCAACGTCCTCCACACCTGTCACCGAGAGCCTGCTCCTGTCCTCGAGGCTCAGGTTATGTGGCTTTGCCGCAGTTTTTGGTTTTTCATCGTATGCCATATTCTCGCTCCTTTGCTTTTTGTACAAGCATATGTGCGCAAAATAAAAAAGATGTACCGTCGGTACATCTTTTTATAGCTGTATTTGGATGATTAATCATTTAATATAGCTGTTTATAATGCTGATAACGTCCGTCATCGCCTTGCCGGAGCCGTCGGTAAGGATGCCGTATTCCCCGCCTTCGCCCGCCGAATAATTGCAGCCCTCGGGCATTTGTCCGGCAGCGTCGAGCTCAAAGCTGTATTCGACACCGTTTATACTGAGAACATGTGTGGGGATAAATTCAGCGTGCAGCCCCTCAGTCTTTTCCATTGAACTGAGGTATTCGCAGAGCTTGTCCGCATCGGCCTTAGTCAGGAGATACCTGTGTCCGCTGTCCTGCCCGTCGCCTGCGTAAACGGTGAGTGTGGCGGGAAGCTCCGCCTCAAGCGCACTGGAGAATCGGGAAAACAGCACAGCGGCTTCGGCTCTGCTCGCGGTCGATTGCGGCCTGAAATCACTATTCGAGAAGCCGCGCATCAAGCCCGTTTTTCTTATCAGATCAACGCTGTCCCTTGCGTAGTCCGAGATAAGGCTGCTGTCGCTGTACGCAAGCTCGGCCTCCGGGCCGTAGATGAGCGGCGCGTCTATAAGCAGCATGTATCTCGCCAGCATACAGGCCATCTGCTCACGGTTGATCGCCTGATGGGGGCGGAAGCTCATATCCTCATAGCCGAGGACGACGCCCAATCCGGCAGCCCATGCGACCGCGTCGGCGCAGTAAGCATCGTCCGGTACATCCTTGAAGAGGCTCTTTTCATCTGAGGCCGGTTTACCTGCGAGCCTGTGCAGAACCGTTACGAACATGGCACGGTCTATTGGCGCTTCGGGAGAAAACACACCCTTATCAGTGCCGCACATCAGTCCGTTTTCCGCGCAATATGCCACCGCCTCCGCGCACCACGAGCCCGCCGGCACATCCGTGTATCCCGTATCCGCCATGACTGCGGGCGTAAGACAGAAGATAAAAATTACGGTCAGTATAGCAGCCGTTATTTGTTTCGCGTGTTTCATAATGTTCCTCCTAACTAAGAATGGCGTCATTTTGCCGCGTTCGCATCATACTGCTTCGGAACGACTGATAATTCTTGTTTTTAGATATATTCAGACCATTGGTACCGTCCCGCCTCGGATACTATTATAAATTGCATGTATATCATTAAGTTGATTATAACAATATTTGCCATATAAGTCAATATGTTATATACTTCTCTTGTCGCCGTGCTGCTGATAGTATATTAAACCAACAATTCCGCATCGGAAGATGCGGAATTGTTGGTTTAAATCCTTATGGGAGAGCAAAATTATGCTCCGATTATTCAGCGCCTTAGATTTTACTTTCGCCGAGGACTGTGACGCCGTTTTCCTTCAGAAGCTGCGCGGTCACTCCGTCGCCGGGGATGAGCGTCCCGCTGAAGGAGCCGTCATATATGGTGCCGCTGCCGCAGGACGGGCTGTTTTCCTTCAGGATGGCGGTATCCGCGCCGAAGAGCTTTGCCAGATAAAGCGCGGCCTGCGCGCCGCGGCTAAACTCGTCCGTGACGTCGGTGCCGGTTTTTGAAAGCACCTTGTCCCCCACGCGCTCGGACGGTACGCGGGGCGTTGTCAGGCCGCCGTAGCACTCGGGGCACACGGGGATAAGCTCATACTTTTCTTTAAGCGCCCTGAGCTTTTCATCGGGCAGCTTATTGCTGCCGCCGTCGTACCTGCACTCTACCCCGAGCAGGCAGGCGGAAACTATCGCTTTTTTCTTCATCGTCTTCTGAGCCCCAATACGGCGCCGCAGACGCCGCCGATAATATGCGTGAGCTGGGATACGTTATCGCTGAGCACCACGCCGTCGACTATCTCGTTTCCGAGGTAGAGTACAAGCACAAGTATGAGCGTGATTGGTATGCATCCGTCGCGCATTCCGGCAAGGGAGGCCATAACTATCATCATGAACACGATGCCCGAGGCTCCCAGCAGCATCGTGCCGGGGAACAGGAACCAGTGTACCAGTCCGGAGACAAGGGCCGTGATGATTATCGCGCTCAAAAGATTCCGGCTGCCGTACTTTTCCTCAAGACCGGGACCCACCACCAGTATCATCATCATGTTGCCTATGTAGTGGCTGTAGTCGGTGTGTCCGAGGACGTGGAGGATAAAGCGAGGGTAGGTCAGGATGTCCGAAAGCGAGGAGTGCCACACGCTGAAAAGATAGGTTGTCGTCCAGCCGTCGGTGACCTTGCCGAGAATGAGCGCCGCAAGCGATACCAGCGCGAAGGTCAGGGTCACGGGGGCATTATACTGAAGTCTGAAAAGTCTTTTCATTTAAGATTCTCCAGCGCGGCCTCGTAATAGCCCTTTGTGCGCTCGTCGAAGCAGACCATGCGTACCCGCTCAAGCTCGGGATGCCCGGACAGATACTCCGCGATGGCGCCGATTGCGATCCCGGACGCCTTCTCAAGCGGGAAATGATATACGCCTGTTGAGATAGACGGGAAGTCCACGGTCTTACATCCGTTTTCCGATGCAAGCGCAAGGCAGTTGAGGTAGCATGACTTAAGAAGCTCCTCTTCGCCCTTGCCGCCGCCGTGCCATACGGGGCCGGGGGTGTGGATAACATACCTTGCAGGCAGCCTATAGCCCTTTGTTATCTTTGCTTCGCCGGTTTTGCAGCCGTTAAGGGTGCGGCACTCCGCCAGAAGCTCAGGTCCCGCCGCCCTGTGGATGGCTCCGTCAACTCCGCCGCCGCCCAGAAGCGAGCAGTTTGCGGCGTTGACTATTGCGTCAACAGCCTGCTTTGTGATATCTCCCTGAATGATCTCGATCCTGTTTTTCATACGTCAAAGCCTCTCAATATCCTTTATGAGCCTGTCCACATCCTCTTCCCTGCTTGCCCAGCCGGTGCAGAAACGCACGACCGCGCCGTCTTCAAGCGGCTGCTGCACGGAAAATGAATAGTTTTCGGACAGCTTCTCTATCTGTCTGTTCGTAAGTATCGGGAAAAGCTGGTTGGTCGGAGACGGGTAATAAAACCCGATGCCCTTTGCTTCAAAGGCCTCTCTGAGCTTTTTTGCAAGAGCGACCTCACGCCGGCCGACCCTGTAATACAGTCCGTCGGTGAAAAGGGCGTCAAACTGCAGTCCCAGAAGCCTGCCCTTGGCAAACATACCGCCGCGCTGCTTTATGAGATAGCGGAAGTCTGTTTTCAGAGCCTCGTTCATGATAACGACCGCCTCGCCGAAAAGTGCGCCGTGCTTCGTGCCGCCGATATAGAACACATCGCAGAGCCTTGCCAGATCGGGCAGCCTGGGAGTGCCGTCAAGCGCCATCGCGCAGGCAAGCCGCGCTCCGTCCGCGAACAGCAGCAGCCCCAGCTCCCGGCAGGCATCGGAAATTTCCTGAAGTTCCGCGAGGGAATAAACCGTGCCTGTCTCCGTCGGCTGGGATATATACACCATTGCCGGCTGCACGATGTGCTCAAACGATTCATCCGACCTGTGCCGCAGGACATATTCCCTGACCTGAGCGGCGTTTATCTTACCCTCAGGCGCGCTGAGAGTCAGCACCTTGTGCCCCGTCGCCTCAACGGCGCCGGTCTCATGCGCTGCGATATGCGCCGTCTCGGCTGCCAGCACGCCCTGATGCGGGCGCAGAGCGGCGGCTATCACAGTCATGTTGGCCTGTGTGCCGCCGACGAGAAAATGCACGTCGGCTTTTTCATTCTCGCACTCAGCTTTGATCTTCTCGCGTGCGGCGGCACAGTAGGGGTCGTTGCCGTAGCCTGCGGTCTGCTCATAGTTTGTTTCGTTCAGGCGTCGCATTATCTCCGGCAGAGCGCCCTCAAGATAGTCGCTTTCAAACCTTATCATGCTTTTCTGACCTCTACCCTTACCTTCTCGCCGTCCGATGAGAGCCTTATGCGGGCGACGTTTTCGCCGCGGCGCTCGATTATCTTCTCGGCGATCGCGTCCTCCACATCCTTCTGGATGGTGCGGCGCAGATTTCGTGCGCCGTAGGTGACTGAATAGCTCTTCTTGACAAGGTAGTCTATCAGGCTTTCGTTCCAGCTCATCGCTATGCCGCGCTCGGCTATGGCGTCTCGGGTCTCACCCAGCATGAGCTCTGCTATGCGGCGGAAATTATCCTCGCTGAGCTGGTTGAAGTACACTATCTCGTCGACGCGGTTTATAAACTCCGGACGCAGGAAGTCGTTCAGCGCCTTGAGCGCCCGCTCCCTGCCCATGTCGTTCAGGCTGCCTCCGAAGCCGAGGGAGCCGCTCTTGGTATTGGAGCCGGCATTGGTGGTCATGATTATGACGGTGTTTTCAAAATTGACTGTCCTGCCCTGTGCGTCGGTTATTCTGCCGTCGTCGAGTATCTGCAGCAGGATATTCAGAACGTCGGGATGGGCCTTCTCTATCTCGTCGAAAAGCACGACGGAGTAGGGCTTGCGGCGTATTTTCTCGGTGAGCTGGCCGGCCTCGTCATAGCCGACATAGCCCGGGGGCGAGCCGATTATGCGCGATACGCTGAATTTTTCCATAAATTCGGACATATCGAGCCTTATAAGCGACTCGGGAGAGTCGAACAGGTCGGCGGCCAACCGCTTGACAAGCTCCGTTTTACCTACGCCGGTGCCTCCGACGAAGATGAAGCTCGTGGGCTTGCGCTTGGCCTTGAGGCCGACGCGGCTGCGCTTTATGGCCGAGCACACCGCGTCCACGGCCTCGTCCTGACCTATGATATGCTCGCGCAGGCGTCCGCCGAGGTTTGCAAGGCGCTCGAACTCATCCTCTCTGATTGATGACGCGGGAATCTTTGTCCACAGCTCTATGACGCGGGCAAGGTTCTCCTCAGTCAGCTCGGGCATGCCCTCAAGATCAAGTGAGGCAAGCTCCTGCTCGCGCTGCATTTCCTTACTTCGGAGCTCGGCTATGCGGGCATAGCGCTTGTCGAGCAGCTCATCTGTGAGCGTCTCACCTGCGGGCGCGTCGGCGGACATGAGATTTTCCCGCTCAAAGCGCAGATCATCCAGGTCCTTCTGAAGCTCCGCACGGCGGACGAATATCCTGCTTTTGAGATTCACGTCCGAGCATGCCTCATCTATGAGGTCTATGGCCTTATCCGGCAGGAAGCGGTCGGTTATATAGCGTTCGGACAGCCTGACGGCCTCGGCGCACATCTCGTCGGAGATCCTGACGCCGTGAAAGTCCTCGTAGTAGCGCTTGATGCCCTTGAGTATCTCAACACTGTCCTCTATCGAGGGCTCGCTGATGGTGACGGGCTGGAATCTGCGCTCAAGGGCGGTGTCCTTTTCTATATGCTTGCGGTATTCGGTGAAGGTGGTCGCGCCGATGACCTGTATCTCGCCGCGGGACAGGGCGGGCTTGAGGATATTTGCGGCGTTCATGCTGCCCTCTGCGTCGCCCGCGCCGACGATATTATGCACCTCGTCGATGACAAGGATGACGTTTCCCTGCTTGCGTATTTCCTCGATGAGGCCCTTCATACGGCTTTCAAACTGCCCTCTGAACTGAGTTCCCGCCACGAGCGCGGTCAGGTCGAGCAGGTACACCTCTTTATCGCGGAGCTTATACGGCACCTGGTCGAGCGCTATGCGCTGGGCAAGGCCCTCGGCCACGGCGGTCTTGCCGACGCCGGGCTCGCCGATGAGGCAGGGATTGTTCTTCTGGCGGCGGTTGAGGATCTGGATGACGCGCTCAAGCTCCTCCTCCCTGCCGACCATGTTGTCGAGCTTTCCGGCCCGGGCCCTGTCGGTGAGGTTTATGCAGTAGTTATCAAGGAACTTCCTTTTCGACGGCTTTCCGCCCTCCTTGGGCGGCGTATTGGGTGCAGGTGAGCTCTCGGCGGGTACGTTTCCGCCGTTATTGCCGCCGAAAAGCCTGTTTAAAAACGGAAATGTCGCGGTTTTGCCGTCGTCGTCGGAGTCGTCGTCTCCGCCGCCGTTTTCAATGTCCATCAGGCTCTCAACGCCGCTGAGGGCGTTCATCATATCTCCGCTGAGGCTGTCGAGGTCCTCATCGGAGATGCCCATCTTCTCCAGCATATCGTCAACGGGCTTTATGTGCAGCTCGCGGGCGCACTTCAGGCACAGCCCCTCGTTTTTCTGCTCATTGCCCTCAACTCTCGTTATAAACACTATTGCCACGTTCTTGCCGCAGCGGGAGCACATTTTTGCTTGCATAGTTTATCCCCCTTTTCAGATTGCCTTATCGATCACGGAGCCAAGCATCAGGAAAAATCTGCTGAACAGCCCGTCGCTGAGTGTGGTCATGCCTATTATTATGCCGCAAAAGCTCAGCAGCCAGCACAGAAAAACGCAGTATATAAATCCCTGCGCAAATCCCAGCGCCGCGCCGCCGTACAGGTCGACATCGGCATTGTCCTGTATTCTGAAGCTCAGATCAAAAAATTGTTTAATAAATGATATGAAGAGCATGATAAGTATAAACATAAGTATCATGCATGCGGCGAAGGCGGCAGCACCGCATATTGTCTGCGCCGCCGCAGCGGTCGGAGTCGTATCGCCGGCGCTGTATATTTCGGCCGCCCTCGGCGACAGATATGATGCGCGGGCCTTATCAAAGCCGAAGGCCAGCATACATTCATTTGCATACTCGCCCATGAGCTCCGGCTCGGCGGCTATGGCCTCATCCGCGCCGAGGCCCTCGATTCCCATATTATCGAGCACCTTTTCCTCATATTGCGAGTCAATATAGCCAGACACAAAGGGTCTTATTATATACGCCGCGCCGTCGGACATCCCGCCCGACAGGAGCATTGCCCCCGCGAGGGAGATCACCAGCGCCAACAGGCTAATTCCCGCGTTCACCGCACCTCGGTGAAATCCATGCCATGTGCAGCAAAAGATTATTATAAGCAGGATTATCTCAATTACAAATCTCATTTTTTATCTTTAATATTCAATTGCGCGGGCATTGCCGCTGCCCACCGCAAGAATATCCCCCGCCTGCCTAAGAAACGCCGCCTCGGCGCCGGTTATATCCGTGGAAAACGCCTCGTTATAATCCGCATCGTACAGGGTGACCCTGCTCTGGGTCAGGCACAGTATGCCGCTCCCGGCACAGTCGAGGCTTATCAGCTCGCCGTCGGGACTTATCCTGCCGAGCTCGGAGCCGTCGGCATCTATGATAACGAGCTCGCCCGCGCCGCCGAAGCTGTGCGCTCTGAGCTCTATAACGAGCTTATCGCCCCACACGCGGAAGCTGCCGGGATAGAGCTTTCCGAACTCATAGCCGCCCTTATCCCTGCCCTCGGCATTGCAGTAATACAGCCCTCTGTCGCCGACGCCGCAGATAGTATCGCCCAGCCAGAGCACCTCAGAGAGCATCTCTGGAGCCGAGTACACGCCCTGCTCTTCTTCGCTGTCAAGGGCAAATATATGTATCTCTCCGCCGTTTTCGCCTGAGCACAGCACGGCAAGGCGCTCGCCGTCCGGCGATACCGCCGCGCCCACTGTCCACTGCTCCGCCGAATACCACTTGTACACTGGACGCTTCTCCGGCGAATACACCGTCACCGCGCCCTTGTAGCCCGGCTCCTCAGCGCAGACCGCAAGGCAGCCTCCCTCGCTCAGCGAGGCGCTTATTATGATATTTTCAAAGCTCAGCAGGCTTCCGTCGCCATACACTATGCCGCTGCCGCCGACATCGTAGATAACCGCGTCTGAGCCGTTTGAACACACGGCGGGATACACCATGTCCGACTGGATATCAAAGACAGGCTCTCCCATGAGGTCAAAGCCTCTGACGCCGTTTCCGGCGGCGGAAATGAGCGTGTCCCCTGACATTGCAAAGCACTGCCTTGCACCGGTTCCGCAGACAAAGCTCTCCGCCTTTTCAGGCGCAGGCTCGCCGCAGGCACACAAAATCAGGCACAGGCTCAGAAACAATACCGCAAGCTTTTTCATAGTCAGTCCCTCATCATCATTTCGCCCGCGGGGCCGTCGTACCAGACGCGGTTTAAATATAGCCCCTGCGGCGGCATCGTCGGGCCGGTGAGTCTCCTGTCGCCTATCTCCAGCAGGCGCGGGATATCCTCGGGCGCAAGCTTCCCGTAGGCAGCGTACACCATCGTGCCAACCATGGCGCGGCACATATTGTACAGAAAGCCGTCGGCGCAGACGGACACGGTTATCGTGTCTCCCTCCTTCTCGGCTCTGCACCAATGGACGGTGCGCACGGTCGTCTTCGTCTCGGTGCCGAGCGATCGGACGGCGGCAAAATCATGGGTCCCCTCAAACGCGGAGGCTGCGCGCCGCATGAGCTCCATGTCAAGGCTCTGCGGATAGAAGCAGGCCCGCTTTTCAAGAAAGGGGTCGCGTATATTGCTGTTGTGGATCTTATAAATATACTCTTTCTTTATACATGACGATATGGAGTTGAAATCCTCGCCGACTTCGACCGCGTCAATGACCGCGATATCGTCCGGAAGCCGCGAATTTGCGGCCAGTGGGAAGCGGTCGATGGGTATGCGGCAGTCGGTGCGGAAGTTTGCGCAGTAGCGCAGGGCGTGAACTCCCGCGTCGGTGCGGCCGCAGCCCGTGAGCTTAACGGGATGCTCGCAGATCTTCTCCAGCGCCTCCTGCACCGTTTGGCACACGGAAACGTCCGTTTTCTGGACCTGCCAGCCGTGATACCGGCTTCCGTCATATCTGATTTTAAGAGCGATATTTCTCATAATCCGAATTTTTTCATTACGAATATTGCCGCAAGGAACAGCACGCCCAGCAGCAGCGCGCCTATGTCGATGCCCTGCATTCTGAGCTGTTTCATTCTTGTTCTGCCGCTTCCGCCGTGGTAGCAGCGGCTCTCCATGGCCACGGCCAGCTCATCGGCGCGGCGGAAGGCCGACACGAACAGCGGCACGAGTATGGGCAGCAGCGCCTTTGCCCTCTGCGCAAGGCTGCCTGTCTCAAAGTCCGCGCCTCTTGCCTTCTGGGCCGACATGATCTTATCCGTCTCCTCGATGAGGGTGGGGATAAAGCGCAGCGCCATGCTCATCATCATCGCCATCTCGTGCACCGGCACCTTTATCTTCTTGAGCGGATTGAGCATTATCTCAAGTCCGTCCGTGAGGGCGATGGGACTGGTGGTATAGGTGAGCATAAATGTCCCGACGATGAGCAGGATAATGCGCAGCGACATCATTGCCGCTTTGGCAAGTCCCTCCCAGGTGATTATCCAGCCTTCGATAATGGGAGTGCCGTCGGTGTAGAAAATATTCAGCAGCGCCGTCAGGATGATTATTATGATAAGCGGCTTGAGACCCTTGAGGGCTGACTTGGGTTTTATATGAGACAGGGCCATGCACAGCGCCGTTATCAGCACAACGAAGCCGTAGCTGTACCAGCCGGTGGAGTTAAACAGCCCCACAATATAGACGATGACGAGCAGCAGCTTCGTTCTCGGGTCAAGGCGGTGGACAACGGTGTCGCCCGGGAAATACTGGCCGAGGGTTATATCCTTAAGCATTCCGCTCCCCTCCCTTCATTTCCAGGAGCGCATTTAAAAGCTGCTCGTTTGTGTATATGGCGCGTCCGGCATCGACGCCGAGCTTTTTAAGCTCCATCGCCAGCTCCGTCGGTGCGGGCACCGCAAGACCGATATCCCTGAGCTCCTCCGGTCGGGAGAATACCTCCTCGGGAGTGCCGTCAAAGCGTATCCCGCCCTTGTTGAAGACTATGAGCCTGTCGGCAATACGGGCGACGTCGTCCATGCTGTGGCTCACGATGATGACCGTGGAGCCGGTGTTTTCCCTGTAATCGCAGATATTCTGCAATATCTGCCGGCAGCCGGCGGGGTCGAGCCCCGCGGTCGGCTCGTCCAATATGAGGACGCCCGGGCGCATCGCCATGACTCCCGCTATTGCCACGCGGCGCTTCTGTCCGCCGGACAGCTCCAGCGGGGAGCGCTCGAAGTGCTCCTCCGGCACGCCGACAAGGGCCGCCGCCTCGCGCACACGCTCGTCTATCTCCTCCTCGCTGAGCTTCATGTTCCTCGGCCCGAAGGAGATATCCCGATAGACCGTCTCCTCAAAGAGCTGATACTCCGGATACTGGAACACCAGCCCCACCTTGAAGCGCACGTCGCGGGAGCTTAGCTTCGTTGCGTTTATATCCTCGCCGTCCACGGTGACCGTGCCGCTGCTGGGCTTTAAAAGTCCGTTCAGGTGCTGGATAAAGGTGCTCTTGCCCGAGCCCGTGTGGCCGATGAGGCCGACGAGCTGTCCGTGAGGTATCTCTACATTTATATTATCAATTGCAACTTTTTCAAAGGGCGTGTCCGCGCTGTAAACATGGCGCAGACCGCTGACTTTAATCTCTGACATACTTTGCGATTTCCTTTGCACAGCTTTCGACGCCAAGCGCCGTGAGAGGCAGGCTCCAGCCTCTTTTATTGAGCTCGTAAATAAGCTCCGTAGTCGCCGGCACCGCGAGCCCCTCGTCTCTCATGAGCTCCACCTGCGAGAACACGCTTTCCGGACTGCCGTCGGCGGCAACATGGCCGTTTGACATGACGATGACTCTGTCGGCCCCGGTACACTCGGACATATGGTGCGTTATGAGCACGACCGTTATACCCTTTTCGCGGCACAGCTTCGTGACGGTCTCAATGACCTCGCGTCTGCCCTTGGGGTCGAGCATCGCCGTCGGCTCGTCAAGCACTATGACCTCGGGCTCCATCGCGATGACTCCCGCGATGGCGACGCGCTGCTTCTGCCCGCCGGAGAGGAGATGCGGTGCGTGCATCTTAAATTCGTACATATCGACCTGTTTGAGCGCCTTATCCACCCGCTCACGGATCTCCGTCGGAGGAACGCCTAAATTCTCCGGAGCGAAGGCCACGTCATCCTCAACGACGTTTGCGACTATCTGGTTATCGGGGTTCTGGAACACCATTCCCACGGTGCGCCTGATGTCCAGAAGCCTGTCCTCATCGGAGGTGTCGATGCCGTTTATGAGCACCTCGCCCTCGGTGGGCAGGAGAATTGCGTTCAAGTGCTTTGCAAGGGTGCTTTTGCCCGAGCCGTTATGCCCCAGCACAGCCACGAAGCTGCCCTTTTCGATCTCAAGGCTCACTCCGCACAGGCTTTCCGTCTCGTCGCCCGGGTAGGTATAATGCAGGTTTTTTATCTCAATTATCGAACTCATGCTCAGTCCTTCTCCCACCGGCAGGCAGCGCCGCAGGGCAGCACAAGGCCGGAATCGGTGACGGGCAGTCCGAGCTCGCGGCTTTCGGAGCGTCCGCCGAATTTTTTTGTGAATATGCTTTCCGCAACATAGGAAAGCACGGAGGCCGAAAGCCCCGTGGTGTATGAATTGATGATGACGAACAGCGGATCGTCCGAGAGCACGCCCGCGCACAGCGACACGAAGGGCCACAGGTTCTGCTCAAGCTTCCAGACCTCGCCGCCGGGTCCCCTTCCGTATGAGGGCGGATCCATGATGATGGCGTCGTACTTTCTGCCTCGGCGTATCTCGCGCTCGACAAATTTGGCACAGTCATCGACTATCCAGCGGATTGGAGCCTCCGACAGGCCTGACGCGGCGGCGTTTTCCTTGGCCCACGCGACCATGCCCTTGGCAGCGTCCACATGACACACGCTCGCACCGGCTTTCGCGCAGGCGACGGTGGCAGCACCCGTATAGGCGAACAGATTCAGCACGTTTATCGGTCTTCCGGCGGAGCGGATCTTTCCCATGGCGTAATCCCAGTTGCAGGCCTGCTCGGGGAACAGTCCCGTGTGCTTGAAGTTCATGGGCTTTACATTGAAGGTGAGCTCTCCGTATCTTATCTTCCAGCTTGCGGGCAGTCCGCCCTTGTCCCACGCGCCGCCGCCGGTCTGGCTGCGGCGGTATCTTCCGTCGCGGCAGTTCCAGCGTTCGTCCTCTTTCGGAGTGTCCCAGATAGTCTGCGGGTCGGGCCTCACAAGATAATAGCTGCCCCAGCGCTCCAGCTTTTCGCCGCCTGAACAGTCCAGAAGCTCAAAGTCCTGCCATTTATCAGAAATCCACATTAGATATACCTATCCTAATTATAATATAGCATAATATTTTAGCACTAAACGTACACACTTGCAAGCGAAATAAGTTAACAAAATTCTCTCCGCTTTGAGCAAAAAACGGTATGCACATGGCATACCGTTTTTTCAGTATCATTATCACGCATATCCAACGGCAAGCCCCACCAGCAGCATGCAGCTTGTAAGCAGCAGGTTCGCCGCCTGGAACTTCCAGCTCCACTTCGCCCATTGACCGTAGCTTACATTTGCAAGGCCGAGACTTATGAGCAGAGCGGCATTCGTGGGGTAGAACACGTTTGAAAAGCCGTCGCCGAAGGCATAGGCCATGATGCACAGCTGGGCGGGTATACCGAACACCTGCGCTATCGGCACTATAAGCGGGATAAGCAGAAAGGCCTTTGCCGAGCCGGAGGCGATGAAAAAGTTCAGCACCAGAACGAGCAGATAAATGAACAGTATGACCGCCCATTTCGGCATGGTGGACGCGGCGGCGACCGCGCCGTTTAAGATGGTGTCAAGTATGTGCGCCTCCTCAAGGGTGTATTTTATGGAGGCCGCCATAAGTATCATGATGACCGCGGGCAGAATGCTTACAACACCTCTGCCGAAGCTCTTTCCAAGCTCGGAGAGCGTCATGCCCGATATCAGGGCGGCGATTATGCCGGCGGCGAGGAACATGACGGCGACTATGACCATGGTGTAATCCTGCAGAAAGCTTATAAAGCTTGAGCTGAACACGATCAGTATGCCGATGCCGAGAATGGTACCGAAGCACATGAGCCCTTTGTCCATCAGCTTATCGCGCTCGAAGCCGTCGGCCGAGACGCCGAGCTCAATGGGCTTTTCGATTTTTTTGGCGTGTCTTCTCACGAACAGGAGCAGCAGAGCATAGATGAGCACGAAGTTCACGGCTCGCAGCCACGCTCCGGAGAACATGGGCAGGCCGACAAGCCCCTGAGCCACGCCTACCGTAAAGGGGTTGCACACGCCGGCGGCAAAGCCGCAGCCGGCGGCGAGAATGCTTATCGCCATGCCGGTCACGGAGTCCCAGCCGAGGCTTATCGAGAGCGCGACGACGATGGGTACGAGCGGAACGCATTCCTCAAACGAGCCTATAAACGAGCCCATCGCCATGAAAAACAGCAGAAGCGCCGCCATGAGCTTATATCTTGCCCTTCCGAAGCGGCAGACGATGCGGTCGAGCATATATTTCATGAGCCCGTGGCGCTCAAGACTGTTGAAAACTCCGCCGATAACGAGCAGGAAGGCGATAACGGCGATCAGCATACCGCCGCCTGAGGCTCCCAGCACAAGGAACGGAGACAGAAGCCACTTCCAGAAGGGTAGCCCGCCCTCAACATATTTAAACTCGCTGTCGGTGTCGATTATCAGGTCTCCGTTTGCGTTTTCGACTCTTGCATATTCTCCGCCGGGGATGATAAATGTAAGCGCATATGTCAGCGCCATCAGAATGAATATGACTACGATTGCGGTTATAAAGGACTTAACGCTGATATTCAGTCCCTCTTTGGGCTTTGTATCGCTCATTTTTATACCTCTTTAATAATGTATTTATAGAAGTCCACCGCCGGCGCAAGCGTGTCGATATCGACATTTTCATCCAAGCCGTGTATACTGTCAAGCTGCTGCTCATTGATCGTGAACGGGGCAAATCGGATGCAGTTATCGGACACGCGGGAGAAAAAGCGGCTGTCGCTGGCTCCGGTCATGATATACGGTACGGGCACCGTGCCGGGAAACACCGCCGATACGGCCCGCTCGACCAGCTTGAAGGCCTCGCTGTTGCAGTCAGAAAGCGGCGACTCAAAGCCCGCGTCGAGCACTTGAGTCTCAACATCGAATTTTTTTGCAAGCGCGCTTATTTTTTCTATGCTGTCCTTGCCGCCCTGATGGTGGGAAAAGCGCATATTGCCGATAACATAAGCCTCCTGAGGCAGAACGTTAGTGCCGTCGGAGCCGCGGCACATAGTAAAGGCCAGCGTGGTCTTGAGCATGGCTCCCGCCGTTGGTGAAACAAGCGGCATCGCCCTGCACAGCAGGAGCTTCAGTCTGCCCGCGTTTTTGAAAACAGCCTTCAGCGGCCCGTGCATATACGGCGCCATGCGCCTGAGCATCTCTTCAACCACTCCGGGCAGCTGCACCCGGAATATCCCCGAGCGCTCAGCCGCCGCCATGAATTTGCCGAGGCGCACCAGCGGAGTGTTCCTGCCCGGGGTCGAGGCATGGCCGCCGGCGGAGCGTGCAATGAATTTCAGGTCTGCGCAGCCCTTTTCACCTACGCCCACCATGGCAAAGGTTCCGTCGGCGCCGCCGATGGGGTCGTACATCATCATCCCGCCCTCGTCGAGCGTCATGAAAAATCTTATCCCCCGATCCCTGAGCACCGCGCTTATCCTGTCAGAGCCGGAGCCGTCGGTCTCCTCGTTGCAGGAAGACTCAAAATAAACGTCCCTGTCCGGAGTAAAGCCCTCCGATATGAGCTCGTCCGCCGCACGCAGCATTGCCCACAGGCTGCCCTTGGTATCGAGAGTGCCCCTGCCCCAGAGCCTGCCGTCGGCGATCTCACCCGAGAAGGGCGGATGCGTCCACTCGCCCGGGGCCTCCACCACGTCGTGATGGCTCATAAGCAGTATTGGCTCCTTGCTGCTTTTCCCCTTCCAGCGAATCAGCAGACTGCCGTCAAAATCTTCGGTCTCGGCCCCGGCGAAAAGCCGCGGGAACATATCGAAAAGCTTTTCGTGGAAAGCCTCATATTTCTCCGTATTCTTCTTTCCCGCCTCGGAGACGGTATCCGCACGGATGAGCTCAGCAAGCTCTGCTGCGTATTTTTCATTGCGGGTGTTATCCATGTCGTTTCCTCATATATAAAAGATTTAAGTATTTTAACACATTCTTTGCTCATTGAAAATACTTTAACGCGCAAAAACTGTTGACAAAGCGCATCGGGCTGTGTATATTAAGTGTATGGCAACAAACCACACAGTTGTTTGGAGGGATCAATCTTTATGATCAACATAAACTTCCGAGACCCCAGACCCATTTATGAGCAGATCAAGGACGGTCTGCGCCGTCTCATCCTGTCGGGTGCGCTGCCGGCTGACAGCAAGATCCCCTCGGTGCGTGAGATGGCCTCCGACCTCGCCATCAACCCCAGCACCATCCAGAGGGCCTACCGTGAGCTGGAAGCGGAGGGCTACATCTGCTCCGTCCCCGGGAAGGGCAGCTTCGTCGCGGCAAGAAGCGAGGCTGACTCCCTGCGCATTACTGAGCTTCTCGGCAAATTTGACGAGCTCGTTACAGAGCTCAGCTATGTCGGCGTCACCGGCTCCATGCTTATTGACCGCCTGAAAGGAGAACAGCACCATGATTGAAGTCAAAAACGTCGTGAAGGAATTTGACGGCTTCCGTGCGCTTGACGGCATGACCATGACGGTACCCAAAGGCTCGGTCTACGGTCTTGTCGGCCCCAACGGCGCAGGCAAGAGCACCATCATCCGCCATCTTACGGGCATCTACCGGCAGGACTCGGGCGAGATACTGGTCGAGGGCGTACCTGTATTCGAGACCCCCGAGGTCAAAAACCGCATCGCTTACATTCCCGACGATATCTTCTATTTTTCAAACGCCAGCATACGCGAAATGGCGGATTTCTACCGCAGCGTTTATCCTCACTTTGACGGGGAGCGCTTCAAAAAGCTGGGCGAGGTATTCAAGCTCGACCCCAAGCGCCAGATGCGCAGGCTTTCCAAGGGCATGCAGAAGCAGGCCGCCTTCTGGGTCGCGGTCTCTTTAAGGCCGGAGATACTTATTCTCGACGAGCCGGTCGACGGTCTCGACCCCGTTATGCGCCGCCAGATATGGAGCATCATCATGGCCGACGTCGCCGAAAACGGCACGACGGTGCTCGTGTCCTCGCACAACCTGCGCGAGCTTGAGGACGTTTGCGATCACGTCGGCATCATGAACAACGGCAGGATAATGATCGAGCGCTCCCTTGCCGATCTTCAGGAAAACATCGTGAAGATACAGCTTGCACTGCCCGACGGTTGCGTGCTTCCCGAGGGTCTTGACATCCTGCACAAGTCGTCTACCGGCAGGCTTCAGTCCCTTATCATGCACGGCAATGCCGATGAGCTCGTGGAAAGACTCGGCACGGCAAAGCCGCTGTTTATCGACGTCGTTCCCCTCACACTTGAGGAGATATTCATATATGAGCTGGGAGGTGCAGACTATGAAGTCAAAGACATCGTTCTTTAACACAGGCATTTTCAAAAGCAGCATTAAGCGCTTCTGGCCCCTGTGGACGGCCCATTTTGCCTTATGGCTCGTCCTCCTTCCGGTCATCGCCCTTATCAACAATATCGGCAGTATGTATTACCGGAACTATGCCCTCGAATTTATCGACGGCTTCATCGGCTTCCCTTCCTCCATATTTGCTTTCGTCATGGCAATACTGTCGGCCATGGCCATGTACAGCTTCATGTACGCAAGCCGCAGCACCGGTCTTATCGCCTCGCTCCCTGTTAAGCGTGAGGCGGTGTTCGGCTCGGCATTCACGGCGGGCCTCCTGCCCGTTATCGGCTCAAACCTTGTTATCGCCCTGCTGACGCTTCTGTGCTCCCTGGGCTGCGGCAGCGAGCTGGCGTTGGTGTTCAAGGCCATCGCGATCTGGTTCGCTGTCTACTCAATGGAGTATGTGGTGTTTTACGGTATCGCCTCCCTGACGGCAATGATGACCGGCAGTCTTCTCGTTCTGCCTGTGCTCTATGTTATCTTTAACTTCTTATTCATCGGCATGGAGCAGATAGTGCGCATGATCCTTTCCGCTTTCGTTTGGGGCATGAGCGACTTCAATATGAGCTCCGTTCTTGAATTCCTCTGCCCCCTTATTTTCCTCGGTTCAAATCTGGATATGTCGCTTGAGTTCAAGCACGGCTCCGCCTCAGATTTTGATTATTCAACATGCACATCCGTCAGCTTCGGCTCGTGGTCTGTCCTGCTCATTTACTTTGCGGTCGGCATAGCATTCTCGGCTATCGCCCTGCTCATGTTCCGCAAGCACAGGATGGAATCCGCCGGCGACGTTATCGCGGTGCCCTGCCTGCGGCCGGTGTTCAAATACGGCGTGACTGCCTGCACCGCCCTGTGCGGCGGACTGCTTCTGTTCGTCATCTTCGCCTCCGTATTTGACAGCCGCTCCGCGGCGCCGTTCATCATGATACCCTGCATGATAATATGCGCCTTCATCGGATACTTCGGCTCGGAAATGCTGCTGAAAAAGAGCTTCCATGTGTTCCGCGGTGGCTGGACCGGATTCATCGTCATCTCCTGCCTCTGCGCCGTATTCACCTTCTGCTGCGACATGGATGTACTTGGTATCGGCAGGATAGTCCCCGATCCGGATAAAGTCGCGAGCATCGACGTGTATGACGCCGGCCTTATCTCAAACAGGGACGCTATCAAGCAGTTCACCGAGCTTCAGAAGGAGATCATTGACGACCGCGACCGCTATATCGGGCAAGACGATACGGAGAATTACGTCATGTTCCGGTACGCGATGAAGGACGGCAGCGTTTTCAGCCGTCAGTACAACATCGCCGACGACAAAAACTACAAGGCATATTACGACATTATCGCGTCCCCCGAGGTGCAGTTAGAGAGATTTACCCCCTCTGTGCCTGTTAATATGGAGCACTGCACCGGCGGCTACTTCTACAGTGTCTTCTACAGCTATGACGAATTCGGCAACGAAACGTCGCATGATTACCGTTTCTCCCTTTCCCCCGAGCAGGCCATTGATTTTTACGAAAACGCGCTCATCCCGGATATCAAGAGCGGCAATAAGGTCATCGGGCGCGGCGAATATGCCTATTACGCCAGCCTTGAGATCTATCTGACGGATAAAATCGTCAGCTCCGATTATGAATCCGAGTCATATAACGATGCTTTGTGTGTTGACATCAACTCCGAATGCACCAATTGCCTGCGGTGGATCAAGGATAATCTGGGCGTTGATCTCTTGGCTCTTGCCGCAGAATACGATACCCAGGTGCTATACTACGACTGATCAAGCTTATTTCTTATCCTCTCTTTATCTTTTTCACTCCCTGCTCTCTGCCTTATCGGCGGAGAGCAGGGACATTTTCTGGGCTATTTTGATCGGATTTTTCTTCAATGATTTAAATTGTGTAATTTTAGCCAAATTATAAGTAATTTATTGACAGGTTTTTGTATATATTATATAATAAATTCATCCGGAAAATCAGCAAACCTGAAAACTAAATGAATGGAGAAATGAAATGGAAAAAGAACTTCTTGAAAAAGCAGGCTTCGGTACCCGCGCTGTGCATGCCGGCAACATCAGGGATACCCAGTACGGCTCCCTGACCATGCCAATCTATCAGACCTCGACCTTCTATTTCAAAGACTGCGAGCAGGGCGGCCGCCGCTTCGCCGGCGAGGAGGACGGCTATATCTACAGCCGTCTCGGAAACCCCACCACCACGGTCCTTGAAAACAAGATCGCGGAGCTCGAAGGCGGCGAGGCCTGCGCCGCCGCGGCCTCCGGTATGGGCGCCATTTCCGCCTGCCTGTGGTCCATCGCAGGCGCGGGAAAGCACATCATCGCAGACGAGACCCTTTACGGCTGCACCTTCGCGCTGCTGCAGCACGGAATGACCCAGTACGGCGTTGAAGTCACCTTCACCGATCTGAGCAAGGTCGAAAACCTGACCGCCAATCTAAAGGAGAACACCGTTGCCGTGTATCTCGAAACTCCGGCAAACCCCAACCTGAAGATCACCGACATCGAGCTTCTGGCAAAGGCCGCGCATGAGTACAACAGGGACATCAAGGTCGTCTGCGACAACACCTTCGCCTCCCCCGCCCTCCAGACCCCGCTCAAGCTCGGAGCCGACGTTGTCGTACATTCCGCGACAAAGTACCTCAACGGTCACGGCGACGTTATAGCCGGCTTCGTCGTGGGCTCCGCGGAGTTTATAACCACGGTCAAGATGTTCGGCCTCAAGGACATGACCGGCGCGACGATAGGACCCTTCGAGTCATGGCTCATCCTCCGCGGCCTCAAGACCCTTGAGATACGCGTTGCGCGCCACACAGAAAGCGCAAAGAAGATAGCTGAATACCTCTACAACAACGGCAAGGTCGAACAGGTCAATTATCCCGGTCTCCCCACTCACCCCGGACATGAGATCGCAAAGAAGCAGATGAAGGACTTCGGCGGTATGATATCCTTCGAGGTAAAGGGCGGCAAGGAAGCCGGCATGAAGCTGTGCAACTCCCTCAAGCTTTGCACCATCGCCGTATCCCTCGGCGACGCCGAAACGCTCGTCGAGCACCCCGCCTCCATGACCCATTCCACCTACGGCCCCGAGGATCTTAAGGCCGCCGGCATCTCCGCAGGTCTTATCCGCCTTTCCGTAGGCCTCGAAAACGCCGAGGACATCATCGCCGATCTCGAGCAGGCCTTCGCTCAGATCTGATACTCAAAAACGTATAAAAAATAAGCCCTCGTCCGAGGGTGAATTGCACCCCATTTGTTAGACAGTATGATATACTATCTAACAAGTGGGGT
>CAMJGL010000009.1:0-84579 GCA_946405205.1 uncultured Clostridia bacterium
AGCATGCCCTTATAGGGCTGGTGCATGCCACCCGTTTTACGGGTGGTCATGACTATGACAGGAGGACAAAAATGAAAGACAAAAATATTGCGTGGCTCTGCCTGCTTGTCTCGGGTCTGTCCGAGATAGTCTGGGCCTACACCATGAAGCTGAGTCACGGCTTCACGGTGCTGTGGCCGAGCGTGATAACGGTCGCGGTGCTTGCGGGGAGCTTCTTTTTGCTGGCAAAGGCGGTCAAGGAGCTCGGCATCGGATTGACTTACTCCGTATTCACCGGCATCGGGGTCGTGGGCACGAGCCTTGTCGGGATATTCGTGCTCAATGAGGGCGTAAACGCGCTGAAAGCGGTGTCGCTCGTGCTGCTGATATGCGGTATTATAGGTCTGAAGCTGTGCGGCGGGGAGGAGGATGCGGGATGATGTGGCTCGTACTTATTTGCGCTTCCTTTTTTGAACTCGCCTTCACCGTGTGCATGAAGCTGTCCGACGGCCTGAAGAATGTTAAATACGCGGTACTTACGGTCATCAGCACGGCCTGCAGCATCGGACTTCTGTCCGTTGCCGCAAAGACTCTGCCGCTCGGCGTTGCCTACGCGGTCTGGACGGGGCTGGGCACCGTATTCAATGTCATTTTCGGCATCGTGGTGTTCAAGGAGAGCAAAAGCGTCAAAAAGCTCGTGTTCATGGGCATGGTACTCGCCGGCGTGGTCGGGTTGAGAATAGCGGGATAATAAAATGCAGCCTCACAGGAGGCTGCATTTTACATACCTTTTTGAGTGCGGGAGTATGTGTTATTCGTACTCGCCGCCGCCGATAAACTCGCGGATGAGCGCGTCGGGAGCGACAAGGCTTTCGTCGATAACGCCGAAAAGTTGCAGGGCGGGAAGCACCCGGCGCAGCTCGTCATAACGCTCGATGCCCTCGGGTATCGAGGAAAACAGCTTCGTCGCGGCCTCGTTCATAACGGCCATTTCGTATGGGAAGGATGAGTCGAACTGAAAATCCGCCTTGTTTTTGAATGGGGAGATGTTGGCCTTTTCGCCGCGGCGGACATTGGCCCACATACTCAGCGTCTGATCAGGATCCGCGCCGCGGAATTTGTGGTCGCGCACGGTGCGGCGGACAAGGCGGAACCATGTTCCCTTGAACACGACCTCGCCGTTGAACTCGACGTTGCTGCGGGCGGAGATATACAGCTTGAAGGCGTCGGGATGCCTTTGCGTTATCATGTCGTTCAGGGCGTGGATGCCCTCAAATACGACTATCTCATCCTTCTTGAGCTTTATGGATTTCGAGGGCTCAATGACGCGCATCTGGCGGGAGAACTCATATTTCGGAACAAATATGCGCTTGCCCTCGGCCAGCATGGAAAAGTGCTCGTTCAAAAGCTCCATGTCAAGGCACAGGGGGGACTCGAAGTCTATATCGCCCTCGGGGGTGCGGGGCGCGGTCGCGGGGTCGACAGTCTGGAAGTAGTCGTCCATGCCGACATAGTGGGCGTGAACTCCGCGGCGATCGAGCGCCTCGCTGATTTTTCTGGCGGTCGTGGTTTTGCCCGAGCCGGAGGGGCCGGACAGCAGAACGATGGGGCTGCGCCGGCTGTTCTCGATTATCATATCTGCCGCGGTCTCTACCCGCCTTGCGTAGACCTCGTCGCACTCGTCTATGAAGCCCTTCGGGTCGGAAACGGTGCGGAAGTTAATATCCTTAAGATCGTATGCCATTATTCTGTCTCCTTATTATAGAAGTTTATTATACCTTGCTTGTCGCCGCAGGTCTTTTCGATGCCGGCGATGTACTCGGCGGGGTACTTCGGCGCGAACAGGCGTATGCTGCGCCCTCCGCTGCGGTTTACGAGCTTTGTCGAGCCGCCGCCGCCGAGAGCTATGATGGAGCACAGCTCCTCCATGATGCAGACGTTATAGAGATTGACATAGCCCTCTTTCGCCCAGCCGACGTTCTCAAAACCGCCGGACATGAATTTCTGGCGGTAGAGGTAATATGGGGAATACCCCGCCGCACGCAGCTTATCTCCGGCGATATCCAGCATCCTGCCGACCTCCGCCGCCGTTGGCAGCCGGCTGCCCTCGAGCGTGATGCGGGAGCCCTTCTTGAGCGACAGGGTGTGAACGGTGATGTTCTCCGGCTCAAGTGCCGTCACCTTGTCGAGCGTCTCGGCAAAGCCCCCGACGCTGTCCGAGGGAAGCCCGGCGATGAGATCCATGTTGACCGCCATGCCGCCGACCCTGCGCACCTTTCCGAGCGCGTCAAGGATATCCTGCGCCGTGTGCCTGCGGCCTATGGCCTCCAGGACACCGTCGCACATGGTCTGGGGATTTACGCTGACCCTGTCGACGCCGTGGGCTTTGAGCACTCTCAGCTTTTCCACCGTGATCGTGTCAGGCCTGCCGGCCTCGACGGTGTACTCCCGCAGGCGGGACAGGTCGAAGCGCTCGGAAAGCCGTGAACACAGCCGGTCGAGCTGCCCTGAGCTGAGCGTGGTGGGCGTTCCGCCGCCCATGTATATTGATATGACGGAAAGCCCCAGCTCATTTACGGCATCCGCGGCGGCGTCTATCTCCCGCATCAGCGCATCGAGAAAGGGAGGGATGAGCTTCATGCTTTTTTCCACCGACTGGCTTACGAAGCTGCAGTAGGAGCAGCGGGTAGGGCAGAAGGGGATGCCCACATAAAGGCACACATCCTTTTCGCCGAGGCCTGCGCGCACCTGCTGCGTCACGAGCGAGGTATCGCGGCAGAGCTCGGCGCGCTCGGGGCTTACGTCGTATTCTGAGATGAAGCGTTTTAAGGCGGCGTCGGGGCCGCTGTTTTCCATTAGACCGCAAAACAGCTTCCCGGGCCGTACCCCCGTGAGCGCGCCCCACACGGGTTTTGCGTGTCCTGAGCTGAGGGCTGCACGGTAGAAAGCGTTTTTTATGATGCGGCTGCACAGCTTATCGCGGGATATGCCGTCGGTTATGCTGTCTGCCCGAACGGCGCTGCGCCCGTGATAGGTTCGTCCGCCTGAAACCAGCTTGCATGACGCGGTGACAAAGCTTGCGCCCCGGCTCAGGCTCAGCTCGACCCTGTCGCCCTCCGGCCTGCCCTCGGGGTACTCGGGCCGCTCGGCGGGGTAGAGGGACAGCAGCATCTGCTCGGCTGCGTATTTATAATCATGCCCGTGAAGATAAAGTTTCACGTCGAAGCTCCTCAATTTCGTCAGTATAATTTATCATTATATCACAATGTCTGCTTGAGCACAATAATCAGGCTGTTTACATTTCAAATGGGATGCAAATAAATAAAGGAAGCTCTTTATTCTTGCAATACACTGCCCGATGTGGTACTATCATCTAATAGAAAAATCGAAATTTGACAAAAACCGGAGACATTATATGAAAATTTGGAGAAAAATAAAAAGGCTTTTCAAGAAACTGATAAAAGCGATTTTTTTCCGCAAAGAAGAATATGCCCGTTTTAAGAAAACAGACCTGTTCCAAAGCCTGCGCAGCATTGCTATCGACCGCTATTTCATACGCAACATCAAAAAAGGCGAATATGCGACGGTCAGAGCGAAAAAAATGAACTACCGCATGGAGAAAAAGGATATCCTGACGGATGAGCGTAAGGAGGCGCTGCTTGCCAAGGTCTTTGAAAAGCAGCACGGCTACAAAATAAACTTCAGGGATCCCAAGACCTTCAATGAAAAGCTTATGTGGATGAAGCTCTACTATCAGGAGCCGCTTATCACCAAGTGCTGCGATAAGTTCGCTGTCAAGGACTATGTGAGCCGCATGGTGGGGCCGGAATACGTCGTTCCCACCATAAAAAGCTGGACAAATCCCGGCCAGATCGACTTTGACGCCCTGCCCGAGCGCTATGTGCTCAAGGTCAACTGGTCCAGCGGCTATCTGAAGATAGTCAAGAACAAGGAAGAGCTTGACGTCGACGCGACCCGCCGCCAGCTTGCAAAATGGATAAAGCCCTACAGAAATTCCTACTACCAGACCTTTAACTGGGGCTACAAGAATATGCCCCCCATAATCTTCGCGGAGGAATACATCGAGCAGACCGATGAGCAGGTCTATGACTATAAATTCTTCTGCTTCGGCGGCAGGGTGGACAGCCTGTTTATCGCCACCGACCGTCAGGACAAGACGAAGCCCACCACCTTTGACTTCTACGACGCGGAATTCAATCCCCTCGATATAACCTACGGCGGCCATGCACACGTCGAAAAGCCCCACGAAAAGCCCAAGAATTTCGAGAAGATGAAGGAGATCGCCGCAAAGCTCTCCAAGCCCTTCCCCTTTGTGCGCGTGGACTTCTACGACCTCGGTGACAGGGTGTATGTCGGCGAGATGACCTTCTATTCCGGCGGTGCGCTGCTGTCGTTCGAGCCGTTTGAGTGGGATGAGAAATACGGCGAGATGATCCGCCTTCCCGACAAGGTCATCCAGAACACGGAGGATTACTTCGACCCGATGACGCCGCGTGAGGCGTACATGATGGAGACCCGCATAACCCCCGCGATGCAGCGGATGTACTGTATGCAGAAGGCCTACGCCCAGCTCGGCTACCTGCCGGATCTTGACGATCCCAAGAGCTTCAACGAAAAGATCATATGGCTCGCGCTCAACTATAAAAACCCCGATATAAGGATAGGCGCCGATAAATACCGCGCCAAGGAGTATATAGCCTCCAAGGTCGGCTCACAGTATGTCGTGCCCCTGCTGGGCGCGTATGACGACATCACTCAGGTGGATTTCAACGCTCTGCCCGAAAAATTCGTCGCCAAGGCCAACAGCGGCTGGGGCAGCGACCAGGTCATAATCGTCACGAACAAGGATACATACTGCATCGACCATCTGAAGGTCATGATGTCGACCTGGCTGTATCCCTGGTGTACCTATTATTATCAGAATATGTGCATCACAGACGAGAAGATCGAGCCCAAGCTCGTCATCGAGGAGCTTCTGGAGGCCGACGAGGGCGGCAGCGTTGACGACTACAAGTTCTATTGCTGCAACGGAGAGCCGAAGTTTGCGCTCGTTGTCAGCGACCGCAAGGCAAAAACGCAGACAAGGACCTTTGTGGACATGAACTGGGAGTGCATCCCCGTCATGCGCAAGGGCAAAAAGACCGCGGCAAGCCCCAAAAAGCCCAAAAAGCTCGGGGAGATGGTGAAGCTGTGCAGGATCCTGTCCAAGGACTTCCCGCTGGTGCGCATCGACTTCTATGAGGTCGACGGCCGCGTGTATGTGGGCGAGCTCACCTTCACGCCCGGGATGTTCCTCGGCTTCAGACCCATCGAAATGGACTATAAGCTCGGCGAATATCTTGACCTGAGCGAATACATCAAGTGAAAAACGCAGAAGCTCCGACGGCCATCGCCGTCGGAGCATTGATTTTGTCTCAGCCGGACTTATTTGCACTGGTAATTTGGTGGGATATGTAGTATAATAATCAAATACGGCAAAGACATAAGATATGAGATTCGGAGTTTTGAAAGATATAAAGATCGGCGAGTACCGCGTTATAGCGACCCCCACCGAGATCCACACCCTTGCGTCCGACGGCAACGAGGTCTTTGTCCAGCATGACGCGGGTCAGCGTCGGCGCGACGAATATCGGCCACCTGCGCGAGATAAACGAAAAATACCACGGCGAGGTCAGCACCTTCATCTCGAATAAGTACAATATCTCCAAGCTGCTGCCGCAGGTCGATATGCTCGTAAACTGCGTGCGCTGGCCGAAGGACGCCACCGAGTACCTCGTCGACCGCGAAATGGTCGCCTCCATGCACAAGGGCTCCGTGATAGTCGACATTGCAAACGATTACGGCGTTATCGAGACCTTCCATGAGACCACGCACGAGGATCCCATGTATATCGAAGAGGGCGTCGTGCATTACTGTGTCAGCAATATCCCGGGCGCGATAGCGGGCTCGACCTCGGTCGCCTACGCCGCCTCCGTGCTGCCCCATCTGAGGAGCATCATGAAAAACGGCGTTGCCGAAGCCTGCGCCGCCGACGGCTATCTCCGCCGCGGGCTGACCTGCTATAAGGGCTACCTCACCCATGAGGAGTCCAGCGGCATCCAGGGCAAGCCCTGGGTAAAGCCAGAGGTGATACTCGGCCTGCAGGGCCGCAGTCTTGACCCGGCCGGCCGCAACACCTCCACCCGTTCCGATAACTACTATGCCGAGTTTGAGGACGAGTGCCGGAGGGGATAAACAGAATTTCCGGAGGCGCGTTATGAAAGACGGATACGGCAGAAAAATCGAATATCTGCGAATGTCGGTCACCGACGCCTGCAATCTGCGCTGCGCCTACTGCATGCCCGAGGAGGGTATGCGCGTATGCCCGTGCAAAAGCGCAATGAGCGCCGAAGAGTTCATCGAGATCGCCTCGGCGGCGGCGGAGCTGGGCGTCAGGAAGCTGCGCATAACAGGCGGCGAGCCGCTGGTGCGTGCCGATATCGTGGAGTTGGCGCGTGAACTTGGCAGGATAGACGGCATTGAGGATATGAGCCTTACCACCAACGCTACGCTGCTCGCGCCGATGGCCGAGGACCTGTACAGGGCCGGCATACACCGCATAAACATAAGCCTCGATACGCTCGACCCGAAAAAATACGAGGATATCACCCGCGGCGGGAAGCTCTCCGACGCATTGGAGGGTCTGCGCGCCGCGATGTACGCGGGGATGAGCCCCGTGAAGCTGAACACGGTGCTCATAGGCGGCTTCAACGATGAGGAGATCGAAACGCTGGCTGAGCTTACGGCGTCATACCCCATAGAGCTGCGCTTCATCGAGCTCATGCCCATCGGGCACACTGGAAGCTTTCCGGAGAGCGCCTATATCCCCAACAGTATAGTCCTGCAGAAGCTGCGCGGGCTCGAACCTGTTGAGAGTGCGCCTCACTCGGTCGCTCGGCTGTATAAGCTGCCCCATGCTCAGGGCAGGATAGGGCTTATAAGCCCGCTGAGCAGCCATTTCTGCGCAGAGTGCAACCGCCTGCGCCTTACCGCGGACGGCTGCCTGAAGCCCTGCCTTCACTCGGCTGAGGAGATTTCGGTCCGCGGCCTGCACGGCGAGGAGCTGAAAGCGGCGATACTCACCGCAGTTTTGCATAAGCCGAAAATGCACGTTGAGCTTTCGGCGACCGAGCGCAGCCAATCGCAGAGAAGTATGTACCGCATCGGAGGTTAGATCATGGCTAAAATAGCGGCAATTTGTATAAGTGAGATACGCGGGATCCAGAAGCACGAGATACCCGAGGCGTACCTGCGCGCAGACCACGGCATCGAGGGCGATGCCCACGCGGGTTCATGGCACCGCCAGGTGAGCCTTTTGTCCGTCGACAGCGTCGCAAAGCTTCAGGAGAAGCTTGATTTTGAGCTCAAGCACGGCGCTTTTGCGGAGAACATACTCGTGGAGGGCATGGCCGTACATACCCTGCCCGTGGGCACTCGCCTTCGCATCGGCGAGGCTCTGTGCGAGGTGACGCAGATCGGCAAGGAGTGCCACAGCGACTGCGCCATACGAAAGGCCGCGGGCGACTGCGTGATGCCCCGGGAGGGCATCTTCGTAAAAGTCCTTGAATCCGGCAGGATCGCAAAAGGCGATGCGGTAGAGGTAGTGGCGTAATGAGGAAAAAACTCGATAGCGAGCTTGTCTACAAGACCGCGCTGGGCTTTTTTTCGAGATACGGTTATAAAAAGACGACCCTTGAGGACATAGCCGACGCTCTGAACATGACCGGCAGCAGCATATATTCCTATGCCAGCAGCAAGCAGGCGCTTTACTACGACTGCATATCCTATGCCGTCGACAAGTGGCAAGAGTCGGTGAGGCTTGCGTCGGCAGAATCTTCAGAGCCTGCCCGGCAGCTCCTGCTGGCGTTTGAGGAGGCTGTACGGTATATCGACTCCGATGAGCAGCTTCAGCTTCTCCTGAGAAATGACCCGAGCATTTTTCCTATGTTCCCCTCGGTCGACCCTATCGAGGAGCTGAACAACTGGGCAGTCTCCTTTATCGGCGATATCCTTCGCCGCGGCGTTGAATGCGGCTCTTTTCGGGATATCGACGTAGACGATACGGCGTTCATTATTTTTCAAATATACAAGTATTTTATTATAAGCAGCTATGTTGACTGCTCAGGCAGCCGCCTCAGTGTTAACAAGCACATAAGCACTATCAAGACCCTCATAATGGACGGACTTTTGAAATAAGCTACAAAAAACCCACTGGATTTTCAGTGGGTTTTTACATTGACAGAGCTGCCGCAGAATAATATAATTGTAAATAATTTAATGAATTGTTAAATTATTAAATTAAAAGGAGGGGAAACAATGTTATTCGGCGACAATTCCGAAGCGGCCAGAGCTGCGGTGGAAGCGGCCAAGGAGGCCGTGCGCAGTACGGCAAACTTTGACTGGACATTTATCGCGCTGTTGGCATTGGTGGTGTGCGGCGTATATGTGCCGCAGATCAAAAAGAAGAACTGGAACGGGATCGCGGCGGCCTTCGCGCTTTACGGCGTACACTGGCTGTACGAGATCGGCAACGCGGTCATCTGCCATATCTGGGACTACCCACTGTGGACGGTGACGCTCGAGAGCACAAGCTTTATCCTGCTTATCGGCGTATGCTGGGAGCTTTCGCTCATGTTCTCCATCGCGGGCTTCACGGCAGACATCCTTCCCGAGGACAAAAACAAAAAGATACTCGGCATCAACAACCGATGGTTCTTTGCAATCGTTTCCGCACTGGGCTTTTCTCTGTTCGAGATATTCCTTGCGTCCACTCCGGCATTCGTCTGGGTATACCCCTGGTGGGGCGCGCTGCCCGTGTTCATCACGGTCTACATACCCTTCTTCCTTGCGGCATACCTCATTTACGACGCAAAGCCAAAAACTCAGAAGACATTCCTCGGCATAGTGTGGGGGCTTGTCGCCCTGCTTCTGATCATTCTCATCCCGTTTGGGATCATATGAAAAACACCGGAATTTGCAGCGCCTTGTGCGCTGCAAATTTTTTTGTTGACAAAACTGTTATAACTGTGTATATTGTGCATATACAGTTGATGAGGATAAGGTCTATGTACATATTTGTCGACAACAAAAGAGAAGCGCCGATATACGAGCAGATATATGAGCAGATAAAGGCCCAGATAATAAGCGGGGAGCTTTCCGAGGACGAGGCTCTGCCGTCGATACGGAGTCTTGCGAAGGATCTGCGCATAAGCGTCATAACCACGAAGCGGGCCTATGATGAGCTGGAGGCCGAGGGCTTTATATACACCGTGGCGGGCAAGGGCTGCTTTGTGGCGGCGAAGAACACGGAGCTGCTGCGGGAGGAGAATTTGAAGCGTATCGAGGAGCATATGCAGGAGATACGCCGCCTTGCCGCCGGCTGCGGGCTGAGCAGCATGGATATTATTGAAATGTTCAATGTTCTGGAGGAGGAATTGCCTTGAACGCGATAGAAATAAAAGATCTGAACAAGACTTACGGCGGATTTAAGCTCGACGGTCTCAGCCTGTGCCTGCCGCAGGGCTGCATCATGGGGCTCGTGGGCGAAAACGGAGCGGGAAAGAGCACGACAATAAAGCTCATTCTCGGCATGATACAGCGGGACAGCGGCACGATAAGCGTGCTCGGCCGCGACAACAGGGATAATTTCCGCCTGACCAAGGAGGATATCGGAGTTGTGCTCGACTCGGTCGGCTTTCCCGAATGCCTCACCGCGAGGCAGCTTAACAGGATCATGAAAAGCAGCTACAGAAACTGGAATGAAGCGCAGTTTTTCGGCTATCTGAACAAGCTGAACGTGCCCGACGGAAAGGCGTTCAAGGAGTTCTCCCGCGGCATGAAAATGAAGATAGGCATCGCGGCGGCGATGTCCCACGGTGCAAGGCTGCTGATACTGGACGAGGCCACCTCAGGACTTGACCCGGTGGCGCGGGACGAGGTGCTGGATATGTTCTCGGAGTTTACCCGCGATGAGAAGAACTCCGTGCTCATCTCGTCGCATATAGTCAGCGACCTTGAGAAGATATGCGACTACATAGCTTTCATCCACCGGGGCAAGCTCATGCTCTGCGAGGAGAAGGATGTGCTGCTTGAGGAATACGGAATAGTGAACTGCCGTCCGGAGGAGCTTGCGCGGATGCCGGAGGGCGCGGTGATCGGCAGACGGGAGAGCGCCTACGGCGTGCGTGCGATAGTTCGGCGCTGCGCTGCGTTGGGGATGCAGATAAGCCCCGTAACTCTCGAGGAGCTTTTTGTATTCATGGTAAAGGAGGCCTGAGCATGAAAGGACTGCTGCTCAAGGATTATTACATGACGGTAAAGTACTGCCGTATGCTGATACTTATGGTGCTGATCTTTGCCGCGGCGTCGGCGGTAAGCAACAGCATTTTTCTGGCAAGCTACCCCTTTATTATCGCGGGGGTGCTGCCGGTATCGCTGTACGCATATGACGAGAAAAGCGGCTGGTGCAGCTATGCCGACGCCATGCCCTACAGCAGGGCGCAGCAGGTTTCGGCAAAGTACATAAGCGCGCTGGTGTTCATCTGCCTTGTGATGCTCATATGCACCGTCGGCAAGGCAATTACCGGCGACAGCATCATCGAGGACTTTTCGCTTCTGGTCATGCTGTGCGGCACAGGGCTGCTGTCGGCAGCGAGTCTGCTGCCCTTCGTTCTGAAGTTCGGCTCCGAAAAGGGAAGATGGGCGTATTATGCGGTCATCATCATAGCCTGCGTGATCGCCGCAACCGTATTCGATACGGACAGCGCGCTCGGTTCGGGGCTCGGAATGACTGCGGCGGTGTGCATATTTGCAGGCTGTGTTCTGCTGTTTGGGCTGTCGTGGCTGATCGCCATCAAAATTTATGAAAAGCGGGAGCTGTAACGGCAAATATTCAGACAAAGTGACGCCGGTGCACAAAAATTGTGCACCGGCTTTTCTGCGCCTATTGCCGAATCGCTGTGCAATCAAATAGAATACCGGCATAGCGCGGAAAATTCTGCTTATTATACTATGACAAAGAGCGACAGCTCGGAAAGAGTGATAATATGGCCCATAAAAGGATCAGGCACCGTTCGCCCATCATCATTCCTGAGTTCGTGGATATGAGCGAACAGGTACGCCTGCCGGGCAAGCTGCCCTCTCCCGTCGACGGGACTCTGCGGCAGTATGCCCTGCGCGTTCCCGAGGCGATAAATGAATGCAGCGGCATCATCGTTTTCGGCAGGAAGATCAAATCTCTTGTATTCTCAACAGACCTTGCCATAATAAAAAATATCAACGCGGACGCGGTTTTCGCCGTTTACCCCTTCACGCCGCAGCCGATAATTGCCGAATCGCTGCTGACGGCGGCGGATATCCCGGTGTTCGTAGGCGTGGGCGGCGGGCTCACGCAGGGCAGGCGCGTGGTGAATCTTGCCATGTTTGCGGAAATGCAGGGCGCACTGGGCGTTGTGGTCAATTCCCCGACCTCCGGTCTGGTACTCAACAAGATAAGCCGTGCCATTGACATACCGGTAGTCGTTACCGTGACCGAGAAGGACACCGATTTCCGGCGCAGGCTGGATGACGGCGCCGCCATCTTCAATGTTGCCGCCGCCGCAGACACGCCGGACATCATAAAGGCGATCAAGGACAAATATCCCGATGTGCCTGTCATTGCAACCGGCGGGCCGACGGAGGAGTCGATACGCGAGACTATCCTCGCGGGTGCAAACGCCATCACCTATACGCCGCCGTCCTCGGCTGAGCTGTTCAAGGATACTATGGCCCGATACCGCAAGGGTCTTCCGCACGAGTGATTACTTCATGACAAAGAACACACGGAGCACTGCTCCGTGTGTTCTTATTTGTTTACGTGCCGGGCCTTATGTATCTTCTCGTATGCCGAGCGGTATTTGCCGGTCTGCAGCTTCGAGAAGGCGTTGAACATATGCTCGTGAACGATGTTTCGCCTTTCGACCAGCTCCCGATACTTTTCGTTAAGCTCCTCTGAGCCCTGCACCTTTTCAATGATGGCTTCCGCGCCGTCATAGAGGTTTTCGCCGATGTGATCGGACACGGAGCGCAATGCTTTTTCAAGCTCGTCGATGGCCTGCATACGGCTCTCGATCTTAAGGGCGTGAAACAGCGTGATGACAAGGTCCGCGAGCAGGCAGCAGGTGAGGACTATCACGACGATATGCCCGATACCCTGCGGGATATGGCTAAGCAGCCGGGATACGGGCGGGTGCACGAGATATACCGCCGCGAGGCAGCCGAGACCCCAGATGAGAGAAAAGCCGAGGCAGACATAGCCGCCCAGATTAAGGGGGTTGTTTGAGTAGTCCCAAAGCTGCTGATGAAACAGCTTTTCCGCGCAGAAGCCGACGATAAATTCGATGACGGTGCAGGCGAGTGCGGATATGAGGAAAACAAGCACGGGCTTGTCGATGACAGGATGCGTGAGGTACAGCACGGCTATCATGCCGTAGCCGTAAATGGGGCACAGCGGCCCCAAAAGGAAGCCGCGGTTAACGAATCTTCCGTGCCGGAAGGCGGCGTAAATTACCTCCGCGCACCAGCCCAGGAAGCTGTATACAAAGAAAAATCCAAGCAGCTCATATATCGTATAATTCATCCCGTGCCGGCCCTCAGTCTATATCATGAAATTCCGCGTCTATGTAGTCTGCCTTCGGCTTCAGATTTCTGACCGTATACGCGGTTATCCACAGGTTTTGTATCCCGTCTGCGATGAGCGATATCCCCAGCAGGATCATCAGGGCCGAAGCGCCCTCAAAGGGGTTCATTATCAGCAGCAGGCCGCATATGCAGCTGAGAATACCGAAAACGAGTATGCCCCACCAGTATACAAGGCCGAACAGCTTTGCGTCGTGGGAAGTCTGTATCTTCATGGCGCCGTCGACAAGGACGAACACGCCGATGATGACGGGCATCGCGGCGGCGATATTGCCGGGATGCAGGATGATGATAACGCCCGCGGCCACGGAGAATATGCCCAGCGCAAGGTCAAACTGAAACGCAAGGCGGAACAGGTCGTTTGAAAAATAGCTTATTATCTTTACAAGCCCGAAGAGCGTGATAAGTATGCCCACGGTGCAGCAGATAGCAACGGCCGAGGCGGAGGGGAAAACGATACACAGTACACCGGCGATTATCATGGCAGCCGAGACTATGATGTAAAACCATTTTGCACAGCGAAAAAGCTTCATGCTAAAGACTCCTTTCATTGCTGTATGCAGTATAGCCCCGGGGCGCGGGATTTCACATGGTCAGAAAAAACCTCATGCTCAAAAACTGAGCATGAGGCATGATGTGTCTGAATTATTTTCCGGCGCCGCAGGCTTTTTCGAGGCTGCGGCGGATGTTGCCGTCAAGAAGCCGCCCTATCCTGAGAATGACCTCCTCGGGATCGCCCTTCAGGCCGCTCTGCAGCCATTCCTTGTATATCCCGACGACCGCGTGCTTATAGAACATGGCGAGGAGCCTTATGTCCTCCTCGGATGCGTCAAGACCCTCGGCCTCCGTGCGGACGAAGCCCGTCATGATGGCCCCCGCGATGCTGTACATATAGCGTTCAAGCTCTTCGCGGTTTGCCGAGCTGTAAACATGATAAACGGCGCGTTTGTTATTCAGTACAAACTGTGCCGAGTACAAAAAGCCCTCCTGCCAGCTTTTTTTCTCCCCGGCGAGCTCCAGCGCTTTTTCGGTCTCGATGCGGAATATGTCCTTGAGCAGATCGTAAATGTCGTGATAGTGGTAATAAAAGGTGTTGCGGTTGATGCCGCAGTCAAGGACAATGTCCTTAACGGTTATCTTGTCCAGCGGCTTTTCGTTGAGCAGCTTCACCAGCGACGACATTATGGCGTTTTTCGTGAGGTTTCCCGACATATCTTTTTCTCCCGGAACACTTTTATATATTGTAAGCAGAAAAGCAATGAGAAGTCAAGCTAAGTTGTTCCTTGCCTTATACATCTTCGCGGCTATGGACATGGGGATAAGGGACAGCAGCGAAACGGCGGCTGCCGCGATGAACAGCTCGTTAACGGGCAGATAGCCCTCGGCGATCTTCGTTATGTCGTAGCCCATCTCGACTGCGCGATCGGCAGTGACGAAAATGAGGCTGCCGCCGTCCACCACCTGATAGACCTTCTCTCCGAAGGCGCGGCAGATGGGGTCTGCTAGCAGGGGTCCCGCGCACATCGGGAAGAATACGAAGAACATGATGCGTATGCCCTCAAACTGACCGCGGTGCTCCTCGGGATAGAGGCGCTTCATCCACACGGTCATGGACTGCATGAACACGACGTAGCCGACGCCCACGAGGATGATGCCGATGTAGCAGGGCCAGTTCGCGCCGATATTGAGCGCGTTTGCGGTGTCAAAGCCGGCGCTCATATTGCCAACGACAAAGTACACGAACAGGCAGCCCACGATGCTGATAATGGTGGCAAAGGCCGCGACCGAGGGCACCTTTTTGTCATTGATGACCTTGATGAAGGGTATGGATATGAGCACGGCAAGCACGAGGGGGATGCCGAGTATGAGGCTGGGGTCGTTAAAGCCGAGCGTGTAGTTCATCCAGTTCATGATGTGGATGAAATAGCAGTTGTAGCCGATGAAGAAAATGCAGAGGGTGAGAAACACGAGCGCGAGCTCCTTGTTGGAAGCAAAGCGCCTGAAATTAAAGGTGGAGGCAAACTGATGCCAGAAGCCGCCGTCCCTGACGGGCCTGAGCCGCGGGTCGTCCTTGAGCAGGAACATGGAGGCTATGCCCACTAAGATGGTGACCGCGCCCGCGACGGAGAAGAAAATGATGTAGCCCGCCTGCGGATTTGCCTCGGTTGCAAGACCGTTCACGAACATACCGCCGACGAGAGTACCGACGAGAGTGCCTATAACGGGCAGAGTCGCCGCGACGGCGCCTATCTGGCCGGAGTTTGAGTCGTCCATCATGTCTGCGTACCACGCGTTGTAGCCCGCGTCGTTTGCCATGGAGCCGAAGAAGCTCATGATAGTGTCGGCGGCGACGATGGTGACGCCGACGAGCATGACGTTGTTATATATGCTGTCGCGCAGGTAGTGGGTCAGGCCGAAGGCGATGGTGAAGACGCCCCACAGTATCGAGCCCCAGGTTATGAGCTTTTTACGGGAGCCGATGCGGTCGGAAAGCGTTCCGAAAAACAGCGCCGAGAAGGTCGTGGCGGTGGCCGAGCATATGGTCATGGCGGTCACGACGCCGAGCTGCGCTCCGAAGTCGGAGTACAGGAAGTTTGCAAACCAGTTGTTTTCAATCACCCAGGCTATCTGTGCCGAAAAGCCGATGACCAGCAGAAGCGTCCAGTTCAGCGCTCCGATGCCTTTCTTTTTCGCGGGTATTTTGCCGTCCATATTAAATGTCCCTCCGATGCTTTGTGATAAATCCTCTTACTGCGTTCTGATATTTTTCCTTTTCGAGCATATAAGACGCCGCGTGCCCCGCGCCGGGGACGAGCAGCAGCTCCTTTTCCGCCGCGCAGGCGTCAAAAATGCGCATGGCCATGTCGGCGGGAACATACAAGTCGCTGTCGCCGCAGATATACAAAAGCGGCAGCTTCGAGCGCTGCATACTTCGCACCGAATCCCCGTCGCGGAAGCCGTAGCCGGCGGTGATGAGGTTGATAAGCTCAAAAATATTCACAAACGGTGTGGCCGGAAGATGATATATCCTGCCGACAAGGTTGCGGAAGACCTCGTCCACGCAGGAAAAGCCGCAGTCGGCGATAATACCGCGGACGTTGTCGGGAAGCTCCAGATCTGCGCATTGCAGGATCGAGGCAGCGCCCATGCTCATGCCGTGGAGAAAGATAGAGGAGCCGGGGAAAAGCTCGGCGGCTTTTTCGGCCCAGAGCACGACGTCATACCTGTCCAGCGCGCCGAAGCCTATGTATTTGCCCTCGCTTTCGCCGTGGGCGCGCATGTGCAGGTACATGAGGTTGTATCCCAGCGAGTGATAGAAATCGTACATCGCGGCAAAATCAAAGGCGGGCTCGGATTTATAGCCGTGGCAGAATATAACCGTAACGCCGGTATCGCCCTCGCCGCGCAGAAGGTCGGCGCGAAGCCTGAGCCCGTCAGACGAGAGTATTTCGAGCTTTTCAAAGGGCAGGGCGCGGAAGGGTTCAAAGTACGGGATGTTGTGCTCCCAGAGCGCCTCCCCCGTAGGCGCGAGCAGGGATGAGCACTCCCCACCCGTCTCGGGCGAGGGGAGATCGTCCTGCCGCTTTATGAGCACCCGAACGAAGGAGTAGCCCAGTACCCAGACTATAGCCGCGGCAAGACAGAGTATGCACAGAATTATAAATGCGGTCTTCATGATGTGGTCTCCGAATTGTTATCACGGATATTTTATTACAAAATAATTGAAATTGGAATAGACAATTCTTGAAGAAACAAAGATTATACTATATAATTTAAAGCAGAGGTGATAAACATGGAAAAGAAAAAAGTGTTTTTTATTAAAGATATCAGTCCGGAAAACGCGATAAGGGCGTTTGATGCGCTGGGCATCGAGCTCAGGGGCAACGTCGCGGTCAAGCTCCACAGCGGCGAGCCGGGAAACCAGAACTTCCTGCGCCCGGCGTTTATGAAAGATATCGTAAACCACGTCGGCGGAACGATCGTCGAGTGCAACACAGCCTATGACGGCGGAAGAAACACCACCGAGGCGCACCGCAGAACCATGCAGCTTCACGGCTGGGTGGATATCGCGGACGTCGACCTCATGGACGCCGAGGGCGAGATCGAGATCCCCGTCGTCGGAGGCAGGCATCTTGAAAAGAATTTCGTGGGCAAGACCCTGCCTGAGTACGACTCCATGCTGGTGCTGTCCCACTTCAAGGGTCACCCCATGGGCGGCTTCGGCGGCGCGCTGAAAAACATATCCATCGGCCTTGCCTCGGCCTACGGCAAGATGTATATCCACGGCGTCAAGGATACCGACGACTACTGGAACTCCGACCATGACAGCTTCCTTGAGTGCATGGCAGACGCGGCAAAGAGCATCGTCGACCGCTTTGAGGGCAGGATGGCTTTCGTAAACATCATGTGCAATATGTCCGTTGACTGCGACTGCTGCGCCGTGGCGGCCGACCCCAAGATCGGGGATATCGGCATCCTCGCATCGCTCGACCCCGTGGCCCTCGATCAGGCCTGCATCGACCTTGTATACGACTCAAGCGACGAGGGCAAGGCCGATCTCATCGAGCGAATAGAGTCGCGCAACGGCATCCACACCATCGAGGCTGCCGCCGCCATAGGCGTGGGCAGCAGAGAATACGAGCTCATTGAGATCTGATATGAAAAAGCTTGTTGTCGGCGTACTTGCCCATGTGGACGCCGGTAAAACGACTCTCTCGGAGGCCATGCTGTATACCTGCGGCAGCATACGGAAGCTAGGCAGGGTGGATCACCGCAGCACCGCGCTCGATACCCACGAGCTTGAGCGGGCCAGGGGCATAACCATATTTTCAAAGCAGGCGAGGCTTAGCACCGACACGATGCAGCTTTGCCTGCTCGACACGCCGGGACACGTTGATTTTTCCGCCGAGACCGAGCGCACGCTTCAGGTACTCGATTACGCGGTGCTCGTCATATCGGGCTCGGACGGGGTGCAGGCGCACACGGAGACACTGTGGCGGCTGCTTGAAAGAAACCGGGTGCCGACACTCATTTTCGTGACGAAAATGGATCTGACCGCCAGCGACAGGGAGCGCGTTATAGATGACGCGCGCCTGCGCCTGTCGGAAAACTGCATTGATTTCGGTGCGGAGACGGCTCAGCTTTGGGAAAGCCTCGCCATGTGCGATGAGCGTCTGCTGGACAAATATACGGAAACGGGAGTTGTCGGAGAGGAGGATATCGCCGCTCTTATAAGCTCCCGCCGCGTGTTCCCGATGCTGTTCGGCTCGGGGCTCAGGCTCGAGGGCGTGGACAGGCTCATTGAGTTTATCGAAAAATACGCACGTCAGCCGGATTACCCCGCGCAGTTCGGCGCAAAGGTATACAAGATCATGCGCGACGAGCAGGGAAACCGCCTGAGCTGCATGAAAATAAGCGGCGGCAGCCTGAAAAACCGAAGCCTTGTAAACGGCGAAAAGGTCACGGGGCTGCGCCTGTATTCCGGCGCAAGATACGAGACAACAGACGAGGCAACGGCGGGCGACATCGTCGCTGTGCAGGGGCTTGAGAAGACCTATGCCGGTCAGGGGCTTGGCATTGAGAAAAACTCCGCCGGGCCTGTACTCGAGCCCGTGCTGTCATACCGCGTTAACCTGCCCAAGACCGCCGACCCTCAGACGGCGCTCAAGAAGCTGCGCCTGCTCGAGGACGAGGATCCTCAGCTTCGCATAAGCTGGAACGGGCAGCTGCGCGAGATCCATGTTCAGCTCATGGGTCAGGTGCAGACCGAGGTGCTCGCCTCGCTCATAAAAGAGCGCTTTGACATGGACGTTAGCATAGATTCCGGCGGCATCATGTTCAGGGAAACGATTAAAAAGCCTGTCGAGGGCGTGGGGCATTTCGAGCCCCTGCGCCACTACGCGGAGGTGCATCTTGCCCTTGATCCGACAGAACGCGGCGCGGGACTGAGCTTTGAAAGCCGCTGCAGCGAGGACAGCCTCGACGGCAATTGGCAGAACCTCATTCTCAGCCACCTTGCCGAAAAGCAGCACTTGGGCGTGCTCACGGGCTCACCGATAACGGACATGAAAATAAGCCTCATCGCAGGCAGAGCGCACCCGAAGCACACCGAGGGCGGCGACTTCCGCGAGGCGGTCTACCGTGCGGTGCGCCAGGGGCTCATGAAGGCCGAGAGCCAATTGCTCGAGCCGTGGTACGAGTTTCGCATCGAGGCGCCGCCCGAGCATATCGGCAGAGCCATAAGCGACGTGCGCGCCATGTCGGGCGAGTTCAAGACCGAGGACGGAAGCGTCATAACGGGCATCGCACCCGTGTCGGAAATGAACGGCTACGCGCCCGTTCTGGCGTCCTACACCTCCGGCAGAGGCAGGATATCCTGCCGCCTTGCGGGCTACTACCCCTGCCACAACGAAAAGCAGGTGCTCGCCGACACGGACTACGACCCCGAGGCAGACCTGCAGAACACTCCCGACTCCGTTTTCTGCTCCCACGGCGCGGGAACGGTCGTCAAATGGAACGAGGTCGAAGAGCATATGCACATCGACACGGGCTTCGGCAGGGAAAACGAGCCGCCTCCCGTTTACAGGCCGCGCAGCTTCAGCCTTGACGATAAGGAGCTTGAGGCGATCATGGAGCGTGAGTTCGGCCCCATACGCCGCAGGGAATATACCCGACCTCAGCGCGCTCAGGAGCAGGACTATACCGTTAAGCCGGTGAGACGCGAGTATATCATCGTTGACGGCTATAACCTCATTTTCGGCTGGGATGAGCTAAAGACGCTCGCGGCGGATAACCTTGAGCTTGCAAGGTCGCGGCTTACTGACCTTCTGCGCAGCTACCGGGCGTTTCGGGACTGCGAGCTGGTGCTCGTTTTTGACGGCTATAAGGTCGAGGGAAACCCCGGCGAGCGCGGCACCGAGGGCATCCGCACCGTGTACACCAAAGAAAACGAGACGGCGGATATGTATATCGAAAAGCTGGCAAACGACATCGGAAAAAACTACTGCGTGCGCGTCGTGACCAACGACTCCCTCATCCGCCTGTCGGCGCTGCGCTCAGGCGTGCTGAGGATGTCCTGCACGGAGTTTATAAACGAGCTGAGCTTTGTTATGGAGCAGATAGCGGAGTATATTGATGGAAAACGATGAACTTATAAAGCGTGCGGAGGATCTTGTCCGCCGCTGCGAAAAAACGGCCTCCGTGACCCACACGGCGTTTCTCACGCCCGCCGAGCAGTATGCCCTTGAGCAGTGGGCGGAGCGTATGCCCGACTGCAATATGCTCCTGTTCGGTGGACACCCCGACTGCGAGCGCCGCGCCGCGTTTTTCCTTCCCTTTTACATGGAAAGGGAGGACTTTGACGCGGAGGACTATATCTGCGCGCTCAGGGCCGAGGCCTCCTTCGGCGAGCCGGGGCACCGCGACTATATGGGCGCGATAATGGGCCTCGGCATAAAGCGTGAATGGCTCGGCGATATCTGGGTCAGCGGCGGCACGGCGACGGTATTCCTGCTGCACGGCGTTGAGCGCCATCTCAGCGACAGCCTTGACAAAGTCGGCAGGTACGGCGTAAAAATCGCGCCTATCGCGCTCTCCGAGTCCGAGGCTCCCGAGCGCAGGGTGAAGCAGGTGAGCTTTTCGGTAAAAAGCATGAGGCTTGACGCCGTGGCGGCGGGGATGTTCGGCCTGTCCAGAAGCTCCGCTGCGGGCTTCATAGCCGCCGGCGATGTGAGCCTTAACTACAGCCAGTGCATGAAGGCCGACGCCGCCGTCAAAGAGGGCGACATTATCTCCCTGCGCGGCAAAGGAAAGGGTGCTGTCGGAGCCGGGGGCGGCATGAGCCGCAAGGGCAGGCTTTTCGTAAACGCCGAAATATATAAGTGATACTGCGCATAATAAGGCAGGGGATGTTCCCCTGCCTTATTGTTTTATAACACAAATTAAATATAATTCGTAAAAATATTTATATAATACTATTGACAAATTAAGAGCTGAGGATTAAAATACAAAACATAGGGAAAATGCAAAAATATAAGCATGCTTAAAGAAACGAGGGAAAAAGATGAAAAAAACACTGTACAGCCTGATGCTCTCCGATGAGGTCGTTGCGGAGATAGACCGCCTTGCCCACCGCATGGGCACGAACCGCTCAAATCTCATAAATCAGATCCTTGCCGAGCACGTCGATTTAGTTACGCCGGAGCGCAGGATAAACGATATTTTTTCCGCTATGGAGCAGCTCATCGCCCCGTCAAGGGAGCTCGTGCCCTTCTTCGCGCCGAATACTCTTACCATGTCGATGAAATCCTCCCTTGAATATAAGTACCGCCCCACGGTCAAGTACGAGGTGGAGCTCTACCGCGGGGACAGCGATTATCTCGGCGAGCTTACGGTGATATTCCGTACCCAGTCCAGAGCGCTGATACAGTCCATGACGGAGTTTTTCCGCATCTGGAAGAGCATCGAGGACGCGCACCTGCGCCCAATGATGGAGGAGGGCGCGCCGGGATATGCCCTGTACGAGGGCAAGTTTGTCCGCTCCATAGCGATACCCCGCCGCGACTGCACCTCCGAAGAGCTGGCGGGGGTCATCTCGGAATACATCAAGCTCTTTGACTCCATGATGAAGGGCTACCTCAGCGGCCGCCTTGACGCCCGCGATGTGGAGGCCTGCTATTTCTCACAGCTCAGGAGAGCCGACATCCTTATATAAGAAGGTGTTATTATGAACGCACAGAACTTTACTCAGAAGACCATTGAAACCATACAGACCGCCAAATCCATGGCTCTGGAGAACCAGAACCAGTATATAACGCCGGAGCATCTGCTCTACGCACTTGTCGATCAGGACGGCGGCCTCATCCCCTCGCTGCTGCAGAGGATGGGCGTTGACTGCAACGCGGTGCTCGCGGAGCTGGACACGGCGCTCAACGCCATGCCTAAGGTATCCGGCGACTATGACGTGTACCTCTCCCGCGAGGCTGAGCGCGTCATGAACGCCGCCGAGCAGTCGGCAAAGAGTCTCGGCGACGAGTATCTTTCCGTCGAGCACATCATGATCGGCATTTTTGCCGCGGCAACTCCCGCGATAAAGCGTATTTTCGCCGACCACGGCATAACCAAGGCCAAATTCACCGCCGAGCTGTCCAAGGTCAAGAAGGGCCCCGTCACGGGGGACAATCCCGAGAACAGCTATGACGCTCTGACGAAGTACGGCACCGACCTTGTCGAGCGCGCCAGAAACAACGAGCTCGACCCGGTCATAGGCAGGGACGCGGAGATAAGAAACGTCGTGCGCATACTCTCGCGCAAGACGAAGAACAACCCCGTGCTCATCGGCGAGCCCGGCGTCGGCAAGACCGCCATCGCCGAGGGGCTTGCACAGCGCATCGTGCGCGGCGACGTGCCCGAGGGACTTAAAAACAAGACAATATTCTCGCTGGATATGGGCGCGCTTATCGCCGGCGCAAAGTACAGGGGCGAATTTGAAGAGCGCCTCAAGGCCGTACTGGAGGAGATAAAGCAGTCCGAGGGACAGATAATCCTGTTCATCGACGAGCTGCACACCATAGTCGGCGCAGGCAAAACGGAGGGTAGCATGGACGCGGGAAACCTCCTCAAGCCGATGCTGGCGCGAGGCGAGCTGCACTGCATAGGCGCGACCACCCTTGACGAGTACCGCAAGTACATCGAAAAGGACGCCGCCCTTGAGCGCAGATTCCAGCCCGTCACCGTCGATGAGCCGACGGTGGAGGACACCATATCCATCCTCCGCGGCCTGAAGGAGCGCTACGAGGTGTATCACGGCGTGCGCATCCACGATAACGCCATTGTCGCCGCCGCGACGCTTTCCCACCGCTATATATCCGACCGCTTCCTGCCGGACAAGGCGATAGACCTCGTCGACGAGGCCTGCGCGCTCATCCGCACGGAGATCGACTCCATGCCCGCCGAGCTCGACGATATCCGCCGCAAGATAATGCAGCTTGAGATCGAGGAGATGGCGCTGAAGAAGGAGACGGATAAGCTCTCGATGGACAGACTTGAAAAGCTGTCCGAGGAGCTTGCAAACCTCAAGGACAGCTTCAACGAGAAAAAGTCCCGCTGGGAGGCGGAGAAAAACAGCGTCGACGAGGTAAAGAAGCTCAAAAGCGACATCGAGAAGATGCACGCGGACATAGAGTCTGCACAGCTCCGCTATGAATATGAGACTGCCGCGAAGCTCAAGTATTCCGACCTGCCGGAGCTCGAACGCAGGCTCGCCGAGGCAGAGCGCATGAGCGAGGAGCGAAAGGCCGGCAGCATGGTGCACGACACCGTGACCGAGGAGGAGATAGCCGGTATCGTCGCCAAATGGACGGGGATCCCCGTGGCAAAGCTCATGGAGGGCGAGCGCGAGAAGCTCCTGCATCTTGACGAGGTGCTGCATCAGCGCGTCATCGGTCAGGACGAGGCCGTTCAGAAGGTCACGGAGGCCATCTGGCGCTCCCGCGCCGGCATCGCCGATCCCGCGAGACCAATCGGCAGCTTCATGTTCCTGGGACCCACAGGCGTCGGCAAGACGGAGCTTGCGAAGGCTCTTGCACAGTGCCTGTTTGACGATGAGCACAACATCGTCCGCATCGACATGACCGAGTACATGGAGAAATTCTCCGTGTCGCGTCTCATCGGCGCGCCCCCGGGATATGTCGGCTACGACGAGGGCGGCCAGCTCACCGAGGCCGTGCGCCGCAAGCCCTATTCCGTGGTGCTTTTCGACGAGATCGAAAAGGCGCATCCGGATGTCTTCAACATCCTGCTCCAGATCCTTGACGACGGCAGGATAACCGATTCCCAGGGCCGCACGGTGGACTTCAAAAACACCATTATCATCATGACCTCCAACCTCGGCAGCCAGTATCTGCTGGAGGGCATAAATGAAAACGGCGAGATCGACGAGAGCGCGAAGGAAATGGTCATGGCACAGCTCAGGCAGCAGTTCAGACCGGAGTTCCTCAACCGCCTTGACGAGATACTGTGCTTCAAGCCGCTGACAAAATCGGAGCTTGACGGCATCATCGATATCCTTACCGCGTCGCTCAGAGCGCGGCTTGAGGAAAAGAGCCTCGGCCTCGAAATAACGGAGGAGGCAAAGCAGCTCATCATCGACCGCGGCTTTGACCCCGTGTTCGGCGCAAGACCGCTCAAGCGTTACCTGCAAAGCGCGGTGGAGACCCTTATCGCAAGGGAAATCCTCGCGGGAGATATCCCGGCGGGCCATACGATAAGGATAACCGTCCGCGACGGCGAGCTTGCCTGCGAATAATAATAAATTACAGCCCTGCATCCGAGGATGCAGGGCTGTAATTGTCAGTTGTTGTCAGTATTGAAGAATTCAAGCACCGTCTGAATGAATTTTTCCGTTGCCGGCGAGGGCTTGCGGCCCTTTTTGACTGCGATGGCGACGTCGCGGTACTGGGGAGGATCGAACTCCTTCAGGCGAATATCAAAGGGCATACGCTGGGTCACGAGCTCGGACAGGATGGAAACGCCGAGACCGCTCTCGACCATTGCCATAACGGAGTAATCATCGTTTACGTCGCAGTAAGCGCTTATCGGCTGTTCGAGTCTGGAGTTGAGCAGAGCGAATATCTTTGAGACCTCGTTGTTGGCTTCGTCGGTGAGCTTTATTATACGCTCCTGACCGAGCTGCTGGATGGGATAGGAGTCGGCCTCCGCCAAAGGATGATCGGGCGGCAGAACAGCCAGCATCCTGTCCCGCATGAGCAGGGTGACGTCAAGCTCCGGGGAAAACGGCGCGCATATGAAGCCGCAGTCGATCACTCCCGCGCACAGCGCATCCTCGGTGTCGCTGTACTCCATGTTCTGAAGCTGGAAGATGATCTTGGGATAGCGGTCGACAAAGGCCTTGAGAATGGGGGGCAGGCACTGCGTGGAAACGCTTGCACAGGAGCCGATACGGATAAAGCCGGTCTCCAGACCCTTCAGCGCGTTTGCCTGCTCCTGAAGCACCTCATAACGTGAACACAGATCCTTAATGAAAGGCAGCAGAATAAGCCCGTCGGAGGAAAGCGCAAGCCCGCCGCGGCTGCGCCGCAGCAGATTGAGATTCCACTCATCCTCAAGGTCGGCGACCATGCGGCTGACGGCGGATTGAGTGTAACCCATGACCTCAGCGGCCTTTGTTATGCTGCCGAGCTCTGCGACCTTTACAAAGGCCTGATATTTGTGAATGGCCATCTGTATGCCTCCTGATAATTCCGAAAACGAATGAGATTAAGAAAATAAATTCTGTTGTTGCATAGTATATACCAGCAGAAGCATTAAAGCAAGTATAAATATCGTATTCCGAAAAATCATATATATTATGAAATTAATTCGCTTGCGTAATGAACTTCCGAGTTATATATTATGAACGGAAAATGTAAATAATTTAACGCTTTCAGACCAGATGCTGCTTTGAATATTTACACTTCCGTTCTTTCTCTCCCTGTTGTCGGACATCCATAACCCGACGACGAACCATAACTCCCGAAAAAACTGCGCGCTGTTACCGACCGGCGCGCGGTTTTTTGCATATATTCATTTTTAGATAATATGCAAAAACGGTCTGTAATATATGAATATCAAGAATAGTCAAACTATTAACATTACAAATAGTCATGCAAAACATGAATATTATTCGCTTGCTATTTATTCGGAGCCGTTGTAATATATTATCAGAAGCTGATAAACAATTAACAATAAAAACTATCATAAAGGAGAAATTAAAATGAGTTACGAAGTCAGAAATTTTGTTGAGAAGATCGTATTTGCTGTGATCGCATTTGCAGCGCTGTGCCTGTTCTGCTTCGACATAATGGGCGCCGTTGCCCAGCCGCTGAGCTTCCTTGCTCTGCTGTTCCCCATCCTCGGTGTTATCCTTTACATGATCCCGACTCCCGACTTTACAAAATAATTAAACCATTTCTCTTTTCCATTTCTCTCTGTTTTCCATAACTCCGGCAGCATCAATAAGCCCCATGCAGACCGACCTGCATGGGGCTTATTATATGTTTTGGAATTTTAAAGCCGCGTAATCACTCAACCGTGTCGATGGAGGCCATGAACAGGCAGTTCTCCGCATCGGAGGGGATGAGGAAGCCGTTTCTGGGAGAAACGGAGAAGGCCTCGACCGCGGGGCCGTCCATGAGGCAGCTTCTCTTGAACTGCTGGCTGAAGTAGCGCTTGCAGTAGCTGCGGAGCCACTTGATGAGCTCTTCGTCGGTGAACTCGTCGCCGTAGGCGGCTTTTGCGAGGCGCAGGGTCTTGGCGGGGGAGAAGCCGCAGATCATCATTTTGTGAGTGAAGAAATCCTGCAGGCTGTAGGAGCCGACGTTTTCTTCGCTCTTCTGTTCGATCTGATCGTCGTGGATGGGCAGCAGCTCGGGGGTGACGGGGCAGTCGAGAACGTCCCACAGCGCGTCGGCGAGGACCTTATCCTCGGTGTGCTGCGCAACGTAGCGGACTGCGGCGCGGACCTGAGTTTTTGTCAGACCCATGTTCACGTCGTACATGCTGGTGTGGTCGCCGTTGTAGGTGCACCAGCCGTCGACGAACTCACTGAGGTCCTCGGTGCCGACGTCAAGGCCGTTGACCTTGTTTGCGATATCCATGAGCACCTGGGTGCGCTCGCGGGCCTGTGCGTTCTCAAAGGCGATGGAGTAATCGTCGTGAGCGTGGCCGATGTCGTCAAAGTGCTTGTACACGCTCTCGCCGATATCAATGACGCGCACCTCCGCGCCGACCTGCTCGGCGACGATGATGGCGTTGGACTTGGTGCGGGAGGAGGTGCCGAAGCAGGGCAGGGTGCAGGCAACCACGTTGGTGGAGGGCAGACCCATGCGCTTGACGGCCTCGGCGCAGATCATAACGGTGAGGGTGGAGTCGACGCCGCCGGAGATGCCGACAACGCAGTGGTCAAGACCTGCGTAGGTCATGCGCTTTACAAGACCGGAGATCTGGATATCCATCATGCGGCGGCAGTAGTCGCCCATGTCCTTTTCGTATTCCGGCAGATGGGGCAGCTTGCGGTAATGGCGGGTAAGCTCCGTCTCGCACAGCTCCTCGCCCCAGATAAATTCGGTGTGGCTGTATTTATACTCGCTTCTGCCGAACTTGCCGGTGGGGCGGCGGAGGTTTTCAAGATATTCGACGTCGATCTCGGAGATCACCATGCAGTTTTCGCACTCGTCGGAGGCGAGCACCTCACCGTTTTCGGCGATGAGGCACAGGCCGGAAAAGACGTTGTCCGTGGAGCTTTCGCCCTTGCCGGGAGCGGCGAGGATAAAGCCGCATTTGAGATGCCTGGAGCGGTACTTTGCCGCCTCGGTGGCATCAATGGTGGAGGTAACGGTGGCGGGGAAGGAGGCAAGGCTTGCTATTACCGTCGCGCCTGCCAGAGCATGGCGTGCCGCGGGAGCGTCGATGGCGTCCGCGTCGCCGCCCAGCTCAACGCCGACGGTGAGACCGGGGAGCACGCTGCTCGTGAACAGCAGCTCCGTGTCCAGATATGCGTCAAACTTGCCGCATACGGTGGCCTCGCCGCCCTCTTCGTCAGCGGCGGCGAATACGGTGCCGCCGACCTCACTGCGGGGAACGAGACCGAGAAGCTCACCCTTGGAGATGACAGCGGCGCAGCTGTACAGAGCGCCGCCTCTCGGCGCGTAGGGAAGGCCGACGATCGCCAGCATATCCATACCGGCGGTGGCTTCGATGACCTTGCAGAGAGCTCTCTCCGCACCGCGGAGAATGACACTGTGACCGATGAGGTCATAGCAGGAGGCGCCTGTCAGGGTCAGCTCGGGGAAAACGATGAGCTTCACGCCCTTGGCGTAAGCGTCTTTGATGCACTCGATCACTTTGTCAGCGTTGTGATCGGTGTCGGCGACCTTTATCATTGGAGAAGCGGCCGCGGCTTTGATAAATCCGTCTTTCATTATTTCTCACTCATTTCTCAGATTTTTGTATGTCAAAAAGTTCTTTGCCGTAATAGTGGGTGATGATCCCCGAGCTTTCCTCGTAATCGTCGCTGCTTATGATGATCGTAAGCCTGTCGCCGTTTACGTAGCAGTCCTCAATGCCTTCGAGCCGGGGGAACATATTGGTCTCAAGCTCCTGTTCGAGCTCCTCAAGGTGAGTTAAGTAATACTCCGTGGTCTGGGGCTTGACATAGCCTTCGAGAGGAGCCTTCGCGGTGAAGCAGAAGATAAGAAAGAAAACGAAAAGCAGCAGGAACAGCACGCATCCTGCGGGCTTGAGCATTTTAACGAAGCTTTCACCGGCAGTCATGAGATGACCTCCTGATACAAGAAGTTTTTGCGGAGATAATACTGAACGAAGTCGACCCGTTCAAGCGCGGAAAGAGCCTCGCCCTCAAGGGAGTCAACTATCTGCCCGTCCTCGGGATAAAGACCCTTGGAGTTTATGACGGGAAGCACACTCTCGGCGTCGTTCATGAATTTCATGTAAGCAGGTCCCTCCCAGCCGAGCAGCGAAAACAGCTCGTTCATGAGATAGCAGGGGCTGATATCGGGGCCTTCTCCGATGAAATCGCAGCCGGTCAGCTCCTTTGCTGCGTCGTTTGCCCAGATGAGATAGCGCGTCGAATAATAGTTCATAAATCCGCTCAGGGTTGAGGTATCAAGCTCCACGCCCAATTCGGCATATACGCTGCTGCCGTCTCCGAGCCAGGGCTTATGATCTCCGTACACGACAAGGACGACGGGCTCGTCCATGGCTTCAAGCTCAGCCTTGAGCTCACACAGGCGGCTTATCGTATCTTTTACCGAGCCGAGGTAGTTATTCATGACGTAGTAGCTGTAGTCCGATACGTCCCCATCCCATAGCGGATCGCCCCAATCGAGACGGTCGGTGCTGTATGGGCCGTGCCCCTGATAGCTGACGTTAAAGGAGAATACCGGCTTGCCGGAGGAGACATCCTCGGTAAACAGACGGAGCATCTCGGGAAAGAGAACGTCGTCATAGGACACGGAGGAGCTGTATTCGTCATAATATCCCTCGGTATAGAGGTAATCCTCAAAGCCAAGGTAGCTGTTGACGTTAAAGCGGTTGTAGAAGCTTCGGTAGCTTGGATGGCTGCCGTTTACCGTATAGCCCTGCTGCCTGAGATACCACACATATGAATTGGTGTTCTGACGGTAATCCCTGAGCCGGGTATAGCCGGTGAGGAAGCAGCGCTCCGTATCGACCGTACCTCCGGCGAAGACGTTGGTTATCAGATCCCCTGTGTAGCTTTCGTCCTCAAGCGCGTGATAGTCGGCATATATATACTCGAGTTCATCCAGGCCAAGCGTGGTGAAATCCGAGAATGCCTCAAGCTGGAGCGCAAGGATGTTGACCCTCCTGTCATCCGGGATATCCGAATCGGAATACTCCGAAAGATATCCGGCCGCCGTCTGCTCGTCATATCCGTCGGGAGGCGTGTCAACGGCGGATTTTATGCTGTATATAAAGGGATATACAAAACCCTTGGACACATAGAGCTGATCTGCGGCCCAGCGGTTTATGTGCTCATAGTTCTGCATGCGGTTATTGTAGATATCGGAACTGGAATACACAAAGCTCCAAAGCGGCCATACGGAAAGCAGCGTAAGAGCCGCCAGCGCCAGCCGGGATCTGCCGGATATGCGTCCGCGCACGAAAAAGAACATTATGGCAGTTCCGGCGGCAGCGCACAGAAGGCACAGAACGATACGCTTATTCAGGCCTATGTCGTATTCGGACGAAACTCCGAGGGCCGTGTGTATGGCAGAGATATCTGCGAACATAAAAGGGTCGCCGCGGAAAACGAGCTTAAAATAATTTCCTGCTGCGGCAGTCACGAATATAAGCGCCGTGGATAAAAACGCCGCCCAGGCTCTGCCGATAAGGCAATACATCAGCAGCTCGAACAGAAAAATAGGCAGAAAATTCAGGAAGAAAATAAGCGGATGCCGGAAATAGTCAAAAAAGACCTCTTTGGCATACATTCCTATGCCGAGCTGCAGAGTAAGCGCGCATATGCCCGCGGCGGAAAGCGCAAGCATCCCGAAATTCCAGAGATAAAAAACAAAACGGCGCTTGGGTGCGGCGCCGGCGGAAAGACCGGCGCCGAACAAGAAACTGCGCTCTTTAATGTCGACCATGGCAGTCTCAGAACTTTATTCTCTCGGCGATGTAGTCCCTGACCTCGGAAACGGGGATGCGCACCTGCTGCATGCTGTCGCGCTCGCGGACGGTCACGCAGTTGTCGGCCTCGTCGGTCTCGGTGCCGACGGTGTTGAAGTCGAAGGTGATGCAGAAGGGAGTGCCGATCTCGTCCTCACGGCGGTAGCGCTTGCCGATGGAGCCGGTCTCGTCGTAATCGACCATGAACTCCTTGCTCAGCTCGTTGTAAAGCTCCATGGCGGGGCCGGTGAGTATCTCCTTCTTGCTCAGGGGGAGAATGGCGCACTTGAAGGGCGCGAGCGCCGGATGCAGGTGCAGAACGGTGCGAATATCGTCGTTGCCCTTCTTGTCCTGACCAACGACCTCCTCGTCGTAGGCCTCGCAGAGGAAGGCGAGCGCAACGCGGTCGCAGCCGAGGGAGGGTTCGATGACATAGGGGATGTAGTGCTCGCCGCTGTCCTGATCGAAGTAGGTCAGATCCTTGCCGGAGGCCTCCTGATGGCGGCCGAGGTCGTAATCGGTGCGGTCGGCGATGCCCCAGAGCTCGCCCCAGTCGGTGAACGGGAAGGCGTACTCAATGTCGGTGGTGGCGCGGGAATAGAAGGCAAGCTCAGCCGGCTCATGATCGCGCATGCGGAGGTTCTCCTCGCTGATGCCGAGGGAGAGCAGCCAGTTTTTGCAGAAGTCCTTCCAGTAGGCGAACCACTCAAGGTCGGTGCCGGGCTTGCAGAAGAACTCACATTCCATCTGCTCGAACTCGCGGGTGCGGAAAACGAAGTTGCCCGGGGTTATCTCATTGCGGAAGGCCTTGCCGACCTGGCATACGCCGAAGGGCAGCTTCTTGCGGGTGGTGCGCTGGATATTTGCAAAGTTTACGAAAATGCCCTGTGCGGTCTCGGGACGCAGGTAGCAGGTGCTGCTCGAGTCCTCGGTAACGCCGATGGCGGTTTTGAACATGAGATTGAACTTGCGGATGGGGGTAAAATCGTGCTTGCCGCAGACGGGGCAGACTATGTCCTCATGCGAGGCGATGAACCCGTCCATCTCGTCGAAGCTCATGGCGTCGACGTTGACCTCGGGATGCTCCTCGCCGATGAGCTTATCGGCGCGGTGGCGGGCCTTGCAGGCCTTGCAGTCGAGCAGGGGGTCGGAGAAGCTGGACACATGTCCGGTCGTGACCCAGGTCTGGGGGTTCATGATGATGGCGGCGTCAAGGCCCACGTTATAGGGGCACTCCTGAACGAATTTCTTGAGCCAGGCCTTCTTTACGTTGTTTTTGAACTCAACGCCGAGGGGGCCGTAGTCCCAGGAGTTGGCCAGTCCGCCGTAGATCTCGCTGCCGGCGTACACGAAGCCGCGGTTTTTGCACAGTGCAACGATCTTGTCCATGGTTTTTTCGCTTTTTTTCATTTCTACATCCTTTCCCGAGGCTGGCGTGCCCCGGAGATAAATTTAGCAGATAAAGTAACTATATTATATATTTATCTACAAATTATTAATATATCATGCAAAGCTTTATTTTACAAGACAATGACAAAAGTTAAACAGCATAACGGCCCGATTTGCGGACGGCGTGAGCTGCTTGATGCTGCGGTTAATGAATCGCTTGAATTTTTTTACGATAAACGTTAAAAAACTGTTGACAATACGTTTTCTCTCTGTTACAATGCAGCCATAACGATAAACGTTAAATTTTTTATGTTTTGCACTGGAGGCAGATCAAATGAAAACTGATACTATAAAAAGGGCACACAAATTCGGAAAGCTCGGGAGCATTATCACGATGATACTGGCCATCGTCACTGCGATAATGACTGTCGCGGCGGTGATAGCAGCCGTGTTTACCGCGTCGCTCCCTGAGGACGCCGTTGTTGTAAGTATGAAAAACAATGCCGAGATAAGCATAAACGCCAAGAATTTCGACACGATCTGGGATATTCTCACCGACGGATTCTCTTATTCGACAAGCGACGACCCGACCGGCATGCTCACCGACGGCGGTAAGGTGACCCCTCCCGAGGACCGGGAAATGAGCATGAAATTAAGCTTTTTCAACAATGATTTTTCCTCCGCGGTCATCCGCACCCAGGACGGCCGGAAGGTCATTGACGCCGTGACGGACGCGTCGGTGTACAGATCCGGCGATCTCGTCGTGGTGCTGGCCTTCGCTGCCGTGTTTCTGGTCTCGGTAGTTGCCTCGCTGTGGATCCTCAGAGGACTTTTCAACGTGATACAAAAATGTGAAACTCCTTTCAGCGAGACGCTTGTGAAGAAAATGAAGCAGTTCAGCTTTTCGCTGCTGCCGGTCGCCGTTTGCGCATCGATAGCGGAAACACTTTCGGCGTCGTTCATGTCCGCCGGACGTGACGCAGGTATCTGCATACAGTGGGGCGTCATCATTGCCTTTGCTGTGGCGATGTGCCTTGTGACCGTGTTCAACTACGGGGTTCGGCTCCAGCGTGAGTCGGACGAGACACTGTGAACGGAGGTAGAAAATTGGGACATATAATACTCAGGCTCGACAGAGTTATGGCGGACAGGAAAATTAGCCTTAACGAACTGTCGGAGAAGGTCGGCGTGGCCAACGTTAATCTCTCAAAAATGAAAAACGGACGCATAAGCGCCATACGCTTTTCTACCTTGGCGGCAATATGCGATGTGCTTCACTGCCAGCCGGGAGACATCCTGGAATACGATCCGACGCCGGAGGATGCCGGACAGGCGGACCGTTAAAAGAAAAAAGATGCAGCCTCAAAAAGGCTGCATCTTTTGGGTTTATTTCGCTCCGATGCGCTTTACTTTGCCTCGTAGTCGACCGGCTCGCTGAAGGGCCGCTCAAGGCATTCGGGGTGCTCGAGGATGTATTTGAGAAGCCGCACGCTCTTTGAGTAGTAATAGCCGTCGGCAAGGCGCTCGTCGATAGTCAGGCCGAGATCCACGCTGTTGCGGTATTCCTCGCTGCCGTCGTCATTGACGAAAACGCGCTTTTTCATCTCGCCGACCACGACGAATATTGAGGTGGTGCCCCAGTTAGTCAGGTGATGATAGCCGCTGCGCAGCTTGATGGAGCCGAGGTTTGAGAGAATGACGGAGGCGTAGTAGGGGTCTGCGGCGATAAGCGACTTGGGAACGCAGCCGTGGCGGTCCAAAAAGCGCATGATCGCGATGAAGAACTTGACAATAAAGCGGGGGAGCTTGTTGAGGAAGTCCATTGCGTCGGTCGTGGAATTGCCGCCGCCGCCTTTGACGCTCGTTATCTGCTTATAAAGGTCCTCGCGCAGCGTATCTACCGTGGAGTCCTCTCCGGCGCGGATAAAAGCCGTGCCCTCCTCGGAAACGTCGTTTAACTTCTTTTTTATAACGAAAGAGGCCGTGAGCTCATTGCGCTGATACATATTCTTGTTGGCGATGAAGCGGTTGAGCTTGGGGCGAAGAACGATAACCTTCAATACCGCGGCGACAATGAGGTGGAACAGAGTAAACTTGAACACGGGGTTTTCCGCGTTTCTCTTCTCGATATACTTATCGACATTCGTAAGGTCGATGCGCTCGGATATAAAGGCCTCGTTATCGCAGCGGTTGGGGTATATCATGGGCATTATAAGGTGCATGCCGTCGATATCCCTCAAGAGCTTTCCGTCACGGCGGTCGCCTAAGCGGCGTTTTTCATTACTCATAGCTTTTCCTCTTTTTTTAAAATAAAATATCTGAACAAAATTGCAAATATCGTATCAAGTTTAACACATTGTTCTTAGATGTCAAGCAATATATTCCTTGACAAGAGCAGGGGCTTGTTATAAATTTTCATTATATCCGAAAAAATAAGGTGAAGGAATAGTTGAGCTTTTTTGATTTGTTTCTGATCGCTCTGGCGCTGAGCATGGACGCCTTCGCGGTGTCGATATGCAAGGGGCTGTCCGTGAAAAAGGCGGGAGCGAAGCACATACTGACAGCGGGCATATATTTCGGCGGATTTCAGGCGCTGATGCCGCTTATCGGCTTCCTGCTGGGCTTTAAATTCGAGCGCTTTATAGTCAGTATCGACCATTGGATTGCCTTCGTGCTGCTTGCCGTTATCGGCGGCAACATGATAAGGGAGGCTCTCGGCGGAGGGGACGATGAGGTAAACGACAGCTTTTCTTTCAGGACCATGCTGCCCCTCGCTCTGGCAACAAGCATCGACGCTCTTGCGGTGGGCATAAGCTTTGCTTTCCTCGGCGTGGACATCGTTAAGGCGGCAATACTTATCGGCGTCACCACCTTCGTCCTCTCCGGCGTGGGCATAGTTGTCGGAAACATATTCGGCTCGAAGTACAAATCCAAGGCTGAGCTTGCCGGCGGGATAGTGCTGATACTTATAGGGCTGAAGATATTGCTTGAGCATTTGGGCGTAATAAACTTCTGAGGATAAAAGATGTTAAAAAAGCTAAAGCTTTATTTGCCGATAATGATCATGGCGGTCATCGCGGCGGTGGTGGGAGTGCTGCTGCTCAACGGTACGCTTCAGGTGGATAGGATCATTGCCGCCGTTGATGATAACAGGCCGCTGGCGGCGGCGGTAATACTCGCCCTGTTCGTTTTCAAGGGACTGTCCGGTCTGCCTTACGCGGCCATACTCGTTGGCTGCTCGCTGATATTCGACCTGCCTCTGGCGCTTGCCATAAACACCGTCGGTACGCTGCTGTGCATATCGGTATCATATCTTGTGGGACGCTTCTCCAAGGGCCTGACCTTTGACGGCATGATGGAGAAATACCCGAAATTCAAGCGCTATTTCAATAATGCGACCAATTACAGCTTCACCTTCTGCTTCGCGATGCACACGCTGCATCTCTCCATGGAGGTGCAGGGAGTGCTGTTCGGCCTGCTGCGCACCCGGTATTCATCGTATATTGCCGGCTCGATGCTCGCGCTGCTGCCCAGCATGGTCTGGTTCACCGTCATCGGGGACAAGTTCGATTTCACGGATCCACTGTTCTGGGTGTTCATTGGAGTTGACCTCCTGACAGTTGTGACCGGCCTTGTTTACGCAAAGAAAAACATCATAGACGGCGGAAAAAAGAAGGAAGCATAAGGAAGTGAAAAAATGTTTGAGATGATACTGTTCGATCTGGATGCTACACTGCTTCCAATGGATCAGGATGAGTTTGTAAAAGAATACTTTAAGCATCTTGCAAGGAAGCTCGCGGTGCACGGTTACGAGGCGGGAGCGCTTGTCGATGCAGTCTGGAAGGGCACCGCAGCTATGATACGCAACGACGGCTCCCGCAGTAATGAGGACGCCTTCTGGAGCGAGTTTGCGAATATCTTCGGCGAGGCCGCGCTGGCAGATAAAACGCTTTTCGATGAGTTTTACGCGAATGAATTTGAAAACGCAAGAGCCGTCTGCGGCTTTAATCCCGCTGCGGCCGGCACCGTCAGAGCGTTAAAGGCCGCCGGCTTCCGCGTCGCCCTTGCGACAAATCCCATTTTTCCCGCCGCCGCGACCGAAAAGCGCATCCGCTGGGCGGGACTTGAGCCGGAGGATTTCGAGCTGATTACAACGTATGAAAACTCCCGCTTCTGCAAGCCCAATCCCGCGTATTACACGGATATTGCCCGAAGCCTGAACGTAAAGCCTTCCGAATGCCTCATGGTCGGCAACGACGCGACCGAGGACATGGCCGCGCAGGAAGCCGGCATGAGCGTTTTTCTCATCACCGACTGCCTGATAAACAGAGAAAACAAGGATATCTCCGTGTATCCAAACGGCAGCTTTGAGCAGCTCACGGAATATGTTGAAAAGAATAAATGACCGCAGAAAGATCCCGCGCTTTGTTTAAGCGCGGGATCTTACTTGTATCGGAAGCTATTTTGCGGAGTTTGCGGCCTCCTCGCGCTTGCGGCAGATCTCCGCCCATGTGGGCAGCTCCGCGAGGCGGGCGGCGAAATCGCCCAGAGCGGCGGGAACGTCTATGTGCTGGGGGCAGGCGTTGGCGCACTGGCCGCAGCCTATACAGGCCTCGGGACGCTTTGCATCGGGCAGTGCGTCGGCGCGCATGATAACGTTCACGCTGCTGGCGAGCTTGAGATCGTTATACAGATTAAGGAGCATGGGTATGTCCAGCCCCTGCGGACAGCCCTTGCAGCAGTAGCGGCAGCCGGTGCAGGGCACGGTGTTCTTGAGCTTGTCGGCAATGCCGTACAGCACATTGCACTCATCACTGTTGAGCGGCCTGAGCTCGTCAAAGTTCTTTACGTTGTCGACCATCTGCCCGAAGCTTGACATACCGCTGAGCACCATTGTGACATTGGGAAGCCCCTGCAGCCAGCGGAAGCCCCATGCCGCGGTGCTGTAGTCGGGGTGCATGGAGCGGAGAAGCGCCTCGGAGCTATCATCGAGCTTTGCAAGCTTTCCGCCGCGGACAGGCTCCATTACCCAAACGGGGATGCCGCGCTCGGTCAGGAGCTTGTACTTGCCCTCGGCGTCCTGCAGTGACCAGTCGAGGTAGTTGAGCTGTATCTGGCAGAATTCCATATGCTCGCCGTAGGCGTCGAGAAAGCGTTTCGTGTTTTCAACGCTGCCGTGGCAGGAAAAGCCGAGGTGGCGTATCTTGCCCAGCTCCTTCTGGCGGACGAAGAAATCAACGATGCCGAGCTCCCCGTCGAGGTAGTTTGTGATGGAGTTTTCGTTGACGTTGTGCATCAGGTAGAAGTCGAAATACTCAACGCCGCATTTTTTGAGCTGGTCGGCAAAGACCGCCGCGGGGTCGGGGGCCTTGGACTTGTCGTAGATCTGGTGACCGGGGTATTTATCGGCGAGATTGAATTTATCCCGCGGATGCCGCGCCAGAGCCCTGCCGATGGCGATCTCGGAGCAGCTGCCGTGGTAGGGGTAGGCAGTGTCGAAGTAGTTTACGCCGTGCTCGATGGCGTAGTCGGTCATTTTATCGACCTGGGCCTGGTCGATATCGGTCTCTCCGCCGCCGGGGATGAGGGGCAGACGCATGGTGCCGAAGCCGAGCATGGAAAGCTTTTCGCCCTGAAAATCACGATATATCATAATTACACCTCTTTTTAAAACAGCATATCCTTTGAAAAAACAATGTCGACCCCGCCCATGGTGATAACGTCGCCGGAGAAAATGCGCTCCTTGCGGTCTATCCTCCGGCCGTTGACGTAGGTGCCGTTGGTAGAGCCGAGATCCTGAATGTAGTAGTGGCCGTCGCACAGCTCGATCTGAAAATGCCTGCGGGAGGCCTTGGGAGCGGAATACACGAAATCGCAGTCCTCGCTTCTGCCGAACAGCCATGTGGTCTTGCCGCTCTCGTGCTCGTTTACGGTGCCGTTTATGGTCGCGTCGCCGAAGTTGTCAAGGAAATCTCTTATGAATTTAAACTTTTCCTCTGCCATAGCAATCTCCTTAAAAGCATTGTTTATATAAGTATATCACAGCGCCGCAAAACTTCAAGAAAAATCAGAAAGCGCGGGCGTTCTTTGCGCCTGATATGTACACATTACCGACATCGAAATTGACATCATTTTATTGATTAAAACTAAGTATTTTAAGCTATTATTCATAATCAAAAAAAGAAAAAAGCCTGCAATTCATTGAAAACAATGAGATTACAGACTTTTTCCTTTGGCACGCCGCAAGGGATTCGAACCCCTGACCTTCTGGTCCGTAGCCAGACGCTCTATCCAGCTGAGCTAGCGGCGCTTATTGCTGAGCGCCTTAGTATATTAGCACAGCCGGACAGGAAATGCAAGTATTTTTTGCGTATTTTTAGAATAAAATTGAGATTGCTACGCGCTCTTACATCCCGATAGAGCTTGAGACCGCGTCGACTACTTCACCCATGGTCTTGAGGGTCTTGCCGACGATGTTCTTTGAGGGCTTCTTGCCGCCCGTCATGCTCATGCCGGCAAGTCCGCCGACGGCAACGCCTATGCCCATGCCGATCAAAAAGTTTGCTTTATGCATTGTTTACACCTCCGAAATATATTATGTCCATAATTGTTTTGCTACATCGCTGTAATATGTGCTATAATAGCCTTAAATTTGCTGACTCCACGAGAGGAGATTTTTTCAAAAATGAGCATAAAAGTTTTGGCCGTCGGCGACGTCTGCGGCGAGCCCGGCCTTGAATATCTTACAAAAAATCTGCGCAGAATACGCAAGGAAATGGAGATCGATTTCGTCGTCGTAAACGGCGAAAACGCAAATGTCGTGGGCATAACTCCCCGCCAGGCCGACGCCATACTCCACTCAGGCGCCGACGTCATCACTCTCGGCAACCACACATGGACGCGCACGGAGCTGCGCCCGTATCTTGACGAGCGCCGCAAGATCCTGCGTCCTGCCAATTGTGCGCCGCAGTGCCCGGGACGCGGCATCGACGTATATAAGACAAGCTTCGGCGACGTCTGCGTAATGAGCCTGATGGGACATTTCACGCTGGACACCAACACCGACAACCCCTTTGTCATCGCCGACGGATACATGGAGGAAATAAAAGAGAAGATAATCCTTGTGGATTTCCATGCCGAGGGCACCAGCGAAAAACGCGCGATGGGCTTCATGCTCGACGGCAGGGCAAGCGCCGTCTGGGGGACTCACACCCATGTGCAGACCTCCGACGCCTGCGTGCTGCCCAACGGTACGGGTTACATCACCGACCTCGGCATGACGGGCGCGATAAACTCCGTTATCGGCATCGAGCCCGAGCAGTCCATCGGCAAATTCTTCGGCGACCCTCCGCGGCGCTATGACTCCGCCAAGGGTCCGGCCAAGCTTGAGGGCTGCGTATTCGAGATAGACCCCGAGACGGGGAAATGCCTCAAAGCGGAAGGGATAAGACTGACATGAGTATGATAAAGCTGCTGCACACGGCCGATCTGCATCTGGACTCGCCCTTCGAGGGCCTGGGCGAGAGCAAGGCGGCTCTGCGCAGAACGGAACAGAGACAGCTTCTTTACAGGATAGCGCAGCTTGCTCAAACTGAGCAGGTGCAGCTCGTGCTGCTGGCAGGCGACCTGCTGGACTCCGACAGCGCATATGCCGAGACCGCCGAGGAGCTTGTGAAGGCTCTCGGCAGCATCGATGTGCCGGTGTTCATTTCCCCGGGAAATCACGATTTTTATTCCGCGCGCTCGCCCTACGCACGGCTGAAGCTCCCCGAAAACGTACATATTTTCAAAAGCCAGGGAATAGAGTGCGTCGAGCTTCCGGAGCTTGGCGTCAGGGTATGGGGCGCGGCGTTCACGGATAAGTACAGCGGCGGTATGCTGCGCGGCTTCGGCGCGGAGAAAAAGGCCGGCGTCCTTGATATCATGTGCATCCACGGCGAGGTCAATGCAGCCTCATCGTATAACCCCGTTACCGAGGGCGAGATCGCGGCATCAGGCATGGACTATATCGCCTTCGGTCATATCCACGCCGGAAGCGGCCTTAAAAATGCGGGGAGCTGCCATTACTCGTGGCCCGGCTGCCCCGAGGGGCGCGGCTTTGACGAGACGGGCGAAAAATACGTCAGCATCGTCAGCCTCGAAGAAGGCAAATGCAGCATCGAGCCCGTGAATATAGCCCGCCGCAGGTATGAGATACTTACTGTCAGGCTCACGGGACGAGACCCGATCGAGGTGGTTAGCGAAGTCTTGCCCGACGGTACGGAGAATGACATATACCGCCTTATCCTGCGCGGCGAGACGGAGGAGGCGCCCGACGTGAGCGCCCTCAGAGAAGCTTTTGAGGATTGCTTTTTCAGCCTGCAGATCAGGGACGAGACCTCGCTTCGCCGCGACGTCTGGGAAAAAGCGGGGGAGGACAGTCTGCGCGGACAGTTCCTCTCAAGACTGAGAAAAAAATATGACGAGGCAAAGGATGAGACCGAGCGGGAGAGAGCGGTGCAGGCGGCCCGCTGGGGGCTTGCCGCGCTCGACAGGCGGGAGGAGGTAGTGCGCCATGCAGATCAATAAGCTCAGCGCGACCTTCGGCAAGCTCGACGGCGATACTCTTGAGCTGCACGAGGGGCTGAATATCATCTGCGCCCCCAATGAGAGCGGCAAAAGCACATGGTGCGCCTTCATCCGCGCCATGCTGTACGGCATCGACAGCTCCGAGCGTCAGAGGAACGGCCATCTGCCCGATAAAACGCGCTACGCGCCGTGGTCGGGAGCCGCCATGCAGGGAACGATGGAGCTTTCCGCCGGAGGAAAGGATATCTGCCTTATCCGCAAAACAAAGCAGAGCAGCGCGCCCATGCGGGAGTTTTCCGCCGTGTACAGCGGCACGAACATTCCGGTCGAGGGCATGACGGGCATCAACGCCGGTCAGATGCTGACAGGCGTCGAACGCGAGGTGTTCCGCCGCAGTGCCTTCGTGGAGCAGGGCGCGGTCGCGGTATCGGGAAGCCCCGAGCTTGAAAAACGGATAAGCGCGATAGTTTCGACGGGGGAGGAGGACTGCTCCTTCACGGAGGCCGACGACCGGCTCAGGACATGGCAGCGCAAGCGCCGCTATAATAAGCGCGGCAGACTGCCGGAGCTTGAAGCGCGGATGTCCGAAACGAAGCGCCGTCTGAACGGGCTTGAGGAGACGGCGAGGGAGCGCGACAGCTTATCAGAGGAGCTGGAACGGGCAAAAGGCAAGTGTGCGCAGCTTGAAGCCGCCGTGACCGAGAGCCGCAAGAGCGTCCGCAAGGAGGCGCTTAGCAGCCTTCTCAACCTGCGCAAGGAGATAAACGCCGCGAATGAGGAGCATGAGCGCGCCGACGATGAGCGCGACGCCTGCCGTGCGGCTCTGTGCGGCAGCGTGATAGGCGAGCGCAGCCCCGAGGAAGTGCACCCCGAGGTCGCCGCGGATATCGAAAACGCCCTTACGCTCAAGGCCGAGGCAGAGAAAAAGATAAGCGCCGCACCGGCGATAATTTGCCTTATACTCGCGCTCATAGCCGCCGCAGTCGGCATATTCCTGAGCCCCTACGCCTACGCTGCCGCGGCGGTGCTGTGCATTATCGCCGGGCTCCTTTTTGTAAAGCAGAGCAGGGCAAAGGCCGCGGCCTACGAGGCGGGAAAGCAACGAAGAAGGATACTTTCAAAATATAAAGCCGAAAGCGAAGAAGATATAAAAACCTGCGAGGCGGAATATCTTGAGCTTTATGAGCGCTTCAGGCAGGCCGAAGCGGCGGAAAAGGCCGCTGCCGAACGACTTGAGAAGATGCGTCGGCATCAGGAGCAGACAGAGAGCAGGACTCTCGCCGAGCTTGATTTCAGCGGCGGGGACAGCGAGGCGGCCAGACTCGGCCGCGAGCTTGCTGCCGCTCAGAGCCGCTGTGAGATGCTCTCGGCGCGCATCTCCGAGATAAGGGGCAGGCTTGCCGCAATGGGCGATCCGCTGGTGCTGGGCTCGGAGCTTAAGGCCATGGAGGACGAACACGCCGAGCTTCAGAACGAGTACGACGCGATAGCCCTCGCGGTGGAGACCCTGCGCGAGGCCGACGCGGATATCCAGAGCCGTTTTTCGCCGGAGCTCGGCAGGCTCGCCGCTCACTATATGTCCGTCGTCACCGGCGGCAAATACGATTCCGTGCTCTTAAACCGCGATTTCAGCGCGAAGGTGAGGGAAGCCGACGACGGCGTACCGCGCGAGACGGAGTATCTCAGCGCCGGAACGCTCGACCTCATGTACCTTGCCGTGCGCCTTGCCGTGTGCAAGCTTGCTCTGCCGGAGAGTGCCGACTGCCCTCTCATCCTGGACGATGCGCTGGTCAATCTTGACACCGAACGCACAAAGCAGGCCATGGCTCTGCTGAGCGAGATAGCAAAGGAGCGCCAGGTCATTCTGTTCACCTGCAAGAGCATTGACGCTTAAAGCTCCGCCAAAATTAATAAACACCGCGCTTTTGAATCACAAAGTGCGGTGTTTTCTTGTGTCAAGTACCCAAATTATAAAAGGTGCTTGACTCTTTCATGGGACAATGGTATAACAAGTTATACTTTTCATACAAAGGAGCACGAAATGAAATCACCTGACAATAAATACATAGGTTCGGTCAAGGTCGGCCCCAAGGGGCAGATAGTCATCCCAAAGGACGTGCGCGAAATGTTCGGCATCGACACCGGCGACACGCTCATAATTCTTGCGGATGCGCAGAAGGGCATCGCGCTTGAGCGCTACTCCGTGTTCTCCGGTATCGCCGATAAGATATTTGCCGGACGCGCAAAGGAGGTTTATCCCGAGCGGGACGAGGCCGATTCCCTCAACTTTGCCCGTGCGATAAGGGAGGCGGAAAACGGCGATGAAAGCGATTGAAACAAGTAAGCTTAGCAAGAGCTACGGCGATATATGTGCCGTAAAAGAGCTTGACCTCGAGGTCAACGAGGGCGAGCTTTTCGCCCTGCTGGGCGTCAACGGCGCGGGCAAGACGACCACGATAAAAATGCTGTCGGGGCTGACCGAGCCCACGGGCGGCGAGTTTTCCGTACTGGGATGCAGCAAAATGGAGGATATAAAGCCGCTCATAAACGTATCGCCGCAGGAGACCGCCGTCGCGCCGAACCTGACGGTGCGCGAAAACCTTGAATTCATCTGCGGCATCTACGGCTTTGACAGGGCCGAGTCAAAGGCAAGGGCGGCGGCTATGCTCAGGGAGTTTTCCATGGAGGAGGTCGCACGGCAGAAGGCAAAGACACTGTCCGGCGGCTGGCAGAGAAGGCTGTCCATTGCCATGGCGCTCATATCTGAGCCCAAGCTGCTGTTTCTGGACGAGCCGACGCTGGGGCTTGACGTCATTGCGCGGCGCGAGCTCTGGCACATCATCGAAGGGCTCAAGGGCAGGGTGACGGTCATTCTGACCACACACTATCTCGAGGAGGCCGAGGCACTGTCCGACCGCCTTGCGGTCATGGCGAATGGCAGGCTGATAGCGGTCGGAACAGCTTCGGAGCTGATGGCAAAGGCCGGCTGCGATAAGTTTGAGGACGCCTTTGTCACGCTCTGCGGGGGAGGTGCTGCGGTATGAAAATGTGCGCTTTTGCTTCGAGAAATACGAAGGAGATACTGCGCGACAGGCTGAACGTGATATTCGGGCTGGGCTTTCCGCTCATCGTGCTGCTGCTTCTGACGATCATACAGTCAAACGTGCCGCAGGAGCTGTTCCCGCTCCGGAAGCTCACCCCGGGTATAGCGGTTTTCGGCCTGAGCTTTGTGTCGCTGTTTTCGGCAACGGTCATATCAAAGGACAGGAGCTCGTCGCTGATGCTGCGGCTTTACAGCTCGCCGATGCGTCCGGCAGATTACATACTCGGCTACACCCTGCCGCTGCTGCCGATGTCGATAGCACAGACGCTGATATGCTTTGCCGCGGCTCTCGCGCTTGGGCTTGAGTGGAGCGTCAATATTCTACTTAGTATCGCGGTGCTCGTACCGGCCATGCTGCTGTTCATCGCAGTCGGGCTCATCTGCGGAACGCTGCTGAACGATAAGCAGGTGGGCGGTATCTGCGGCGCGCTGCTGACAAACCTCACGGCGTGGCTGTCGGACACATGGTTCGACGTGTCCCTTGTCGGCGGAGCGTTTGAGAAGATCGCAAACGCGCTGCCGTTTATCCACGCGGTGAAGGCGGGCAGAGCCGCCTATAACGGCGAGCTTTCGGCGATAATGCCGGAGCTGTGGTGGGTCATCGCCTATGCGGCCGTATTCATGCTCCTTGCCGCGGTGATATTCAAAAAGAAAATGAAGATATGAAAAAAGCAGCTCTCAGGAGCTGCTTTTTTACTCTGTCCAGAACAGGGAGTCGTCGTTTTTGACCCATTCTTCGACGTCCACGATTTTGAATTTATCCTTGCCGGTGCGGATTATGACCTTTGCGATGCCGGCGTTTATGATCTGGCGGCGGCACATTGAGCAGCTCGTCGCGTCGGTGAGCAGCTCGCGGGTCCGGGCGTCACGGCCGACAAGGTACAGCGTCGCGCCCAGCATATCGCGCCTCGAGGCGGAAATGATGGCGTTTGCCTCGGCGTGAACGCTGCGGCAGAGCTCGTAGCGCTCTCCCGACGGGATATTCATCTCGACCCTCGCACAATGCCCCGCGTCGGTGCAGTTGACGCGGCCTCTGGGCGCACCGTTGTAGCCGGTGGAGATGATCTCGTCGCTGCGGACGATTATAGCGCCGTACATCCGCCTCAGACAGGTGGAGCGCTGAAGAACGGCGTCCGCTATATCCAGATAGTAATTTTCCTTGCTCGTGCGATTATCCATGACTTATCCCTCCGCTGTGCTTATGCTATAGGGATATCTTAGCTTTTACCGGCTTTTTCGTCAATAGTCTTTGAATCATTTCGCGTGTTTTTGTGAACAGGAACTGCTTTTCAGTCTCCCTCGACCATGCGGTAGCCGACGCCGATCTCGGTGAAGATATACTGCGGCTCGGCGGGATTTTTCTCTATCTTGCGGCGGATATTCGCCATATGCACTCGAAGCGACTGATTGTTGCCGCGGGTGCCGGGCCCCCACAGCTCCTTGATTATATAGTCGTAGGTCAGCACCTTGCCCGCGCATTTGCCCAGCAGCGCAACGATCTTATACTCGTTCTGAGTAAGTCCGGCGTTAATGCCGTCGATGAGCACCTGATGCTTGTCATAGTCGATCTCCAGAGAGCCGGCCTTGAATTTGCCGGTGGTTGCTATCGTTTCATTTGCAAGACCCGTGCGGGTGTGACGGATGGCCGTGCGTATGCGGGCAAGCAGCTCGCCCGCGCCGAAGGGCTTGGTGATATAGTCGTCCGCGCCGAGATCGAGAGCCGCCACCTTATCCCGCTCGTGGGAGCGCGCCGACACGACCACGATAGGCAGCAGCGTCCATTCGCGGACTGACTTTATAAGCTGCAGCCCGTCGATGTCGGGCAGACCGAGGTCGAGCACTATTAGGTCGGGGCAATGTGAGGTTATCATGGAATACGCCTCCGCGCCTGAGCGGGCAATGATAACGTCATAGTCGTTTGAAACAAGGATGGTGCGAAGGAAATTGCTGATGCTGCGCTCATCCTCGACGATAAGTATCTTGTCTCTTATATTCATTTCGGGCTGTCCTCCATAGGTATTGTAAATTCAAATACTGCGCCTCCTGTGGGACGGTTCGAGGCTTTTATGCTCCCGCCGTGGGCGCTTATTATCGCGCTGCAGACCGCAAGGCCTATACCACGGAACTTGTTTCCGTCAAATGGCTGCCCTTTTGAGGAGCAGATCTGCCCCTTGAACAGCTCGGGGATTATGTCCGGGTCAAGCCCCACGCCGTCATCCGATACGGAAATGCAGGCAAAGCCCTCGCCGGCGGATGCTTCGATGCACAGCTCAGTCATGGTCTCGCTGTGGTACACCGCGTTATCCATAAGATTCATAAGCACCTGCTCTATCAGCATCGCGTCGACGTCCACCGTCAAAGGCTCGTCGGGGACACGGATCTTCAGGTTGACTTCGGGATGACGCTTTTTGAAGTTCAAAACGCACTCGCCGATGATCTCCTCGATAAGCTCGGGGCTTTTGGAGATCACCGTTTCCTCCGCGCCGCTTATGCGGGTTATCGACAACAGGTTTTCCACCATCCTCACCAGCCACTCGGCATCCTTTTTCGCGTCGCTCAGAAGCTCAGCCCTCGTGCCGCTGTCAAGGTGCTCGTCCTCGCATATAACGGTATCGATCGAGCCGATTATCGAGGTGAGAGGCGTGCGCAGATCGTGCGATATGGCGCGCAGCATGTTTGCTCTCAGCTGTGCCTGAGCGGTCTCGTGCCGGAGCTTTTCCTGCTCGTGCACTCTGGTGGTAAGAGTGGAAATGACGAGTGATACTGCGAGCATCGTGATAAAAGTCGTTGGGTAGCCGTAGGCGGAAAAGTCCAGCTTCATGTACGGGTATGTAAAGGCGTAGTTGACTCCGAGAACGCTTACCAACGAAGCCAGGACCCCGTAGAAATATCCGTCCGTCAGCAGTGAGATCACGAGCACCGCCAGTACAAATACCATAGGCACATACATATCGGACGATGACAGGTTGTTGATCGCCGAGCAAATGAGGCAGGCAACGCAAAGCACCAGAAGGGATATAAGCCAGTTCCGGAATACACGGGCGGCGGTATCCTCGGCTTTTTCGATTTTTGAGGTATTCATGATATCACCTATTGACAAATATCAACTAATTATAACATATACGATGTAAATACTGTGTTAAGAAATCGGCACAAATATAATGTTCATCAAATATATATCACATTAATTTTGTAGGAAATTAAACAAAGCTATTGACAAATCCCGTCGGGAGACGTATTATGCAATGGAGCAATCCCCCACAGTTTTTATAGGAATTAAAAAGGAGCGATGACAATGAAGACCGTGACTGCCATGAATAACTGCTGCGGCGTCTGTACCTGTCGATGTCGTTGTCGTCGCATGCTCTGATATTGCCTGATGGCTTTATTTTATGCGGCGATGCGTGTGCATCGTCATTTTTTTGTCTCGATGGAAAGGAATATGAATAATGAAAATATATAAATCCGTATCCGAGCTTGTCGGACACACTCCTCTTGCGGAGGTCAGAAATATCGAAAAGAAGTACGGCTTATTTGCCCGTGTGCTGGTTAAGCTTGAGATGTTCAACCCCTCCGGTTCGGTCAAGGACAGAGCCGCAAAGGCGATCCTCGACGACGCCGAGGCCAAGGGGATCATCGGCAGGGGCAGCGTTATAATCGAGCCGACCAGCGGCAACACCGGCATCGGCATCGCCGCCATAGGCGCCGCCCGCGGCTACAAGGTAATTATCGTCATGCCCGACAGCATGAGCGTTGAGCGCAGGCTGCTCATGAGCGCTTACGGCGCACAGCTCGTGCTCACGCCCGGAAAGCTGGGGATGGCGGGGGCTGTTGAGAAGGCCGAGGAGCTTAAAAACAGCATCCCGGGCAGCGTTATCGCCGGGCAGTTTGTCAATCCCGCGAACCCGGCGGCGCATAGAGTGACCACGGGCCCTGAGATATGGGAGGATACAGACGGCAAGGTGGATATCTTTGTCGCCGGCGTGGGTACGGGCGGCACCGTCAGCGGTACCGGCGAATACCTCAAGAGCCGCAATAAGGACGTCAGGGTGGTAGCCGTTGAGCCCGAGAGCTCTCCGCTGCTGTCCGAGGGTCACGCGGGCCCCCACGGCATTCAGGGCATAGGCCCGAACTTCGTGCCCGATACCCTCAACAGGGATATATGCGACGAGATAGTAAAGGTCTCGGACGAGGACGCATTTGCCGCCGCGCGTGAGCTCGCCCTCAGCGAGGGACTGCTCGCCGGCATCAGCTCCGGCGCTGCGCTGCACGCCGCCATCGAGCTTGCAAAGCGTATGGAGAATGCGGGGAAGACCATCGTCGCACTGCTGCCCGATACGGGAGAAAGATATCTTTCAAGCCCCATGTTTAAGGAGAACTGAGTATGTTCCAGAATCTGCTTGAGACCGTAAACGCCTATCTTGCCCGCGATCCGGCGGCGAAAAATCCCATGGAGGTGCTGCTGCTGTACCCGGGTGTGAAGGCGGTATTATATCACAGAGGCGCCCATTGGTGCTATGAGCATAAGCTCATGTTCCTCGCCCGCATGATATCCCAGATGGGACGGCACCGCACGGGCATCGAGATCCACCCCGGCGCAAAGATCGGCAAGCGCCTTGTCATCGACCACGGCATGGGCATCGTCATAGGCGAGACCGCCGAGATCGGCGACGACTGCCTGATCTATCACGGGGTCACCCTCGGCGGCACCGGCAAGGACAGCGGCAAGCGCCATCCCACCATCGGCAACAATGTGCTCATCGGCACCGGCGCCAAGGTACTGGGGCCGTTCAAGGTGGGCGATAACAGCCGCATCGCGGCGAACTCCGTCGTGCTCGGCGAGATCCCGCCCGACAGCACCGCGGTCGGCATCCCCGCGAGAGTGGTAAGACGCAGAGGCCAGAAGATGGACTTTGCGACCGAGGTCGATCAGGTCAGCATATCCGACCCCGTCGCCGAGGAGCTCGCGGCCATACGGCGCGCCCTGTGCGATATAAACACGCGCCTGCAGGGCATGGATAAATAATTAATAAATCGCCTGCTGCAAAACTCAAAGTTTTGCAGCAGGCGATCTTTTATTTGTTTTTGAGAATAACGTCGTGGCTGCCGCCCTCGACAATGCTGACGGAGGAAACAAGGGTGAGCTTCGCGTTCCGCTTGAGCGAGTCAAGATCCGTCACGCCGCAGTTGCACATGGTGGACTTTATCTTGTATACGCTCTTTTCAAGGTTGTCGTGCAGGGGGCCTGCGTAGGTGACGTAGGAGTCTACGCCCTCCTCGAAGCTGAGCTTGCTCTGGCCTCCGAGATCATAACGCTGCCAGTTGCGGGCGCGGTTCGAGCCCTCGCCCCAGTATTCCTTGACATAGCTGCCGTTTATCATGAGCTTTGCCGTGGGGCTTTCGTCAAAGCGGGCGAAATATCGGCCCATCATGAGGAAATCCGCGCCCATGGCAAGAGCCAGCGTCATGTGGTAGTCGTGCACCAGACCTCCGTCGGAGCACACGGGGATATATACGCCGGTCTTCTCGAAATACTCGTCGCGGGCCGCGGCGACCTCGATGAGCGCCGTCGCCTGACCGCGGCCTATGCCCTTGGTCTCGCGGGTGATGCATATGGAGCCGCCGCCGATGCCGACCTTGACGAAATCCGCGCCAGCCTCGGCGAGGAAGAGGAAGCCGTCCCGGTCAACGATGTTGCCTGCGCCGACCTTGACGCTGTCGCCGTAATTTTCGCGGATAAATTCTATGGCCTTCTTCTGCCAGCAGGAGAAGCCGTCGGAGGAGTCGATGCACAGCACGTCCGCACCCGCCTCGACCAGAGCGGGAACGCGCTTTTCATAGTCGCGGCTGTTTATGCCCGCGCCCACGATGTAGCGCTTCTGCTCGTCGAGGATCTCGTTGGGGTTGTTTTTATGCTCGGCATAGTCCTTGCGGAAAACGAAGTACAGGAGCTTGCCGTCATTGCTGACGATGGGCAGGGAGTTGAGCTTATTGTCCCAGATGATGTCGTTTGCCTCCTTGAGGGTGGTGCCCTCGGGTGCGGTGACGAGCTTTTCAAGAGGGGTCATGAACTCGGATACCTTGGTGTCAAGGCTCATGCGCGAAACGCGGTAGTCGCGGCTTGAGACGATGCCCAGAAGTCTGCCGTTTGCAGAGCCGTCCTCGGTCACGGCCATGGTGGAGTAGCCCTTCTCGGCCTTGAGCGCGAGTACGTCCGCCAGGGTCTGGTCGGGCATGATGTTGGAGGCGCTCGGGACAAAGCCCGCCTTGTAGCTCTTCACGCGGGCGACCATGGCGGCTTCGTCCTCAATGGACTGAGAGCCGTAAATGAAGGATATGCCGCCCTCCTTGGCAAGCGCGATGGCCATGGTGTCGTTGGAGACCGACTGCATGATCGCCGACGCAAAGGGCACGTTCAGGCTCAGCGCGGGTTCCTCGCCCTTTCTGAACTTGACAAGAGGCGTTTTAAGGGAAACGTTGTCGGGGATGCAGTCCTCGCCGGTGTATCCGGGGATGAGAAGATACTCGCTGAAGGTCCTTGAGGGTTCGTTGAAATAAATGGCCATGCCGCTCCTCCTATATACTTTTTATCTTTTAATAATGTTCGATATTCTCTCACAAAACGGCAGTGCAGTCAATCGTCAATTCGACGATTTTTGCGGCTGATTTACACGATAAATCCGCCGCCCAGCACACGGTCGCCGTCATACAGCACAGCCGACTGCCCTCTTGCGGGTGCGCGCACCGGCTCATCGCAGACTATCCTCACCGTATCGCCTTCTGCATAGGCGGTGCAGGGTGGATTTTCCCACTTCGTATGGCGCACTCTTACGCTCGCCCTGACGGGGCCGGAGGGCACATCGCAGAGCCAGTTGAAGCAGCGGGCGCTGAGCTCGGTCTTGAAAAGCTCCTCCCAGAGTGCGAGCTCTATCTCATTGGTTTCGGTGTCTATCGAGGAGACGTAGAGCTTTCTGCCGTTAAAAAGCCCGGGTCTGCGCTGGCCGACGGTGTAGCGGTGTATGCCCTCGTGGACGCCTATTACCTTGCCGTGAAACACGAAGCTTCCTGCGGGGGGCAGGGGAGCCCTTCTGCCCAGCCAGCCGATATAATCCTTGTCGGGGATGAAGCATATCTCCATGCTGTCGGGCTTGTGGGCGACGGGAAGACCGAATTCCTCGGCCAACTGCCGCACTCTGAGCTTCTCATAGCCGCCGAGGGGGAGGATGAGCCTGTCGAGCTGCTCGCGCTTTATGCGGCAGAGCATATAGCTCTGGTCATTGCTTGGCTGACCCTTGTACAGAACGCCGTTTTCGGCTCTGGCGTAGTGGCCGGTCGCGATGTGCTCAGCGCCCGTTTTGTCGGCAAGCTCAAGCAGGGATCTGAACTTGAGAGCAGGATTGCATATGATGCAGGGATTCGGGGTCTCGCCCCTGAGATACGCCTCGGCAAAGGGGGCGCACACAAGCTCGTCAAGCTCGGCGTGCACGTCTTTTACCTCGAGCGGGATGCCTATGAACTTTGCCGTCGTAACGGCGTCGCGGCGGGCGTCCTCGCCGGCGTTGTCAAGGTACAGGCCGATAACCTCATAGCCTGCGTTTTTCAATAGCTTAGCGCATACGGCCGAGTCCACTCCGCCGGAAAAGCCGAGTACGACCTTTTTCATTTTCTGCCCTCCATCCATATCATGAGCACCGAGATGTCCGCGGGCGACACGCCGGATATGCGGCTTGCCTGTCCGAAGGAGCGGGGTCTTATCTTCCTGAGCTTCTCCCGCGCCTCAAGGCGCAGACCCGCCACCTCGTCATAATCGATATCGTCCGGCAGCAGCTTTTTCTCCATGCGCGTGAATTCATCGACCTGCTTGAGCTGCCGCTTTATATAGCCGTCGTATTTGAGGCTTATCTCCGCCTCGTACCATACCGGTTTAGGCAGCTCTGGACGCTCAGGGTCAAAGGGCGCAAGGGCAAGATAGTCAAGCTGAGGCCGGCGAATTAGCTCTGCCAGCGAAGCGCCGCTTGAAAGCTCCGCCGTGCCGCGCTCGCGCAAAAGCGCGTTGAGCTCCGGCGTCGGGGCAAGATGTGTGCTCTCAAGACGCTTTATCTCTCTGTCTACCGCGGCGTATTTATCCAGCACCGCCTGATAGCGCTCGGGAGATACAAGTCCTATCCTCAGCCCGATAGCGCTCAGGCGCTTGTCGGCGTTATCCTGCCTGTGCAGCAGCCTGTATTCGCTTCGGGAGGTCATCATGCGGTAGGGTTCGTTTGTGCCCTTGGTCACGAGGTCGTCTATGAGCGTGCCGATATAGCCGTCGGAGCGCCTGAGTATCATGGGCTCCTCGCCGCGCAGCTTCAGCGCCGCGTTCACACCCGCGACAAAGCCCTGAGCGGCGGCCTCCTCGTAGCCCGACGAGCCGTTGAACTGCCCCGCGCCGTACAGCCCGCGCACCTTTTTCGTCTCCAGCGTGGGATACAGCTCCGTGGGGTCGATGCAGTCGTATTCTATGGCGTAGGCGCAGCGTGTCATCTCGGCCTTCTCAAGTCCCGCGATGGTGTGCAGCAGCTCAAGCTGTACCTCCTCGGGAAGCGAGGAGGACAGACCCTGGACATACAGCTCCTCGGTGTTGAGCCCCATGGGCTCGATGAAAAGCTGGTGCCGTGGCTTGTCGCGGAAGGTCATTATCTTTGTCTCGATGCTCGGGCAGTAGCGCGGCCCGACGCCCTCGATTATGCCCGAATATATGGGGCTTCGGTCGAGGTTGTCGAGAATTATCTTGTGCGTCCGCTCGTTTGTATAGGTAAGCCAGCACACGGCCTTGTTCTCCGGCGGTGTGAGGGTGTCGAAGGAAAAGCCCTCGGGCTCTGCGTCCCCGGGCTGAAGCTCCATTTTGGAATAGTCGACGCTGCGGGCGTTTATACGCGGCGGGGTGCCGGTCTTGAACCTGCGCATGGAAAGCCCCAGCTCCCGCAGACAGTCGGTAAGGCCCGTCGCGGCGGCAAGGCCGTCGGGGCCGGAGGAGCGTATGACCTCGCCGACGATAGTCCTGCCGTCAAGATATGTTCCGCTGGCGATAATGACGGCTTTGCACCCGTACACCGCGCCCGTGTGGGTGGTGACGGAGCACACCGCGCCGTCGGAGACGCCTATCTCCACGACCTCGGCCTGCTTTGTGCGCAGATTTTCCTGCCGCTCGAGGGTCTGCTTCATGACCTCCTGATAGCGGCGGCGGTCGGCCTGAGCGCGCAGGGAGTGCACGGCGGGGCCTTTTCCGCGGTTGAGCATGCGGTACTGGATGCAGGCCTTGTCGGCCGCCTTGCCCATCTCGCCGCCGAGAGCGTCAAGCTCCCGCACGAGATGCCCCTTTCCCGTTCCGCCGATGGCGGGGTTGCAGGGCATATTGCCCACACTGTCAAGGTTTATGGCAAAGCAGACAGTGTCAAGCCCCATACGGGCTGCCGCCAGAGCCGCCTCGATGCCCGCGTGTCCCGCGCCGATGACCGCAATATCGCATTTTCCTGCTGAGTATTTAATCAATTTCGTTCACCTTAATGCCATACATGATGATAAGTGTGCCGTTTTTGACGGATATCTCCGCCTGAGAGCAGTCAAAGCTGTTGCTGACCCCGAGAGGGAAGTCCGAGCCGAGCACCGCGTCGTTAAGCTCGTATTTAAGCCCCCTGAGCGACACGCCCTCGGCCTTCCCGTCAAGGCAGAACACTGAAACGTCCCCCTCGCCCTCGAGACGCAGGGAGGCGTTTTTCACCGCCGTCCAGACATAGTTCTCGCCGAACAGCCAGCCCCTTGCGCCCCTGTTTGCGAGATACAGAAGTGATTGGAGGTTTGCGATGCTGTGATCCGGACGCTTACCGCCCAGTCCGCCGTAGATGTAAAAGCGGCGGTAGCCCTTCTCAAGCCCGAGCTTTATGGCGTACACGGTGTCGGTGTCGTCCTTTTCCACCGGCAGCTCCAGCACGGGAACGTGCTTAGGCGCCCCGCCGAGGGAATCAAAATCGCCGAGGACGAGATCGGGTATGATATTGTTGTCGCGGCAGTAATTGTAGCCCGCGTCCGCGGCGATAACATAGTCGCTGTCGTCGGGCGCTTCACGCAGACCGTAAAAATCCCCCGCGCCTATGATATAGCATTCATGTCCGTTCATGTCCGCCTCCTGAAGTATCATTCGGGATATTATAAGGATAATACCACATTGTCGAAGAAAATAAAAGATACTATTGTTAAGCTCGGATATGTATGATATACTGACAAATACAGAGAAAAGGAGGATAGATATGACAGTTTTTTCAATAGCCTTTTGGCTGCTGACCCTGGTGGCGATGATCAAGGTGTTCGTTAAGATGGGCTATGCCGGCTGGGAAGCGATCGTTCCGCTGTATAATGCGTATATCATGTTTAAGGCACTGTACGGCAACGGCTGGAAGATGCTTCTCACGCTCATACCGCTTTACAACATCTATGTCATCATTAAGCTTTACCTCGACCTTGCTCATGCGTTCGGGAAAACGACCGGCTTCGGCATAGGAATCTTATTCCTGTCGCCGATATTTATGTGCATCCTCGGCTTTGACGACAGCATATTTACAAGCCCCGTGACCGAATGACCGAAAAAGACCGAAGAAAAACTCTTCGGTCTTTTTTCGCGCGGATCGCCCGAATTGTTTGACTTGTACACATGGTTGTGATATTATGTAAAGCGATAAATTATGCAATGGAGGTACAAGTATGGCAGAAAACCCAGTATTTGACCCCAAAAAACTGCTCGGCGGAGATCTTGCCAAATATGAACCGGCGCAGCTTTTGGAGCTTGTCAAAAAGCTCTGTAAGATCGCGGCCTCGGAATGCGGTGAAAACGGCTTCAGAGGAGGCTTCCGCCCGGGCAACATATATATCGCCGATGACGGCCGCGTCGCCGTCGGACCGGCCGGCAAAGCCGGGGAAGAGGGCTGGACGAAGGTCGAGCTTGAGTTCATGGCGCCGGAAATGTTCTGGAGCGGTGAAAAAAGCGCGGCTGCGGACGTGTATTCCATTGGCCTTATCATGTACGCGGGGCTGAACGGGGGTCGGCTGCCCTTCCTGCCGGAGACCGATGAGCCAACCGCCGAGGAGCGGGTAAACGCCCTGCGCACCCGCATGAACGGAAGTATCCCGCCGGTACCGGAGAGCGTTGATGAAAAGCTTGCCGCGATCATCAGGCGCACTCTCGCCTTTGATATCCGGAAAAGATACGAAAACAGCGTACAGCTTCTGCAGGCGCTGTGGGATTACTGCGGCGACGAGCCCGAGGAGCTGCCCGAAAGGGCGGAGCCGCCTGCTGCGGTGCCGGTGAAGGAGCCCGAACCCAAGCCCGAACCCGAACCCGAGAAGAAACCGGAACCCGAGAAAAAGCCCGAGCCGCCCAAAAAGCCTGCCGGGGAGCGTAAGCCCGAGCCGGAGATAAGACAGGATAAGCCGAAAAAGCCTTCCATGAACATACATCAGCGGCGGTCGGCTGTGGTCTCCTGCGTCACGCTTGCCGTTATAGCCCTGCTGCTTACTGCCGCGGCCTTTGCGGGAAACTACATAGATCTGAGCCTTCCCGAGCCTGCCGTGCCTACTCCTGAGCCCACGGCGGTCATTACCCCCGAGCCTACTCCTGAGCCTACGCCTACACCCGAACCCACCCCCACGCCTCAGCCCGAGAAGCATTACAGCCTTTATGTCGAGGACGTGAGCTGGGAGACGGCGGAGCAGAGGTGCATGACTCTCGGCGGACATCTGGCGACGATAGGCAGCGCGGAGGACTATGCGAGGATCTGCGAGCTGCTTGAGAATACCGATGCCCGCTATGTCTGGATCGGCTGCTACCGCAGCAGCGACGGCACCATGAAGTGGGCCGGAGGCGAAAGCACCGAATACTTCAACTGGGCCTCCGGCGAGCCGTCCTATTCCGACTCCTACGACGGAGCCGCAGAGGACTACGTCATGCTCGTTAAGCAGCCCGACGGCACATGGATGTACAATGACAGCAGAATGGATCCCATGGCGGATTATTCCCGCTTCTACAGCGGAAAAATGGCATATATCTGCCAGATGGGCTGACAAAAAAATAATGAAAAGCAGCTGCCAAACGGCAGCTGCTTTTGCGTGTGGTATGTATTTTTGCGGGCATCAGCCAAAGAAGCCGGTGACCTGTGCATACAGAACGAATGCCATGCCGACAGGGGTGATGAACTTGTAGCAGATGTCGAAGAAGGTCCTGCCCCAGAACTTGTGTCCGGAGGCTTCGCATTCCTCGACCACCATGTCAAGCTTCCAGATCCAGCCTATCGCAAAGGCCATCACCATTGCGCCGAGCGGCATCATAATACCTTCTGACAGCATATCGTAGAAGTCAAGCCAGTCGCAGTTCCAGCCCTTGACGTCAATGTTCAGTATCTCAGCCGGAGTGCCGATGGCAGCGCCGTTTGCAAGGCCGTTGCCCAGACCGTCAAGGCAGGTGGGCAGGCAGAATACGAAGATGATGACTGCTGCGATGATCGCGTACTTTTTGCGCCCGGGAGCCTTGCCCGCTGCGACGTTCTGGTCGACCTTGAAGGAGGTGATGACCTCAAGCAGGGACATGGAGGAGGAGATAGCCGCGATGAACACGAGAGAGTAGAACAGGAAGCCCATGATGTTGCCTATGTAGCCCATATTGTGGAATACTTCCTGCATGGAGGCGAAGAGCAGTCCGGGGCCGCCGGTGGTGCTGCCGCCGAGGAAGGCGTAGCAGGCGGGCATAACTATCATACCGGCCATGATGGCGACGAGGGTATCGCAGATAACGACTATGACGGCATTTTTCTGGACGCTTTCTTTCTTCTGCAGGTAGGAGCCGTAGGTTATCATGGCGCCCATGCCGAGCGACAGGGAGAAGAACATCTGGCCTGCTGCTGTTTTCAGAACACCGAGGAAATCTGTCTTCAGAGGCTCAACATTCCAGCCGAACATGAACTTGTAGCCGTCCATTGCGCCGGGCTGGACAGCGACGTAGACGATAACGATGACGAGCATGATGAACAGCGCGGGCATGCCTATGTTGCAGAACTTCTCGATGCCGCCGCCGACGCCTGCCGCGACAATTATCGCGTTGAGTACGATGAAGATGGCCGTCCAGAGGATCATCTGTCCGCCGTTGAGGATGAAGGTGCCGAAGAAGGTGGTCACGTCGGCGACGCCCCAGGTGTTCCAGCCGAAGATGGCGGTCAGGTAGCTGACTGCATAGCGCATGACCATGCCGCCGAGGACGAAGTAGAAGCAGAGCACCAGGAACGGCACTATAACTGCCATGTAACCCATCCAGGTGAATTTCCTGCTGAGCTTTCTGTAAGCCGCGACAGGGCTCATGCCGGTCTTGCGGCCGATGGCAAATTCGCCGACCATAACGGCGAGGCCGACGAAGACCGCAAGTACAAGATAGACCAGCAGAAAGGCGAAGCCGCCGTTCAGACCCATCTTGTACGGGAAGCCCCAAATGTTGCCCAGACCGACTGCAGAACCGACAGCAGCCATGATGAAGCCGAAGTTGGAGCCAAAGGAAGCGCGATTGTTTTCCATAACTTTCTCTCCTTTATTATTTGGTTTAACGCCCATGAGTCAATTCTAATTGTTAAAAAATCGATTTCAATACTTATGCCGTCAAATTAACTGAGGCTTAATACACAGGGGCCATCTCTTTGCAGAAACTTATATGCTCAGCTCGGAATCGGTAATGGTTTGTTCATATGCCGCGCAAAAAAACATAAAATACCGCCGCTTCCGCAGACAAACTGTTAAATATTTTTTAAGAACGACATTAACTTGCTTAACGCTTTGTTAAATCAGTAACGCTTGCTTAAAGTGAAGCCGAAAGCTATAATGTACCCAAACAAAAAGGGGGGACGGACGATGAGATATGCGCTTATAAATCTGCACGTTCATCTGCCGGGCTCCGGTATGCCGAACTACACAAAAAAGAGAACGCGAAAACCGTGGATCTCCTAATGTCAAATATAGTTACGCGGACGGTCGTTTATGCCTTGTGCAGCAAATTTGCACGCACGGAGCTCATGAGCGGCGTCACCACGATACGCACAGTCGGAGCACTGCGCAGCATAGATTCGAGGATACGCGACGATATCGACCGCGGCAGGGTGATAAAAACCCCGGGTAAAGAAGTTTGATTATGTCGAGGCCGAGCTCGACAAAATGTATGAATAAACTATCGGCTCTTATAAACTGAACAAAGGCAGCTTGAGTATGAAAAACAGCAAAAAAAGCGAAATACTGCGCATCCTGAAATTCACGGCATTTTCCGCTTCGGCGGGAGTCATAGAGCTGGGCTCGTTCAGCCTGCTCAACGAGCTCAGCGGCTGGTCGTATTGGCCGTGCTATCTTATCGCGCTCGTACTGTCGGTCCTGTGGAACTTCACTTTAAACCGCAGGTTCACGTTCAGGAGCGCAAACAACGTGCCCAAGGCGATGCTGCTCGTGTTCATGTACTACTGCGTGTTCACGCCTGTGACGACCGTGCTCGGAAACTATCTTGCCGAGGGTCTTGCGTGGAATGAATACCTTGTAACGGGTATAAATATGGCGCTTAATCTCTCCACAGAGTATCTTTACGACAGATTTGTCGTTTTCAAGAAAACGCTGGATACGAACGATATCGCCAAAAAACGCACGGTTCGGGAATGAAACAGCAGGCCGGTAAAAGAATACGAAAAAAGCTCCGCGCACTTTGGATAGTGCACGGAGCTTTTTGCAGGGGCGGTCAATGCCCCGCACCTGCGACGGAGCGAAAACAGCTTACATTAAGTCCTTTTCGTGAAGAACTACACCGTTACTCTTCAAAATACTTTGAAGCTCGTTAATATTCATTTTTGAAAAATCATCGGAAATGGCAGCTGCGGTTCCGGCGGCCTGCCCTGTGACAGCACAGCAAGGAATTACTCTCATAATATCCCACATACTGTCGGTCACAGAGGTGCATCTGCCGGCAGTTATAAGATTTTTAACCTTCCCGGAAAAGAGCGTGGAAAAAGGCACCTCATAAACAGGACCTCTTTTTCTCCAATTTGAGACCATACCAATAGAATCTGCGAAGAATTTATGTGCTTCGGTATCGTCTAATGTGTATTCACCAACTATTCTTCGTGTCATTCGTATCTGCGGGATGGTCGCGATCGCAGTAGGGATCAGCGTGCTGTCAGCTTCTCTTTTTTCAATAATGCTGTTTAGCGTTGCGGAATGTGACAATTGCATCATTTCAGAAAGCTCAGCTCCATCAATTCCGCTGAATCTTTTGGGAACTAACAATTGCACTTTATTTGCTTCGGTTTTTTGCTCATCGGGGATATCTGCAAAGCCCGCCTTGTTGAGGCTATATCCCTTTTGCCCCAATGAATAATACCAAGCCGCCAATATGTTTCCCTGCTGAAAAGTATCGGTGGGAGCTTCTGCAAAATGGGCAATATCACAATCCCCCGTAGCATCCACCACTGATTTAACGGCGATCGCTTGTCTGCCTGATTTGTTCTCAATGATAACAGCATCTATTTTGTCATCCGCTTTGCTCACTCCAACGGCATAGCTTCCGTATAAGATGTCAACACCGTTTTTATTCAGCAGCTGCTCTGCCAGAATGGCGAAAAGCTGAGGATTATACTGCACCTCAAAGCGTTTATCTTTATTGGTTCGCTTTGAAGTATCGTCACTGTCCAGCCAATTATCCGGATATCTGCCTTCAACCCCCATAGAAATGGAGAGCCTCAAAAGCTCTTCGGCAATGCCGTAGGAGACCTGCTTTCCGCATCCATCACACAAAGGCAGATATATTGTAACAAGTCCGGCTGTTCCAAGCCCGCCGAGCATATACTGTTTTTCCAATAGAATCACATTTTTGCCTTGTCTTGCTGCCGCAAGGGCTGCTGAAATTCCGGCAAATCCGCCTCCGCAGACAAGCACATCGCAGGATGCCGTGATTTCAGTCAAAAGGTTTTCTCTTATTATCATATCTTTTCACCTCATGAGCATTAGCATTATAGCATCCATGACCGATCTTTTCAATAAAACCTAAAGCCTTTCATCAGACAAGAATGCGGCCTTGCTATCCAACGGGCATCGGATCATTACAACATAATCTAAGCATAACGAAAAGAACAAGCCTTTCTGTTGTTCGAGAAAGGCTTGTTTGTTACAAAAAATGCCGCCGCAAAATTTTGATCTGGACTTGAACCCGCAAAAAGTTGGCAGCGACAGCGAACCGCCGCGAGGGCGTTTACAACCGAGCAGGTGAGCCGAGCGTGATTTTTTGCGGAAAGGAGGAGCGACGGAATGAGTGAGAGATGGCGTTTGCTTTGAAAAAACGTCGTCGCGGACGATATGAAGTCTGCGACGACGAGGCAAACACAGCAGAATAGAGGGAAGAATTACAAAACTACACCTGTTTCACCGATCGGTCTTTAAGATCTCGTTACAATGCAGATGATTCACCATCAAATCAAATAATCTTTCTTCGGTAGTCATCTCTTTTGGGATTTTTTTCAGTTTCCTGATAAGTGAATCAATAAGAGAATAACATTTGATTATGAGAAGAAAAGGAAGAAGAAAAACCAGGAAAAGGATTTCGACAATAATGTCTAATGCTTTTTCAATGCCTCTTTCAGTGCTTTTTTCGGTCGTGTGATGGCTGAGTCGTTTGATCTGTCCGGTAAAACAAAGTGATCCTCCTTTTTCCGATGTTTCCGGTAAGTACCAATATCCGCCTGAATGTCCGCTGCGGGCCACACCAAACTTATATTCACCGTTTTCGATCTCTACGATATAATCATCAAAATAATAGTATTTGTTATCATAGCCGGGGTATTTGCTAAGTGTGTTCAAAAAATCTTCTTTTGTTCCGGAAAACTCAAAGCAATAATTTTTTGCCATTTTTATACCCCCGGTTTTTATGCATTGCTCCGCCCCCGTAACAGACTTCTTCACTATTACCTGTTACTTTCCAACAATCTCGAACGCTGTTGCATTCGGGATTGTTGGAATTGAACGGGATGGTTGATACAATGAACCACAATGAAAAAATACTGCTCAAAAGGATGCTTGATTCCTGAGTGGTGGACAATCGGGCAGTATCCAGTGCTTCCATTGCGTCAGATAGATTTTTCCTGACCGCAGGACTATTTGCTTGTCCCAGCAATCGACGCAGGAGCGGAATATCAGAAGAATCGCCGAACTTGCCAAGCAACCATGCTGCGTATGGCACAGCACTTTCTGAATCCCAACCCGATGTGACAATACGGCGTAGATACGGAGCGATCCCCATCGCTTTTGACGCATAAAGACGCTGTAAGTCAAGATAAAGGTCAAATTCCTGTTCTTCAGTATAGCCATTATCGGCAATCTTTTTCAAGATGCTGGAAATTTGGTCTTCCGAAGACAGCCATGACCGCTCCATCCATGCATCAAATTCAGTAATCCCTTTGTATGAAACACGCCCAATCCGTTTGCGAAGCTTGAAGCTGCGGTATCCAATATCAATATAGCCATCAGCGGTCTGAATACGATAATAGTACTTTCCTTTTGGAATGGCCTTAAACCGCCCATTGATGTATTCACACCATTGCACAGTTGTGCTGATCTCAAGAAACGAAACCCCGAAAAAGGTGAGAATATATCCGTATTTTTCATTTAGGATATCCTTACAAGGATCATGGGCCTCCGCTTCGCATTCCCGCCGGCATTGGACTTGTATTTCAAGACAGTGCTTTTCAGGCGAAATATTGATCGCGGTTATAAAGCTGTCATGAAAGTAGTCATTATACAGCACTTTGTATGATGCCTTGTCAATCGGAAGATTTGCTTCATAATCATCATAGTTGTACATACGCACTCTTCTTTCAAAGAAACTACATACATACTAACACATAAAAATCAGCACCGCAACCTTGTATCGGGTTGCGGTGCTTTTGTGGTGCCGGTGGCCGGACTCGAACCGGCACGATGCGAGCATCAGAGGATTTTAAGTCCGCCGTGTCTACCATTCCACCACACCGGCACATAATAAACGGCGCAATTATTTTAGCATTACGGCAGGTGAATGTCAATATTGCGAAAAAGCTTCTCTTGCCCTTGCGCTCGACGCTTAATTTTGATATTATATTCTAATATAATATTATTATGAAGTAGTGTTTATTAATGAATTACAGTAAATGGAAAATTTCAGGGCGCTCGGCCGAAATACCCGCGGCGCTGCTGGCGGAGGGGTACCCGCCTCTGCTTGCGGCTATGCTGAACATTCGCGGCATCGCGACCGCGGAGGAAGCACGCCGGTTTCTCTACGGCGGAGCCGAGAGCCTTATCGACCCCATGCGCATGAAGGATATGGACAAGGCGGTGCGGCGGATAAAGGCGGCGTTTGCGGCGGGGGAGACCGTTGCCGTTTACGGCGACTACGACGTTGACGGAATAACGGCTACCTGTCTTTTGACGGACTGGCTGCGCAGCCGCGGAATGGATTGCTGCCCTTATATACCCGACAGGATAGAGGAGGGCTACGGCCTTAACAGCGCGGCGATCGACAGTCTAAAAAACAAGGGCGTCAGCCTGATCATCAGCGTTGACTGCGGGATAACCGCAGTGGACGAGGCAAAACACGCAAGGGAGGTCGGAGTCGATCTCATCATCACCGACCACCATGAATGCCGCGAGCAGGCTCTGCCCGAAGCGGTGGCGGTCATAAACCCAAAGCAGGACGGCTGCGATTATCCAAACAAGGACCTGGCCGGAGTGGGTGTCGCGCTCAAGCTCATATGCGCTGTGGAGGGCAACGATGCGGAGGTAGTACGGCAATATGCCGATCTCGCCGCGATCGGTACGGTCGCGGACGTGGTGCCGCTGACGGGCGAGAACCGCTATATAGTCCGCACGGGGCTCGGCATGATCGAACAGACCTCACGCCCCGGCATCGCGGCGCTCCTTAAAGAGTCAGGCGCCGCGGACAAAAAGGTTTCCTCCTCGACTATAGGCTTTACTCTTGCGCCCCGGCTCAACGCCGCGGGCAGGCTGGGCTGCGTTTCCGTTGCGGGCAGGCTGCTCATGACGGACGATGAGGCCGAGGCCAACAGGCTTGCCGCCGAGCTGTGCGAGCTCAACCGCCGCAGACAGCATCTTGAGACCGAGATCTGGGACGAGGCCTCCGGAATGATGGATGGCAAGAGCCCGGATACCCCCATCGTGCTTGCCAGCGAAAAGTGGCATCAGGGCGTCATCGGCATCGCCGCCTCAAAGCTTGCCGAGCAGTATTCACTGCCGACGGTAATGATCTGCCTTGACGGGGAAAAGGGCAAGGGCTCCTGCCGCAGCTACGGAGGCTTCAACCTTTTTGAGGCCCTGTCGGCGTGCTCGGATTATCTCGAGGGCTTCGGCGGACACGCGCTGGCCGCGGGGCTCAATATAAAGCGCGATAAGCTTCGGGAATTCTGCCGCGCCTTCGGAGAATATTATAGGCAAAACAAGCCCGAGGAGCTGCCGACCTTAAACTGCGATATAGAGATCATGGATCCCAAAATGCTCAGCATGGACGGCGTCGCGGCTCTTTCGCTGCTCGAACCCTTCGGCAGCGGCAACCCAAAGCCGATCATGTGCATATCCGGCGCCAGGCTCGACAGAGTTACTCCCATCGGCGGCGGCAGGCATCTGCGCCTGAACATAAGCTTCAAGGGCTGCGGCTTTGAATGTGTGTTCTTTTCGCACACACAGACCGAGCTGGGCCTCAGCGCGGGCGAGCGCGTTGACATCGCGTTCACCCCGCAGATAAACGAATTCAGGTTTCGCAGCAGCGTACAGCTCCAGCTGACGGCGGTAAGGCGGCATGACCCGCGGCCGCTGTGCGAGAGGATACTGAAGGAGCTGCCGCTCAGGGAGGCCGCCCAATACTGCCCCGACCGCAGCGCCTTTGTGAAGGCATGGCGCAGGCTGCAGTCTGCCGGAGGCGCGGTGGCATCGGACATCGACGGCGTTATCAGCCAATGTCCCCACGGCCTTGAGCCGGAGCGCTTCTGCATATGTCTTCTGGCACTCAGCGAGCTGGGACTGCTCCACGCCGCGGTACCGGGCTCCGTTCTCGGGGCGAGGATAGTGTCCGGAACCGGAAAGGTCAACTTAGAGGACTCAAAGCTTATAAAACGCTTGAAAGCGAGACGTTCATAATGGCAGATAAAGATTCCCAAAATGCGATACTTGATCCGGACGAGATGTTTGCAGCTCTGAGGAAAAAGATAGAGGACAGCGGCACGGACATGGATATGGGCAGGATAGAGGCCGCCTATGCGATGGCGCGCCTTGCCCATTCGGGGCAGCTTCGGCGCGACGGCTCGCCGTATGTGACCCACTGCGTCGCGGCGGCTGACATAGCCGTGGACATGGGGCTGGACGAGGACTCCATCGTCGCCGCGCTGCTGCACGACGTTATCGAGGATACGCAGCTTAGCTATCAGGACATTGCGCGGCAGTTCGGCGAGCCCGTTGCGAATATCGTCGAGGGCGTCACAAAGCTGACCCGCGTTCAGTACACCAGCAAGGAAGACGAGCAGATGGAGAACCTGCGCAAGATGCTCATGGCCATGTCCAAGGACATCCGCGTTATCCTCATCAAGATCGCCGACCGGCTGCACAATATGCGCACCATGGCCTATCAGACCGAGGAAAAGCAGCGCATAAAATCCCTTGAGACGATGGAGATCTATGCACCCATCGCCCACCGCCTCGGTATGCAGAAGGCCAAGTGGGAGCTGGAGGATCTTGCGCTCATGTACCTCGACCCCACGGGCTACAATGAGATCATGAAGACCCTTGAGTCACGTATGGACACTCTGGAAAACTTCATGCAGAGCATGGAGACCAAGATGAAAAAGCGCCTCGAGGACGAGGGCCTGGAGGTCACGATATACAGCCGCATAAAGCATATATACAGCATTTACCGCAAAATGTACGCTCAGAAGCTGGACATTAACGGCATTTTCGACCTGTGCGCCTTCCGCGTCATCGTGGACACCATTCCCGACTGCTACAACGTTCTCGGCATCATCCACGATATGTTCAAGCCCGTGCCCGGCCGCTTCAAGGACTATATATCCACCCCGAAGCCCAATATGTATCAGAGCGTGCACACGACGGTCATCGGCTCCGAGGGCATACCCTTTGAGGTGCAGATACGCACATGGGATATGCACCGCACCGCCGAATACGGCATCGCCGCGCACTGGAAGTACAAGATCGGAGACTCGGGGATCAAGACCGGCGACGAGGAGAAATTCGCATGGGTGCGCAGGCTGCTGGAGAGCCAGCAGGAGTCGGATGCGACAGACTTTTTCCATAACCTGAAGATCGATATGTTTGCCGACGAGGTCTTCGTGTTCTCGCCCAAGGGCGACGTCATAAACCTGCCCGCCGGAGCAACGCCCATAGATTTTGCCTACAGTATCCACTCCGAGGTCGGCAACAGCATGGTCGGCGCCTCAGTCAACGGCCGCATCGTCACCTTCGACTATGTTCTGCAAAACGGCGATATCGTCGAGGTGCGCACTTCAAAAAACGCCGCCGGCCCAAGCCGCGACTGGCTCAACATCGCCAAAAGCGGCTCGGCGCGAACAAAGATCAAGCAGTGGTTCAAAAAGGAGCGCCGCGAGGAGAACATCGAGCGCGGCCGCGCGATGTTTGAATCGGAGCTGAAGAACAAGGGACTGCGGATGGAGGATATCACCGACGAGGAGATACTTCCGCAGCTCCTGAAAAAAGTCGCCTATACGAGCCTTGACGAGATGTACGCCGCCATCGGCTACGGCGGCATGGCGGCAACGAGAGCCGTCAACAGAATGAAGGACGAGCTTGCGCGCCTGCACCATGTCAGCGGCAAGAAGACCGTCCTTGAAAAAGTCACTGAGGCAGCCGAGCGCAGGGAAAATCAGGCCAGGAAAAATGTAAAGCCCGTCCACGGCGTGCTGGTCGAGGGGCTTGATAACTGCCTCATCAAATTCTCGCGCTGCTGCACGCCTATACCCGGGGACGACATCGTAGGCTATATCACCCGCGGCCAGGGCGTGTCCATCCACCGCGCCGACTGCGCAAACTATGCCCGCCGCGAGTTCACCCCCGAGGACATCGGCCGCTGGATAAGCGTGAGCTGGGCCGACGAGATAAAGGAGAGCTATGCCACCGCCATAACGGTGGTATCACGCGAGCGCAGCGGCCTGATAATGGACATCGCGACGATATTCAACACCCTCAACACCAAGGTGCGCACCATCAATGCCCGTGACACCGGCGATAAATCCATCGTCAACATCACGCTTGAAACAACGGGGCTTGAGGAGCTGAGAGTCATCGTCAACAAGCTTGCCGCGCTGCCTGGCGTGGTCGAGGTCAACAGAAACGGAGGCAAAAAATGAGAGCAGTTCTTACAAGGGTCGACAGCGCTTCGGTCGCGATCGGCGGAGCGGTTAAAAGCAGCATCGGAAAGGGCTTTCTCGTGCTGCTGGGCGTTCATGCCGACGACGAGGAGAAGGACGCGGTAAAGATAGCCGACAAGATCTGCGGACTGCGGATATTTGAAGACGAGGCGGGGAAGATGAACGTCAATCCCGCAGACGCCGGGGCCGAGCTGCTGATCATAAGCCAGTTCACGCTGTTTGCCGACTGCAAGTCGCGCAGGCCGGGCTTTTCAAAGGCGGCGCGTCCGGAGAAGGCGATACCGCTTTACGAAAAAGTCATCGGGGAATGCCGCGAGCGCGGCTTCAAAGTAGGGACGGGCGAGTTCGGCGCGGAGATGAAGGTCAGCTCCGTCAACGACGGCCCTGTAACGATCATTCTGGATACAAGGGAGCTTTGCTATGAACATTAAAACCATACCGGTAGGGCAGCTCGAAACGAACTGCTATGTAGTTGTAAACGAGGAAACGCTTGCCTGCGTCGTTATTGACCCGGGCGATGAGAGCAACACCATCATGGACTATATCGAGTCAAACCGCCTCAAGTGCGAGGCGATCCTGCTGACGCACGGCCACTTCGATCACGTCGGCGCAGTGAACGAGATATTGGAGCAGACAGGCTGCGCACTGTATATAAACCCCCGCGACGAGGGATACGAGGTCGGCAAGAGCGGCGTGAAGTTCAAAATGCCCGAGGGCGGGAAATACTATGACGACGGCGACGTTATCGTTGAGGCCGGCCTTGAGTTCAAGGTGCTGGCAACTCCCGGGCACACTCCGGGGAGCGTGTGCCTTATCTGCGGCGACGCCCTTTTCACGGGCGATACTCTGTTCAGAGGAAGCTGCGGCAGGACAGACCTGCCCGGCGGCAGTATGCGCGAGGAGATGCGCTCTCTGAAAAAGATCTGCCGGCTGGAAGGGGATTATGAGGTGTATCCCGGACATATGGACAGCTCGACCCTTGAGCGGGAGCGCCGCTTCAATCACTATTGCCGGGAGGCTGTGGCAAAATTCTGAGTACCGGAGACACATATGCTTTCAGACATGATCAAAACACTTTTCACGGCGATGCTGCCGGTCCTCGAGATAAGAGGCGCGATACCCGTCGGCGTTGCGGCGGGGCTCGATCCATGGCTTGCCTTTGCCGTGGGAGTTGTCGGCAATATGCTGCCGATACCCATTCTTATCCTGATAACCAGGCGCGTCATTAATTGGCTGAAGAAGCATGGCGTGCTCGTCAGATTCACCGGATGGCTGGAGCGCAAGGGCGCGGAGAAGGCCAAAACCGTTCAGCAGTACAGCTTCTGGGGCCTGTTCATCCTCGTGGCTATCCCGCTGCCGGGCACGGGCGCGTGGACCGGCGCTCTGGTGGCGTCGCTGCTGGATATGCGCCTTAAAAGAGCGCTTCCGGCGATCACAATGGGAGTGGTCGCGGCAGGGATAATAGTTTTGCTGCTGACATACGGCGTCATATCCGTTGGCTCACTGACATAGGAGCATAAAAAAATCCGCACCCCTCGGGTGCGGATTTTTTGCATTTGAGTCTATCGCTGTCCTTTTTCGTACGGTATGCCTTCGGCCTTGGGCGCTCTGGAGCGCTTGGAGGTGAGGGCGAGAACGATAAGGGAGATAACATAAGGCATCATGTTGTATACGCTGCTGGGGATGTGCAGGGCTGCGAGGAAGTCGAAGCCGGAGTAGACATTCGACAGAGCACGGAACAGACCGAACAGCAGTGCAGCCCATGCGATGTGTTTAGGCTTCCACTGACCGAATATCATAACGGCGAGTGCGAGGAAGCCGAAGCCTGCCACACCGACCTCAAATTTCCACTGGCTGACGCCCGCAGTGATGTAAACAAGACCGCCGAGGCCGCCGAGAGCACCGGAGAGCAGAACGCCTGACCAGCGCATTTTATAGACATTGATGCCGACGGAGTCTGCCGCCTGGGGATGCTCGCCGCAGGCCATCAGGCGAAGACCGAAGCGTGTGCGGTACAGCATGAACGCAACGAGTATAAGAGCGATCAGTGCAAGCAGCATGAACCAGTTGAATTCAAAGCCGCCGATGTTCACAAGGAACGCCTTCTTCTGCGCGATATACTGGATCTCGGAAGAAACGTTGTCGGGATTTTCTGCGGTGTTGATAGCCTTGACGATAACGGTAGCTGCTGCGACGCCGAGCATATTCAAAGCGGTACCGACGATGGTCTGGTCTGCCTTGAAGTTGATGCAGGCGACCGCAAGCAAGGCGGAGTAGAGCGCGCCTGCGAGGATGGCGGTAAGGACTGTCAGAGCGATGGTGGTGAATACGCCTGCACCTGCGGGCAGGTACTTCATCATAAGTGCGCCGCCGAGTGCGCCGATGACCATTATACCCTCAAGACCGAGGTTGATAACACCGGAGTGCTCGGAGATACAACCGCCGAGCGCGACGAGAATAAGTACGGATGCGAAAATCAGAGTGTACTGGATGAGCAATATCATTCCTCGTCACCTCCTTCGGAAGATTCTGCGTCGGCAAGCTTCTTTGCCTTACGCTCCTCTGCTGCGGCGATACGGGTGTTCATGAAGTGCTTGAAGAAGAGAACGAAGCCGCACAGGTAAATGATGATGGAGGAGATCAGATCGGAGATCTGGGAGCAGTACATGGTTTTGTCGACATAGCCGCCGCCGTTAGTGATGTGCTGGATGAAGAAGGATGACAGCAGGGAACCGATGGGGTCGAGACAGCCGAGGAAGGCCGCTGCGATGCCGTTGAAGCCCATTCCGGGGACGGAGGACTGGGAGCATGACCACTGTTCCATACCGGTGAGGTAGAGGAGAGCCGCGCCCATACCGGCAAGACCGCCGCCGATGATAAGAGTAACGATTATGTTCTGCTTTTCCTTCATACCGCAGTACTTTGCGGCATTTTTGTTGTTGCCGGTGGCACGAAGCTCATAGCCGAACTTGGTCTTTTCGAGCACGACCCAGATGACTATTGCGGAAATTATCGCAAGCGGGATGGCGATCGTGACGTACTGGTTGCCGCCAAAGAGCTTGTCAAGCCCCATTTTGGGCAGAAGTGCCGAGGAGTTGAAGCTCGCAAGGTTATTCGTATAGGGGCTGGCGGTCTCTTTAACATTTGTAAGCAGCATATTGACCAGATAAAGACCTATCCAGTTGAGCATGATTCCGGAGATTACTTCGTTTACGTTGCGGTAGGCCTTGAGCACACCGGAAATTGCGCCGAACACGGCGCCTGCCGCAATGGCGATCAAAAGGCAGATATACCAAGGGCAATGCCATGCAAGTCCGGCATAGAGACATGCGCCTGCGCCCGCTACATACTGACCGGCGACACCGATGTTGAACAGGCCGACCTTGTATGCAAACAGGATGGACAGAGAGCACATTACGAGCGGAGCCGTTTTTACGAGCGTGCCGCCGAAATACTTGGCACGCGCAATGCCGGGAGGATAGAAGAAGAAGTTCTTCACAACCGCGGCGATCGCCTTGCCGGCGCCTGTGGGGTTAATGAACAGAAGAACGATGTAGCCGATAAAGACGCCGAGGATAACGCAGATGAGGGAGCTTATGAGCGACTGCACCGCATTGTTCTTCAGAAGTGAGGATCTGTTTTTCATTCTCCTGTCACCTCGTTTCTCTTTGCGCCGGCCATATACAGACCGAGCTCGTTTTCGTTGGTAGTCTTGGGGTCAAGCTCGCCGACGATCTCGCCTTCGTACATAACGAGGATACGGTCGGGAACATCCATGACCTCGTCAAGCTCAAGGGACACGAGCAGGCACGCCTTGCCGGCGTCACGCTGTGCGATGAGCTGCTTGTGGATGTTTTCTATTGCGCCGACGTCGAGACCGCGTGTGGGCTGAACGGCGATGAGCAGATCGGGATTCTTGTCGACCTCTCTTGCGATGATAGCCTTCTGCTGGTTGCCGCCGGACATGCTGCGTGCAGGGGTGACAGAGCCCTGACCGGAGCGTATATCATACAGCTCGATAAGCCTGTTGGAATACTCACGGATAGGCTTACGCTTGAGGAAGCCGGCCTTGCTGGTGAATCTGTGGGTAAAGTATGTCTGAAGGATCAGATTGTATTCGAGGGAGTAGTCCAGCACAAGACCGTGCTTGTGGCGGTCTTCGGGAATATGGCTCATGCCGGAATTGTTTCTCTTGCGGATAGATGCCTTGGTGATATCGTTGCCGTTGAGCTTTATGGTGCCGGACTTGACCGGTTCGAGACCCGTAAGACCGTAGACCAGCTCGGTCTGACCGTTGCCGTCGATGCCTGCTATGCAGACGATCTCACCGGCACGGACATTAAAGGAAACATTCTTGACCGCATCGTTTTTGTGCAGCTTCGATGCGACGGTAAGACCGCTGACCTCAAGAACGACATCGCCGGGGACGGCGGGCTTCTTGTCAACATGGAAGTTTACGTCGCGGCCGACCATCATTGCGGAAAGCTGTTCTGCTGTCGTGTCCTTCGTCTCGACGGTGCCGATATACTTGCCCTTGCGCAGAACCGTGCAGCGGTCTGCGACAGCCATGATCTCATTGAGCTTATGCGAGATGAAGAGGATGGACTTGCCTTCCTTGGCAAGATTCCTCATGATTTGCATAAGGTCTTCGATCTCCTGCGGAGTAAGGACTGCGGTAGGCTCGTCGAAAATGAGGATCTCGTTATCACGGTAGAGCATCTTGAGGATCTCAGTCCTCTGCTGCATACCTACGGTGATGTCCTCGATCAATGCGTCAGGGTCGACATGAAGACCGTATTTTTCCGAAAGCTCGAGAACCTTTGTACGTGCCTCGGCCTTTTTGAGAACGCCGAGCTTGGTGGAAGGCTCAACACCGAGAATGATGTTGTCGAGAACGGAGAAACACTCAACGAGCTTAAAATGCTGATGCACCATGCCGATGCCGAGATCGTTTGCGTCGTTAGGGTCATTTATTTTGACCTCAACACCGTCTTTTTTGATAGTGCCGTGCTCCGGCTGATAAAGACCGAAAAGAACACTCATCAAAGTAGATTTTCCCGCTCCGTTTTCACCGAGCAGGGCATGTATCTCGCCCTTTTTCAGCTGAAGTGTGATGTTATCGTTGGCGATAATACCGGGAAAGATCTTTGTGATATTCAGCATTTCTATGGCGAACTGCTCTTCCAAGTCTATCTACCTCCCCATCATAGTGATAAATAATATAATACTATATAAAAAGATAGATTTCAATTAAAATAACGAATAGATGTGAATTTTTTATAAATTGGATGAAATATCCTGCTTTTTGTCGGAATACGGGAGACCTGAATAAAAAAAGAGACAGGCCGAAGCCTGTCTCTTCAGACTGTCAAAGAACTAAAATGAATGCATAGAGTGAAACAACTGACGGGGGAGCTCGAGGGGGCGGCAGCCCGCCTCGAATTGGATAAAAAGCCATCAAAAATGTCTAATTTATCAGACTTTTTGACGAGCACAGCGAGGTTTTTCGTGAAATGAAATTTCACAAAAAACATGGCGTTTTTGAAGCGTGCAAAAAGTCCGGAAGGACTTTTTGACACGCTGAAAGAGACAGGCCGAAGCCTGTCTCTTAAAATCGTTATGGGTAAAATTACTTTACAGAGCCCTGATCACTTACGGTGGTGTGAGCAGCGTCAACTGCGGGCATTGCGTCGGTAGCGTTGGAAACGGTTACATCGCCCTTGAACATTGCTGCTACGAGTGCATTGTAGTCATCAGCGGAGAAGCCGTCACCGAACTGGGTGGAGCCTGCAAGCTGTACGTAGTTCTCTGCGGGAGTCTCGGAAACGAGGCCGAGGGTCTCGATCTTGCCGCCGTAGTTATCCCAGTTGCCAGCAACAACTTCGCTGAGCATGGTGTTAACGGTTGCTGCAAGGCCCTTCATTGCGGAGGTAACGGTCATGCCTTCGCCGTAGCCGCCGTCGATGATAGCTGCCTGGTCAGTGTCAACGCCGATGACCTTGCCGTCGACCTTTGCTGCTGCTTCTGCTGCGGAGGTGTAGATGCCGCCGCCGCAAGCGAAGACGATTTCGGTGCCTGCGGAGTACCAGGTATCCATCTTTGCGGTGATGTCAGCATCGCCGGAGAACTGGCCGCCGTAAACATAGTTGATCTCGATCTGGGTGTCAAGCTCTACTGCAGCAGCGTTTGCGCCCTGAACAAAGCCGAAGCCGTAACGGATAACTGCGGGAACTGCCATGCCGCCGAGGAAGCCGAGCTTGGTGTAGCCGAGCTTAACTGCTGCGTAGCCTGCCATGTAGCCGCAGAGCTCTTCCTGGTAAACAGCGCAGAATACGTTCTTGTTGATGTGCTCGGGGTTGTTTGCATCGATGAGGTCGGTGCGGTTGCCAGCTTCGTCGTGGTTGTAGAAGGAGTCAAAGAGATCCCACTCGGAAACGTCGAGGCCGATGAACTTAACATCGGGGTAGGTGTCCTGGGCTACTGCGATGGTGCCTGCGAATGCAAAGCCGGGCATTACGAGTACGTTGAAGCCGTCTGCAACAGCCTGGTCAACCATCTCGATACGAGCTGCGGTGCTGTCTGCGGTGGGCTTGTAGTACTTGAACTCTATGCCGTTGTCATCGCAGTAAGCCTTGCAGGCTTCGTAGGTGGTCTGGTTGAAGGACTGGTCGGTGATGTCGCCGTAGTCGGTGATCATCGCTACTTTGTAGGTAGCTGCGGTGTCGGTATCCTTGTCATCAGCAGGCTCTTTGTCGCCGCCGCATGCGCAGAGAGCAAATACCATGCAAAGAGCAAGGATCAGTGCGAGAAATCTTTTCATGTTTTTTCCTCCGAATAAAATTTGAGTTTTGCGAATGATTTTGTTATGAGTATGTTCATCGCATACCGCCTGTATTATAGCACTGCCAAGCAGGTGAAATCAAGCACTATTTAGCGGTTTGTCCTTATACACGGGGAATAAATCGACGAATTTATAGTGCGTTAATAATTTGCCATCTTGGCCGCCGTGTCAAGTGCAATCTCCATCATCTGGGTGAAGGACAACTGTCTTTCCTCGCTGGACAGGGCCTCGCTGCGGTAGATATGGTCGGAGATGGTGCATATGCACAGGGCGCGCTTGCCGGCTTTAGCTGCGTTCATGTAAAGCCCCGCGGCCTCCATCTCAACGGCCATGACGCCCATGTCGCGCCACTTGTCGTTGCTGTCCGCGCCGGCGGGAGCATAGAAATTGTCGCCCGAGAGGATATTCCCGACCTTCATGTCAACGCCGTGCTCCTTTGCGGTCTCGACGGCGGTGCTCAGAAGAGTGTAGTCGGCGATGGGGGCGAAGGTGCCGTTGAGCTCGAACTGGTGTGCGTAATTGGAATCGGTGCAGGCGCCCTGACCGGCCACGATATCCATGAGCTTGAGATCGTCGCGCAGGGCCCCGGCCGAGCCGATGCGGATTATATTGTCAACATCGTAGAAATTGAAAAGCTCCCAGCTGTATATGCCGATGGCGGGGATGCCCATGCCGGAGGCCATGACCGTCACGGGAACGCCTTTCCATGTTCCTGTGTGTCCCTGAACGCCGCGGACATTATTCACGAGCACGGGGTTTTCAAGAAAGGTCTCGGCAATGAATTTTGCGCGCAGGGGGTCGCCGGGCATGAGAACTGTCTTTGCGATGTCCTCTTTTTTTGCAGAGATGTGGGGGGTGGGGATAGGCATATGTTGTACCTCCTTAAAAGTTTTGCTTTTATCAGGATTATAACGTTGCGCCGCGCTTCCGTCAAGCCTCGATAAAAATAAGGCCGAAGGGCGCAAAAGCAAATTGCAAGCGGGCAGAATGTGTGCTAATATGTAAGAGAAAATAATATAATGCGGGAGTATGGGCTATGAGCGACATTATCGTTATCGGCATCGCCGGCGGCACCGGCAGCGGAAAGACCACCATCACAAGGAAGATCATGCAGAGCTTCGGTGGCAACGTCAGCGTCATCTATCATGACAATTACTACAAGGCGCACCATAACATGAGCTATGAGGAGCGCAGCCGCCTTAACTACGACCACCCCGACGCATTCGACACGGAGCTGCTGATATCAGACCTGAAGAAGCTCCGCAGGGGAGAGACCATCCACTGCCCTACATATGATTACACCATCCATGACCGCTCGGACAAGACCGTAACGGTAAAGCCGGCGAAGGTCATCATAGTCGAGGGCATACTCATTTTCCAGAGCATTGAGCTGTGCGAGCTTATGGATATAAAGATCTACGTCGACACCGACGCGGATGTACGCATCCTCCGCCGCATAGTGCGCGACGTGCGCGACCGCGGCCGCAGCCTTGACAGCGTTGTCAATCAGTACCTCGGCACCGTAAAGCCCATGCACGAGCAGTTCGTCGAGCCCTCCAAGCGCAAGGCGGATATCATCATTCCCGAGGGCGGCCATAACCAGGTGGCGCTTGAAATGGTCATCGAGCGGGTGCGGGCTCACCTTGCAAAGTAAAAGACATATACATTAGATATAGGAGAAGACAATGGCAAAGCTATATTTCAAATACGGCGCGATGGGTTCCTCAAAATCCGCGCAGGCGCTGATAACTCAGTTTAACTATGAGGAGCTGGGCATGAGCGTCTGGCTCATAAAGCCGAGCGTGGACACAAGGGACGGAGCCGACATTATTAAAAGCCGCATCGGCCTGCAGCGCTCGGCGCAGATAATAACTCCAGAGCAGAATATAGCCGAGGAATACGCAAAGCTGGAAAAGCACGACGTCATCATAGCCGACGAGGCGCAGTTTTTCACACCCGAGCAGATTGACCAGCTCCGCGGTCTTGTCGACGACGAGGACATACCCGTGCTGTGCTTCGGCCTGCGCACCGACTTCCTGACACATTTCTTCCCCGGCGCAAGGCGGCTCATGGAGCTTGCCGACTCCATAACCGAGATAAAAACCGTCTGCGAATGCGGCAGAAAGGCCACCGTCAACGCGAGGATAGACGGCAGCGGGCGCATCGTGACCGAGGGCGCTCAGGTCTTCCTCGGCGGCAACGACAGCTATATCGCAATGTGCCATAAATGCTGGAAGAGAAAAATAAGGGAACAGGGCTGAGCTCACTTAAAAAAGTCGGCGGGACTTATCCCGAACGCCTTCGCCAGATATCCAAGCTCAATATCCGTAACAAAACGCTGTCCGGACTCGATGCGCTGGACGGCGTTTTTATCTACGTCGAGCCCGAGGCGCTGCAGCCTGTCGGCAAGCTCGCGCTGTGAGATGCCCTCGGCCTTCCTGAGCAGAGCGACCTTTGCTCCGCAGATATTGTTCCTTCCGTCGGGAGTCTTGTTTATAAACATACGATTGCTCCTATCATTGACATTTTGTGCTTGTCATCAGAGCAATTGTATGATATTATGAGGGCAATTATGACATCTTGTGAATGTCAAATATGCTTCAGACCAAAGGGTGAGAGAATGATAGACTACAAGGAGCTGTATTTAAAAATGTTCAGAGCCACAGAAAAGGCGATGAGAATACTGGCGGCGGCGCAGCGTGAATGCGAAGAGCTTTACTGCGAGGAGCAGCCGGAAACGGAAAAACAGGATATAAGCTGAAAAGCAGAGGCCGAATGAGCCTCTGCTTTTCAGTATCAATCCACTTTTGCGATTTTACGCATAATATCCGGGTTGATTTTCACCACTTTGCGGTCATATGTTATTAATCCGTTGACTTCATCCTCCACGTCGGAGAGCTGTGTGTACACCGCGGCGGCGAGCCCCTTTTCGTGCGCGGGCTTTATCTGCCTGCCGTAAAGCTCTTCAAGGGCCTTAGTAAGCTCCTTTTTGGACTTGAATTTTTTGTAGCCGAAATCCTTTTCGCTGAAGCTGTGTCCCGCGCAGCGCAGGTTATAGCCGCCGAACTCGCTCAGCAGTACCGCACGGCCCAGCTTATCGGGCTTGAACTCATACTTTTTAAAGTAAACATGCAGGCTTTTCGTGTCGCCGATCTTCTGGTCGTGCCAGCCGGAGGCGTGATCGATGGTGCGGGTGGGATCGGCGTTGGCGATCTTCTCGGCGATGCGCGCCGCGTCGAACTGGCCCCAGCCCTCGTTGAAGGGCACCCACATGGCGATGCAGGGGCAGTTGTACAGCAGCTCTATCATCTCGTTGAGCTCGGTCTCGTACTCAACGCGGCCCTCCATATCCCCGCGGGCAAAGAGCTTGTGGTTCTTGTCGCTAAGATGTATGCCCGTGACGAGCGGAGCGGAGATCACGGCGGGGTTATACTGCCCTCCGCCGTTTATCATATCCTGCCATACCAGCATGCCGAGGCGGTCGCAGTGGTAGTACCAGCGCAGCGGCTCGACCTTTATGTGCTTGCGCAGCATATTGAAGCCCATGTCCTTCGCGGTCTGGATGTCGAAAATTAGTGCCTCGTCGGAGGGCGCGGTGTACATGCCGTCGGACCAGTAGCCCTGGTCGAGCAGGCCGTTGTGGAAATAGGGCCTGCCGTTGAGGAAAAGCCGCTTTACGCCCTTACCGTCGGTCTCGACGGAGAATTTGCGCATGGCGAAATAGCTGTCGACCTTATCCTCGCCGCAGACGACGGAAAATTCATATAGCTTGGGATTTTCGGGCGTCCACGGCTCAAAATCCGGTACGGGGATCTTCGCGGGCAGGGGATAGAGCTGCCCGTCGAATATGGCCGAGGCCTTGCTCTCTCCGACGGTATCCGCCGATACCTCGACGTAAGCGCCGTCATAATTCGGAGTGATGCGCAGCTTTTTCACGCAGTCCTTGGGTATGCACTCTGCCCAGACGGTCTGCCAGATGCCGCTCTGAGGCGTGTACCATATGCCGCCGCGGGAGGAGCTCTGCTTGCCGCGGCTGTGGAACGAGGTGTCGGAAACGTCTCTTACGCTCAGAGTGAGCTCGTTGACCTCCTTTGAAAGAAAGCCCGTCGCGTCAAACTCAAAGGGCAGATAGCCGCCGCGGTGCCTGTAGGCGCGCAGGCCGTTGATGTACACGGTGCAGCTCTGGTCGACGGCGCCGAAATGCAGGATGACCCTGCCGCTCATGTCCTCGGGTCTTACCCAGTCCCTGCGGTACCACAGGTACTCGTCGGGCATGAGCCGTCGCCCTACGCCCGAAAGCTCGCTCTCGGGGGAGAATGGCACAAGTATCTTGCCCTGCCACTTTTCCGGCTGTTTTTCACCGGCTGCCGTGAAGGCATAGTCCCACTCACCGTTTAAGTTTATGAATGATTCGCGTCTCATCTGAGGCCGGGGGTATTCCGGCAGTACGTTGTTCTTGTCGAGCTTTTCTCCCCATGGTGTAAGCATAGGCTGTCCTCCGTCGCTGTATTATATAGTATAGTATACATCATACAGACGTGTTTGGTAAGCCCCAAATTTAACGCTCCGACCGGAATCGACAATATTGATAAATTAAACACAAAGATGCAGATTTTGCGCTCAATTTCGTGCAATTGTTAATCATTTATCATGAATAAGTGCTAAAAACCACAAAAAATTGATGAAAATCGAGTCATTGATTGTAGACACAAAACATAGTTTATGATATATTTAAGCTTGTCATAAAATAGAGAGGTGATGCAAATGCCCTATAAATTTCGTGGCGGCGTACATCCCGATTATATGAAAGCTCCTGATGAGCCTGTAATAGTCGTAACCCCGCCCCCCCAGGTCATTATACCGATGGCACAGCACATCGGCGCACCCTGCCAGCCGCTCGTCGCGGTCGGAGACTATGTAACAATGGGTCAGAAGATCGGCGAAAATCCCGCCCCTGTTTCCGCCCCGGTTCACTCTCCCGTCTCTGGCAAGGTCGTAGCAATCGAGCCCAGACCTCATCCGCTGGGCGACATGATCATGGCAGTCGTCATTGAAAACGACTACCAGGATACTCCCTGCACAGATATGGCTCCTCTCACGGAAGAAGAGCTGAAAAATCCCGAAGCCATACTCGCACGTCTGCGTGAAGCGGGCATAGTGGGCATGGGCGGCGCAATGTTCCCCACGGCCTTCAAGATCAGAGGCGGCCTCGGCAAGGTGGACACTCTCATCATAAACGGCGCAGAGTGCGAGCCTTACCTCAACGGCGACCACTGGACGATGAAGCTGCATCCCGAGGAGCTGCTCAAGGGTATCGAGCTTGCGCGTATCGCCAGCGGCCTTGATAAGGCCTATTACGGAATTGAGAAGAACAAGATGGACGCCATCGAGCTGCTCAACTCCAAAAACCCCGCGCAGTACGGCGTTGAGATTGTTCCCGAGGAGGTCAAGTATCCCCAGGGCGCTGAGAAAATGCAGATCAAGGCGATAACCAACCGCGAGGTAAAGCCCGGCGGTCTGCCCGCAGGCGTCGGCTGCAACGTCATCAGCACCCAGACCGCCTACGCCATCTACAAGGCATGCTATCTCGGCATTCCCTGCTATGAGCGTATCCTCACCGTCGGCGGCTCGGCCATTAATAAGCCCTACAATCTGCAGTGCCGCATCGGCACCCCCTTCAGGTACATAGTTGAGCAGTGCGGCGGCTTTGTTAAGACCCCCAAGAAGATAGTTCTCGGCGGCCCCATGATGGGTCTCATCGCGACCAGCCTCGACGCCGTGAACATCAAGGGTACTGCCGGCATCCTGTTCTTCACCGAGGAAGAGGACAGAACGGTTGAGAATCCCACCTGCATCCGCTGCGGTAAGTGCATTACCGTATGCCCCATGGGTCTTGAGCCCGTGTACATGTATATGTATTTCAAGAAGGGTGACTTCGAGAATATGAAGAAGTACCACATTCTTGACTGCTTCGAGTGCGGAAGCTGCTCCTTCAACTGCCCCGGCAGAATGCCGCTGACCCACTCCTTCAAAACCGCGAAGCTCCTCTTCGCCGCCAAGGCGGCCGAGGAAAAAGCAAGGGCGGAAGCCGCAGCAAAGGAGGCTGAGAAAAAGTGATACAGAAAGAATATACCTTTGACGCTTCCTACCAGCCTCAGGTAAGAACAAAGACCGATACCTCCCGCGTGATGCTGGATGTTATCATCGGCCTTGCCCCCGCGATGATCTTCGCGGTGTGGCAGTTCGGCTTCAAGGCTCTGGCGCTCATCGCCGTGTCCGTGGTCGCTTCCGTGTTCTTCGAGTGGGGCTACCGCAAGCTCATGAAGAAGCCCAATTCCATCGGCGATCTCTCCGCCTGCGTCACCGGCATCCTGCTGGTGCTGTGCATGCCCGTTGACGCTCCCTTGTGGATGCCCGTCGTCGGCGCGTTCTTCGCCATCGTTATCGTAAAGCAGCTTTACGGCGGCATCGGCAAGAACTTCTTAAACCCCGCGCTGGCCGGCCGCGCCTTCCTGTTCTTCTCGTGGACCTCCACCATGACCAAATGGACCATCGACGGCGTTACCATGGCGACTCCGCTCAGCATCCTCAAGGCCGGCGGCGACGTCACGGCTTCCGGCTATGATCTCATGCAGATGTTCACCGGCGTGGGTCTGCCCGGCTCGCTGGGCGAAGTCAGCGCAGCCGCGCTTCTTATCGGCGGCATCTGGCTGCTTGCGCGCAAGGTCATCAACTGGCGCATCCCCGTCGCCTTCATCGGCACCGTGGCTGTCCTGACCTTCATCTTCCCCAGAGGCGGCTACTCCAATGTCGATTGGATGCTGTATAACCTGCTCTCCGGCGGCCTGTTCCTCGGCGCCATCTTCATGGCGACCGATTATTCCTCAAGCCCCGTAACGCTCAACGGCCAGCTTCTTTACGGCTTCGGCTGCGGCGCTCTGACCGTTCTCATCCGCTATTTCGGCGGCTTCCCCGAGGGCGTTTCCTTCGCTATCCTCATCATGAACCTGTGCGCATGGGCTATCGATAAGGGTACCCGCGGCCGTCAGTTCGGCGTGACGAAGGAAGACCTCAAGGCGGCCAAGAAGGCAGCAAAGGAGGCAAAGGCGTAATGAAAAAGATCTTAAAGCTCACATTCATCCTGCTTCTCGTCTCCGCGGTCGTGGCCGGCGTTCTCGGCCTCACCGACATGGTGACCAAGGACCGCATCGCCGACTATAACGCAAAAAAGACCGCCGAGGCATACGGCGCCGTCATGGAGTTTAACTCCTATGAGGAAGTGGAGTTCAATAATGAAGACTCCACCGCGAAGAAGATATTCAAGACCGACGGCGGCAACTGGGTCGTCGAGTCCGAGGTCTCCGGCTCGCAGGGCATGATAACCGTGGCTATCGGCGTCAACGCCGACCTCACCTGCAACGGCATCTCCATCATCTCCAGCTCCGAGACCAGCGGCCTCGGCTCCAAGGCCAACGACGATTTCTTCAAGGATCAGTTCCCCGGACTGAGCGCCGATCAGGCCAAGGTCACCAAGGACGGCGGCTCCGTCGAAGCCATAACCGGCGCGACCATCACCTCCAAAGCGGTCTGCACCGCGGTAAGAGATGCCATCGCCGCTGTTGAAACTTTGGGTTAAGGAGGTCAGACAATGAATATCAAGAAACAATTCAGGGACGGCCTTATCACCAATAACCCCGTTCTGGTTCAGCTCCTCGGTATGTGCTCCACCATGGCCATCACAACGATGCTCTTCAACGGCATCGGCATGGGCATATCCGTTCTGGTCATCCTGACCTGCTGCAACATCGTTATTTCCGCAATGCGCAAGGTCATCCCCAATGACATCCGCATAGCTGTCTTCGTAGTTATCATCGCGGGCTTCGTCACCATCGTCGACCTCCTCCTGCAGGCGTATATCCCTGCACTGAGCGAGTCGCTGGGCGTGTTCATCCCCCTGATCGTCGTTAACTGCATCATCATCGGCCGTGCCGAGGCATTTGCCGCAAAGAACACCATTGGCGCCTCCGCACTCGACGGCATCTTCCAGGGTCTGGGCTACACCATCGTCCTGACCATCATGTGCATCATCCGCGAATTCCTGGGCTCCGGCTCCTTCGGCAAGGGTCTTATCAATACTGTTGACGGCGTCATCGGCACCGGCAACGGCCTGCAGATCTTCCCCGAGGAGTTCGGCGCAAAGCTGCTCACCATGCCCTTCGGCGGCTTCCTCACTCTCGGCGTTCTGATTGCCGTGATGCAGTATGCTCTGCGCAAGTCCAAGGAGAAAAAGGAAAAGAAAGAGAAGGAGGGCGTTAAGTAATGGAACAGCTTACAAGTATCCTCTCCATTTCTCTGGGAGCCATCCTGATAAATAACTTTATCTTCTCCCAGTTCCTCGGCTGCTGCCCCTTCCTGGGCTGCTCGAGCAAGGTCGACACTGCTGTCGGCATGGGTCTCGCGGTAACCTTCGTTATGGGCCTTGCCTCCGCAATCTGCTGGGTCGTCGACTACTATGTGCTCCAGCCGCTGAGCCTCGGCTTCCTCCAGACCCTGACCTTCATTCTGGTCATCGCCGCTCTGGTCCAGTTCGTTGAGATGTTCCTGAAAAAGTCGATACCCTCCCTGTATTCCGCGCTGGGCATTTATCTGCCCCTTATAACCACCAACTGCGCCGTGCTCGGCGTTGTCCTTCTGAACGTTCAGAATAACTACAACTTCATCGAGTCCACCGTTTACGGCATCACCGGCGGTCTCGGCTTCCTGCTGGCGATCGTTCTGTTTGCCTCGGTGCGTGAGCGCGTTGAGTTTGCGGAATACCCCGAAAGCTTCGAGGGCTTCCCCATCTGCCTCGTGACCGCATCCCTGCTGGCTCTGGCCTTCATGGGCTTCAGCGGCATGAAGATCTTTTGATTAGGAGGACGATGATATGGAATCTGTAATTTATGCTGTTATCGTTCTCGGCGTTCTCGGCGGTATCTTCGGCGCTATCCTTGCGTTTGCGTCCAGGATATTCCACGTCGAGGTAGACCCCAAGCAGGCTGCTGTCCGCGAATGCCTTGCAGGCGCCAACTGCGGCGGCTGCGGCTTCCCCGGCTGTGACGGCTATGCCGCCGCGGTCGCAAAGGGCGAGGCTCCCGTAAACAAGTGCGTTGCGGCAGGCCCCGAGGCTGCTGCGAAGATCGGCGAGATCATGGGCGTTTCCGCCGGCGACGCGGTTAAAATGGTCGCGTTCGTGCCCTGCTCCGGCAGCGAGGGACACGCCGTTAAGCGCTTCAACTACAAGGGACCCAAGAACTGCCAGGCGGCCATGCTGTTCGGCGGCAAGAGCAATATGGACTGCCGCTTCGCCTGCATCGGCCTGGGCAACTGTGCCGACGCCTGCCAGTTCGGCGCAATGAGCGTCGTTGACGGTGTTGCCAAGGTCGACCGCGAAAAGTGCGTCGGCTGCGGTGCTTGTGTCAATGCCTGTCCCAAGAAGATCGTAAGGCTCGTTCCCTACGACCAGCACGTTGAGGTTGCCTGCTCCAGCCGTGATAAGGGCGCTGCGGTCAACAAAATATGTGAAGCCGGCTGCATCGGCTGCATGAAGTGCCAGCGCGAGTGCCCCGCGGATGCGATCGCTGTCAAGGATAATCTTGCCATGATCGATGTTTCCAAGTGCGTACAGTGCGGCCACTGCGCCGATATCTGCCCCCGCCACATCATCAAAGTGCAGAACTGAAAAAATTTTCATCAAAATGCCTGAGCTTCGGCTCAGGCATTTTTTTCTTTGCATACATCAAATTATTTGCGGCAAAATAAGGGAAAATGATTAGGAGCTGATTTCCTTGAGCATCAAGCATAAAAAACTCATTCTTGCGGTCGCGCTGATATTTGCCGTGAATATACTGATAATTGCCCTTGCGCAGTCGGCGGACGCTGCGCTGTACAAGCGCGGCTCGACGGGGGCTACCGTCACCGAGATACAGACCCGCCTGAAAAGCTGGGGCTATTACGATGGCGCGGTGGACGGGATATACGGCAGCCGCACCGAGAACGCGGTCAAGTATTTCCAGCGCACAAACGGCCTTACCGTTGACGGTCAGGCCGGAGATAAGACGCTCGCGGCGCTGGGCATCTATGAAAAACAGAGTTCAGGCTCGGGCTCCGACGGCGATGTATACCTGCTGGCGCGGCTCATCTCCGCGGAGGCGAGAGGGGAGCCGTATGTGGGGCAGGTCGCGGTAGGAGCGGTCGTGCTCAACCGCATCGACCATCCCTCGTTCCCGAATTCGCTGTCAGGCGTTATCTATCAGAAGGGCGCGTTCTCCTGCCTTGACGACGGGCAGTTCGATCAGCCTATCTCTGACAGTGCCTACAGAGCTGCCCGCGAGGCGCTCAACGGCGCAGACCCCACCGGAGGCGCGATATATTACTTCAATCCCGCGACGGCGACAAGCAAGTGGATCTGGTCGCGCCCTCAGATGCTCACCATCGGCAGCCATATATTTTGCGCTTGACTTGATATCTGCTTCATAATAAAATATAGTAAATCATTCAACGGCGGGATACCGCCGTACATAGAAAGGTGAAGCATTATGAATAAATGCCCCGTATGCGGAACGTATATACCCGAAGGAGGGCGTGTGTGTCTGTCCTGCGGCTGGAAGCCCGAGGGCGGCGACGGTATGGACCCGATCTTCAGGTATATGCAGGACGCTTTTAATAAGGCAAGCTCCGGTATGAGCGAAACGGATAATAACAGCAGCGCGTACAGAGAGCAGGAGCTCGCGGCCGTCGGCTATATCGGCCCCGCGTTTATCTATTCTCTGAAGAAGTGCCGCGATTCCGAGCTCGTAAGATACCATGCAAAGCAGTCGGGTATGCTCCTGCTTGCTCATATTATGAACGGAGCGGTCGGCGTCATGCCCGTCTTGGGCAAGCCTCTCAAAAAGATAAACACAGCGCTGCTCATCGTGCTGGCCTTCCTCGGCGCGAGAAATGCGTATTTCAATAAGAAAGAGCCCGTACCCATCGTCGGCAAGCTCATATCTCAGTTTTTCAGGTGATGCGTTATGAAATTCGTTACATACAGCTATAAAAACAAAGAAGCGGTCGGTATACTGACTGAGGACGAAACGGCGGTAATTCCGGCAAAAAGCCTCGGCTTCGGGGCTGAGAGCATGAACGAGCTCATCGACGAGCTCGGCGGCAGACTTCCGGAGCTGCCGGCGGCGCCGGAAACGCTAAGCCTTGCGGCGGTCAAGCTCGAAGCTCCCATACCCGTTCCCAAGCAGGACGTGATATGCCTCGGCCTGAATTACCGCGACCATGCCGAGGAGGCCACCAAAGCCGACGCGGTGTTCGATGTGCAGCGCGGCGACGCCGTCTATTTTGCCAAGCGCCTTCAGAGGGCGGTCGCTCCGGACGACAAGATCGACGGCCATTTTGATATTTGCGACAGTCTTGACTACGAAGTCGAGCTTGCGGTGATCATCGGCAGGGATGCAAAGAATGTCAGAGCCGAGGAGGCGGGCGACTACATATTCGGCTACACGATACTCAACGATGTTTCCGCACGCAATCTTCAGACCCGCCATAAGCAGTGGTACTTCGGCAAGAGCCTTGACGACTTCACTCCCATGGGCCCCTGCATCGCAACTGCCGAAAACATCGGCCCCAGACCGGAGCTCGGCATCCGCTGCTATGTCAACGGCGAGCTCCGCCAGAACAGCAATACCCGCATGATGATCTTCGATATACCTTATATAATAGAGGAACTGTCCGCCGGCATGACACTGAAAGCCGGCACGGTCATAGCGACCGGCACTCCGAGCGGCGTCGCCCTCGGAATGAGCCCGGAGACGCAGAAGTACCTCGAAAGCGGGGACGTCATCCGCTGCGAGATAGACGAGATCGGCGTATTGGAGAACACGGTGAAATGACTTTGAGCGGCCACCTGAGAGCTGATCTCGGGCGGCCGAATTCTTTGCATATATGGTGGTCGTTTCCACCGGCGGACACAAGATTTGGACGGCAAAAATTCGGTTAAAAAAAGATGCAGAAAAGTATCAGAAAAGCCTTGACAATTGTCGCACGCGGTGCTATTCTAACTGAGCAATTCTGAAAAGAACGAAAAAGAACGAAAGTAGAAACTTTAAAAGATTTGAAAAAAGTTCTTGACAAGTACTGAAAGATTTGCTAATATATAAAAGCTCACCGCGAAAGCGGGAGGGCAAAAAAGTGTACCTTGAAAATTAGATAATGTAAGAACAGCTTATGCAAATAAGCACCAGAAA
>CAMJGL010000010.1:0-81306 GCA_946405205.1 uncultured Clostridia bacterium
CGCACTGTCTTAATGCGAATTGGCGGTCTGCCAAGACCGAGCATCGCTCGTCCGCTCCTCGCCGGAGAGCCGGATGAGGTGGCAAGCCGTACCCCGTATATGCACAATGTCATTCAGAGCGCGAGTGCAGTTAAGATTAGCTGAAATCTTACCGGTCGGGCTGATGCAATAACGATTGGTACCGTTTAAATACGAATCGCTTCCCGGCAGCCGCCGACGGCGAGGAGCGTTGACTTAGGGAAGCGGTTTTGATAAAATGTTTATAATTTATTTTACGCGAGAGGCGGGGATGATATTATGGCAATGCTTATTGACGGAAAAAAGCTTGCGGAGAAGATATGCGCGGAGGTGGCCCGCGAGGCGGCGGAGCTTCCCCGAAAGCCCTGCCTTGCCGCGGTGCTGGTCGGTGACGATCCGGCCTCGGAGATATACGTCCGCAACAAGGAGCGCGACTGCCTCAAATGCGGCATCGACAGCCGAAGATTCGACCTTCCCGCCGGCACCTCACAGGAAGAGCTCCTGTCGCTCATCGCTGAGCTCAACCGCGACGGCGCCGTCGACGGCATTCTCGTTCAGCTCCCCCTGCCCGGGCACATCGACGAGAGCGCGGTAATCGACGCCATAAGCCCCCTGAAGGATATCGACGCGTTCCACCCCCTGAATGTAGGCAGAATGATAACGGGCGAGCCCGTGCTTTGGCCCTGTACGCCCGCAGGCATCATGGAGATGTTCCGCGAATACGGCATATCCCTTGACGGCAAAAAATGCGTCATGGTCGGCCGCAGTAACATCGTCGGCAGGCCCATGGGGCTTCTCATGCTGCGCGAAAACGGCACAGTTATCTACTGCCACAGGCGCACTCCCGACCTTGCCGAAATGACCCTTCAGGCGGACGTCCTCGTCGTTGCGGCGGGCTGCCCGAGGCTCATAACGGGCGATATGGTAAAGCCCGGCGCGGTCGTCATCGACGTTGCGATGAACCGCGATCCCGAGACAGGTAAATTCTTCGGCGACGTGTGCTTCGACGAGGTGGAGAAAAAGGCCTCCTTCATCACGCCCGTGCCCGGCGGCGTCGGCCCCATGACCCGCGCCATGCTCATGAAAAACATCCTCACCGCAGCGAAAATATCCTTAAAACAGATGTGAAATTACGTAACGTTTCAGACCTGCCGCGTCTGTTAAGCGCGTAAAAAAAGACCGCCATTGGCGGTCTTTTTTGCTGCTTTTAAATTGATCACTTGCCGAGGTAGAAGCCGTTGCCCTCTTTATCCTGGAAGTACTGGTTTCCGTAGTTGTCCTGGATGCAGTGAACGACCTTGGTGAGAATGTCGCAGGTCGGGGTGAGGATGCCGAGCTCCTTGCCGTACTCAGCGATCTTGCCGTTGAGGACGTCGATCTCGGTCTGGCGCTGATGGAACAGAGCGTCCTGGCACATGGAGGGGTAGTAATCTCCGATGTTGGTGACGATGTCGGCATGGTCATGAGCTATGAACTCGTCGGCATCCATGGGAACACCCTTCGCGGTAGCGACGGCGCAGGTCTCGCGGATGACGCCGTGGAAGAGCTGCTGGCCCCAGGGATCTGCCTCGACCTCGCTGATCTTCAGACGCAGGACCGCGCATACGGTGTTGACGGTCGCGTTGACGCAGACCTTCTTCCAGATGAACTTATAAATGTTGTTGTCGGTGCCCGGCTCGCCGTCGCGCCAGTAGGCGTCGCAGCCGCCTTCGCGGTAGCACTTGAGCATCTCGGCGCAGGCTGCGTCGGTGAGCTCGCTTCTCACGGCGCCGCCGAAGTTCATCTGAACGCCGCCGGCGGGAGTGGATACGCAGTGGCCGGGCTCGGGCAGTGCGGTGCCGAGAACGCCGGAGCCGATGACGCAGCGGTCCTTCGGGAAGACCTTGAACAGGTTGTCGTCATTGCCGAGGCCGTTGATGAGGGATACGGCGACAGTGGTATCGCCGACGACGGGCATGGAGTCCTTTATGGCCTGCTCGAGCTGGGTAGCCTTGGTCATGTAGATGATGACGTCGACTGCGCCCTCTGCCGCTGCAGCCTCGGCTGCGGTGGTGTAGGTGCGGAAGCCCTTGAGCTGGTAGTTGTAGTCGGTGTATGCGCCGTTCTCTTCCTGATGGATGGTGAAGAGCATGCCTTCCTCGGCTACCTTCTTCATGTGTGCCTCGTAGCGGTCGATGAGGATGATGTCAGCGCCGCCCTTGCGCAGATAAGATGCAAAAACACTGCCTGCTGCGCCTGAACCGTACATTGCAATTTTCATTGTTAAGTCTCCTTTTCTTATTTGCTGAATTGTTTATCGTAGTTTGCCTGAATGGTCTTTATCATAAGCGTCAGGGCCTCGTTTACGGGCGTTTCTATGCCCAGTTCCCTGCCGTAGCGGACGATCGCTCCGTTCAGGAGCTCGACCTCGGTCTGACGCTGGTGCATGAGCACATCCTGCGCCATGGAGGGATAGTACTTCGCAAAGCCCTCGCGGAGCCTCGGAAGCTCCTCCTCCATCTCCCTGCGCAGATCGACACCCGTTACCGCCATGGCAACGGCGCAGCCCTCCGCCCAGACGCGGCGGATAAGCTCAACGCCGGACTCACAGTCGAGAATGGGGCCGACCTTCAGCCTCAGCAGCGCCGACAGGGTGTTGTAGCCGCTGTTGGAGATGGCCTTTTTCCACACGAAGGGGCGGATATCCTCCTCAAAGCGGGTGAGGCAGCCGCCGTCGCAGAAGCATTTTTCAAGAGCCTTGCCCACCGAGTCGGACAGGGCGCTCTTTTCAGCCGCGCCGAAGCGCATTATAACGCCGCTCTCGGGCTTGGAAACGCATTTTCCCGGCTCGGGAAGCTCCGTACCGATGGTGCCGAAGCCGTAGAGTATGCTGCCCGCGGGGACATAGCGCTGCAGGACTTCCTCGTTGCCGATGCCGTTCTGCAGGGACACGACCACCGTGTTCTTTCCTATGCAGTTAACGAGCGAGGGCATGATATCCTCGGTCTGGGTGGCCTTGACCATGAGGATTACAACATCCATTATGCCGATATCCTCGGCGGAATATGCGGTGTGGAAGCCTGTGAGCTGTTTTTCCCCGTCGGGGCTGACAAAGGTCAGGCCGTCGGCGGCGATCTTGTCCATGTGAGCCTTGTAGCGGTCGACGAGCCAGAGCTCAGCGCCGCCCAGTTTCAGATATGAAGCAAATACGCTGCCGGCAGCGCCGGAGCCTATCATTGCAATTTTCATGATGATCTCCAATCTGTCAAACACCACCGGTTTCCCGGTGGTGTCTGGTTTTCAGAAATTACTCGGAAAGCTGAGCCTTCTTCTCCGCCTCGAGCTTCTTGATCTTGGGGATGCCCCAAACAAATGTCGGGATGATGATGACCAGGATCGCGTAGTAGCCGTCGTAGCCGTAGGCGTACTTTACGATGCCGCTCAGGCCGAGCAGGGAGATCGCGAAGCAGATCGCAATAACGAGGGCTGCAACGATGACGCCGCGGACCTTTTCGCTCTTGATGGCATTGGGGAAGCAGTAACCCTGGAAGCGCTGGATCATGGTGTAAACGAGGGTGACGCAGGTGGACATGAATGCGCAGAACAGCAGGACGCTGAATGCGACGAGCAGCCACTTGACGCCCATGATGCTCAGTACGGTCTGGTTGGGGATGCCCAGTGCGGTTGCGTAAGCAACGATGGGATCGGTAGCCGCGGTTGCGGCGGGATTTGCAGCGAGAACTTCCTTACCTGCGTTCTGGAGCGCGGCAAGCAGGGGGTACCACTTGGTGAGCATCCAGCCGGAGGCTGCCAGCGCGAGGCCGTTCATGAGCCAGCCGAGGATGTTTGCCTTCTTAACGCCCTTGATGGACATATCCTGTGCGGCTGCGATCATGGGGGGGATGGAGACGCACTGGAATGCTGCGTATACGAGGACGCCCTTCCAGACGGCGGTGCCGAGAGCGGAGGTGTACTCGGTGAGCTGGACGTTGAACTGAGAGGTGAGCTGTGCCGCAATTCCTTCGTAGTCAGCGGTAAGGCCGAAGATGACGAGCAGTGCGGTGATAACGATGATAGCGACGGACAGAACGGTGGAAGCCGCACGAACGAGCTTGATGCCGAAAATGGTCAGCAGGATAAGAACCGCAACGATGATAAGGTTCATTGTGACCTTGGCTGCGCCTACATAGGTAATGCCGATGAAGTTTGCAAGAACTTCGCCTGCGCCTGCGACTGCGGATGCCATAGCCGCAAGAACGATGACTATGTAGAAAATCTCAAAGAAAACTTCCATCCAGGGCTTGGGATAAAGTGCGGCGAATGTATCCTTGTAGTTGTTGAAGCCGCTGAGCTTCGCAAACTTCATCATAATGTACATTACGACTGCCAGAAGTCCCATCGCGAGGATGGGGAAGATCACGGAAGTGTATCCGTAATTTGCAAAATACTGGATGACCTGGTTACCGGAGGCGAAGCCGCCGCCGACGTGGGTGCCGAACCATACGGAGGCTACGGTAAATGCAGCCGCCCATGAGCTCTTGGCCGTTTGGTTGTTCATGATGACTCTCCTTTTCTTATTTTATTCTCATCTATCAACACTCCCCTGTCCGCAAGTGGACTCCTCAATCCAATGCAGGGGTCAGGGAAAAATGTTTACTAATTGTTAAAATCAAAACAAAACCCCGCCGCTCATCAGGAATTGTCTGATAAAACAATTCCTTTGGCAACGGGGCTCAGTCGGAGAGAAAAGCGCCTGCCGTGTCCGGCAAGCAGCATAGCTGCATTAAAGATTCTTCACATTCCGCCGGCGGAGGCCTACGGAATTGTCTTATGCTCTATGGGGTTTTTGATTTATGGCCAACATTTTATCTGCCGATTTAAATTGTGTCAATTCTTGTCCAGATAAAAAATCGGGTCGATGTGCGTCAATTTTTGAACAAATTGTTAATGGGGCGTTTCTTCTTAAACCGAGTCAAAAAAGCCGAAAATTCAATATAAAGTTATCAAAATCGATTAAAAATGCTTCAAAACGCAAAAATGTGTAAGGCCGCATCCTGACGGCCGTCCGTTTTTGCTTTTGTTCGGAAAAAAGTGCAGTTCGGCGTATTCTGCGCTTTGCAAGCATGCTTTCCGCAGATATACGCAAACAAAAAAGACCGCCGAAGCACGGTACGCCTGATGGCAACCGTTCAGATCGGCGGTCAGTCTCTTCTCTCTTCGTTTATATCTTGTCCTTGAGCTTTTTGATGCACTCGGGGCAGATATTCTTTCCTTTGTAGTTGATGATATTCTTGGTGCTGTCGCAGAAAATGCATGCCGGATGATACTTGTGAAGGATGATGTTATCACCGTCGACAAATATCTCAAGCGCGTCTCTCTCCGCGATATCCAAGGTGCGGCGAAGCTCGATAGGCAGAACTATGCGTCCGAGCTCATCGACCTTTCTTACAATACCGGTAGACTTCATGTGGCTTCCTCCGTTTCATATAAACTTTATCCCACAAAAATACAAGTAATATTATAGCAAAATTGCTCTTTCTGTCAACAAAAATTTTTTAAATTTTATAAATTATATAGCAATAAGTAGCAAGGAACGCAGGCTTGTTCATAAATGTGCTTCCATATTAATACAATATAAAGATACTTTTACAGCTTGAGGGTGAAAACATATGCTTATGGGCGCGATATGGACGCTGATGATAGCCGCCGCTATCCTGTACGGCTGCTCAAACGGGGCCGCGGACGCGGTGGCGCAGGCCGCGCTGGACGGCGCAGAGGCCGCCTTCGGGCTGTGCTTTTCGATAGGCGGCGCGATATGCCTGTGGTGCGCGGTGATGGAGCTCATGAAGGAGGCGGGGCTTGCCGCCGGGCTCGCCGCGGCGCTGCGTCCGGTGCTGAAGCGGCTGTTTCCCAAAAGCGCTGAGCACGAGAGCATAATGGAGCCCCTGTCGGCAAACGTGAGCGCGAATCTGCTCGGTCTGGGCAACGCGGCGACGCCGATGGGCATACGCGCCGCCCAGGGCATGGCGCGGCTGGGCGAGCCCGGGGTGGCCTCAGACGAGCTTTGCAGGCTGGTTGTGCTCAACACCGCTTCCATACAGCTTCTGCCCACCACGATAGCCGCCATACGCGGCGCGGAGGGCGCCGAGGCGCCCTTTGACATACTGCCCGCCGTGTGGATAAGCTCCGCCGTCTCCGTTGCCGTGGGGCTGCTGGCGGCAAGGCTCATGGAAGGACGGCGGCATTGAGCACGTTATTCTCCCTTTCCATGCCGCTGGTTATCGCGGTGGCCGCAATTTGCGCGCTGTGTAAGAAAACAGATATGTTCTCCGCCCTGACTCGCGGCGCGCTGCAGGGGCTTATAACGATAAAGGATATGCTTCCGGCGCTGACGGTGCTGTTTCCGGCGGTATACATGCTGCGCGCATCGGGAGCCCTTGACGCGCTGGCGCGGCTGCTCGGGCCGCTGATGGCTTATATAAATGTCCCGCCCGAGACCCTGGCGCTTGCGCTTTTGCGCCCGATAAGCGGCGGCGCGGCCACCGCGGCGGCGGCGGATATCATAAAAAGCTGTGGGGCCGACTCCCTTGCCGGACGCACTGCCGCCGTTATGATCGGCTCGAGCGAAACGACCTTTTACGTTATCGCCGTATACTTCGGCGCCGCAAAAATAAAAGACAGCCGCTGGGCGATACCCGCCGCGCTGTGCGCCGACCTTGCGGTGTTCCTTGTCTCGGCCTGGGTATGCGCGCTGTTCTGGGGATAGAGCATGGCATAAACGGGAAACATACGGGAAATAATAGCATCACTTAGGAGAGTGATGCTATGCAGGGCAAAGTCGAACTGTGCGGCGTTAACACGTCAAAGCTTCCGCTGCTGAAAAACGCCGAGATGCGCGAGCTGATCGCCGCGGCTCAGGCGGGCGACAAGGCGGCCAGAGAAAAGCTGATAAACGGCAACCTCAGGCTGGTCCTGTCGGTCATCCAGAAGTTTTCCGGCCGCGGGGAGAGCATGGACGACCTGTTTCAGGTGGGCTGCATCGGCCTCATAAAGGCCATCGACTGCTTCGATCTGAGCCAGAACGTGCAGTTTTCCACCTACGGAGTGCCGATGATATCCGGCGAGCTGCGCCGCTTTCTGCGCGATCACGGCGCGGTGCGCGTTTCCCGCTCGATGCGGGATACCGCCTACAGGGTGCTGCAGGTCAAGGAGCGGCTGACCGCCGAGCTCGGCCGCGAGCCCGATATAGACCGCATAGCCAAAGAGCTGCAGCTCAAGCGCTCCGAGGTCGTGTTCGCCATGGACGCCATATGCGACCCGGTCTCCCTCTACGAGCCGGTCTACAGCGACAGCGGCGAGAGCGTCTGCGTCATGGACCAGATAGGCGACAGCAGGAACACGGACGAGCACTGGCTGGAGCAGATCGCCCTCAGCGAGGCGATGTCGCACCTGTCAGAGCGCGAAAAACGCATCCTCGCCCTGCGTTTTTACAAGGGCAAGACCCAGATGGAGGTGGCAAAGGCGATCGGCATAAGCCAGGCACAGGTCTCCCGCCTCGAAAAAAACGCCATCAGCAGGATAAAGAAGGAGATAACGTCGTAGTTCAGAGCCGCCGGCAGTCAAATTGCACAAAATGGCTCTTTTGCATTGTTGATAATTCACAAATCGCCGCAAATTTGATAATTATTTCGCAATTCCTATTTACAAGCCGGCGGCGCTGTGCTATTATTACATCGTCAGATTAATAACAGAGTTTGTTATATTTCTTCTTTTCTTTATTCTCTCTATTTCTTTATTTTCTTTAGTTGTTTCCGCAGCCGTGCTGCCGATCTCCTCAAGACGCAGCACAACACGAATGTATGTCACGTGTTAATAAAAGCCGCTGTCTCCTCCTGTTGGCAGCGGCTTTTATTATTTTCTGTCTTTGCAAAAACGGACGTTGGAAAAACCAGCGTCCGTTTTATAATCACAGGAGATTGAAATGCTCGATGCCGGTGCGGGATACGCCGAGATGGCGGCGCATGGCCGCCTCGGCCATGTCCCTGTCGCCGAACTTGAGAATATCGCAGATGAACACATGGTCGCAGTCGAGCACATCGTAAAAGCCCTCGGGTCTGCTGAACAGCAGATAGCTGCGGCAGCGCCAGAGCCTGTATTTCATCCGGTCGTATATCGCGGTGATAAGCTCGTTTCCTGAGGCCTTGACGATGGAAAAATGGAATTCTATCTCCTGCTCAAGCAGCTTTGCGAACACGAAGTTTTTTCCCTTGTGGAAGGCCTCGTCATAAAGCTCCTGAAGCTTGTGCGCCTTACGGTAAAGGTCGTCGAGCTGCTCGGGCGTTATCTTCAGAGCCGCTTGTCCCGCGGAATACTCCTCGACCATGCGGGTAAAATCGCAGATCTCGTCATATTCCTTTCTGTCGAACTCGGCCACATAGTACCGGCTGTTTTGTATCCTGACATAATTGTTGTTGGCGAGCTTTTCAAGGGCGGCCTTGACCGGCGAGCGGCTTATGCCCAGCTCCTGGGCGATGCTGCTTTCGCTTATGCGGCTTCCCGGCATCAGTGAGAAGCTGATTATATCCTGCAGCACCAGCTCATGCACGATCTCGCTAAGAGGCATGAACGGGTTTTCCTTGCGAATCTTATCAAACTGCCTGCAATTCATTCTTATCAGCTCCCTGTTTGTGATATACCGTTCCGCGGCCCCGCAAAGAGGCGGCAGTTATAGATATAAGAATAACATAAACGCGCACCATATGCAAACCAAAAAATGCTGTATTGACAGTAGTTTTATGCTTTTGAGCCGGCCTTTTTCACGCCTGACCAAAGCAGCAGCGCCGCGCTCACGGCGACGGCCGTATAATAGGGCAGCCTGACGGCTCCCGAGGCAGTTATATCCCTCACCAGCGACAGTATGAAGGGGCTTAAAAACTGCGCGAGATACAGCGCCGCGGATATGAACGGCATCACGTCTGTCGCCGCCGAGCGGCCCGCCTCCCTTGACGCGGCCGAGATGATGCAGGGCACGCCGCAGCCGTTGGCAAAGCCCACGCAGGCCGAGCCTATGAGCACTCCCGCCCAGCCGCCGTCAGCAGAGAGAGCGACAATATGCTCACGGTCAGAGTTTTTTGATTTGAAGCAATACTTTTCATAATTTCCTTTCCCGCGGGCGCGGCTATCGCATATTCATTCCGTCCCCGCAACACAACGCAAAAAACGCGCAAGTCCTATCTGGACTTACGCGTTTTTTGCAGCTCGATGCTTTGATTATATCAAATTTTCCGAAAAAGTCAAAAGCAATTTTGACCGAAAACACTTACAGGGAATACTGCTCCGCGAGCTTTTTGAAGGCGGGCAGCGAGCGGCGTATCGTGTCCTCGGACACGCAGTATGCGACGCGCACATAGCCCTCCACGCCGAAGCTGTCCGAGGGGACCATAAGCAGCTCGAAGCGCTTTCCGGCCTCGTAAAACTCAGTTCCGCTGACTCCGTTGGGAGCCTTGACGAACAGGTAGAACGCGCCGTCGGGCTTTACGCACTCAAAGCCCATCTCGGTCAGCGCACCGTAGAGCAGGGCGCGGTTTGCGGCGTAGGCGGCGATATCGGGCCTTTCATCGGCGCACTCGGCCAGCATGTACTGGGACAGCGCGGGGGCGCAGAGATAGCCCAGCGACCTGCCCGCTCCGCAAACGGCGGCAAAGACCTTTCCGCTGTCGCTGACGCAGGGCGGCACCATGATATAGCCAAGGCGCTCGCCCGGCAGGGACAGGGATTTGCTGTAGGAATAGCAGACGATTGTGTCCGGATATATCGACGGTACGAAAGGCACCTCGGTGCCGTCGTAGATGAGCTCCCTGTACGGCTCGTCGGCGATCATGTATATGCTCTCGCCCTTTTTGGCGGACTCTGCCCTGAGTATATCCGCCATAGCCTCCAGCGTTTCTGCGCTGAGCACCGCGCCGGAGGGGTTGTTGGGCGAATTTACTATCACGGCCTTTATCCCGCTTGCGACGACCTTTTTGAATACGGCAAGGTCAGGCTGCATGCTCAGGTCCGCCGGAGGAACGACCACGGCCTCAGCTCCGGCGTTCTCGACAAACACCTTGTATTCGGGAAAATAGGGGGCGAGCAGAGCGATCTTATCGCCCGGGCACACGAGCGCCCGCAGGCTTATCGCAAGCGACGCCGCCGCGCCGCAGGTGAGGTATATGCTGCCCGCGGGTATGTCGAAGCCCGCTCTGAGGCTCTCCTGCCGCGCCGCCGCCATACGCGCCTTCATAAGGCCGGGGGCCGGCGTGTAGCTGTGCAGGGTGATGCTGTCCACGCTGTCAAGGAGACTGCGAAAAGTTTCATCCACACGTCCGGGAGCCGGAACGCTGGGGTTTCCGATGCTGAAGTCAAAAACGTTCTCCGCGCCGATCTCCTGCCGTCTTGCGTCGGCAAATTCGGAGATGTCTCTGATTACCGAGCGGCTCTCGCCCAGTGCAAGCATTTTTTCCGATACCATGGTTACGCTCCTTTCAGATCTTTATCTCAGGTCCGCAAGCTCAAGGATGAGCCTTTCGGTTTTGTCCCAGCCGAGGCAGGGGTCGGTTATCGATTTGCCGTAAACACAGCCGTCGGGCTTCTGGTTTCCGTCCTCAAGGTATGACTCGATCATCAGGCCCTTGACCATGCGGAATATATCGCCGGAGTGCCTTGTGCTGTGCATGATCTCCTTCGCGATGCGCGGCTGCTCCTCCCAGTGCTTGCCGGAGTTGGAGTGGTTGGTGTCGATGACGACGCCGGGGTTAAGGAGCCCCGTTTTCGCGTAAAGCTCGCAGAGGAACTGCAGGTCCTCGTAGTGGTAGTTGGGAACGGTGCGCCCGTGCTTGTTGGCGTAGCCGCGCAGTATCGCGTGGGCGAGCGGATTGCCCTTGCTCTGCACCTCCCAGTTTGAGTACACGAAGGTGTGCGCGTGCTGGGCGGCGGTGATGGAGTTCATCATGACGGAGAGGTCGCCGCCTGTGGGGTTTTTCATGCCCACGGGGATATCGAGGCCGCTGGCGGTGAGCCTGTGGAGCTGGTTTTCCACCGACCTCGCGCCCACGGCGACATAGCTCAGGACGTCGGACAGGTAGTTGTGGTTTTCCGGGTACAGCATCTCGTCGGCGCAGGAAAAGCCCGTCTGCTCGAGCACCTTCATGTGCAGCTTGCGGATAGAGATAAGGCCCTTGAGCATATCCGGGGAGCTGTTGGGGTCGGGCTGATGCAGCATGCCCTTGTAGCCGTCGCCGGTGGTGCGGGGCTTGTTGGTGTAAACTCTGGGCACGATGATTATCTTGTCGGCAACGCGCTCCTGCACCCTGCGCAGGCGGGAGATATATTCGAGCACCGCGTCCTCGCGGTCAGCCGAGCAGGGGCCGATAACGAGCACGAGCCTGTCGTCGTCTCCGGTGAACACGGCCTGCAGGGCCTTGTCGTTTTCGCGCTTAATTCTGACGAGCTCGTCCGAAATGGGGTACATATCCTTGAGCGCCTGATGAGTGGGCATTTTTCTCTTAAATTCAACGTTCATTTTTTCTCTTCCTTGATATCAAAATATTCTCTGTGCTGCTTTGAAAGGCGCATCATTTCGCGTATCGCCTCGGTGTCGTCCCTTGCGATATCGTCGCGGAGCTGCGTGAATTTTTCCATGAACAGATCCATCTGCGCCAGAAGTTGCTCCTTGTTCAGCAGAAACAGCTCGCTCCACATGAGGTCGTTTATCTTCGCTATCCGCGTGAGGTCGCGGAAGGAGTCGCCGGTGTAATCGACGAGCCTGCGCGAATCCTTGCACACCATGAGTGACACCGCGATGCAGTGCGCAAGCTGCGACAGAAAGCCGATCATCTCGTCGTGCTCCTCCGGCGAGAGCTCGCTGACGGTCTTAAAGCCCATCTCATAGCCGAGCTTTTTGCAGAAATCTATCGCCTCCGGCGTGTTTTTCGCCGTTGGGGTCACGATGTAGTTTGCGCCGCTGAATATATCCTTGGTCGCATACTCCACGCCGCTGAGCTCACGTCCGGCCATGGGGTGAGCGCCGATGTACTCAAGGTCGCTCCTGAGCATCTCCTGAACCTTGTACACAACGCTGCACTTTACGCCTGTCACGTCCGTTATGAGCGCCTTGGGCTTTATATACTGCTGATTGTCCCTGAGCCACTCCAAAAAGGTGTGGGGGTACAGGGCGAAGATGAGCAGGTCGAACTGCCCGATATAATCGGGGTCGACCGTGCTTTTTCCGTGCGATATCAGTCCCTTTTCGACCGCGTAGTCTATCGTCTCCTGCCGTCTGGCCATCGCGCCGACCTCAAAGCCCTTGTCCGTGAGCGCCTGCGCATAGCTGCCGCCCATCAGGCCGAGGCCGACTATCAGTATTTTCGTGTTTTTATTAAGCTCCATACTCTACCTCCGCTCCGAGACGCCGCAGCACCTCAAAATAGTCCGGATAGCTCTTGCGCACCGCCTCCGCGCCGTCGATAACGCCGCCGACAGCGCTTGCAAGCAGGCTCAGCGCCATGACGATGCGGTGATCGTTATGCCCGCTCAGCGTCTCTCTCGGGCTTTGCAGCCGCCCGGGCTCTATGACGACGCTGTTTTCCAGCACTCTTGCTTCAACGCCGAATTTTTCAAGCTCCTGCGCCATGACCGAGGCGCGGTCGCTCTCCTTTATTCTCAGCCGCCTTGTGCCCGTGAACACGGCTCCGACGCCCGACGCGGCAGCCGCCGCGAACAGCACCGGCCCGAGGTCGGGGCAGTTTGAAATGTCGATAACGGCGTTCGGGCTTTTAAGCCTCTCCAGCAGTTCAAGGCATACCCTGTCGCCCTGGATGCTGTCCGTATTGAGCCCCGTGACGCTTACAGAGCCTCCGAGGCTGTTGAGCGCAAACAGCGCCGCCGCGTTTGACCAGTCGCCCTCGACGCTCATGCTGCGGCAGAGATATCTCTGCCCGCCGGCGATATTGAACGTGTTCTCGGGGTTTTCCGTTATCTCTATCCCGAACGAGCGCAGCACCGCGACGGTCACGTCGATATACGCTCTGCTCTCGACCGGCGGCAGGACGCGAATAACGCTGCCGCCCTCAAGCAGAGGCAGGGCGAACAAAAGCCCCGTCACGAACTGGCTGCTGACGTCGCCGCGAAAGGTATATTCGCCCGATGTCAGCCTGCCGCTGAGCTCTATGCTCCCGCCGTCTTTTTTTATGCCGATGCCCTTTTCGGCGAAAAGCTCCTCATATATCCCGACGCCGCGCTCCATGAGCCTGCCCGTGCCGGTAAAGCGCGCGCGCTCACCGCAGGCCGCCGCTATGGGCAGCATGAAGCGCAGGGTGCTTCCGCTTTCGCGGCAGGGGAACACGGCTCCCTCAGCCGTCCTGTTTTTTCCGCCTTTTACCGTCACCGTATCGCCATCGAGCGCATATTCCGCGCCGAGGGCGGCGATGCAGTCGAGCGTTGCGAGCATATCCTCGCTGCGGGCAAGGCCGCGTACCGTGCTCTCGCCGTCGGCAAGGGCCGCGCAGATGAGCATACGGTGGGCATAGCTTTTTGACGGCGGCGCGCAGACCTCGCCCGAGCACCGCCCCGGCTTTATGCTTACTTTCATTTCCGCTCTCCCAAAAGCTCTGCAAGGTAGTCCATGGCGTCGGTGTAGCCGGCAAGGCCGCGCCCGGTGACGGTGTGCACCGCCACCGCGCCGATATAGCTCACCTGCCTGAAGGCCTCGCGCTTGCTGACCTCGGAGATGTGCACCTCGACAGTGGGGATGCCCACGCCCTTGACCGCGTCTGCGATGGCGACGCTTGTGTGGGTATAGGCGGCGGGGTTGAAGACGATGCCGTCGATGCCGTCAAAATACGCCTTTTGTATTGCGTCAACAAGGTCGCCCTCGTGGTTTGACTGGTAAAACTCGACCCCGACGCCCAGCTCTTTCGCGTGCTCGCTGACAAGCCGCCGCAGGTCGTCATAGCTCTGCCTGCCGTATATATCCGGCTCTCTGATGCCGAGAATGTTTATGTTCGGGCCGTTGAGAATGAGAAATTTCATCATTTCAGCTCCTTCAGTATCGCCTCCGCGACCTCCTCGGGCGTTCCGTTTCCGTCCGCGTGCAGGTCGGCGGCGTTTTTGTAGATATCATACCGCGTCTCATACAGCTTCTCCAGCGCGGCCCTGTTCGAGGACAGGGGGCGGTCGTCGGTCGTGATGAGCTTTTCAAGCGTCCTGTCGATGAACACGACAGTGCCGTTCTGCCGCATGGCGCGGACGTTTTCCGGCCTGAGCACCGCGCCGCCGCCGGTCGCTATTACGAGGCCGCCCTTCTTCGAGGCCTCGGCTATGACCCGGCTTTCAAGCTCGCGGAAGGCATTCTCGCCCTTTTGGGCGAAAAACTCCGCGATGGTCATGCCGATCTCGGCAACGATGGCGTCGTCGGTGTCAAAAAAGGTCTTTCCCGTGCGCCCGGCAATTATTTTGCCGACGGTGGTCTTGCCGCACGAGGGCATACCGACCAGCACGATGTTCTGCTTATCGGCTTTTACGAGGTTATATGCCTTTTCGATGAGCGCGGGCTCGACTTCCCTGCCCAGAAACACCGCCGAGGCGTAGACCGCCTGCGCCGACAGCATATACAGCCCGCCGGAGGCGGGGATGCCGCGCTCCTGCGCGTCGAGAACAAGGTTCGTGCGCAGGGGGTGGTATATCGCGTCGAGCACGCCCTCGAGCGCGGGAAACGCGCTTATGTCGATGGGCTTTTTTTCGGTGTCCGGATACATCCCCACTGGTGTGGTGTTTATTATTATCTGCGCGTCGGAGTGATTTTGGGCCGCCTCCTCATAGCTTATGAGTCCGTCCCCTCCGCGTCTTGACACATGGAGCACCGTCGCCGCGCCGTGGCTTTCGGCAACGGCGTGGGCGGTCCTGGAGGTGCCGCCGGTGCCGAGGATGAGCACCTTTTTGCCTTTGAAATCTATGCCTATGCGTTTGGCGAGCGCCGCCATGCCTGCAAAATCCGTATTGTCGCCGTAAAGCCTGCCGCCGGTGTTGACGACGGTGTTCACCGCGCCGATGCTCCTTGCCCTGTCGGATATCTCGTCCAGATAGGGGATGACGCTCTGCTTATAGGGGATGGTGACGTTTATCGCGTTAAAAAAACGCTGCCTCATAAATCCGTCCAGCTCGTCGGGGCGCAGCTCCTTGAGCTCGTATTCATAGTCGGCAATGGCGCCGTGTATCTCACAGGAGTAGCTGTGGCCGAGGTGCTCGCCGATAAGTCCGTATTTCATTTTTCCGTTCCTTTCAAAAACACGTCGGTGCCGAAGCGCTGCGCCATAAGGTCGCACAGCACCATCGCCGTCACGCTGTCGAGCACCGGACAGATGCGCCGCACTATGGCGGGGTCGTGGCGGCCGTGGATGCAAAGCTGAGCGTTTTCGCCCTTCACAAAATCCACGGTCTCCTGCTGTCTTGCTATCGATGCCGTCGGCTTCACGGCGCATTGGAACACGATGTCCATGCCGTTTGTTATGCCGCCGTTTATGCCGCCGTTATTGTTGGTCTTGGTTACTACCCTGCCCTCTTCAAGCCTGAGCGCGTCGTTGCAGCTGCTTCCCTTTTCACTGGCAAAGCCAAAGCCCATTCCGAACTCTATGCCCTTGACGCCGCCGAGAGAAAACACCGCGTGGGACAAAAGCCCCTCGACGCTGTCAAACCACGGCTCGCCGAGGCCGGGCATGACGCCGCAGACCGCCGTCTGTGTAACGCCGCCGACGCTGTCGTTATCGAGCCGCGCCTGCGTTATCCTCTCGGCCATCTCCTCGCCCCGCTCAGGGGTCAAAACGGGAAATGCGCTGTTTTTAAGAAGCTCAATATCCTCCGCCGTGTTCTCAAACCCGCGGTCGGACACGCCGCCGCAGGAGAGGATGTGCGTGCCGATGCTTATCCCGAGCCCCTCCAGCGCGGGGAGGAGTATGCCTCCCGCCGCGACGAGAGCCGCCGTTATCCTGCCGGAGAAATGCCCTCCGCCGCGGTAGTCCTCATAGCCGTGGTATTTGCAGAAGGCCGCATAATCCGCGTGTGAGGGTCTGGCGGGGCCGTAATTATAGTCTTTGCTGCGTGTGTTCTCGTTCGGTATAACGATGCATATGGGCGTTCCTGTGGTTTTGCCGTTAAAAACGCCGCTGAGTATCTTAAACTCGTCCTTTTCCCGTCTGGGAGTGTCCAGCGCCGAGGATGGGCGGCGGCGGGAAAGCTGACGGGCAATGAAGTCCTCGCTCACCGCGATTCCCGGCGAAAGCCCGTCGATGACGGCGCCCACCGCGGGGCCGTGGCTCTCGCCGAAAAGGCTCACCGAAACGCTTTGTCCGAAAGTGTTTTTCATGTCTTGTTCTCCAGGCTGCCGAGGATATCCTCCGGCTTCATATCGCATATGCGAAACTGACCTATCTTATCGACCAGAACGACCTTTACGCTGTTGGCCGTCATCTTCTTATCGTGCTTGAGATACGGCATGAGCTCGTCCGCGCTCTGCTCTATCTCCGTGGGCAGACCGTACTTTTTAAGCACCTTTGTCACGCGCTCAAGCGCCTCGCCGCCGCACATGGGCGGCATGCCCAGCGCGACGCATTCGCCGTGCAGGAGCTTTCCTTTATTGAAGCCCTCCACCGCGTGGCCGACGGTGTGCCCGAAGTTCAGGATGCGGCGCAGGCCGTTTTCCTTGGGATCCTGCTCCACGACGTCCCTTTTGATGCACAGAGAGCGGCGTATGATCTCGGGCAGATCCGCGTCAAGATCCTCGCTTTTTTCGATGAGCTCAAAAAGCTCCGCCGAGCTTGTCGCGGCCATTTTTATCGCCTCGGCAAGGCCGGCCATGAGCTGCCGCCGTTCGAGGGTCTTCAGCGTTTCGGGGTCGATTATCACCTTTTTCGGCTGGTAAAACGCGCCGACGATGTTCTTGACGCCCCCGAAATTGACGGCGGTCTTCCCGCCGACGGAGGAGTCGACCTGCGAAAGCAGGGTGGTCGGGATGTTGTAGAAATCAATGCCGCGCATATAGCAGGAGGCCGCGAAGCCGCTCAGATCGCCCACCACGCCGCCGCCGACGGCGACAACGCAGTCGCCCCTTGTGAAGGAGGCCTCGAGCATGGCCGAAAGCAGGCGCTCGAGCTGCTCAAAGCTCTTGCTGCCCTCGCCGCGGGGCACGGTCACGACCACGGGCTCTTTACACTGACCGGCCACGCATCCGGCGTACTCCGGCGGAACGCCCTCGTCCGTCACGACGAGAACGCGGCGGTCAAGCTCAAGGAGCTGTCCCGCTTTTTTCAGGCTGCTGCGCTCGAGCACGATATCGTAGCAGCCGTTGTCCGCGTTGACGGGAATTATCATTTATTTCACTCCTCGGTCCTGAGATTTGAGTAGTAGGTGCCCACCAGACGGAGCTTTGCGCACACAGCGCCGAGCTCGCGCAGCATATCCTGTCCGTTTTCGTTGTAGATGTTTCCCTCGGCCTCGATATAGAAGAAGTAGTTCCACTGCAGCTCCTTCATGGGGCGGCTGCGCAGGCTGCGCATATTGAAGCCGTGAGCGCCGATGATGTTGAGCGTCTGCGCGAGGGAGCCTGCTTCGTTGCGGACGGTGAACACAAGGATGAAGTTCTCGTCCTCGCGCTTTTTCGGGGAGGAGGGGCGGTTCTGCGCTCTTGAGAAAGCCGCAAAGCGGGTCGTGTTGTTTTTGACGTCGTTTATGGATTTATCCAGCACCTTGAGGCCGAAGAGCGAGGAGGTGTCGTCCGAGGCAATGGCGGCAAGGGCGGGATCGCCGGTCTCCTTGACGTGCTTTGCGGCAAGGGCGGTGTTTGAATAGGGCAGCGTCTCGAAGCCGTGCTGCCTTATATATTCCCCGCACTGGTCGAGCGCCTGGGGGTGACTGACGACGGTCCTGATGCCGTCAAGGCTCGCGCCCTCGTTTGCCATGAGGTTATGCACGATGGGCAGGTCGAGCACCTGATTTATATACAGGCTGCCGGAGAACAGAAGGTCCATGACCGTTCCGACCTCGCCGGCGGCGCTGTTTTCAAGCGGCAGCACCGCGCAGTCGAACTCGCCGCGCTCGACCGCCTGATAGGCGTCGGCAAAATCCGCAAATGGCACGAGCTCTGCCTCGGGGAACATACGCTTCGCCGCCATGTAGGCAAACGCGCCCTCAACGCCGCAGTAGGTCACGCGCATGCCCGTCAGGAGCTTCGACTGATACGCGCAGGACAGGTCGATGGTGTTTCTCATGAACTGAACGTAATAGCTCTCCACGTCCGCGCTTTCGATGAGTTTGCGGTTGCGCTCGATGAGCTCGCTCTCGCGGGCGGTATCGCGCACGGACAGGCCGCATTTTCTTTTATATTCTGCGATGTCCCCGCAGGCCTTCATCCTCTGCTCGAAAAGGCTCGCCATTTCGGCGTCTATGCGGCTTATCTCTTTTCGGGACATTTCAAGTTCGTTCATTTTTCTTACCTCACATCAGAATAATTTTGTTATAAGCTCGTACAGGGGGATATATGCGATGGGAAGGAAAATTCCCGGGAGCATATTTGCGGATTTGATCTTTTTCGGGGAGAGCTCAAGCATATTGAGCCCCATACCTATGAGTATCGTTCCGCCAACGGCCGACATCTCCGCGACCACGTCCGCGCCGAGGTACGGCGATATCACGCCCGCGAGCAGGGTCAGCCCGCCCTGGAACACCAGAATGAACAACGCCGAGAAGGTAACGCCCAGACCCATAGCCGCGCCGAACATCATCGACGAGACGAAGTCGAGCGCGCTCTTTGCGAAGATTATATCGTAATTGTGGTTGATGCCCGCCTCGAACGAGCCCATGATGGTCATCGACCCCACGCAGAACAGGATGCTTGCCGAAACGAAGCCCTCGGTAAAGCGCCCGCCGAGGTTTTTGCCCCGCAGCACCTTATTTTTTATAAAGTCCCCCGCTCCGTCGATGCCCTCGTCTATCCTCATGAGCGTGCCGAGCACGGTGCCGATGACTATGCAGATGATGAGGCACAGCGTGTCCTTCGAGCCGACGGCGCTTCCGACGCCGATAACGACGGTCACCAGAGCGAGAGCGGAGATGACGATGTCGATATACGCCTGCTTTATTTTGTTCCGGCACAGGATGCCGATGAGACTGCCGAGCAGCACGGTGCCCATGTTGACGAATACTGCTATCATAATGTTCTTTTCCTCCTGAGGATATAAGCATTTACAGAGCAAAAGAGCGGCTCCCGTAAAGGAAGCCGCTCGTAATGACATATATGCGCCGCCTCGGCGGCTTGCCATTATTCACGTCCTTTGCGGGCTCATCTTATTAAAGCCGTAATAATAGTAGTAAAAAATGCAGTACGCATAAAATCGTACTGCATTGAAGAAAGCAAAGGGCATGGAAACGGCGTTCCGGGCGCAATCGGACACGGAACCGTTAATTATTGCGTTGTTCCTGCAAATAACCATGTCCGTTATCCTGCCTTTCCCGAAAGATAGGCTAAATTATACTCAGCAAAAAACTTTTTGTCAATATGTGATCGGAATTTTTTCAGTTTTTCAGGCTCTGCATGGGCGCGGGGATGCGTCCGCCGCGGTCGATGAAGGCCTTCGGGCTCTCCTTATGCACCCGCATCACCGGCGCGTTGCCGAGAAGTCCGCCGAACTGCACCTCGTCGCCCACCGTTTTTCCCGGAGCGGGGATGACCCTGACCGCCGTGGTCTTGGAGTTTACCATTCCTATCGCCGCCTCGTCGGCTATGATGGCGGATATGGTCTCGGCCGGAGTGTCGCCGGGTACGGCGATCATGTCAAGCCCCACCGAGCACACGCAGGTCATGGCCTCGAGCTTGTCGACAGTCAACACACCGCTGCCCGCGGCGGCTATCATGCCCTCGTCCTCGCTGACGGGGATGAACGCGCCCGACAGGCCGCCCACATGGCCGGAGGCCATTATGCCGCCCTTTTTCACCGCGTCGTTGAGCAGCGCAAGAGCCGCAGTGGTGCCGTGGGTGCCGCAGGTCTCAAGCCCCATCTCCTCAAGTATGCGGGCAACGCTGTCGCCCACAGCGGGAGTCGGCGCAAGGGACAGATCCACGACGCCGAAGGGCACGCCGAGGCGGCGCGATGCCTCCTGAGCCACGAGCTGACCCATGCGCGTTATGCGGAAGGCGGTGCGCTTTACGGTCTCGGCCACCTCGTCAAAGGGCAGACCCCTCACCTCTTTAAGCGCGCTGTGCACGACTCCGGGGCCGGAAACGCCCACGTTTATGACGCTCTCGCCCTCGCCCACGCCGTGGAAGGCTCCGGCCATGAAGGGGTTGTCCTCAACGGCGTTTGCAAACACGACGAGCTTTGCGCAGCCGAAGCCGTCCCTGTCGGCGGTGAGGGCCGCCGTCTGCTTTATTATCCTGCCCATCAGCGCGACGGCGTCCATGTTTATGCCGGCCTTTGTGGTGGCGATATTGACGCTCGAGCACACCAGCTCCGTTTCCGCCAGGGCGCGGGGTATGCTCTCGATGAGCCTTCGGTCGCCCTCGGTGAAGCCCTTGTGCACCAGCGCGGAATAGCCGCCGATGAAATTCACGCCGCAGCTTTTTGCCGCCCTGTCCAGAGCACGGGCAAGCTCGACGAAGTCCCCTTCCCCGCAGCCGGCGGCGACGAGCGCAATGGGGGTCACGGATATGCGCTTATTCACGATGGGGATGCCGAACTCGTTTTCGATGTCGCAGCCGACGGAAACAAGGCGCTCGGCCCTGCGGCATATCTTGTCGTATATCTTTTCGGCGCAGCGCCCGATGTCGGGATGGGCGCAGTCGAGCAGGGATATGCCCATGGTTATGGTGCGGATGTCCAGATGCTGGTGGTCTATCATGTCCACCGTCTGTTTTATATCGGCAAGATCGAGCATCGCTTCACCTCATATCCTGTGCATCGCGGTGAAGATATCCGCACGCTGTATGCGGATCTTCAGCCCCATCTCCGCGCCCTTCGCGTCGAGGGCACTGCGTATATCCTCGAGCTTATGCTCCGATTTTTCGGTATCCACCAGCATGGTCATGGTGAAAAGTCCCTCCATGATGGTCTGGCTCATGTCCAGTATGTTCACATTCATTTCCGCCAGCAGAGTGCTGACCTGCGCCACGATGCCTATGCAGTCGGCGCCTATGACCGTCATTACAGCTTTCATACTTCCTCCGGATGTTCTCAGGATAGGCCCTTTATTCACTATGGATTTTACAGCAATCCTGCGAAAATGCAATACACATAATAAAAAAGCTTCCCCGAGAAAGCCTCGGGGAAGAAAAATTCAGCCGTTTATCGGGGCTCAGGGAAGCGTAACGTCCTTGATGCCGCCCAGATACTGCTTGAGACCGTTGATAAAGGTCTCGGGGGTTTTCATGATGCCCTCGATGTCGCCGTTGTCATAGGCCGCGCCGATGCCCTCCAGCATTGCCACGAAATCATCGGTGGCGCCTTCAACGCCCGCTCCGACATTTGCGCCGTAATTCCAGAGATACTCGAGAGTTGCGTTGTCAACGCCGATCTTCTCGCCAATGCCTGCCTTGACCTCTTCAAGCTTCGCGGCAACGGTCGCCTGAGTCTTTTCCACGGCGGCGGCAATATCGCCTGTGGGCTCGGCGGCGTCGGCATAGCCGGCGGGAGCCAGGACCATGACAAACATCATGACTACAGTAAGGATCGCTAATGTAAATTTTTTGCTGCGGGTCTTCTCCATGAATTCCTTCCTCCTGATTTTAGGGTTTTTGTTCATTTCTATACATTTGCGGTTCTTTTGTGTAGACCTATTAAATCATACATTCAGTCATTTGGCAAGAGTTTTTTATTTAATTTATCAAAAATTTTCCACGCCGACGACCTTAGCCCCCATTGCATGGCGATCTCGCCGCAGGCAAGCCCGCCGACAACGTCAAGCACCACGTGCTGCTTTACGAATACCGTCGAAAGGCACACCAGCACGGTGAAGATCCCCGCAAATGCCTTCATCCACGGCCTGACCTTATCGCAGTACATCGACTGGCGGAACACCATGTAGGTCAGCAGGCAGTGCATGGAGGGAAAGCAGTTGGTCGGCTCATCCATTGAATATATAACCGACAGCATCCACGAGGAAAGGCCGTCGACCTCGAGCGCGGGGCGCGGCACATACGACGGCAGCAGCAGGAAAAAGGCCGTGCATATGATCTCAGCCGTCACCACGCAGCCCAGAAGCTTATAGCACAGCGGCTTTTCCTGACGCGCCGTCATTATCAGCCCCGCGCCCCAGAACAGGAAGGTGAACGCATATATGAACGTCCATTCGGGCACGAGCGGTATGGACGCGTCGATGGGGAGACTGACGTCCGCGGGGGTACGGAAGCCGTTTATCAGCTTTGTGCCGTTGTAAACTGCAAAATGCAGGCAGACGGTAAACAGCAGCGGGATAAGCGAATATTTCGGCAGCAGAGGCTTTTTCAGACTTTTTTCAGGCATCATATCTATTTCACAAAGGACGTATCTACGTTAACGACGGCGAAGCGGTTCGGGAGCCTTTCCTCGACCGCCGCGCAGATCTCACGGCGTATCTCCTCCGGCGTTTTCTTTGAGTCGGCGGAGATAACGACGTCGAAGATAAGATTTGTATGGCTCGGGCCGGCGACCATGCGGAAATCATGCATGCTGATAATGCCGCCGACGTCGGCGAGCACGGCCTCAAGCGCCCTGCGCTCGGCGGTCACCTGCTCGTTGTCGGTCTCGACGGGATCCATGTGTATCGTCGCCTCGCAGCCGAGCTCCTCCTTGAGCCTGCGTTCAATGAGGTCTATCTCATCGTGCAGCTCAAAAATGTCTCCCCTGCCGTCTACCTCCGCGTGGAGGCTTATCATCAGCCTGCCCGGGCCGTAATCGTGCACTATAAGGTCATGCATCCCTATGACCGAGCCGCTGCTCATCACGAGCTTTTCTATGTTATCGACAAGCTCCGGATCCGGCGCCTGACCCAGCAGCGGGGAGAGTGTGTCCTTTGCCACATTGTAGCCCGCGAAAAGGATGAACAGCGCGACCAGCACTCCGGCGTAGCCGTCTATGTTCACCTTGAATACATACGCAACGCCCATCGAGATCAGAACCACGGTCGTCGCTATAGAATCGGAAAGGCTGTCGGTGCCCGTCGCGATCATCGCGGTGGAGCCTATCTTTTTGCCCACGCTCCTGTTGTATATGCACATATAGACCTTCACGCAGATGGACGCCAGCAGTATCGCCGCCGGAAGCAGCCCGACCTCGATGGCCTCGGGGCTGATTATCTTCCGGACGGAGCTTGTGAGCAGCTCAACACCCATGACGACTATCATCGCCGCTACCGCCAGGCCGCATATGTACTCTATCCTGCCGTGGCCGAAGGGGTGATCCGGGTCGGGCTTCTTGCCCGAGAGCCGGAAGCCCAGCAGGGAGATAATCGAAGATCCGGCGTCGGAAAGGTTGTTGAAGGCGTCGGCGGTTATGGCTATGGAGCCGGAGATCACTCCGGCCACGTATTTGCCCGCGAACAGCAGCACGTTCAGGAATATGCCCAGCAGGCTGCACAGGCTGCCGTAGGCCTTCCTTACGGCGGGATTTGTGTAATCCTCGGGATTCTTTATAAGTAATCTGGAAAGAAAGGTTACCATGTCTGCACCTCCTGAGAGTTTTGATTATACAGCCCATTTTCACATTCTTCAAGCAGATTTAATAATAAATTGACAAATCTCCCTTGAAGTGGCCCTGATATTATAATATAATAATATAATAAAATACATTGATACACCGTTGAACAACCCATACATATACCTTTTTGGAGTTCGTAATGCATAAGATCGCAAAGCTCATTGTTGACAACCGAAAGCTGATAATGATAATTTTTCTCGCGGCGGCGCTTCTGTCGGTCTATACCTCCACTCTGACGGTTGTTGAGGACGACCTGAACCGTTTTCTGCCGGAGGATACTGAGACCCGTCAGGGCCTTGACGCCATGGAGGGCGAGTTTATCACCTACGCAACGGCGAAGGTCATGGTGCGGGATATTTCCCTTGACGACGCCGGACGTCTCGCGCAGGATATTCAGGCGACAGACGGGATAAGATCCGTGACCTTTGACGATACCGAGCATCATTACAAAGACGGCTGCGCCCTGTTTGACGTCACATTTGCCGGCGGGGTGGACGACGAGATAAGCGCCGAGGCCCTCGCCGCGCTCAGGGAGCTCGTGTCGGGTGCCGGCGATACGGAGATCTATACCGAGGTCGGCATGGATCTGACCAAGGACATAGTAAATGACATGATATATGTCGGCATCCTGGTGGTCATCATCGTCACCGCTTTGCTGCTGCTTACCTCCCGCAGCTACGCCGAAGTTCCGGTACTTGTGATAACCTTCGTTGCGGCCGCCGTCCTTCAGCTCGGCACAAATTTCATTTTTGAATCCATCTCCTTTGTATCGAACGCAGTTACGCTCATACTTCAGCTCGCTCTTGCGATAGACTACGCGGTCATACTGTGCAACCGCTTTGCCGAGGAAAAGCAGCATCTCGGGCAGTACGACGCCATCGTCGAGGCTCTGGCGAAGGCCATACCCGAGATTTCCTCCTCGAGCCTCACCACCATAGGCGGCCTTATCGCCATGACCTTCATGCAGTTCGGTCTCGGCGTCGACCTCGGCAAGGTGCTCATAAAATCAATAATCTTCTCCATGCTCTCGGTGTTTCTGCTGATGCCGGGGCTCCTGACGGTCTTCGGCAAAGCCATCGAAAAAACGAAGCACCGCAGCTTCATCCCGCGCATCGACGCGGTCGGCCGCTTTGCATGGAAAACGAGAAAGATACTGCCTCCCGTGTTCATCTGCATCGCGCTGGTGTCCTTTTATTTTGCAAACCGGATCCCGCTGTCGTACAATTACAGGGACGCCTACCCCGTTCGCCTGAACGAGAGCCAGACCGCCCACGCGCAGATCGTCGAGACCTTCGGCGAGAGCAACACGATGGCTCTGGTGGTGCCCTCCGGCGACTACGAGACCGAAGCGAAAATGCTCGATGAGATCGCGGAAAAGGAGCATGTCACCTCGGTGCTGGGCATAGCGAGCGTTGAGGTGCTCGACGGGTTCCGCCTCGGGGACAGGATCACCATCGGCGAGTTTTCCGAGCTTGCAGGTCTGGACAACGTAACGGCCTCGGCCCTGTTTGCCTACTACGCCGCAAGAAACTCCGATTACGACCTTGTGAAGGAGGATCTGCGCCAGTATAAGATCCCGCTCATCGACCTGTTCATGTTCCTGTACGACACCGCGGAAAGCGGCGATATCGAGCTTGATAAGGACAAGCTCGACATGGTCGAGTCGCTTTACGCTCAGCTGACCGACGCCAAGGCTCAGCTTCAGGGCAGGCATTACAGTCGTATGCTCATTTACTGCGACACCGCGGTGCAGAGCGACGAGTCCTACGCACTCATAGAGGAGATACACTCCGTTGCCGAAAGCTATTACGGCGACGACGTCTACGTCACCGGCGACGCCACCGCGTCCCGCGATCTTGATATGTTCTTTTCGCAAGACAGCCTCATGGTCAGCGTGCTCTCGGCACTGTTCGTGGTCGCAATCATTATATTCACCTTCCGCTCCTTCGGGCTCGCGGTGCTGCTCATCGCGGTCATCCAGGGCAGCATATGGCTCAATTTCTCCATCCCGTATTTTACCGGCGACCCGATATTCTTCGTCGGCTACCTCATCGTCAGCGCCATACAGATGGGCGCGAACATTGACTACGCAATAGTCGTATCCAACCGCTATCTCACCCTGCGCGGCCAGCGCTTCTCGCGCCGGAAGGCCGTGACGGGAGCTCTCAACGGAGCCCTGCCGACGCTGATAACCTCCGGCAGTATTCTTGCCATAGCCGGGCTGCTCATCGGCATGCTCACCAGCGAGGCGACCACCTCCGGCATAGGAATAGCCCTCGGACGGGGCACCTTTATATCACTGCTGCTGGTGCTTTTCGTGCTTCCGCAGATGCTTATCTGGGGGGATAAGTTCATCAGGAAGACACGGCTTTCAGGGAAAAGCCGCCTGCGCGTGCCGCCTCGCTTCGCCGGCGACTTTGAGGCCGTTGCAAGGGAGCAGAAGCGGCAGCAGTCCCAATGATGTGAATTAACGCGCGCAAATGATGGGGGAACTCATTTGGGCGCTCTGAGAAAGGAAGAGCAAAATGAAAAGAACATTGTTGACCGCCGTCAGCGTATGTCTGATACTGGCCTCGATATTCGGCATTTTTGCTGTGAGCGCCGGTATGGACGATATTTCGCAGATACTGCGGTTCAAGAAAAGCCAGAAGGCGGATATCCTCGGGTTTGTCGAAGTTCTTGACGGGCGCGTGGCCGAGGTCAGGAAGAACGAGGCCGAGCGCGCCGAGGATGAGAAGGAATTTGCCGAGAGCGTCGTTACCGACGACATAGGCGGCGAGCAGCTCAGTCAGGGTCAGCAGGAGTATAACGCCGGCGCGGACCGTATCTCCCGGGGGCAGGCTGAGTACGACGAGGCGGAAAAGCTCTATAATTCAAAGCTTGCCGAGTATAACGCCGCCGAGCAGAGGCTTGCCGACGCCGAGGATCAGCTTGCCGAGGCAAAGCTCCAGCGCGACGCCGGTCAGGCAAAGCTCGACGCCGCCACTCCCGCTTACGAGAAGGCAAAGCCCGTTTACGACGCGATAAACCTCATCCCCGGCTCTGACGCGATCGCCGCCTTTCTCGCCAAGCACGGATACACCTCGATCCAGGAGCTCAAGGACGCGATAAAAGAGTATGAGGACGGGCAGGCGCAGCTTGCCGAGGCAAACGCCAGGATAGCCGAGGCCGAGCAGGAGATAGCCGACGGCAAGGCACAGCTTGCCGAGGCCAAGGCTCAGCTTGACAAAGGCAAGGCACAGCTTGATGAAGCCAAGGCTCAACTCGACAGCGGCAGGGCGCAGCTTGCCGACGCGAAAAACCAGCTTATCGCGGGTCAGGCCCAGCTCAACGACAATGTTGAGAAGATGAACGGCCTCAAGGATCAGCTCACAAAGTATGACGACGCCGAGGCTGCCGTAACGACCGGCATCGCCGCGCTTATGGAGATAGAGGGCATCGCGGACAGAGTCTCGGACGAGAGCGATTATGAGTCCGTGCTCGAGGCGGCGAAGGAATACGCCGAGGAGGACGCTGAAAATCTCACCCGGGAGCTGGACCTGCGCAAGAGCCTCAACTCCACGCTGCGCATACTCAGCCTCGCCGCCATCCTCGCCGGAGCCGTGGGGCTGGCCGCCGCGCTGCGTCCCAACGGCAAGAAGCTGCTTGCGGCGCTCATCGCAAGCGGCGTCGCCGCCGTCGGCGCGGCTGCCGCGAACATTTACGGCTTCACCAACGGTTATCAGTATTTCGTCTACGCGCTTTCCGACGGCTCCGGCGACGGCAGCCTTCAGCGGGTCGCCATGCTGGTGCTGCTCGCCGTTTCCCTCATAACCGCCGTCCTCGCCGCCGTCTGCACAAAGGCGTATAACGGCGCTTTCGCCTCCGGCGCGCCGGACGTGATGCCCGTGCCGCCCGCGGACATCGCCGGCGACGATTACGACGACGATGATATGGACGACGAGGAAGACGAGGACGAGGCGGAATCGGCAAGGCCGCGCCGCGCCGCCGCACCCTCGGACATAAGCGAGCTTGAGGCGAAGACCCGCAGGCTCAACGAGGAGACCGAGCGCCTTGAACGCGAAGCGCGGCTGAAGGAATATGAGGCCGCCCAGCGCGAATACGATGAGGCTCTGAAAAAGTACGAGGAAGCCCGCAGGAAAGCCGGAAAATAGTTTTTCTGCCGCCGCAGGCAGAAGCGAAAAACAGCCCCCTATGTAGGATAATACGACTGCATAGGGGGCTTTATCGCGGCACCTATAAAATTGACACAAGCTGCTGCATTATCTGCCTATCCGCGGACGTGAACGGCAGATATACTTATATCAAGGGGTGAATAATATGCTTCGCATGGAGATCGCGCTGTTCCTTGTTCTGGCCTTTATCGCCTGCGTGTATTTTTCCGCGGGAAAGAAGTACACGCTGCTGCACCGCACCTTTTCCTTGCTGCTTGCCGTTACGATGGTCCATCTGGCGTTTGACGCCGCGACAGTTTATACCGTGAACCATCTGGAGACCGTACCGGTGCTCCTGAACGATATCCTGCACAGGCTTTTTATCGGTACCCTTGTGCTGGTCGTGTATCTGTTTTACCAGTACATCGCCGTTCTTGTGGAGGAGGAAAGCGGGAAGCCGCGGCATCTGGACGCGCCCGCGAAAATATTCCTTGCTATCGCGGAACTGGGAGTCCTGCTGCTGCCCATTCACTACGCGGTCACGCCCGACGGGAACTACTCCGACGGTATCCACGCCGACGTCTGCTATGTCAGCATGACCTTCTATCTGTTTCTGTGCGTGTGGCTGCTGCTGCACAACCGTAAGCGGATCGACCCGAAGAAGAAGTTTGCCATCGGCACGGCGCTTGTGATAGAGGTGTGCGTGTCGCTGCTGCAGGCGTTTCATCCCACCTGGCTCATCAGCGGCATGGGCATCACGCTTATGACCCTGTCGTTCTACCTGACCCTGGAGAATCCGGACATCCTCCGTGCGGAGCTGACGGAGCAGAAGATGTCCATGCTGTATCTGAAAAGCCAGGTAAACCCCCATTTTTTGTATAACACGCTGGACACGATCCGCATCCAGGCTCAGCTCAACGGGGACAAAAAAGTAGCAGATCTGCTGATGCGGCTGGTGGATTTCTTCCGGCTCAGCGTAAAGGTGGACAGGCAGATGGTCGCTCTGGACGATGAGCTGGAGCTGCTGGAGGCGTATATGGAGCTCATGTGCTGCCGCTACCCCGAGCTGCGGTGTGAATATGACATAGACCCGGATCTGGGCGGCGTTCAGGTGCCCAACTTCATTTTGCAGCCCATCGTGGAAAACAGTCTCCTCCACGGGCTGAAAAACAAGGGCTACCGCGGACAGGTGCGCATATCGGCCCGTAAAGCGGCGGATGACCGGATGGAGCTTCTCGTCTGCGACAGCGGAAGCGGTTTTGCCGAGGGAAAGAAGGCGGAGATCGACTCCATGCTCCTGACCTATGCCAGGCAGCCGGCCAAGCTGGAGGGAAACAGCATCGGCATCCTGAATGTGCAGAAGCGGATAAAGCTGCTCTGCGGGCGGGAATACGGGCTTTCGTACACCGAAAATCCCACGGGCGGCGTGACGGCGCATCTGCTGCTGCCCGTAAACAAGGAGGATGGAAAATGAAAAAGCTGCGCGTGCTTCTGGTAGACGATGAGATAATGATACGCGAGGGCTTCAAGCGGCTCTTTGACTGGGAAGGGCATGACTGCGAGGTCGTGGGCGAGGCCGCCGACGGCATGGAGGCTCTGGCTCAGATCGACGCTCTGCGCCCGGACATCGTGATCATGGATATCAACATCCCCATCATGAACGGCTTGAAGGTCATACGGCTGAGCCGGATGAAGCACCCCGACACCGCCTTTGTCATCGTGTCCGGCTACGACGATTTCGCCTACTGCCGCGAGGCACTGCGGCTGCAGATAACGGACTATATCCTCAAGCCCGTGAACTACGAGGAGTTCGGTACCTGCATCGACAATCTGAAGATCTCGCTGTTTCAGCAGCGTGTGTCGGCAGCGCCGGAGCCGGAAAAGCAGGAGGAGCGGACCATCGCCGGTATCACCCGCTATCTTCAGGAGCATCTGGCGGAGGAAATGAGCCTCTCCGTTCTGGCGGATGAGTTCCACCTCAACCCGCAGTATATCAGCCAGCTTTTCCGAAACGAGATAGGCGTGAATTTTCTGGCCTATCTCACAAACATACGCATCGAGAAGGCGAAAAAGCTGCTGCTGTCCACCCCTCTTTCCGTTGCCGAGGTGGCGGAGCGGGCGGGATACGGGGATTACAGGGTTTTCACCAAGGTGTTTAAAAAGTCCGAGGGCGTGACCCCGTCCCAGTACCGGCGCGAGTTTCTCGACAGCGCGGACACAAACACCTGATGAAGCCGGCAGCGTTTTTGGGAGGACGATATGAATACCGACTATGTTGACCTGACGCCTGAAAATCTGGCGGACGAGCACCTGTGCTGCATCATCCGCACGAAAAAGCCCCACCCGGGCGTGGAGGCCAAGCGCCTGTGGCTGGCAGACAGGCTGAAGGAGGGGCATGTGTTCCGCAAGCTGAACGTAAAGGGCTGCGTGTTCATCGAATATGCTCCGCTGGAAACGGCATGGGTGCCCGTCGTGGGAGACAATTACCTGTACATCTACTGCCTGTGGGTAACGGGCTCTCCCAAGGGCTGCGGCTTCGGCAGGGCGCTGATGGAATCCTGCATCGCCGATGCGAAGGCTCAGGGGAGATCCGGCATATGCATGCTGGGTGCGCAGAAGCAGAAGGCGTGGCTTTCCGACCAGAGCTTCGCGAAGAAATTCGGCTTCGAGGTCGTGGACACGACCCCCGGCGGCTATGAGCTGCTGGCGCTGTCCTTCGACGGCAGCAGGCCGGCCTTTGCGCCCGCCGCAAGGCGTGAGACGATCGAAAACATGGAGCTGACGGTGTATTACGACCTGCAGTGCCCATATATCCCGCAGCGGATCGAGACGCTTCGCGCCTATTGCGATGAAAGGGACATACCTGCCTCGTTTATCCTCGTGGACAGTCTGGAAAAGGCCAAGGCTCTGCCCTGCCCCTTCAATAACTGGGCGGTTTTTTACAGGGGAAAGTTCGTGACCGTCAATCAGATAGACGGCCCCGCGCTGGAACGCATACTGAAGAAAAGTTAAGATAACGGAGGTGCATTCTGCGGCGCCTCCGTTTTACTGTTTGCCTATAGAACTGACACAAACAGCCGAAAAAACAGCCTATCGCGGACAGACGGGATAATGTAGAATAAAGGTGTAAGCAAAACAGGAGGCTGCGTTATGAAATCATTACAGACCATTCAGAAAACCTTCCGTATCTTTCAGATACTCACTAAGATAGCCATGATCCTTTCCTTTGTCTGGGCGGGTCTGGCCGCGCTCGGGATGATTTGCGGTATCGTCTGGCAAAGCGGCGGTACGGTGATCGGTGCCGACCGCGAGCTTATGCTTTTCCTGACCGGGACCGGCAGGCTGACCGAAATGAACGGCATTCTTCTGACGGACACCGTACTTGCCCTGACCGACGGCATTCTTTTTACATTCGCCCTGCGCTATTTCAAAGCGGAGCAGGCTGACGGCACGCCTTTCACTCACAGCGGCGCCGAACAGATAAAACGCCTCGGCATACTCACCGTCGCTCTGCCCCTGGCGGCTGTGATCCTCAGTGCCATCGTGTGCGCCGTCTTCGGTCTGCCGCATGACGCGGCAGGCGACCGCGGCGATCTCACGAGCGCTGCAACGGGCATCGTTCTCATCCTGGCCTCTCTTATCTTCCGCTACGGCGCGGAGCTTGAGGAGAAGCGCACATGAAAGAGTTTGTATTATCCGCGCTCCCCTGGGTGATGGTGGGCATCGCGCTGGCGATACTGGCGGTAAGCTTTGGCTCGGAAAAGCGCAGGGGCGAGGCGCGGGGCGCACACATCGCCGTGGGAGCAAGCTTTGGTCTGCTGCTGGGCGTGACGCTCAACAGCTGCGGCTTATGGGAAAATCATCTGCTCGGGCTTGTTCTCGGCCCTCTGTGGGGAATGGCTCTGGGGGCGCTTTACAAAGGCGAAGAAGCCCCGGAGCAGGATAAAGGCTCCGATAACGGGACGAAAAAACCATAAGAAAGCAAGCTATGAAAGACGCGGAACGCATGACGTTCCGCGTCTTTTCAGCGTGTCAAAAAAGTCCTCCCGGACTTTTTTGCACGCTTCAAAAACGCCAAGTTTTTTGTGAAATTTCATTTCACGAAAAACCTCGCCATGCTCGTCAAAAAGCCTGATAAATCAGGCATTTTTGATGGCTATTTATCTAATTCGAGGCGGGCTGCCGCCCCCTCGAGCTCCCCCTGTCCGTCGCTTCATTCTATGCATTCATTTTTAGTTCTTTGACAGTCTGGAAAGACGCGGAACGCATGACGTTCCGCGTCTTTTCAGCCGCACCTATAATTCTGACACATTCTCCTGCAAAAAGCCTCTATCGAACAGGCTTAAAAAATGATAGAATATATAATGGCAGCCGATATCTGCCGGGTTTAAGCTTTTTTAAGGAGTGTGCACGAAATGAAGCCAAATGCCATCGTATATACATCGAACACAGGTCATACCGAACAATATGCCGCGCTGCTCGGTAGTAAGACGGGGCTGCCTGTTTATCCGCTTGACGAAGCCATGCAGAAACTGCCGCCGGAAGAGCCGGTCATTTATCTGGGATGGCTCATGGCCGGAAAGGTGCAGGGCTACAAAAAAGCCGCCGGACGCTGGCCGGTGGAGGCGGTCTGCGGAGTTGGGATGGGCGCCACCGGTTCACAGATGCAGGATCTGCGCAAAGCCAATGCGCTGCCCGACTCCATGCCCGTGTTTACGCTGCAGGGCGGCTTTGACATCACCCGCCTGCGCGGGGTCTACAAGCTGATGATGACCGTCATGCTCAAAACCGCGGGAAAGGGACTGGCAGCCAAAGAAGACCGCAGCCCCGATGAGGACGACATGCTTGATCTGCTGCTCCACGGCGGCAGCAGGGTCAGCGAGGATAATCTGGCGGCGGTGCTGGACTGGTATCAAAAGGCGCAGTGATGCGCGCCGGCGCCTGCCGCTGCGAATAAGTAAATACACTGTTTCCGAGATCATGCAGAAAGGCGGAATGGATGTGGATTATATTTTGAGAAAGTGGCGTCTGTCGGACGCAAAGGATCTGGCGGCGGCGCTGAACAACGAGAAGATCCTCAACAATCTGCGGGACGGCCTTCCGTTCCCCTACACCGAGCGGGACGCGTCGGACTATATCGCCGCCATGCTTGCCGCGGATGAAAACGAGACCTTCGCATACGCCATAACCGCGGATGACCGCGCCATCGGCAGCATCGGAGCCTTTCGGCAGGGCAACATCCACCGTCAGACGGCGGAGCTGGGCTATTATCTGGCGGAGGAATACTGGGGTCACGGCATCATGAGCGACGCCATTCGGCAGATATGCGGCATTATCTTTGAGACCACCGATATCCTGCGCATTTACGCCGAGCCGTTCTCCTATAACGCCGGCTCCCGCCGTGCGCTGGAGAAAGCCGGCTTTGTGTTCGAGGGGACGATGAAAAGCAACGCCGTGAAAAACGGCAAGGTCGTGGACATGAGCCTGTACAGCCTGACCCGAAGCACGGAAGCCTACCCTGTCCGCAGGCTCAGTCCGGAGGAGATACCGGAAGCTCTTGAGCTGTGCTGGCGGCAGTTTCTGCAGTTTGAAGCGCCGGAATACTCCGCGGAGGGCATTGCATCTTTCCGCGCCAGCCTGGACGATAAGGAGCGCACCCGAAGCCTGAGCTTTTACGGCGCGTTTGACGAAAACAAGCTGGTGGGCGTGCTTTGCATGAGAGCGCCGCAGCACATCGGCGACTTCTTCGTGGACGCCGCCTATTACCGCCGCGGCATCGGCAGGAAGCTGTTTGAAGCCATGCGGCGGGATCACTCAAGGCAGGTCTTCACCGTCAATTCCTCCCCCTACGCGGTGGAGGTGTACCGGCATCTGGGCTTTGTTCCGACGGATACGGAGCAGCTTACCGACGGCCTGCGATACACACCGATGCGATTTGAGGAAAAGAAATGAAAATTGTTGTAATTAACGGACAGAACCACAGGGGCAGCACCTGGAACATAGGCAATTTGCTGGTACGGAAGCTTGCCGGCGAAAATGAGGTCAGGGAATATTTCCTGCCGAGGGACTTGAACCACTTCTGCTCGGGCTGCTTTGCCTGTCTGGAAGCGAGGGAGCGCTGCCCGTATTGGCGGGAAAAGGAGCCCATCCTGCGGGATATGCTGGAGGCGGATCTTCTGATCTTCACCAGCCCCAACTACTGCATGATGCCGTCGGCGCCCATGAAGGCGTTCCTGGACCTGTTCTTCACGAACTGGATGAGCCATAAGCCGCTGAGGGAGATGTTTTCAAAAAGAGCCGTCGTGATCTCCACCGCAGCCGGAGCCGGAGCGAAGAAGGCAGCCGGGCTGATCGCGGCTAACCTTACCAATTGGGGGATCCCCGAGATCCGCCGTTACGCCGCCGTTGTGAGCGCCATGAACTGGGATATGGTCCCGCCGAAGAAAAAGGCCGGGATCGAAAAGGACATGGAAAAGCTGGCTCGGAAGCTGGCGCGCCGCGGCAGGGTCACGGTCGGGCTCAGAACACGGCTTCTGTTTTGGTTTTACGGAGGAATGCAGAAGGCCGGCTGGGGAGCGTCCGGGGCCGAAAAGCAATACTGGGCCGAAAACGGCTGGCTTTCCGGCGGAAAGCCATGGAAGCAGTCCGATAAAAAGGAGACCGTATAATGCGCCTGCCGAAGGTCAAACAAAACGTGACATGAAAAAAGCAGAGAGGCCTTTCCTCTCTGCTTTTTCTGTTTATGCGGAAATCTAAAGCCGCCGACGGACGAGCAATGCTCGGTCTTGGCAGACGGCCAATTCGGATTGAGAATGACGTTTGTCGATATTGCGTCAGCCCGGTTATATCCTGCGGCGTTATTCGAGATATTCCATTATCAAAATGACAGCGTCAATAATAATACTGCACCCGTAGGGGCGGCCATTGGCCGTCCGCCTGTGAAAATTCGCAGCAATGTGAAACAGAACGCGAGTGCAAAATAGAATTATTCCATTATCACCGGTCGGGCTAACGCAAAAGCGTTTAAATAAAATGCAGCAACGACAGGGAAAAAGCGCGAGTGCAAAATAGAATACTTCCATTGTCACCGGTCGGGCTGACGCAATAAAGATACATTCCGTTCTAAATGCGAATCGCCCCTCCGGCGAGGAGCGGACGAGCGATGCTCGCCCCTACAATTATCGGTACTTCTATATTTTTGCTGCCGTAGGGGCGGCCATTGGCCGTCCGCCAGTGAAAATTCACAGCGATGTGAAACAGCACGCGAGTGCAAAATAGACTATTGCCATTTTTACCGGTCGGGCTGACGCAAAATAGATTTGCGGAAGCCCCAAATCGGCTTAAAAAGCGTCGCAGTCGTCGAAGTCGAGCAGCGTCGGGTCGAGGGGCTCCTCGCGCAGTACGCTCGTCATATAGTTGTTCACCTGCCTGCGCATATCTCTGCGGGATATGGTGCGCGGGTCCATAAGATCCTGCTGCACCCAGATGAAGTTTATGTTTCTCTCTCGCGCCTGCTCGTCGAAGACGCCCTGCAGGCCGTCCATGCCCTTGCAGGAGATCTGGTCGTACATGATGATGGTATCGACATTGTACTCCTCGGCGACGCGCCACATCTCGTCAACGGAGTTGCGGAAGCCGCCCTTTGTGTGCTTGCGCATGGTGGCGCGCTGATAGGTCAGGGCGACGCCCTCGAGCATGGTCTCAGGGGTGGAGGTGTCGATGATGACCTGAGAAATGTGGGTCTCCATGTCCATGACGGAGACTATGCCCCAGCACTGCTCGAGCCAGTTTGCAAAGTTGGTGTAGTAGTTTGCCGGGCAGGACCACACAAGAGCCTTGTGGCGCATTTCAAGCGCGCAGGGCTCGCGCTTTTCGTATGCGCGCAGCATGAGCTCCCTGACCTTTTGGTCGGCCTTGTTGAAGCGCTCATCCATGCCGCCGTGCAGGTGGTAGGAGTACATACGGTAAAGCCACGGGGTCGCGCCGGTCACCTGCGGATAATCGGTGCGGTTTATCTCCCACAGGTCAAGGTGGAAGCGCGTGACCTCGTTATAGCTCTCGAGGGCGGCGCGGAAGGCGTCCCAGTCGAATTTCTCGCCCGTGTGCTCCTCGATAAAGGCGATGCAGCCTTTAAGCTCCTCAACGGCATACTCCTGGGCGTCAACATCGTCGTTATAGCGCAGGGGAACGCCGAGGCAGTAGGTCGGGAGCTTGAAATAGCGGTCCTGGAAGGACGTCGTCATAATGCTGCCGTCGCAGGGCATGTTGCAGGCGATGAAGCACTTGCCGAAAATGGGATAGTCTCCCTCCGCGGCGACGCCGGCCTCCGCCGAGGGCAGGGGGCATACGTCCGCGGGCACACCGAAGTTCTCGATCGCGTCGAGATACACGGGCGGGAGCTGCTGGTTTATCATGGAGGACAGGAAGATGGGTATGGTCTGGACGGGGATGCCGATGAGGTTGGGGAAGCCCGCCATGAGCTCCGTCGGCACGAGCTCGTCGAAGCAGACGATGCGGTCTGCCAGAGCCTTGCTGCCGCCGATCTTCTGGTCGGCGTTGAAGGTATCGGCAATGATGTCGATGGTGTGCTTTATGATGACGTCATAGAGCAGGTGTCCGGCTTTGAGCTGGGTGCCGCGCATACCCTCGAGCTGGCGGTCGATAAACTGCGGCAGGGTGAGGTATGTAAACATCCAGCGGTATCTGAAGATACCCTTGACGACCTGAACGGGAGATTGGAGGACGAACTTTATCATGTCCTTCCACATGACGCACCACCATCCGTAGTCGATGAGGGTGTCTTTCACGCCGCGCCATTCGCGCATTTTGCGAACGCCGGTCTTATCCTGATAGGTCAGGCCCAGATTTCTCGGTTTAACTGCCATTTCAGCGTCCTCCCTTAGCGTTGTTTATCTGCTTTATCTCAAGGCTCTCGACAAAGGCCTGCACTCGAGTGCGGAGCTGGCCGGAGGCGTTGCCCGTGTACTCCCTGTCGACGCAGACGGTGGGGTAGTTGTAAAGCTCGGTCATGACATGGGAGGCAAGGGCTCTCTCATAGCCCCAGAACTCGCAGAATTTCATCTGCTCGTATATGATGCCCTGAGCGTTGAAGTCCTTTGCGAGCTTATCGACGAAGTCGTAGCGGGCGTGGACCTTTTCCTTTTCCATGTAGCGCGGGCACTGGCTGGTCTCCTGATAAAAGCGGCAGATCTGATCCAGAGCGGGCTCGTCGTCATTGAGGATTATCTCCTGCCTGCCCGGGAAGGAGCCGAAGCAGAAGCGGTCGGCGACGATGAGCGCGCCGGACTGCTCGACGGTGCGGGTGAAATCAAGATCGTCGATCTCGGAGCCGACCACGACCACCCTTGCGCGGTGCTGCTTTTTCTCATCGGTTTTGCGCTTTTTGACCTCCTCGAGCGTTTCCCTGAGCTTATCCTTTATCAGGTATTTGGGGCAGCAGTAGGAAACAAGGCACAGAACGTGATATTCATAGCCCGTGATCGGCGGATTGTCCAGCTTGCGCATTTCGCCGATCTCCGTGAGGATGCGGCAGACCTCGTTATGCTCCGCGACGGCCCTTCTTATGGCCCCGTCGGAGATGTCCGTGCCGTATTTTTCGTGCAGGGGCTCGAGCACCTTTTTCGTTATCTGGTTCTTGTAGTGCTTGAGGCCGTGGGGCGTGACCTTGAAGGGCACGTCGATAAAGGACACAAAGAATTTTTCGTTCTTCACGAGCTGCAGAAGCTCAAAATGCTCGAGAGTCCTGTTCATCTCGGAGCAGGTCTCGCCTCCGGCGAGGGCCGACAGGAAGTTGTATCCTCCCTCGATGCCGCGCTCGACCAGCGCTTTGGAATAGCCGCACAGGTAGTTGGTCATGTAATAGGTCGAGATATCCATGCTGCCCGTGCGGGGCGCCCTGAGCCGGACTGAGAAGCAGTTGTCAAGATTCAGCAGCACCTCGGGCATATGGTAGCAGGTGTAGCCCACGGCGTGCCGGCCCTCCCCGACGGCCTGAAGCACGAGCTCGTTTGCCGCCTCGTCCAGCAAATGCTCGAAGTAGATCAGATGCTTTAGATCCTTCATGTTTTCCTCCACATATGTATTTTCGTATTGTCAGTATATAGAAAGTATAGTATGTTTGCCCCTGAGTGTCAAGATTATCACAAGGCTTTGTCGGGAGATGTGCTTTTTCTTTGACATGGGGCAGCGGATGGAGTATGATATCGCCATAAAAACAACAGGAGAATTGCGATGAACAAGAAAGAAAAAGCCGCAAAATTTCATTCCATGGGCTGCAACTGCGCCCAGGCGGTGGCCTGCGCCTTCTGCGCGGACGCGGATATCGAGACCATGAAGAGCCTTACGCGCCGCTACGGAGGCGGAGCCTACAAATACTGCGGCGCGCTGATGGGCGCGGTCACGGCGATGAACTACATGGACGGGGCGATAGACCCCGGGGATCCCGCGGACATGGAGGGCAAAAACGCCGTGGCGGCGGCAGAGCTCCTGGAGAGCTTCAGGGCGAAAAACGGCTCGGTCTACTGCCGCGAGCTCAAGGGCAGGGATACAGGCGTTCCGCTGCGGAGCTGCCGGGGCTGCGTGGAGGACGCCGCCGAGCTGCTGGAGGAGAGCTTGCGCGCCGCCGGACGGGATCTGAAATAATGTACAGGATACTGATAGTTGAGGATGACAGGGGCATCGCCGCTGCGATAAAGGCGCAGGCGGAGATGTGGAATCTCGAGGCGGTGTGCGCGGAGGATTTCCGCGACGTGCTCGGTGAGTTTGCGCGGGTGCAGCCGCACCTCGTGCTTCTGGATATAACGCTGCCCTTTTTTAACGGCTATCACTGGTGCGGCGAGATACGCAGGCTGTCCAAGGTGCCGATAATCTTCATATCCTCGGCCGCGGACAACATGAACATCGTAATGGCGATGAGCATGGGCGCGGATGATTTCATAGCCAAGCCCTTTGACGGCAGCGTGCTCATGGCGAAGATACAGGCGCTGCTGCGCCGCAGCTATGATTTTGCCGCCGCCACTCCGCTGCTGGAGCACCGCGGCGCGTTCCTCGACACGGGGGATAACTCCCTCACCTACGGGGGCGAGAGGATAGCCCTCACGAAGAACGAATACCGCATCCTGCTGTGCCTCATGGAGAACAAGGGCAGGGTCGTCAGCCGCGAAAAGCTCATGGAGCGGCTCTGGGAGACCGACAGCTTCGTCGACGAAAACACCCTGACCGTGAACGTCGGCAGGCTGCGGAAAAAGCTTGACGCCGCGGGGCTCGCGGGCTTCATCGCGACGAAGTTCGGCGTGGGATATATAGTGGAGTAGCGCAATGAAGCTATTTGCAGCATATTTAAAACAGCATATTAAGCTGATAATCGCCGCCGTCGGGTTTTTCATCATATTCGCGGTGTGCTTTGCGCTGTATCACCTGCCGCTGCTGGCGGTCATATACCCCGCCGGCCTGAGCCTGCTGCTTATCGCGCTGCTTACGGCGATAGACTTCGGCAGGGTGAAGGCAAAGCATGAGCAGCTCTCCGCCCTGAACGAGGTGAGCGCCGCCGAAGCCTCCGCCCTGCCCCCGGAAAAGAGCATCGACGACGCCGACTACCGGCGCATAATCGGCATCCTTGCCGAAAGCAGCGCGCAGCTTCGCGCCGAGGCCGAGCGCAGCTACGCGGATATGACAGATTACTACACCGTCTGGGCGCATCAGATAAAAACGCCCATCGCCTCCATGCGCCTGAGCCTGCAGAGCGAGGACTCTCCCCTGTCGCGCCAGATGCTTGCGGAGCTGGGCAGGATAGAGCAGTATGTCGAGATGGCGCTGGCGTATCTGAGGCTCGATTCGGACACGAGCGACTATGTGATAAAGGAATACGAGCTGGACGCACTCATCCGCCAGTCGGTGCGGAAATTCGCCGGAGAGTTCATCGGCCGCAGGATAAGCCTTGAGTTTGAGCCGACGAACGCGACCGTCATAAGCGACGAAAAATGGCTCTGCTTCGTCATCGAGCAGCTATTGTCCAACGCCCTCAAGTACACCCCCTCGGGCAGCGTCAGGATATATATGACAGAGCCCAAGACCCTCTGCATCCGCGATACCGGCATTGGCATCGCGCCCGAGGACCTGCCGAGGATATTTGAAAAGGGCTACACGGGCTATAACGGCAGAACGGATAAGACCGCGAGCGGGCTGGGGCTGTACCTCTGCCGCAGCATATGCCGCCGCCTCGGCCACGGCATCAGCGCCGTCTCCGAGCCCGGCCTCGGCACGGAAATACGCATCGATCTGAGTCAGTATAAGCTCTCTGCCGAGTGATTTGTGACAATTATGTTAGAAATGAAAAGGGAAATGTAAGCCTAATCGATGGTTTTGCATTTCCCTTTGCTGTAAAGTGTTATTGTAAAACGAAAGGAGCAATGACATGAGCATACTGACTGTTGAAAACCTGAAAAAAATATATACCACCCGCTTCGGCGGAAACAAGGTCGAGGCGCTCAGGAACGTCAATTTCAGCGTCGAGGAGGGCGAGTACGTCGCCATCATGGGCGAGTCCGGCTCCGGCAAGACCACGCTGCTGAACATCCTCGCCGCTCTGGACAAGCCCACCTCGGGCACCGTGACCCTTGACGGCAGGGAGCTTACAAAGATCAGGGAGAGCGAGGCCGCCAACTTCCGCCGCGACAATCTCGGCTTCGTGTTTCAGGAGTTCAACCTCCTCGACACCTTCACCCTTGAGGACAACATCTTCCTGCCTCTGGTGCTCGCGGGAAAGAGCTACGACGAGATGCACGCACGCATCATCCCCGTGGCAAAGGAGCTGGGCATATCCGAGCTGCTGAAAAAGTACCCCTATGAGGTGTCCGGCGGCCAGAAGCAGCGCGCCGCCGTCGCCCGCGCACTCATTACAAACCCCCGTATCGTCCTCGCCGACGAGCCCACCGGCGCCCTCGACTCCAGATCCACCGACGAGCTGCTGCGGCTGTTCGGCCAGATAAACGGCAGGGGCCAGACCATCCTCATGGTGACCCACTCGGTCAAGGCGGCCTCTCACGCCGGACGTGTGCTGTTCATAAAAGACGGCGAGGTGTTCCACCAGATCTACCGCGGACAGAGCAGCGACCAGCAGCTTTACCAGAAGATATCCGACACCCTGACGATGCTTGCGACGGGCGGTGATAAGGAATGAAGCGCGGCTTTTATCCAAGGCTTGCATGGAGCGGTATGCGCAAAAACAGCAAGCTGTATCTTCCCTATACCCTCGCCTGCGTCGGCATGACGGCGATGTTTTACATTCTGATGCACCTTGCCTACTCGCCCGCCCTCGAGCTGCTTCCCAGCGCGACCTCCGTGTCCGTGACGCTCAGACTCGGCTCGTTCGTCATGGGCGTGTTCTCGCTGCTGTTTCTGTTCTACACCAATTCCTTCCTCGTCCGCCGCAGATACAAGGAATTCGGCCTGTACAACGTTCTGGGCATGAACAAGGGCAACATCTCCCGCGTTCTGGCATGGGAGGCGCTCATAAACGCGCTCATCTCCCTTGTCGGCGGCCTGTTTCTGGGCATCGCGCTTTCAAAGCTCGCTGAGCTCGGCCTTGTGAACATCATGGGCGGGGATGCGGATCTTGACCTGAGGATCTCGGTCAAGGCGCTTGAGTTCACCACGCTGTTTTTCTGCGGCATCTTCCTGCTGATATACATCAATTCCCTGATAAAGATACGCAGGAGCAGCGCCTCGGAGCTTGTCAAAAGCGAAAACTTCGGCGAAAAGCCGCCCAGAGCCAACTGGCTTTTCGGCCTGGCGGGGATCGTTCTTCTCGCGGCGGCATACTACATCGCCGTCAGCATCAAGACCCCTCTCACCGCGCTTTCACTGTTCTTCATCGCGGTCATAATGGTCATCGTCGCGACCTATCTCATCTTCATCGCGGGCTCGGTGTGGATATGCCGCCTGCTGCAGAAGAACAAGCGCTATTACTACAAGAAGAACCACTTCGTCTCCGTGTCGTCCATGGTATACCGCATGAAGCGCAACGGCGCGGGCCTTGCCTCCATCTGCATCCTTGCGACCATGGTGCTGGTCATGATATCCTCCACCACCTGCCTGTATTTCGGCACGGAGGGCGCCCTTAGCGACCGGTACCCCCGGGATATCAGCATCAGCGCGTCCTATTCGGGGCTTGACAGCATGACGGACGAAAACATCTCCGCGCTGCGCAGCGAGATATCCGCCGCCGTCGGAGGAGCCGGGACGGAAAACATTCTCGACTACCGCTGTGCAAGTCTTGCAGGCAGTCTCAAGGACGGCGTTCTGAAAACCGATGCGTCCTCGATCTACAGCACCGCCATAGCCACCTACGACTATGTTGCCGAGGTCTATATCATACCGCTGTCGGACTATAACGCGATAGCCGGGACAAACGAGAGCCTCGGCTCCGACGAGGCTATGATCTACGCCTATCGCATGGACTACACCGATAAGACCTTCGCCGTGGATGACCTTGTTTCCTTCAGGGTGAAGAAAGTGCTCGACAGCTTTCCGGTCGTCGACGGCAGCGCCATGGCCTCCATTGCGCCGACGGTGTTCGTGATCGTGCCCGATTTTGCGGATACTGTCGAAAAGCTTGGCGGCGCCGTCAGCAGCAGCAACGATGAGCCGGCGAAGCTGAGCTGGAACTACGCTTTTGACACCTCCGTTTCCGACGAGGAGGAGATAGCGATGTGCGAGCGTATAGGGGAGCGTCTTTCAGAGTGCGGCGAGTCCGGCGGTTACCTTTACTATTCAAGGGAGTCGCTTGCCGCCAACAGAGCCGATTTTTACGGCATGTACGGCGGGCTGTTCTTCCTCGGCATCATGCTCAGCATCGCCTTTATCTGCGCCGCCGTTCTGATAATCTACTACAAGCAGATCTCCGAGGGCTATGAGGACCGCCGCCGCTTCGAGATCATGCAGAACGTGGGCATGACGAAAAAGGAGATACGAAGCAGCATAAACTCCCAGCTTTTGACGGTGTTCTTCCTGCCGCTTATCTTCGCGGGGCTGCATCTGGGCTTTGCCTTCCCCTTTATCCATAAGCTTCTGATGCTCTTTAACCTCAGCAACCTGCCCCTGCTGATAGGCACGACCGCGATAAGCTTCGGCGTCTTTGCATTGCTCTACGCCGTCGTCTACCGCGTGACCTCCAATGCTTATTACAACATCGTAAGCTGAGCCTGTACCCGCTTAAAAGGTGTTGTTATGATATATCCCCCTGTGATATACTGTAAAGCAGTACAGCACAGGGGGATATTGATATGTCCTATAACATATACAGGGCGGCGAGAAAGGCCGCCGCGGAAAATGAGCCGAGGCTGGCAAGCTGCGAGAGCGCGCAGAGCCTTGTGAACATCGAGCGCACGCGCCTGCTTGCCATCGAAAAGGATCAGAAGCTGCCCAATCCCGAGGACGTTCTGCGCATGGCCGAGGTCTACGGAGCGCCGGAGCTGCGCAACCACTACTGCAGCACCCAGTGCCCTCTCGGAGAGGGCATGCCGAGGCTTATAAGCGACGATCTGGACAGGATATCCGTCTCCCTCATGAGTTCGCTGCACGCGCTCGAACGGGTCGAGGGCAGCATTTACGATATCCTTGAGGACGGGCGCATCGACGCCTCGGAGCTTCCGGAGCTTGAAAGGATAATCGAAACGCTGGACAAAATAAGCTACGGCGCAAACTCCCTGAAGCTCTGGGCGCAGAAAAACCTCGGCCGCGAGCATCCTTAAAAATGACAAAAACACGCCTGACAGATCAGGCGTGTTTTGATTTTGATTATAAGCTTTTCTTCCGCATTTTCCGAAGCCTGCCGATAACATAGGCGACAAGGCCGAAAACGGCGGCGGGGACTATCCAGCCGAGGCCGAGCGAGGCCAGCGGAAGTGTGTTAACGATCGGGACGGACACTCCGTAAAGGGATATCGTGCTCAGAACGCTGGCGATGAGCGCTCCGATGACCGCCCAGCGGTAAACGCCGCGGGAAAGCCTGTCCCCGAACCACGACAGCGCGATGAGAACGAGCGTCGGGGGGTATACGATATCCAGGATGGGCGAGGCAACGGCGACTATGCGGTCAAGGCCGAGATTGGAAATCACGGCGGAGGATACGCAGATCACGGTGACGAGCACCGCGTAGGAGAGCCTGCCCTTTGTGAGCTTCTCAAAGAAGCTTGCCGCGGAGGACACGAGCGCCACGGCGGTGGTCATGCACGCGAGCGCGACGACGACGGCGAATATCACAAGCCCCGTTTTTCCGAGAAGCCGCTGCACTATGCCGATGACGAGCTCGGCGCGGCTTATGTCCATGCTGAACAGCGAGGCCGAGGTCGCGCCGAGATAGGTCAGGCCAAAATAAACGATCAGCAGCAGAACTCCCGCGATGACGGCGGCAGCCCCGATCATTTTCGAGCTCTCGCGCTCGTCGGAATAGCCCTTTTCCTGAGCGCTTTTGAGAATGATTATGCCGAAGGCAAGCGCCGCGAGCACATCCATTGTCTGATAGCCGCTTTTTATGCCGTTTACGATGACAAAGCTCGAATCGACGTCGGGGTTAACGACGGGGCCGAGGGGGCTTATGACGCCTCTTATGATGAGCACGAGCAGCCCTATGAGCAGCGCCGGCGTGAGCACCTTGCCGACGACGTCGATGACCGCCGACTGCCTGATGCTCAGAAGAAGCACCACGATGAAAAACGCGACGGAGAAAATGACCGGCGAAACGCCGCTGATAAGTGGCGCAACGCTCATCTCAAAGGTCGTTGCAGCCGTGCGCGGAATGGCCACCATGGGGCCGATGCAGAGGATTATCGCGCTCATGAGTATGTTTGAAGCGACGCTGCCTATATGGCCTGTTATGTTCTCGCTGCCACCGACTTTAAGCAGCGTGAAAAGCGCAAAAAGCGCAAGCCCGATATCGGCAATGAAGTAAGACAGAAAACCGTTTACCCACTGCGTTCCCGCGCCGAACCCCAAATACGGCGGGAAAATGACGTTTCCCGCGCCGAAGAACATTGAAAACAGCGCAAAGCCGACTACCAGGCTGTCAGCGCCGAGTTTTTTCCTGCCAGACTTACCCATTCTTTCTTTCCCAAACCTCTCTTTGTTTATTCCTCTTCGTCCCAGCCGATGCGCTCAAGCTCGCTGTCCTTATCCCAGAGGAAATCGACCTTGAGTTCCTTGCCCTCCTTGATACGTTCGAGGTTTTCGATGTGCTTTCTGAAAATGGGGAGAGTGACCGTGCCGAGTATGGCAGCGCCCTCCCAGTTGCCGCTCATGATGCCGTGATACACGGGATAGAACACGGACGCGGTGATCGGCACGAGGCAGAGATAGCGCGAAGCCATGAGCAGCACGGATTCGAGAAACAGCGTGAGGAGGAAGTCATGCACCCCGAAGGCCAGTATAACACCGCCGAGGCAGGCAAGACCCTTGCCGCCGCGGAAATTCATAAGCGCGGGGTACATATGCCCGAAGATGCAGCCCGCGCCTGCGAGCTCGCCTGCGGACCTGAGTTTGGGGAACAGGCTGCGGCTCAGGCCCACCGACACCGCCGCCTTGCTGATGTCGAAGGTCATGACGAAGACCCCCGCTTTCTTGCCCTCAAGCAGCATGAGATTCGTCGCTCCCGCGTTGCCGGAGCCCTTTTTGCGTATGTCGTAGCCCTTGCGCAGCCCGAGGACATATGCGGGGTTTATGTTCCCGATGGCGTAGCCTATGCCCGCCGCCGCAGCGGCGGCCGCTATTTTTTTGTGTATTTTCATATCAATACCTCTGTTATCTGTTTAGTCTGCCGATATTGCCGTATGCGGCGTGTCGGCGAAGCTTCAAGGCTCTCGCGGCGTCATAAGCCTATTGTCCCGCCTCTTTTTTTGGTTCGCACTTTCAAATCAAAATGCTTGCGGAGCATTTCCCTGCGGCGCACACATTCCTCTGACGCGAAGTCAAGGACATTATCCGACAAGGTGAAGAATACTCCGTTACCCAGCTTTTCGACCGAGTAAGCGGGTATCCCGCTGCCGTCTCCGACATTGTACTTTTCGCAGTAATCCGAGCCCAGGTAGTTGCCCCAATATATCTGCTGAATACGTCCCGGCTCAAAGCAGTCTTCACCGGCTTCATCGAGCAGTTTGTTATGCTGGGCAATATCATCGATATCCGCAAAAAATGGGTCAATATCCGCAATTACCGCCTTTGCAAACGAAAAGAAGTTGGAATATATCTCAGGGTCTCTGAAGCGCCCGTAGGTCATACTCAGCGATAGGACATTCCACGGCCTCAGGGTTCCTCTCCTTGGCTCCTTAGTCAGCATTAGTGTTTTTATAAAAGTAAAGTCCCAACCGAATTCCCAAAGCTCCTCCACCTTTCGGCTGTTACCATCTGCCATACCCATGTTGCATACTCCCGGAGCACTGTACGCATCCACAAACATCTCGCGCATTTGAGGTTTATAGTACACGAATCTCCCTCTCGTCATACGGTCAATGTATATTTTCTCGGGCGGGAAAAAGCCATACCTTTCAAGATTATTCAGTACTTTTTGTGCTACTTGTCTATCGTACACTTCATCATAATAGAAAACTGATAACTTAATCTCGGGTCTTTCGTATTCAGAATACATATCACACCTCATTTCACCCGTCCGGCGGATGCACAGCTCAATTATCCAGCAGCTTCAGCAGCTCCGACGCGCTGTCGGCGACGGGAACGCCGAAGCTTTCAAGCAGCGCCCTCTCGCGGAAGCCCCACGACACCAGCACGCAGTCACAGCCGGCGTTTTCGGCGGTGTGCCTGTCCACATCGGAATCCCCGACATAGACCGTGTCGGAGATGCAGCAGCCGAGAGCCCGCACCGTCTCCAGCACCGAGTCGGGAGCGGGCTTTTTCCTTACGCCCTCGCGCTCTCCGACAACGCTGTCGAAGGTGTCGGGAAAATAGTGCGCGATGAGCTTTTTGACGGGCTCGTCGGCCTTGTTTGAAACAACGCCGAGCAGTACGCCGCGGCTTTTAAGGCTCCGCAATAACTCGCGTATGCCCTCATAGGGCGCGGTCTTTACCTCGCAGTTTGCCGTGTAGTGCGTCTTGAATGCGGAAAAGACGCGCTCTGTCAGCTCTGCGTCCGTTCCCTCCGGCACGGCGCGCTCGATGAGCTTTCTTATGCCGTTGCCCACAAAGCGGCGCACCTCGTCAAGGCTGCGCCCGGGGAGGTTTTCGCTCCTCAGGGCGAAGTTCGTCGAGCTGCAAAGATCCTCAAGAGTGTTGAGCAGAGTGCCGTCCAAATCAAAAATCACAAGCCCTTTCATCGCTATCCCCCTTTCGGAGCATTTTATTATATCCGGCAAATTTTTTCAAGATTGTTTACGAATAATTGATTGACCGTCAAGACATATGATGTTAAAATATACAGTAATTTTCCGAAAGGGGGTGTCCGCCACGGAGGACAAGACCATACTCGAGGAGCTGCTTGAACGCTCTCCCTCGACCCGCGACTATCGGCAAAAAATGGACAGGGCATATCATCTGCTGTCAATGGGCTGTCTGAAGGAGGCCGACGCCCTGTTTGACGAGATACTTGCGGAAGAGCCCTTCAACCGCGACGCGAGAACGGGCAAAAACCTCATAGCGCGCCAGGTGCAGGTCGAAAAGCGCCTCGACCATGTGGGTGAACGCGCCCGCAGAGCGCTGCTCGACGAGCCCCCGGCCGACGGGGAGGCTCCCGCGGAGCCGAAGCCGGGGAGGAAAAATCCGCTGCGCTCGAAAAAGGTGCTCGCGGCGCTTGTTGTCGCCTTTGTGATGTTCTGCGGCCTTGCCGCCGCCTTTGTCGGCACGAACGGCTTTGGCACGGAAACGGCGGAGGATACGCCGACGGAGAGCGTCGAACAACAATAAAATATAAAATGGGCGTGCTGCAAAAAACATTTGCAGCACGCTTTTTCTTGTTTTGGGCAAACTGCATTGTAGGGGCGAGCATTGCTCGTCCGCCCCTGCAAGGAAAATCAATAGAAGCTCGCGACGGGGTTTTCGGGGACGGGGCATTCCTCGTCGGAGACGAAGGTCAGCACGGGGCCCTTTCTGCCGTAGGCGCGGCTGAATTTGTAATTCATTCTGGCGGTCAGGATGTGCCACGAATCGCCGACGATGCTGTCGGCATTCTCCCATTTGCAGATAAGTCCTGCAAACTGTATATCGTCCGCGCAGCAGGCCATGACGTGGCGGCCGACGATGAAGCTGCCCTCGGGCACCTTCTTGCGCTTTAAGTAGCGGCACTTGAATCGCACGAGCTTGTCCTCGTACTTTTTCGGCTCCTCGGACACGTCGCGATACCAGATCGCGTAGTCGTCGTCGCCGATCTCGATAACGGGTGCGTTGATATCGAAGGGCAGGGGGTCCTCTATCTCGTCGTAGCGGACGGTGCCGTCGGCGTATTCATAGGCGATGTCACTGCGGCGCGAGGCTCCGCGCACAAGCTTGTGCAGAGTCATCTGGTCGATGCTGTCGTTATAGCGGTTGAACACAACGAGCTCCGCGCTCTTGAGCTTATCGTACACGAGGTTGCGCATATTCGCGTTGTAGCTTTCGATGGTGCGCGCATCGGCGAAGAAGAACTCCTGATACACCATCCAGAGCTCCGGCAGTGCCTGATACAGATCGTCGAGCATCCACATGCCGTTATACTCGATGACGACGCGCTCGCAGCGGTTATCGCCGAGCCACTTGCGCAGGTTCGCGCGATTGAGCTCCTTCTGATCCTCGACGACCTGAATGAAAACGTTGGGCGCGGCAAACTGGTCGGGCTCGTATTCCTCCTCGCCCTCCTCGCAGACGATCAGCAGGGTGCGCTCGCCGCTGTTGAAGCGCTTGTCCTCGAGAGTTTCCTGGATGAATTTTGTTTTTCCGCTCTCCAAAAAGCCCGTGAACAGAAATACGGGAATGTCCTTAACTTCACTCAATCTCAAACAGCTCCTTAATTGCCTGCTCGTTCATCTTCGAGCCGATAACGCACAGTCTGCCCGTGACGGCCGCGCCGCCGCGGCGGATATCGCTCTCGCCGGGGACGTAGTCGAAGTATATCCAGCCGCCGTCGGTCGAGTCTACGAAGCCCTTTGCGCGGAGGATGACGCCGTACTTCTCCTCGTCGCCCAGCCTGGAGAGAATATCGCGCAGGGCGCTCTCGCTGAACTTCTTCGGCGTCTCGACGCCCCAGGAGGTGAACACCTCGTCGGCGTGGTGGTGATGCTCGTGGTCATGGCCGCAGCCGCAGTGCTCATCGTGCTCGTGGTGATGCTCATGGTCATGCTCGTGATGCTCGTGGTCGTGACCGCAGCCGCAGTGTTCGTCATGCTCGTGGTGGTGATGCTCATGATGGTGCTCCATCTCCTGCATCGTGGTGGACAGGGAATCGACGCGCTCCATAACGTCCACTATCTGCGCGCCGCTCAGCTCCGCCCAGGGGGTGGTTATGATGGTCGCGTTGGGATTGAGCTGGCTGAGCATGGCGCTGGCCGCGACGACCTTACCGTCGGAGGCGGTATCGGTGCGGCTGAGCACGATCACGTCGGCGTTCTGAACCTGGTCGTTGAAAAATTCGCCGAAGTTGCGGATATACATGCGGCACTTGCCCGCGTCAACGACGGTGACCTTCGCGCCGATCTCGCAGCTTTCGACGCCTGCGACAGCCTTCGCAACGTCGGAGAGCTTGCCCACGCCCGAGGGCTCGATGATGATGCGGTCGGGAGCGTATTCGGCGATGACCTTCTTGAGCGCCTCGGTGAAGTCGCCCACGAGGGTGCAGCAGATGCAGCCGGAGTTCATCTCGGTTATCTGCACGCCGGCGTCCTTGAGGAAGCCGCCGTCGATGGCTATCTCGCCGAACTCGTTCTCGATGAGGACGAGCTTTTCGTTTTTATAGCCCTCGGCTATCAGCTTGCGTATGAGCGTGGTCTTTCCCGCGCCGAGAAATCCGGAAAAAATGTCTATCTTAGTCAAAATAATGGCCTCCAATTTAAAATGTACTGTACAAACAATTTATTATAGCACAAAAATTAATTTTTGCAAACTTCCTGCCGCCGGAGCTCCGCGGCGCAGGAAAAAGATGCAAAATCCTGTTGCTTTGGGAAGTGAAAATATTTATAATTGTTTTAAATACTCAAAGGGGAGTTTGCCATGAAAAAGCTGCGCTGTACCGCCGCCGCAATGTGCCTGAGCCTTTTGCTGGGCCTTATCGCCCCGCACGCCCTCGCCGCCGATGCCCCTGAGCTCAGCTCCGCAAAAAGCGCCCTGATAGGCGACATGAGCAGCGGCAGGATACTGTATTCCGTCGGCGCCTACACAAGAAGCGAGCCTGCCAGCATCACCAAGATGATGACCCTGCTCCTGGCCGTCGAGGCCATAGAAGCCGGTGAGGTCTCCCTTGAGGACAGGGTGACCGCCTCAAAAAACTGCCGCTTTGACCTGACCGACGACAGCTCCACGGCACACATAAACGCAGGCGAGACGATGAGCCTCGAGGACCTGATGTACTGCGCCGCGCTCGTGTCGGCAAACGAAGCGTGCAACATCATCGCAGAGCACATATCGGGCTCGACGGAAAAATTCGTAGAGCGCATGAACAGCCGCGCCGAGGAGCTCGGCTGCTCCGGCACGCACTTTGCCAACACCCACGGCCTGCCGGACAAGGAGCAGTACACTACAGCGAGAGACCTTTTCGTGATAGCCTGCGAGGCGATGCGCCACCCGCTGTTTGCCCGGATCGTGGGCACGGCAAGCTACACAGTGCCGGCGACAAACGCCAGGGACGAGCGGCATCTGAGCAGCTCAAACGCGCTTATAAACAAGGATTCGGTTTACACCGGCAAGTACCTGTACGAAGGCGCGGTGGGCATAAAGACCGGCCGCACCGATTCCGCCGGCTACTGCCTTGTGGGCGCGGTGCAGCGGGACGGGATGAACCTGATAACCGTGGTGCTGGGCGCGGACGGCGACACGGAGCGCAAGAGCTTTGACAGCTTCGGCGACACGGTGAAGCTCCTTGACTGGTGCTTTGAAAACTACTCCTACCGCAGCGTGGTCGAAAAGGGCTGCGCCGCCGCAGTGCAGCCGGTGCTCATAGACGGAAAACGCGGCGAGCTCAGCCTGTGCTGCGCCGAGGAGATAAACGCGCTCGTGCCGAAAGATCTTGACGTGAGCGATCTGCAGAAGACCGTCAGGCTCAACGAGGAAACGCTCAGCGCAGTGCCCGCGGAGGGCGCGGAGCTCGGCAGCGTGAGCTTTGCCGACGGCGACGGGAACGCCTACGGCACGGTGAAGCTCGTGGCCGCGGGGGAGATAAAATACGACGAGCCCGCCGAGCCGGAACCCGAAAGCACTGGTATAAGCGATCAGCAGAAGCTTGCCGTCGTTATGGTGTGCGCGCTGTTCGTGCTCGTGACCTTTGTGATCGGGCTTGCTCTGGTGCGCAGAAGCCGCGCCGCAAGGGCGGCGCGGCGCAGAAAAAAAGCCGTATCCCGCGGCGGAGGAAAACGATGAAGCGAATAAGCCTTCTCCTGCTTGCTGTGCTGATGCTGATGAGCCTTACGGCCTGCGCAGGCACTGCGCCCGAGCCCACGGCGGCTCCGACGCCGGAGCCCGCGCCGACAGGCGGCATCGAGCTCTGGTATTACAGAGCGCAGAGCAGATACAACATGGAATATGAAAGCTTCGGCGAGTACCTGAGCCTCATGTGCGACGGCTTTTACGGCGACAGCGTCGAGACGATACTCCGTATCCTGCCCATGCCGGACAAGGACGCGGAGATAGAGGAAAAACGGGCCGGGTACAGCGAGAAATACGGCTCTGATTGGCGCTATGTCATCTCGGATAAGCGCGAGACCGAGCTCGGCGACGACGCCTGCGCGGATTTTGCGGCCGAGCTGGAGGACGTCTGCCGAAGGACGGAGGTGCTGACGGAGGCCGCCGGCACATGGAGCGACGCCGAGTGGGCGGACTTTGCCGCGGGCACAGGCTGTTCTGTCGAGGACGCAAAGCAGCTCGTTGCCGCCTGCGCCGCCATGGGCGACGCCTGCCGGGACGCGCAGGTGACAAGGGCGGTCGAAACCGAGATAAGCCTGAGCTTTTCCGGCAGCAGGACCGAAACGCTCCTGACCTCGGAGAAAAACACGCTGTACGAGGTAAACGGCTGCTATGTCTCCGAAATGCTCATTGACCTGAGCATCAGCATCATAAATCTGATATACTGACAAAACCGCGCTGCCGCTGGCAGCGCGGTTTTGTCATTTTCGGTTTTGGCGGGCTCCCCTAAAAATCAGGTCTTGTTTGCACCGCGGTAGCTGCGGTATATATCCTCGACGTACGCCGCGGCCTCGTCGAACAGGGAGGCGTTTTTCTACATCGCTCTGTAAATGAAGGTCACGACCTGGGCGCGGGTGCATAGCTTATCGGGGCGGAACTGCCCGCCGCCGTAGCCCCGGGTAACTTCCGCCGAGTATGCCCAAAGTATCGCGTCGTAATAAGCGTTTTTCTCAACGTCCGTGAAGGGGTTATCAAGGCTCTGCGCGGGCGAGCCCTTGTATCTCCACAGGAAGGTGACGAACTGCGCTCTCGTGCAGCCGGCGTTGGGCGCGAAGGTATCGGCCGTTCTGCCGGTCGTGATGCCCTGCTCCACGGCCCATAGTATGGCCTTGTAGTAGGGCTTCATGCTGCCCTCGTTTTTCACGTCGGTAAAGGGATTTATGCCGCTTTCAGGCTCGGGAGAGCCTGCGGCGCGCCACAGGAAGGTCACGACCTGAGCGCGGGTGCAGGCGGTGTCGGGGCGGAAGCTGCCGTCGGCGTAGCCGGTCGTAACGCCCTCCGATATCGCCCAGTCTATGGCCTCGGCATAGGGCGCGTGCTCCCCGTCGGCATGAACATCGGAAAAGCTCAGCTTTTCGCCGCAGCGGGTGCATACGCCTTTTTCATAGCTGTGCCCCAGAGCGTCAACAAAGTCCGAGCGGCTCACATAGCCGCAGTAAACGCAGGTGCTCAGCGTGCAGCCGCGCTCGGTGCAGCTCGGCTCAACGGTCTCCCGCTCAAATTCATGTACGCAGGAGTAGCGCGCATAAAGGCTGTGGTCGCTCGCGGTCGATACCGCGGTGTCGGGCGTGATCTTCGCCCCGCCGTCAGGCAGGGTATACCAGCCGATAAACCTGCTGTGCGCTTTTTCGGGGGCCTCGGGCAGCTCGCCGTAGGGGCTGCCGAAGAGCTTTTCCGTGCTCAGGAGCGTCTCGCCGTCGGCCTCAAAGCTCACGGTATAGCTGTTTGCCTGCCACACCGCGTAGAGCTTTACGCTGAAATTATCCGCATACTCCGCGCCGGGTGCGTATTCCGCCGTTACGGCGTCGGGCGCGGTGCTCCAGCCCAAAAAGCTGTAGCCGGCTCTGTCCGGGCCTTCCGCGTTCAGGCTGACCGGCGTGTTATGCAGCTTCGTTTGAGCTTCCGGCGCGTTCTCGCCGCCGTTTGCGTCGTATACTATCTGATAGCTGTCGCCGTAGACGGCGAAGGGATAGCTTTTCTGCACGAAGTTGTACGCGCTGTCGGTGGCCTCGATATACAGGCTGTACCTGCCCGTGGGGAGCTCCGAAAGCTTTATCGAGGCGCCGGGGCCGCTTATATCAACGGTCTTTTTCTCGGGGTCTGTCTGCACGGCCTGATAGAAATGGCCGTCCGGGTCGCGGATGTCGATGTAAAGCCAGTTTATCGTGCTGCCTGAGCTTACACTGCCGCTTAGGGCAAAGCTCTCGCCCTCCCACAGCGACTGCGGGACCGCGGCGCCGCTGACGGATATCTCGCCCGCGGCGGAGCTGATGCTGCCGTAGGCAGGCACTCCGAAGCCCAGCACGTCCTCATTGCGCGGCCGCTCGCGGCGCTCGACCATCTCGTTGTCGGTGTTGCCCTCGATGGTATGTATCGTGTCATTGGTCACATATTCGACGATGGCGACGTGTTCGGCCTGACCGTCCCTGCCGCTGCCGTCCTCTTCCTCCCAGTCGAAGAACACAAGGTCGCCGCTTCGGGGCGTATAGTCCGCGTTTTTCCAGCGGCCCTGTTCCCTGAACCACTTCATGCCGCCGTAGGTGCAGCTGGCAAAGTTGGGGATGACGCTCTGCGGTACTCCGGCGCGGCGTGCGCACCAGCTAACGAACATCGCGCACCAGGGCTGACCGTCCATGCCGTACCACTTTCCGTATTTTGTGTGATTTTCCGCCGTTTCACGGTAGCCGAGCTGCGACTCGGCTATCTTCAGCATATTATCCCGCTGGCTCCGGCTTCCGTCGGCAAGCGCAGCGGCGGGTATGAGCCCCAGCAGCAATACGAATGCCAGCAGCAGGCTCAGTATCTTCTTTGTCATATCTTTCTCCCGACGGTCTTTACTTTTCCGCCACGGCCCTGTAAATGAAGGTCACGACCTGAGCGCGGCTGCACACCGAGTTCGGACGGAAGGTGCCGTCAGCGTAGCCGGTGGTCACGGCGCTTTCATACGCCCACAGTATGGCCTGATAATAATTGTTCGCCGTCACGTCGCTGAAGGGGTTTATGCCGCTGTTGGCCGGCTTGTCCATATACCTCCACAGGAAGGTGACGAACTGCGCTCTTGAGCAGGGGCTGTTCGGCGCAAACTCCGTTTTCGTAACGCCGGAGGTGATGCCCTGCTCCACCGCCCAGAGTATGGCCTTATAATAGGGCTTGAGGTCGCCCTCGCCGCTGACATCGCTGAAGGGATTTGTCTGGCTTTCGGGCTCGGGGGATCCTGCGGCGCGCCAGAGGAAGGTCACGACCTGAGCGCGGGTGCAGGAAGCGTCGGGACGGAAGCTGCCGTCGGAATAGCCGGTGCTTATCTTTTCCTCCGCTGCCCAGAGTATCGCGTCGGTAAAGGGCTTGTGGGCATCCTCGGCTTTTATGTCATTGAAGGGATTTTCCCTGCCGCAGCGGGTGCACACGCCGTCTTCAAAGTGATGTCCCAGCATGGCGACATAGCTGTCAACAAAGCTCTCGCCGCAGCCGGAGCAGGTGTAGGTGGTGCAGCCGCGCTCGGAGCAGGTGGGCTCGGTGACCGCGGCGGTGTAGCTGTGGACATGGTTGTCGTAGCCCTCCCAGGTCAGGGAGCCGCCGTAATTGCTGCCGACCTTGCTGTTCCATTGCGTGCCGTTCTGAGGATAGACAATGTTCGCGCTCACGCCCTCGAATGCCTTGTCCGCAACGGAGCCGTATTCGCCGGAGATCATGACATAGTTTATGCCCGCGCCGGAGGGGAAGGCGTTATTTTCAAGACACAGGCTGCGGCAGTCCAGCGACACGGATTTAATATTCACGCAGCCCCTGAGCGCGTTCTGAGCTATGCGCAGGCTTTCGGCGCGGCTGTATATGCTCAGCTCACTCAGCGCCGTGCAGCCGCTGAACGCGTCGCTCTCGATAAGGGTCTCCGCCCCGCCGTAGCTGTCGTCGCCGTAGAAGATCACGGCGGCAAGGCTCGTGCAGCCGGAAAAGCTGCCCGATTTCAGGGTCAGCAGTCCGGAGGGAAGCTCGGCGTAGGTAAGGGCCTTGCAGCCGGAGAAGGCTCCCTCGCCAAGAGCGCGGGTGCTTGCGGGAACATGGATGCTCTTCACGGCGGTGCCGCTGAAGGCATAGCTGCCGACGTTCACGCAGCCGTCGGGGATCCCTATCTCCGCGAGCGCGGAGCAGTTTCTGAAGGCGCTGCCGCCGATGATCTGCACGCCCTCGATGCCCTCAAGCGAGGTGAGCGAGGTGCAGTTTTCAAAGGCTCCGCTGCCTATCTTCTGAAGCTCGGCCTGAATATTGACCGACACGAGCTTGGTAAGGCCTCTGAAGGCGTAATCGCCGATGTTCTTTATGCCCGTGCCGATCTCGACCTGCTTTATCGTACCGCGATATTCGTACCACGGGGCTTCGCGTCCGGATACCGCCGACCAGTCGCTCATGTCGCCGCTGCCGGAGATTTTCAGTATGCCGATATCCTCGTTGTAGCTCCAGCTAACGTTATCGCCGCAGCTGCCTCCGACGGTGGCGTCCTTCCACTGCGCGTAAACGGTCGTATCGCCGGAGAACCTGGTGGTCAAGTCCACCTTGCTCCCGCCGGAGGGCGCCGTGTACCAGCCGAGGAATTTATAGCCCTCACGCGTGGCCGTCGGCAGCGAGCTCAGGGTGCCGCTTGGGGTGACGTAATCACTTGTAACGCCGCATTTTCCGCCGTTTGCGTTGAAGCTGACCGTCACAAGGCCCGGGCCGCCGCCGGATTTGTTGGTTATGTACCAGTATTTGCCCAGGCTGTTTATAACGCCGTCCTGCGTTCCGCCTCGGTTTTGGGCGTTCCAGCTCTCGGAGAGCTTTATCCTGCCCGAACTTATGCCGGGCGCGGGATCGGCGCAGTAGAAGGTATCGGTTGCGCTGTCGTAATCGGTCAGCAAAACAGCGTGGGGCAGGTTCATATCGTATATCTCGATGCCCTCGGGGTGCTGGCTCAGCAGCTTTATAAGCTCCGCCTTTTTATCCGCAAGGCTGTCGGAGGAAAAATATGCGTGGCTCACGCTCATGCCCATGTAGCTGAACGAATACCTGAGTCCGACGCCGGATATCCACGCTTCTTCGCCGAGCGTGCTCTCGGTTATGGATTCCCAGTTTGCCTGTCCGTCGATCATTGCGCGGCGGCGCAGCATCATGACCGCCGAGGCCAGCGTGCATTTGCCGCTCCCGCTTTGTTTCACGAACACGTTTGAATCGTTTATTGTGGCCGCCATCGCTTCAACGGAAAACACGGGCAGCATCGTAAGCACCAGCGCGAGCGCCAGCACAAGGCTCAGCAGACGTTTTTTCATCGTTCCCTCCGTATCGTTTTCTTCGTAACGGTTAGTAATTATATCCCAGACCCCATTTTCGTTCAAGGGATTTAAAGGATTATTTACAACTGCGGAGAAATCTTCCTGCCCGACCCTGCAATGCCGCGGTGTTCTGAAACGGCGCTCCGCAGGGGCGGCCAGTGGCCGTCCGCGTGTGAAAATTCACAGCGATGTGAAACAGCACGCGAGTACGGTAAAGATTTCTACATTGTCACCGGTCGGGCTGTCGCAAAAACGATACATTCCGTTCTAAATGCGAATTGCATTTCGGCTGCCGCCGACGGACGAGCAATGCTCGCCCCTACAATAATGCGGTATTCTAAAATTATGCTGACGTAGGGGCGGCCATTGGCCGTCCGCCCGTGAAAATTCGCAGCGATGTGAAACAGAACTCGAGTACGGTAAAGATTTCTACATTGTCACCGGTCGGGCTGTCGCAAAAAAGATACATTCCGTTCTAAATGCGAATTGCATTTCGGCTGCCGCCGACGGACGAGCAATGCTCGCCCCTACAATGATGAGGTGTTCTTAAATAACGCTGCCGTAGGGGCGGCCATTGGCCGTCCGCCTGTAGAAATTTGCAGCGACGGAAAAAGAACGCGAGTGCGGTAAAGATTTCTACAATATCACCGGTCGGGCTGACGCAATATAGATTATTTGAAGCGCTGCAACGAAAAGAAAAAAACCCGCAGGTACAAACGTACCTGCGGGCGGTGACAGCCTCGGAGCATCACGTGCTGCTCCACGACCTGAGCGCGGCCTGTAATGCCGGCTCGGAACGGTCAGCGGCTGCTGATTTTGTTTTTACTCTTTTACAGTTGCCTCGTCGGCTGCTGCCTCTGCTGCGGGAGCCTCAACGGTCTCCTCTGCGGCGGGCTCTGCCGCTGCCTCTGCCGCTGCCAGAGCTGCGGCGGCATATGCTGCTTCCTCATCCTCCGCTGCGGCCGCGGCTGCTGCTGCCGCCTTCTGCTTTGCAGCGTTCTTTGCAAGTGCGGCAAAAATCACGAACAGGACAGTGACTGCCGCCAGGATGATGACAGCGGTCATCTGGAGATTGCCGGTGTACTGCTGGACGGGAGTGAAGTCAAGCTTCGCCGCCGTCTCGCCTACATAGTTGCCTGCCTCGTCAACACGGATGGTGTAGATGTAATCGTTGAACTTGGTGACAAATCCGACCACAAGAGCCGCAACCGCAAAGACTGCGCTCACTACGCCGCAGCCAAAGCCGGTCTTCTTGCCGCCGTTGATGGCTGCAATCAGGCCGATGATGCCTGCAATGATGCCGAGGATGCTGGCAATGGCGACCGCTGCGTAGATGCCCATGCGGCCGTAAAATTCGCTCTTGATGTCAGCTTCCTGATCGACCAGATACTGCTCGCCCAAGTCGCAGAGAGTTACGCACTTGTCAAGATCGAGCATCTTGAATCCGCGCTTCTCAACGACGTTGCCGTTTTCATCGACCTTGTACATGCTTGCAAGAACGTCGTTGCAGAGGGTCTCATATGCTTCGGGGTTGACAGCTGCGACGCCGTCGTTCACAACGATAAGATCTTCGGGAACTGCGACGCCGAACTCGGCTGCGAGGTACTCGGGCAGAGACTTGATGGTCTGCCTGCCGCCGTAGTAGCTGAAGCAGGGCTGCATGCCCTCACACAGTGCCATGCCGCCTTCTGCCAGGGCGATCTCGCCCTGCTCAAAAACGGAAAGCTGCTTATCGCCCTCTGCGAGTGCGGCCGCACCAGCCGCGAGCTTATTTGCGCCGGCGGCAAGGTCCTTCTCGCCCTGTGCAAGCGCTGCCTTGCCGGCATCGAGAGCCTTGAGGCCGTCCTCATACTGCTTGAGCTTTGCCTTGCCCTCGGCGACCATCTGCTGCATATATGCGGGGAAGTCGGTCACGTCCGCGGGGATGTCAAGACCGAGCTGTGCGCCGAGGGGACGCACGACGGACATGAACCATGCCTGTGCGGTGGAGAATCCGAACCAGTCTTTCATTCCGGGAAGTCCCGCGACGCCGTTGTCACGGAGCTCGACATACTGGTTGAGGTAAGGCATAAGGGGCTCGATCTTGCCCAGAAGCTCTTTGCCCTCATTGTATGCCTGGGTGTTGGCGTCAATCTCAGCCTGGCCCGCAGCGACCTGCTGGCGGCCCGCCTCGAGTGCTGCCGCACCCTCGTTGTAGGCCTGCTGGCCGGCGGAATACTCGCTGAGTCCGGCGGTGTAGGTGCCTACGCCGGTGATGTAGGTCTCCTCATTGGCCTTGAGCTGCTCAATGCCTTCCATTGCGACCTTCATATTGTCTCTCGCGAACTTTGCATCGGCGCTCTTGTACTCGTTGATATTCAACATGTCCCTTACGCCGGCCACGCAGGCGAAAAGACCGAATATGCACGCGAGAACCAGAACAACGCTGCAGATCATAAGTAATACTCGTTTCATATGAACCCTCCCATGATTTTTATAAAAATATTACTTAGTCACATAGTTTGTTTGTCTTTTGTCAGTGTAACACATAATGTCAAAATAGTAAAGAAGAAATGACAAGTTTTCCAAATATTTTTTAACAAATTTTCAAGAGTTTGTTTCTGTTGCCCAAAACGGGGCGTTTTTGCCCCAGCCAACGACAGTTTTTTCAGTATTGTACACGTTTCTTGTTAACATATTATACATAAATAACCCCGACAATTGTGAATAATTTGTGAACAATTGTCGGGGTTCTGTCAAACATTTTCGCTCCGGACGGAGCCGGTATGCTCAGCGGCCGTTACAGGTTCTCAAACCGCTTGGAGTCTTTCCCGCGCAGGCAGCTCCGGAGCAGCAGGCTCAGAGCCAGCAGCAGCACCGACGCAAGCGCCATGACGAGCGCGGCATGAACGCCGTTTTTCAGCAGCAAATAGCCGCCGAAGCAGAGCGCGGCTATAAGGGCGTAGTCGAGCAGCATGCTTATCAAGACTGCGGATCCGCTTTTGACCGCCTGCGACTCAGTCGTCCAGTTGAGGTTGGGGTGACGGATATTGGCGATGAGCCCCATCTGCGCCATGACGAGCAGGAGCAGCGGGGAAAAAACCGCCGCCGCCAGAGTGATTAGCGCCCCGGGACGCAGGACATATACCGCAGCCGCCATAAGGATGATAAGCGGGGGGATATAGATAACAAGGCTGAATCTTAGCTTCGTGCCCAGCACCTCGGCGGTGCTCACGGGCATGGAGCGGATGATCCAGAGGCTCTTTCCCTCGAGCGACACGGAGGAGCTTGTGGGCAGGACCATGCCCGCCATCGCGGCTCCGAAAACGACCACAAGGCACATGGCGAGCTCCTCATAGCCCGCGAGCATAGCCATGATCTGCCGCACATCCTCCTTATATATCACAAGGAACACCGCGCCGGCGATGATGAACACCGCGCCAAGGCCGTTATTTATAATGCAGGTGGAGCTGGAGAAGAAGCGCGAAGCCTCGCGCTTGAACAGGGCGGAGCTCCTGGAGGAAACGCGCTGGCCCTTGTCCGTGTACTTTATCTTCGCGCTGCCGCGCTTGGCGGTGGCGGTCTTTATGAAGGTGCGCGAGAGCACGGCGTATACAATTATAAAAGGTACCGTCAGCAGTACTGCCGACAGGAGCAGGCTGACCACGCTGCCGCCGGCGGCCGCTGTGCCTATCCACCTGAGCACCGTGATGCCGCCCAGGGTATCGGCAAGGCCCATGCTGCTCATCAGCACGTTTTCCACGATGCTGCTGAGCTGACTGTAGAAGTATAAGTATCCGCCGAGGAAGGCGAGCGACAGGATAGTCTCAAACAGCGTTTTTCTGCGCATTTTGGAGGCCAGCAGGCTGAGCAGCCAGCCGAAAAGCGCGGACACGGCCAGCGCAAACAGGCTGAGCGCAAGAAAAACAAGGATAAAGAATATCAGAGTCTTTGCGGAAAACGGCGCGCATTTGAACCACATTATAAGCGCCGGCACGGCAATGATGAGCCCGAATATCAGGTTCAGGCCCAGCAGGAGCAGCATGCGGCTGGCAAGTATGGCCGAGGGCGGGATGGGCATGGACAGCAGCAGATCGTTGTCCTTTGCCTCGTAAAGCTGACTTTTCGCCGTGAACACGCTGAACACCACCATCAGGGCAAAGGACAGTATCAGCGCCATCAGGAAGTACAGCCACGCGAGATCCATGTTATACAGCGGCTCGGCCAGCACGGAGAACACCATGCCGAACATCCAGCAGAAAATGCCGATGACATACACCATCAGCAGGGCATAGAGTATCATCTTTACCTTGCCGGGCTTTTTGCCCCTTTTCGAGCCGCCCGAGAGCCAGTTGAGCATCGAGGCCAGCTTGACCTTCATAAGAGCCTTAAACATTGTCGCCCTCCAGTTCGAGGAACACGGCCTCAAGCGAGGTATCGCCTTTGACGGTCTCCATATCGCCGCTGGTGACGAGCTTGCCGTTTTTTATGATGGCGACCTTGTCGCAGAGCTTTTCCGCGACCTCGAGCACATGGGTGGAGAAGAAGATGGCGCCGCCCTTGTCGCAGTGCTCGCGCATCATGGTCTTTAAGGTGTGGGAAGCGACGGGGTCAAGGCCGACGAAGGGCTCATCCATGATTATGAGCTTCGGCTCGTGGATCCACGCCGCGATGATGGCAAGCTTCTGCTTCATGCCGTGGGAGTATGCCGACACAGGCTGCGCAAGATCCTCGGTGAGGCCGAAAACATCGGCGTACCTGCGTATGCGCTCCTCGCGGTCGGCCTTGCCCACGCCGTAGATATCCGCCACGAAATTCAGGTATTTCACGCCGGAAAGATAGTCGTACAGCTCCGGGTTATCGGGTATGTAGGCGATGACCTTTTTGCACTCGAGCGGCTTTTCCTTTACCGACATGCCGTCGATGAAAATATCGCCGCCGTCAAACTGCAGTATCCCGCAGGCCGCCTTGATGGTCGTGGTCTTGCCCGCACCGTTATGGCCGATGAAAGCGTAGATATCGCCCGCCGCGACCTCAAGGCTCAGGTCGTCCACCACGGCCTTGCCGTCGTAGCATTTTGTGAAGTTCCGGATTTTCAGCATTATTGTTCCTCCTGTATCGGTGAAGATATCACCGTGATCTTTCTCGGCTTGCGCACGCCGTCGGGCTTTCTGCCCATGTACCTTGCCGCAAGCTCGCTCATATCCTTATAAAATGACGCGTATTCCTCGTCCGACAGCATCAGCGCCATCATGGAAAAGCCCAGCATATCCCGCATGGGGTCGGGATCCTCCCCCTCGAAATACCGGCTGAACTCCGCCGTAAGGCCCAGCAGCCCCTGCATCACGGCGGCAGAGCCGGGGTCCTCGATGCGGTTTTTGCGCAGCTTATAGCGCCGCTCGGTCGCACCGCGCTTTTTCTGCTCGGACTTGACCTCTATCCAGCCGTCGGCCTCAAGCGCTTTTATGTGCCTGTAAAGGCTCGCGGTCGGAATATCGCACAGCTCGGCGGATATCTCCGCCGCGGTGCCGTCGCCGTGGTATATCAGGTATTCGAGGATGCGCAGCCTCGCCGTGTTCATCACGGTCGTGACCTCCACCGCGTCCACCTCCCTGCGATTATTCTCAATCATGAGAATAATCCAAAGCCGATCATTTGTCAAGGAAAAATCAAAGATTTTTTAATTCATCGATATAGTCCCCGGCGTAGGCGGCAAAGCACGCCGCCGCGGGGGACATGACCTCCCGCTCAGGAAGGATGACGCATATATCCACCTTTTCCGGCGGTTCGAGCGGGATGCAGACCGTTCCCTCGCCCAGCTCCTCGCTTATCACCCTGTTGACCAGCGCGATGCCGAGACCCGCCTTGACCATGCTCCACGCGACAAAGCTGTCGGGTGTGGAAAAGCTTATGTTGGGCTTTATCCCGCGGCTTGAAAAGCAGTGGGAGTTATCCGTCTCCCGCCCATTATAGATCTCGATATACGGCTCCCTCCCGAAGATCTCCGCCGAAACGCTTTTTTCGCCCGCCAGCGGGTGGTTCAGCGGCAGCAGGGCGACAAGGTCGTCCTCCCTGACTCTCAAACTGCGAAACGGCCCCTCCCTGCGGCTTATGACCGCAAAGTCCAGCTCCCGCTCCGCCATTTTCTCCGCCAGCTCGCAGCTCGTTCCGGAGCATATCTCGGCGCTTATCCCCGGGTACCGCTCGTGAAAGCCGCTGATGACCTTTGTCAGCCACGGATAGTATTTGACATAGGAGGCGCCCACGGCGATACTGCCGACGTCCAGCCCGCAGAGCTTGCGCGCCGTCTGCTCATAGCGCTCGCCCCAGTAGGCAAGCTCCTTCACCGCCGGCAGCAGAGCCTCGCCCTCGCGGCTGAGGCTCACGCCCTTTCTGCCGCGCCGCAGTATGGGAAAGCCCGCCGCCGTCTCCATGGCTTCCACCGCCCGGCTTATGCCCGACGGGGTATAGCCCAGCTCCTCAGCCGCCGCCGACATACTTCCGTTTTTCAATATGCTCAGCAGTATCCTGCATTTTTCGGTATCCATTATCGCTCCTTACTTGACTAATCGTCAATTGCAATTTGATTTATTCTCGCTTTACTCAAATTTACAACAGTATTATACTCATGTCAATGCTAAATGAGAGGGGTGCACGGTATGAGCCGCAGACAGGCGGAGCTGCTGCTGGCGGCGGTCATTCTGACCCGCAGCACGGGATATCTTTTCAGCAAGGCGGGCATTGAGAGCCTCGGCGTTTTCAATCTTCTGGCGGCAAGGTTCCTGCTGGCCTTTGCCCTGCTGGCAATAATTTTTTTCAGGAAATTCAAAGATGTGAAGCCCTGCGATATCCTGCGGGGCGCGGTCCTCGGCGGGGTGTTCGCGCTCGTCATGGCGCTTGAGCTTATCGCGCTGAAGACGACCGACACCTCCACGGCCTCGTTTCTGGAAAACACCGCGATCATATTCGTCCCGCTCATCGAGGCGTGGCTCCTGCGCAGGGCTCCTGAAAGGACCGCGCTTATAAGCGCCGCGGCGGCTGTTGCGGGCGTTGCCCTGCTGACGCTCGGCAGCGGAGGCTTCGGCTTCACTGCCGGCGAGCTGTACTGCCTGTGCGCCGCGCTGCTGTACGCGCTGGCGATAATAATCACCGACCGCTTTTCCCGCAGGGGCGACGGGCTCATGATAGGCGTCATGCAGGTGGGATTCATCGGCATATACGCCCTTGCCGCCTCGTTCATATTTGAAGTGCCGCGTCTTCCCTCGGGCGGGAGCGAGTGGGGCGTGATACTTGCGCTTGCAATAGTCTGCACCTGCGTCGGCTTCACCTTCCAGCCCGTTGCTCAGGCTCATCTCAGCAGCGAGTGCGCGGGGCTTTTCTGTGCGCTCAGCCCCGTCTTCGCCTCGCTCCTTGGGGTCGTGTTTCTGGGCGAAGCGGTGACGCTTCAGGGCGTGTTCGGCGCGGCTCTCATACTGTTCAGCCTGTACATCCCACATATATTTGCCCGAAAAGCAGCCGTCACATGACGGCTGCTTTTGACATTCATGCGGACGAGCAATGCTCGCCCCTACAAACTGTGGTTTATTGCAATCTTTCATTTAAACAGTGGTAATATATCGAAAAACTCCGCAGGATATTTTCGGGCTGTCGCAAAAGCGATATGCTTCATTTTTAATGCGAATTGGCCGTGCGCCGAGCACCGGACGAGCAATGCTCGCCCCTACGGTCTGCTATTCTTCGCAGAACGATCATTCAGACATTGCAATCTCCGAAAACCTCAGCAGGACATGATCGGGCTGTTGCAATAACGATACCTTATATTTTCAATGCGGATCGCCATCCGGAGGGGAGCAAGAGTTTATAGAATTTTTCTTGTTTGTTCATGCCTTTGTCATAAAGTTCGTGTATTATATCCCTGCAAGCAAGATCACGGCTTTCGGAGGCCCATATGGAAGACAATAAAGACAAAAGATCTGAAAATAACGCGGGTCATCCGGAAATCGACGGGGAATACCACTTCGTAAGGCCCGAAAGGAAGCTGTACGAGGATGCGGAGTTCGTCCCGCAGGACGAGACCGACGAGATCCCGCAGTACTATGTCCCCAGCGAGAAAAAGCCTAAGGAGAAAAAGACCGAGGCTCATAACGGCAGGACCCTCAAACTCATCTGTCTTTGTCTCGTGTGCGCCCTTGTGGGCGGGCTCGTGGGCGGCTTCGTATCATGGAGCGCGCTGAAGAGCCATCTGCCCGCCGCAAGCTCCGACAAGCCTCTCGTTTCATCCTCCGAGATAAAAAACGTCAGCAGCGACACGGCGACCGCGAACGATATCTACAGCGTCGGCTGCCGCCAGACCGTCGGCGTATCGCTTGAGATCACATCGTCCAACATTTTCGGTCAGACCAGCTCCAGCGCCGTCGCCGGTACGGGCTTTATCATCACCTCGGACGGCTATATCATGACCAATTACCATGTCATCGAGCCTGCCTGCATTAACAATTACAAGATAACCGTTCTTTTCAAGGACGGCACCTCATACGAAGCCTCGGTCGCGGGCTTTGAGGAGGACAGCGACGTTGCGGTCCTGAAGATCGACGCCAATGACCTCAGCCCCGTTTCCATCGGCAACAGCGACAATATCGCCGTGGGCGACAGCGTTTTCGCCATCGGCCATCCCCTCGGGGAGCTGGACTTTTCCATGACGAGCGGCCGCGTGAGCGCGCTTGACCGCAGCATCACCGCCGACAGGAACAGCGCTCCCATCAATATGTTCCAGTTCGACGCGGCCATAAACTCCGGCAACTCCGGAGGCCCCGTCTTCAACGAAAGCGGCGAGGTCATCGGCATCGCCACCGCCAAGGTCGGCTCCTCGGGAGTCGAGGGACTGGGCTTTGCGATACCCATCAACGACGCCGCCGACATCGCAAACGAGCTCATCACCAAGGGCTACGTCAGCGGCAAGGCCTACCTCGGCGTGAACATCGACAACCGATACACCTCGGTCTACGCACAGTATTACGATCTGCCCGAGGGCGCGTATGTGTATAACGTCGAATCCGGAAGCTGCGCGGAAAAGTGCGGACTGGCGGCAGGCGATATAATCACGCAGATGGGCGACGAGCCCATCGGCAGCTACTCCGACCTCAGCACTGCAATAAAGCAGTTCAAATCCGGCGAGAGCACCGAGATCGTCGTGTACCGCACGAATGAGTATGTCACCCTGACCGTCACCTTTGACGAATCCAGGCCCAACACAGGCTCCAACGGAGTCAACGAATTCGGGCTGTCCAGCCACCCGCAGACCGGTGCAGCGGGCTGATAAACACGCTATGTTTCTTCTCCTTTAGTCCGGCGGACTCCCTACCGCCTGACATATATCCTCTCTATTTCTCCAAAACAAAAGGCCGCGGCTAAGCCGCGGTCTTTTGTTTTTTTCATATCTTTACTTACAGAGGCGGCCTTACTGCACCGGAGGCGCGAAGTTGAGCGCGCGCGGCACGATCTCGATCGTGAACTTATTTTCGTAGATTATCTCGCCGTCGAGCGAATAGGCAAAGCCCTCGGGCGCCTCCACCTCGACGAGCTTCGCCTGACGGTAGAGTATGACGTCCTTAAAGTCCTCGCGGTCGAGGTGCTCGCCGTTTATGTAGGGCGTGAGTATCTTCACGAAGCGCAGGCGGGATATGGGCTTTGCAAGGCAGACCTCCATGAGCCCGTCGTCGAGCTTTGCGCGGGGCGCGCATTTGAAGGAGCCGCCCACATACTGGCCGTTTGCGACGGTGCACAGCAGAAGCTCGCCCTCGGGGTTTATTACCTCGCCGTCAGCCTTGACGGTGCAGCGGTTTTTCATGCTCTTTATAAGCGCCTTTACGATGCCCTTGGTGTAGGAATTCTTGCTACCGTGGCCGGTTTTGGCCCTGTCCTCGTTGACGGTGATGGCAACGGTCGTATCGAAGCCGAAGTTCGTGACGTTGATGCTGTAGCGCTCGCCGACCTTGAGGACGTCGATCTTCTCGGCCTTGCCGCGGATGAGCTTTGACACGTCCGCGAAGGCCTCCTTGCCGCCGTAGCACTTGACAAAGTCGTTGCCGCTGCCGCAGGGGTAGCAGGAGACGGACACGTTCTCAACGCCCACCGCCGGAGAGAACACCTCGTTTATGGTGCCGTCGCCGCCGCAGGCGATAAAGCGCAGCTCCTCGCCCTGCCGCTCGGCTATGGTCGCCTTCACGAACTCCGTCGCGTCGCCCACGGCCTTGGTTATGTATATCTCGCAGTCGTCCTTCTCGGGGAGCGTATCTATCTGCGCCCTGAGCCTCTCCTCCGTGCCGCCCGCTCCGGCAAGAGGGTTAACAACAAAGATATATTTCATGCTTTTTCCTCCCGTTATTTATTTTTTTTTGATTTTATCACATTCTGCGCCGTTTTTCCACAGAAAATGTTGCGGTTGAAATAATATGCAGTATATGGTATTATACATACAATATAATATATGGGAGAGATCACATGAAATATTTGTTCCTCGCAATTTTCATTGTTTCGAGCACCATCCACCTGTACGCAAGCTACAAGAGCAACTCCAGGCTCCGCGCTCAGACCAAGGGCATCCTCCTGCTGGCGCTGCTGGGCTGGTACTGCTTCAGCGTGAATGACCCGCTGCCCATCGTCATCGCCGCCATTCTCACGAGTTGGCTGGGCGACGTGCTGCTCATCCCCAAGGGCGTCAAGTGGTTCTCGGCCGGCGGCATAAGCTTCCTCATTTCCCACGTTTGCTTCGCCGCCGCCTACGCGTATCACGTCGACTTCGCCTCCGTACCGCTCTGGGTCATCATTGCCGCGGCCGCCGCGTATATCGCCGTCACCGCGCTCGTCTTCCGCGGGCTCAGGCCGTATCTGCCGAAAAAGCTCTTCTATCCCATGGCGGGATATCTCCTCGCAAACAGCGCAATGAACTGCTTCGCGCTGTATCAGCTCGTTTCCCTGCCCTGCCTCGCAACGGCGGTCACGTTCATCGGCGCGGTGCTGTTCTTCGTATCCGACTCCACCCTGTTCTACGTCAGGTTCAAAAAGGACGGACGCCTCAAAACGCACTTCGTCGTCATGCTCACCTACATACTCGCCGAGTTCCTCATTGTCGAGGGCTTCGTGCTTCTGGCAATGTGAAGATCAAAAGCAAAAACCGCAGACGCTTTGTCTGCGGTTTTTTCATATTCATGCCTCCACGGTGTGGGACAGGAGGTAATCGGTCAGCATTTTGCAGTAGCCCGGCTCCATATGCACGCCGTCGGGGGAGGCATCGTCGGGCAGGGTGCCGTTAGACGCAACAGCCTCGAAGCCGTCGACGAAATACACCTGCTTGGCCTCGCACATGCCGAGGATTAGCCCGTTGAACATCTGCACCCTGTCGTTTGTCAGGTGCGCCTGCTCCGCCGTTGCCTTCGCGCCGACGGGCATGATGCCGATAACATATATCTGCGCCTCGGGGTGGGTCTGCTTTGCAAGGTCGACCATATCGCCGTAGTACTCGATGAACTTATCCGTATCGTACCAGCCGAGCTCGTTGAGGCCGGTCATCATGTATATCTTGCCGTAGGTGCCGCCCTGCAGCGCCTCGGAAACGGTGACGGTGCCGGACGCGGTCTCTATATATGACTTCGTGAACACATCCGCGACCGTGAGCCCGACGTGGGAGAAGTCCGCGGCGTACTCAAACTTTGCGAAATTCATTATGCCCTTCATGCGGGAGTCGCCGATGAAGGCCGCGTCCCTGAACCAGTCCTCGCCCTTAGGCTCGGACGCGGGCACGGGCTTTGAATAATCGTACTCGGGAACGGAGGCCTCCTGCGCGGCATAGAACTCCTCGGCGAGGGTCCTGGCGCCGTCGGCGTCGCCGAGCAGCTCCTGCATCTTATCGCGGACGGCCGCGGGGTCGGGCGCGACTATCATCACGGCGCAGTCGCCCTCGGTGAAAATGATCGCATTATTCAGCATCTCCACGCTTTCGGGACTGTAAAGCTCAAAGGAGGATATCAGCATCCGGCGTCTTGCGTCCAGAGCGTCGGTCAGGACCTTGACGTCCACGCCATCGGCCGCGACGAGCACGCTTATCTCCTCGGGGCGGGAGGCGGAGGAATAGGCTATGGCATAGTCCCTGACCTTATCGGTCTCTATGCCGTAATAATAATAAAAGCGGTTTGCAAAGCTCTCGTCATCCGCGGCCGCGAACCGATCGGTGCCCTCAAGTCCGGTCGACTGCAGCGCCGCCGCCGTAAGATCCTTTGCGGAGATATCGATTTTTTTGCCGTCGCCGCCGCACGCGCAAAGCGACAGCAGGCATACTGCGGCAAGCAGTATGGCTATTGCTCTTTTCATATCTGCACCCCTAAAAATTGCTGTATTGACAGGATATCAACCAAGGCCCCGCAGGTCAACATAATTCTGTAACTTTTGACGCAAATTTTCCGACGAAAAAAGCGATGATATTTGTGCAACTTTACTGTAGAAAAATTCGGCGCCCTATATGTTGTGTTCCGCCTTTATCTGCGCATACAAATCGTCTCTGTTCTCGGGCGTTATGATGTAAAGCTCGCAGTCGGGATGGCGACGCACCGCCCTCAGAAATTCCGTGTTCTGCGCCTTGACGGCGGCAAAAACGCTGTAATTGCCTGATAAAATCCGCATCACCTCGCGCTGAAACACCGGCGCGGCGGACTCGAGCGTCCCTATCTCGTCCATCACCACGAGGCTGCCCTCGGGTATGCCCCTCAGGCAGGACGCGGCAAGGCTGTCCATATATTCCGGATGCCGCTCGGTGCCCGCGTCGGAGATGCTCATGATGACCTGTGCGTCCGTGATGTTTTCCGGCGGCGAGGCGATGTCGTACAGGTAGACATAAGATTTCCCGTCGGCTCCCGCGGGCAGCCGCAGCGTTATGTATCCCCGCGGCGGAACGCCCATGTCCGCGACAAGCTTTCTTATCATTGTGGATTTGCCGGAATCAATATCACCGCAGAGCAGAATCTTCATTTTTTCTCTCCTGTTGCAATTGCACTTGATATGGCCTGTTAAATGATATACAATAATAACACAAATACGACAAGCTTTCAACTTGTTGACGCTGAAAGGAGTTTGGAAATTATGGCAGAAAAAATCAACATCGAAGATCTGATGCTCGAGACCTATGCCGACAAGAGCGTGAAGGCATACAGCGAGCTTATAGCAAAGCCCGACAGTATGTTCGGTCTGGGCTCTGCGGCCGCCGAGGCCGCGGCGAGCGCGGCTGCGCTGGCTCTGAAGGCCGTCAGGCTCAGCGGCTCCGACGCTCCTGAGGCCGTACACGCCGAGAAGGAGCTTGAGACCCTGCGCACCTATTTCCTGCACCTGCTGGACGAGGAAAATAAGGCAAAGAAGCCCCTTGACAAGCGCCTTGCCGCACACGCCGGCGACAGCGAGATCGAGGCGGCCTACCGCACCGCCTGCTGCATAATCGACGAGGTGTTCTATATGTCGATACGCACCGTTGAGACGCTCAGCTCCGTCGCGGATAAGATCTGCCCCTGCGCGGCGCATTTCGCCTCCGCCGCCGTTCACTTCGCAAAGTGCGCGATGGATACCGTGCGCATCCAGAAGGCGGTCTATTCCACCAGAATGAACGAGCCGGTCTTTGCCCGCACCACCCGCCGCGAGCCGGAGATGGCCATCGAGAACAACGCCGAGCTGTTTAACGGCCTCATCGCAAAATTCGAGGGCATGATAAAGTAAACGCTCAAAAATACGGACTGTCAGAACAGACAGTCCGTATTTTTACAGCTTTGCTCCGATTATTGAGCAGGTTCCGATTGACATCGCGCCGTATTTCAAATATTATGCTTACATCGAGCGGAAAGGATACCATTATTATGAAGCTTAAACTGACCCGAATCCTGTGCCTTGTCCTCGTCGTTATGCTTTGCGCGGGGCTTCTTTGCGGCTGCGGCGGCAGCGATGAGCCGAAGGAGACTCCGGCAGCCTTCGATCCTGAGGCTTACGTCAGGGGCGGCCTTGACGCGGTGTATCACGGCGTTTACTCCGACGAATACCTGAAGCTTCTCGGCGCCGACAGCGACAAGGGCTGCGCCGAGAGCTATGAGCGCGGCATGGAGGTTAGCCTCGACGTGTTCGCGGGCTATTTCAACATCTCTACGGACGATTGCAGTGACGAGACCCGCGCCGAGCTTCTCGCGCTCATGAAGGATATGTACAAATACGCAAAATACGAGGTGGGCGAGGCCTCCGAAAACGGCGGCGGCTACACCGTCAAGGTCACCGTTTATCCGATAGCCGCCGTGGCCGATGCCGCACGCGAGGACTATCCCGCCTTTGCCGGCGGCGCGGCGCAGCGTCTTGCCGACGGCGAGTTTGACAAGGGCGGCCTGAACTTCGAGGACTGGTGGGCGCAGTCTATCGCCGACATGGTGAGGCTCCGTCTGTCGGCCAGGGAATACCTTGATCCCGTCGAGGTCTCGGTCGAGATATCGAAAAACGACAGCGGAGCCTACATACTCAGCAGCGAGGCCCTGGCCGAGATCGACCGGTACATCGTCTCCTACCCCGCCGACTGACCCGGCGGCTGCCGGGGAGCGCCGGTGCTCGGCGCACGGCCAATTCGCATTCAAACCGTGCGTGTCGTTATTGCCGGTGCCCGACCTGTGATATTGGCAATTGTCGCTGTATTCCCAGTCAGGAAATAAGCGGCAGCAGATTTAAACAAACACCTCATCCGTCGGCTCCGCCGACACCTTCCCCTCAAGGGGAAGGCTATATGGCTCTGAGCACCGGACGAGCGATGCTCGCCCCTACAATGATGGGGTGTTCTTAAAATACGCTGCCGTAGGGGCGGCCATTGGCCGTCCGCCTGTGAAAATCCGCAGCGATGTGAAACAGAGCGCGAGTGCGGTAAAGATTTCTACAATATCACCGGTCGGGCAACCGCAATAACAACGACCTCCGCTCTCAAACCGATTTGCTTCCCGGCAGCCGCCGGTCGGGCTGACGCAATACAGATGCCCGCCATTTTCAGCGCGGATCAAAAAAGTTCCCTTTCACAAGGGAACTTTTTTGCCGTGTAAGCGCTGCCTTACGAATTGCTCAGACCAGCGAGGTCCCGGGGTAGTAATGCTCCAGTATCTCCTTATAGTCCGCGCCGTCTTTTGCCATGGTGTTCGCGCCGTACTGGCTCATGCCGACGCCGTGGCCGTAGCCCTTGACGGTGAACACAAATTCGCCGTCGCCGCGGCTTAGCTCAAAATCCGTCGAGCGCAGGGAGAACAGACTGCGCAGCTCGCTGCCGGTAAACTCCACCCCGCCTATCACGATGCTGTCCACCCTGCCGGAGGCGCTGCGCCTTACCTCGCCCACCCAGCCGTCGGCTGGACCCGTCATATCCGCCTCGGGCTTCAGGTACAGTATCGTGTCCCTGAAATCGATATCCGCGCTCCTGACGGTGGTCACGAAGTTCGGGACGGTCTCGGCGGTCTCGGGCGAATCGACGCTCACGAGATACGGCAGTCCGTTCCATATCGCGCCGCTGTCCTCGGTCGCGCCCTCGGAGGAGGAATGGAAGGCCGCGAGCGCGGGCTCGCCGTCATAGCTCAGGTACTGCCCGTCCGTGGCCTCCACGGCGTCGGTTATTCTTTTGATGTAAAGCTCATAGTTTTCGCCCCAGCTCGCCATGAGCTGCTCGGGGCTCAGATACGCCTGACAGCAGTCGGGCGAGCTGCAGATATCCGCGTTATCGTGCCTGGGGCTCATAAGTCCGCGCTGGAGATAGCTTCGGGCGGCGACCGCCTGAGCCTTGAGCGCCTCAGGCTCAAAGGACACCGGCATCTCCGCCGCGAGGACGCCCGTCAGGTAGTCGAACACGCTTATCTCGCGCACCTGCTCTCCCTCCAGAAGCCTTATGCTGCGGGTCTTGTCCCCGGGCAGCGGCTCGGCGGTTTTCTGCGGCTCATCCGGCGTATCCGGCGGCGCGGCGGCCTTATCGAGCTTAAAGATCGCCGGCAGCGCAAGTACCGCAAGCGTCAGTATGAGCGCCGCGGCAAGCATTCGTTTCATTCGTTACCACTCTCCCCCGTGCAGGCTTGTACTTGACGGCAAAGCCAAATGAGTATAAAATCACTAAGCATAGAGCTTCGCTCTCTTAAATTTATTCCGACTGGACTGATACTATGCCACACTTCAATAAAGACGCCAAAGCTCCGCTCATCCTTACCTGCTATGTGTGCGCCCTCGGAGCCTTCGGAGCCTTTTTCCGCTGGCTGCAGATGCAGGTCGCGGCGGACGCCGAAACGGGGATGATGAACCCCAGCGTTCTGAACTTTCTTGTTCCGCTCACGATAATATGCGCCGCCGTTGTGTTTTACCTGCGGCTGAAAAAGCTCGGCAGTGACGGAAAGGTGCTGCCCACCGACTTTTACACCGCCCTGAAGGGCAGCTCGGTGCTCTGCCCCGTCATCTCGTGGGTGATCGGGGGCGTTACGGCCCTCGGCGGCGTTATCGCCATGCTGAACGTGTCCCTTGACGCGCTGCGCGGACTTTACACCGTCATCGCCGCTCTCGGCATACTCTGCGGCCTGAGCTTCCCGCTCATCTGCGCCGCCGCGCACAAGCGCTACTCCCCGGGGCTCACGAGCCTGCTCATGACTCTGCCCATAATCATGTTCTGCCTTTGGCTCATCGCCTGCTACAAGGCAAATTCCAACAACCCCAATCTCTGGGCATACGCCATCGAGATCATCACAGTTTGCTGTTTGATCATCGCTTTTTACTACACGGCGGGCTTCCCCTACGGCAAGGCAAAGCCGCGGTATGCCGCTTTCTTCTGCATGATGGGCGCCTTCCTCGGCATTGTTATCCTTGCCGACGGCCGGTATCTTGGGCTTCAGCTCATGCTTTTGGGCAGTGTGGGCATGCTCATCATGGAAAACTGGCTCCTGATACAGAACCGCGTTGATAAGGCAGACGAGGCCGAAGCCGCTCCCGCGCCCGCTGACGGCGCGGAAAAGGCGGTTAAGCCCGCGCAGACCGATACCGCAGCCGATGCGGAGGACGTGCCCGAGCCCACGATAGAGGCTCCCACAAAGAAGCCGAAGTCCGGAGAGGCCAAAAGCAGGCTCGATTCCGAGGTCGACGCGATACTTCGGGAATACAAAAAACCGTAGCTTACATCGAAAAACCGCGAAGCGCAGAATCGCTTCGCGGTTTTTTATATGCGGAAGTACGCTATGATTGGGCAAACTTACAAAAATTATAATGTAAATTTATATGATATTTTCTTGACAAAGAGGCAAATACCTGTATACTGTATACGGATTTTGTTTTTTAACGAGGAGGTGCCCGCCATGCGTGGAATGGAGACCGGCAAAACGCGGATAAGACACGAGGTATTCACCGAAATAGCACGCCTTGCCTATGAGGGCGGAGACTACGCACGAAGCCTTGAGGAGCTTCCGTACAAGATCTGTCCCGGAGACCCCGACGAGATAGGCGCATACAAAAACAGCCTGTTCCTTGAGCGCGCCGTCGTAGGCGAGAGGCTTCGCCTCGCCATGGGGCTGCCCCTGCGTAAGCTCGGCGAGTACAACAACATCTCCGACAGCGTCGAGGAGACTGTCATAGCCGAAAAGTACTATGATCCGCCCCTCATCAATGTGATAAAGTTCGCCTGCAACCGCTGTCCGGACAACGTCGTCACCGTGACCAACGGCTGTCAGGGCTGCCTTGAGCACCCCTGCATAGAGATATGCCCCCGCGGCGCCATCAGCAAGGTAAACGGCAAGGCGCATATCGACCCCTCCCTCTGCATCAGGTGCAATCAGTGCGCGAGCGCCTGCTCCTTCAGCGCGATAATACGTCAGGAGCGGCCCTGCCACAAGGCCTGCGGCGTGGGCGCGATAGGCTCGGACGAGCTCGGCAGGGCAAACATCGACTACGGCAAGTGCACCTCCTGCGGCCAGTGCCTTGTTAACTGCCCCTTCGGCGCGATAAGCGACAAGAGCCAGATCTTCCAGACCATCATGGCCATCAAGAGCGGAACGCCCGTATACGTCGTCCTCGCGCCCTCCTTCGTCGGCCAGTTCGGCCCCGACGCGGTCCCCGAGAAGATGAAGGCCGCCTTTAAGCGCCTCGGCTTTGCCGACGTGTACGAGGCCGCCATCGGCGCCGACCTCTGCGTTATCGAGGAGGCCTCCGACTTCCTTAATGAGGTCCCCTCAAAGCACAGATTCATGGTCACCTCCTGCTGCCCCTCGTGGAGCGACATGGTCAAAAAGTTCTTCCCCGAGATGAAGGACAACATTTCCGTCGCCATGACCCCCATGGTGCTGACTGCGCGCTTCGTAAAGAAGACCCATCCGGGCTGCAAGGTCGTTTTCGTCGGCCCCTGCGACGCGAAAAAGCTCGAGGCCAGCCGCCGGACCGTCCGCAGCGACGTCGACTTTGTTCTGACCTTTGAGGAGGTGCTCGGAATGTTAGCCGCCAAGGGCGTGGACAGGGAGTGCATCCCCATGTCCGAGGCTGAGCCCCTTGAGCAGTCCGGCTCTGACGCGAGGATGTTCGCCGTCTCCGGCGGCGTTGCGCAGGCGGTCGTCAACGCGATAAAGTCCATCGATCCCGACCGCGAGGTCAAGGTCGCCAAGGCCACCGGCCTGAGCGAATGCCGCAAGCTGCTGCTCATGGCAAAGGAGGGCAAGTACGACGGCTATCTTCTCGAGGGCATGGCCTGTCCGGGCGGCTGCGTCGCCGGCGCGGGCACACTTCAGCCCATTGGCAGGTCCGCAAACGCCGTCTCCAAATTTGCCGAAAAGGCCCGCTACTCCTGCGCATACGACACGGAATACAAGGAATACCTCCCGCTCATCGAGGAATAACGGAAAAACGCGTGATATGACGATAAACCGCCGTTCGTTTGAACGGCGGTTTATCATTTTCATTCATTCAGCGATGCATCGTACAGCTCGTTTGCGGAAAAGCCCGTCTCCGCCGCGGCTTTTTTGCACGCGGCCTTGCGGGACAGACCCTCTGCGCGGTATTTTCCCACAAGCTCGGCAGCCTCCTCGAGCGAAAAGCCGCTCACGGCCTCGGGCGCGCCCTCGATGACGAGCACGAACTCGCCCTTGGGCGGGAACTCGGTGAAATGCTCTATCGCCCCCGCGATATCCGTGCGCAGGGTCTGCTCGTGCAGCTTTGTAAGCTCCCGGCACAGCGATATCCTCCGCTCTCCCCCGAAGGTGTTTTTCATGTCCTCGAGCGTGCGCATGAGCTTATGCGGCGCTTCGTAGAAGATCATGGTGCGCCGCTCGGACTTGAGGCTCTCCAGATGCTCGCGGCGGCTCTTATTGGCCGTGGACAAAAAGCCCTCGAAGCAGAACCTGCCCGTCGGCAGAGCCGACAGCGCGAGCGCGGATATGAGCGCCGACGGCCCGGGCACCGTCAGCACCTCGACGCCGCCCTCCGCGCACATGCGCACCAGCTCCTCGCCGGGGTCGGATATCGCGGGCATACCCGCGTCGGTCACAAGAGCGCAGGTCTCGCCCGCCAGGATGCGCTCGAATATCTTCGCGCCCGAGGCGTATTTATTGTGCTCAAAATAGCTCACCATGGGATTGCGTATCCCGAAGTGATTGAGCAGCTTCAGCGTGACTCTGGTGTCCTCGGCCGCGATGAAATCCGCCTCGCGCAGAGCGTCGGCGGCGCGGGGCGAGAAGTCGCCGAGATTGCCTATCGGCGTTCCTACAAGATATAGCTTTCCGCTCATGGCCTGTCCTCCCTGTGGTATATCCTGAGAATTTCGGCGGTCTCTTCGCCGTCGGCGCCGCGGATGAACAGCGGCGGCATTATCCTGAGCCCGGGGGCTCCGCCCCGCCGCGCCTCGACGAGGACGAGCGAGGGCTCCTTTTCGGCGCTGTGGGACACGGTGCGAAGGCGCTTAGGCTCAAAGCCTGCGTCGCGCAGGGCGCATACGACGTCGGCAAGGCGCTCGGCGCGGTGCACGAGGCAGAACGCGCCGCCCGTGCGGCACAGATACGCCGCCGCACGGCAGATATCCTCAAGGCTGCACAGCAGCTCGCCCCTTGCCGCGGCCTTGCGGCCGTCCGACGATACACCGCCGCTGCCCGCGGCGAAATACGGCGGGTTTGAAACGATGAGCTCGAACTCGCCCGTCTTGAAAAGCGAGCGGCAGTCCTTTATATCCCCCGTGACGATCTCACAGCGCCCGCCAAGGCCGTTTTCGGCCATGTTCTCCCGCGCCATGTCCGCCGCGGCGGGGTCAATCTCCAGCCCCGTCATATGCAGCCTGTCGCTGCGCCAGAGCAGCAGCAGCGGCAGTATGCCCGAGCCGCAGCCGAGGTCTATGCCACGGACGCGGCTGCCGATATTCACGAAATCGCCGAGCAGCACGGAGTCGGTGCCGAGCTTGAAATGCTCCGACTGTGCAAAATACGGACCGTTGTCCCATAGCCGCTGTCCTTCCATCGTTTTCTCCTTTCGTTTTTTTCTATCGTTGCTGCGCTTCAAATAGTCGTTATTGCCGGTGCCCGACCGGCTCCTCGCCGGAGGGGCAATTCGGTTTGAAGCTTCGAGTTATCTTTTTTGCGCCAGCCCGACCGGTGATAATGGCAACAGTCTATTTTGCACTCGCGTGCTGTTTCACATCGCTGCGAATTTCCACAGGCGGACGGCCAATGGCCGCCCCTACGGCAGCAAAAATATAGAAGTACCGATAATTGTAGGGGCGAGCATCGCTCGTCCGTCGGCGGCAGCCGAAATGCTATTCGCATTTAAAATGGTAAATGTCGCTTTTACGTCAGCCCGACCGGTGATAATGGCAACAGTCTATTTTGTACTCGCGTTCTTTTTCCCTTTCGCTGCTACGCTTCAAAAAATCTGTTTGCCGGTGCCCGACCGGTAACATTGGAAATTGTCGCTTTTGCACTCGCGTGCTGTTTCACATCGCTGCGAATTTCCACAGGCGGACGGCCAATGGCCGCCCCTACGGCAGCACAATTTTAGAACACCGCATTATTGTAGGGGCGAGCATCGCTCGGTCTTGGCAGACGGCCGATTCGCATTTAGAACGGAATGTATCGTTTTTGAGCCAGCCCGACCGGTGATAATGGCAACAGTCTATTTTGCACTCGCGTGCTGTTTCACATCGCTGCAAATTTCCACGGGCGGACGGCCAATGGCCGCCCCTACGGGTGCGGGATTTCAAATCATTTTGTCATTTAGAAAATGGCAAAATACCGACTACTGCCGCAGAACATAATCGGGCTGACGCAATATAGACACGCACTGTCTTAACGCGAATTAAAAAGAAGCGAATAAAAAATACGGTATGCTGAGCATACCGCATTTTTCTGAGGTTTGATTAACCCTCAATAGCCTCTGCAGGGCACTGTGCCGCACATGCGCCGCACTCAAGGCACTTGTCGGCGTCGATCTCGTAGTGAAGATCGCCCATAGAGATAGCTTCAGCAGGGCACTGTGCTGCGCATGCGCCGCAGGACAGGCACTCGTCGGTAATAACAAAAGCCATGATGAAACCTCCATATGTAATTTGCGCAATAGACTTGCAAGTGCATTGTAACACATAAAACGGAAAATGCAAATGTAAAATTCAAGTTTGCATTTATTTCTTTTTATTTTTGGCAATAATCCCGTATACGACAGCATCGGCAGGGCCGAGCGGCTATGATACAAGCGAGGGGGAATGTTGCCTTGAAAAACAACGAGAAATTTACCGAGAAGGCGGAGGGAGCCATCGAGCAGGCGCGGCTGGCCGCCTTCAGCCTCGGTCACAGCTATGTGGGAACGGAGCATCTGCTGCTCGGGATAGTGCGCGAGAGCGCGGGTCTCGGAGCGCGCATACTCCGCGACCGCGGCGTGGCCGAGCACAACCTCAGGGAGGCAGTCAGCGCGGCTGCCGGCATCGGGGCTCCCGGCGTTCCGGCGCAGGGTCTGACAAAGCGGGCGTGGCAGGCCGTGGAAAAGGCCGCGGCGGACGCGGCAGCCCTCGGCCATAACTATATAGGCACGGAGCACATCCTTCTGGGCATCCTGCGTCAGCCCGACTGCGGCGGCGCAAAGGCGCTTATCGGCCTGGGCTGCGACTTAAACGATATCTACACCGACATCATGGCGGTGTTCGGCGTGGGCTCGGGGCGCCCGAAGCCCCAGCCCCAGAGCAATCCGAAGACCACTCAGCGCCACAGCGAGACCCGCGTTCTCGACCAGTACAGCCGCGACCTCACCCAGCTCGCTGCCGCCGGCGGCATAGACCCCGTCATCGGCCGCAGCGATGAGATACGCCGCAGCGTGCAGATACTCTCGCGCCGCAGCAAAAATAACCCCGTGCTCATCGGCGAGCCGGGCGTCGGCAAGACCGCCGTCGCCGAGGGCATCGCCCTTTACATCGCCAACGGCAAAGCGCCCGACAGCATGGCGGGAAAGCGGCTCGTCTCCCTCGACCTGCCCGCGCTGCTGGCCGGAACGAAATACCGCGGCGACTTCGAGGAGCGCGTCAAGGCCGTGCTCAAGGACGTCAAAAAGGCCGGCGACGTGATACTTTTCATCGACGAACTGCACACCATAATAGGTGCCGGCAGCGCAGAGGGCGCGATAGACGCGGCGAACATCCTCAAGCCCGCGCTCGGCCGCGGCGAGGTGCAGATAATCGGCGCCACGACGCCGGAGGAGTACCGCCGCCACATCGAAAAGGACGCGGCGCTCGAGCGCAGATTCCAGCCGGTGAAGATATCCGAGCCCGGCCGGGCCGAGAGCCTTTCCATGCTGCGCGGCGTGCGCGGGAGCCTCGAAGCGCACCACAGGGTAAAGATATCCGACGCCGCGCTCGAGGCCGCGGTGGATCTCTCGGCGCGGTATATAAACGACCGCTGCCTGCCGGACAAGGCCATCGACCTTGCCGACGAGGCCGCGGCGAGGATAAGGGTCGGCGGCGGCAGCCTTGTGACCGCCGAGGACATCGCCGAGGTCGTGTCGGCGTGGACAGGCATCCCCGTCGCCAACCTCAGCTCCGACGAGACAAAGCGCCTGCGCGATATGGAGAGCATACTCCACCGCCGCGTCATCGGCCAGAGCGAGGCCGTGTCCGCCGTGGCAAAGGCGATACGCCGCGGCAGAGTGGGGCTTTCAGACCCGAACCGCCCCATCGGCAGCTTCCTGTTCCTCGGCCCCACGGGCGTGGGCAAGACGGAGCTGTGCCGCGCACTTGCCGAGGCCGTTTACGGCGAGACCGACGCGATGATAAGGCTGGATATGTCCGAATACATGGAAAAGCACGCCGTAAGCAAGCTCATCGGCTCGCCCCCGGGCTACGTCGGCTACGAGGACGGCGGCCAGCTCACCGAAAAGGTGCGCCGTAAGCCCTGGTCGGTGGTGCTGTTCGACGAGATCGAAAAGGCGCACGAGGACGTCTGGAGCATACTGCTGCAGATCATGGACGACGGGCATCTTACCGATTCCGGCGGCAGGCAGGTATCCTTCCGCAACACAATAATAGTCATGACCTCCAACATCGGCGCGAAGGCGATAACCGAGGGCAGGCCGAGGCTCGGCTTTGCGCCCGAGAGCGGCGCGCAGAGCGCGGACGCGGAGCTGAGAGCACGCATAAACGAGGAGCTGCGCCGCACCTTCAAGCCGGAATTTTTAAACCGCATCGACGAGACCATCGTGTTCCACAGGCTCAGCCGCGCAGAGATACGCAGCATCACCCAGCGCATGCTCCTGACCGTGGCCGGACGCTTCGAGGCGCTCGGCATGAGCCTGAGCGTGCCGGAGCCGGTCGTGGACTATCTCGCCGAGCGCGGCTACGACGAAAAGTACGGAGCACGTCCCCTGCGCCGCGCCATACGCAGCCTCATCGAGGACAAGGCCGCCGAGCTCATGCTCGAGGACAGGCTCGGCAAGGGCGACAGCGTGAGCGCCCGCCTCGAGGACGGAAAAATTGTTTTGACTAAAGAAAAAAAGTAGATTATAATAATAAGGTCAACCGTATCGGTTGACCTTTAATAATTTTCGGAGAAATGTCATGACCAAACAGGATAAGCTCAAACTGATGAACTCATGCGGCGGGTTCAACAAACATAATGGGGTAACCGTCACCGACATAAGCGACGAGCTGTGCGTCGTGGAGGGCGAGCTGCTGCCGGAGGCGATGAACCCTCAGGGCATGGCGCACGGAGGCTTTGTGTATTCGCTGTGCGACGTTGCCGCCGGAGCGGTCGTCGGGCAGAACGGCGGCGAATTTGTCACGCTCAGCGCAAATATGAGCTATCTGCGCCCGTCTAAGGGCACGAAGCTGCGCGCCGAGGGCAGGCTGCTGAAGAAGGGGCGGACCGTATGCGTCGTGGACACTTTAGTCTATGACGATCAGGACAGGCTCACCGCCCGCGGCACCTTTGAGATCTACATCGTGAAGTCATGACCACCCGTAAAACGGGTGGCATGCACCAGCCCTATAAGGGCATG
>CAMJGL010000011.1:0-72072 GCA_946405205.1 uncultured Clostridia bacterium
CACCCCACTTGTTAGATAGTATATCATACTGTCTAACAAATGGGGTGCAATTCAGCGATCGCGGGGGATTCGTCATATTTCTTAAATTCCGAGGTAGAAGCCCGTGCTGAGCAGCTCCTCGGTACGGGAGAGCACCTCGTGAGCCTCCTCGTAATTCTGATTGGCAAGCTCTGCGACAAGGTAATTTGTCAGGCACATCGGCGCCGTCAGCGAGTTTTTGCAGGAGATGCTGTTTATCGCGCAGTTGAAGCACACATCGCCGTAGCTTCTGATGGGCAGATCGTTCATCGAGGTGAAAAGTATCACCTTAACGCCGTAGCTGCGCATCCATGCAAGGATGTTCAGCGCGGTCTTTGAATATCTGGGAAACACATATGCGATGCAAACGTCCCCTTCTCCCGCCGAGACGACCTCCTCAGGATATATCATTCCGGTCGACTGCACAAAGCTCACGTTCCTTTTTATCTCGCCAAGGCGTGAGGTCAGGTAATGGGCCAGAGAAAAGCTGCTGCGCATACCGAGTATGTAGATCCTGTTCGCGCCGCTTATCATGTCCACCGCTTTTTTGAGCTCCTGCGGGTCAAGCCCGCTGAGGGTCTGGTGCAGGTTGTCCATATCTGTGGCAAAGCAGCTCTGAAGCGTAAGGTCCTCTCCTCCGCTGCGGCTGCTGACGAGATTGTCCAGCCGTTCGGGCAGCGTTGTTTTTATCTGCAGCTCTCTTTTGACCTCATCCTGCATATCGCTGAAGCCCGAATAGCCCATAGCGCGGGCAAAGCGGATAATGGTAGTGGTGCTGACATTTATCTTCGCGGCAAGAGCCTCCAGAGTGCAGAAGGCCACATCGTCAGGATGCTCCCCGACATAGTTTGCAACGGTCTTCTGCGCGTGAGTCATATCGTTATATTTTTCGTTTACCTTACTGTAAAACAGCATCAGTTCCCCACCCTATTCCATAATAATTCCATTTTAACCATCATTGCGCGGCTTGTCAAGCTTGTAAAACCCTGATGATACTTGACGAAACGTGCGCAAATAGTATAATATATCACTCAAACAGCGTTCTGATGTAAATTTATCCAACGGAGGCCGAATATGCCGCTGCCAACGACTGCCTGCGAACCGGGCCTTGTCCTCAGCAAGGACGAGATAACCGAGCAAATAAGAGAATGGATAGTGACGCTTCGCTTTGCGCCCGGCGAGAAGATAATCGACACCGAGATCGCCTCGTATTTCAGGGTCAGCCGCACTCCCATAAGAGAGGTGCTGAAGCTGCTCGAGCAGCAGAAGCTCATATGCACCTTCCCCGGCAAGGGCACCTTTGTCGCGGAGCTCCATCCCGAGAACATATACTCCCTGTATCTTCCGATGCAGACCCTGCAATGTCTTGCCGTGCGCCTTGCTTCGGACAGGGTCACGCCCGAGGATATCGCCGAGCTTGAGGCGCTCAACAGTGATTTTTTCGAGAAAACCGAGGCCAGGGACGACACTCTCGGTCTGCTCAAGGCCGACAGGCGCTTCCATCAGAAGCTGGTGGACATGGCGCGCAACGAATACATCGACGATTTCTGCTCGGCGCTCTGGACTCACATCGCAAGGCTTGACTACATTTACTTCCGCGATTCACGGATGCTCACGAGCTCCTACACCGACCATGTCAGGATAATCAAGGCTCTGAGCATGCGCGACCCCTTTTCGGCGGAGCGGGCCATGCGCGACAACTGGAACAACTCCATGCTCGGCATAATGGCGCTCACGGACAAGAAGGACGAGGCCGCCGCTCCCGCATGAACTTTATAAGAAAACCGGCGTGACGATGGTCACGCCGGTTTTCATTTTCGTATCAGAACTTCACTATGTCGTCTATCTTCGCCATGTGGCAGCCGGGATAGCTGTCCTTCACGCGCATGAGGAAGTTCAGCTTATCGATGCGCTCGCCGGAGCGGGGGCAGCCGTTTTTGATGAAGGGTATCTGCAGGCCGACGGCAAGGTCCATGACGACGTCGCCCACGACGCCGCCGGAGCGGCCGGAGGTGATGGAGAACATACCGTGGCTGTGGGCAAATCTGTGGGAGTCCATGGCCTCGCTTATCGTTCCGACCTGATTGGGCTTGAGGATAAAGCCGTCGATGGCGTTTTCGTTGTATGCGCGCACGATGCGGTCGCGGTTGGAAACGGTGAAGTCATCGGCGATGATATGGGTGCGGCTTATCTCGCTGTGAGCCTTCTTGAAGCCCTCCCAGTCGTTTTCGTCGAGCATATCCTCAATGAAAACGAAGTTATGACGCTCGGTGAGACCCTTGACGTATGCGATAAGCTCGTCGGAGGTCACCATCGAACCGTTGAGATAGTACTTTCCGCTTTCCTTGTCGTACATCTCGCTCATGGCGCAGTCGAGGCTGAATGCGCACTTGTCGGTATAGCCGCAGTCGTCTATCGCCTTCTGGATGAGCTGCAGGCAGACCTCGGGATCCTCGGACGGTGCGCACCAGCCGTAGGAGCCGCCGACTCTGGGCTCGGCGCCCGTGAAGTCGCGGATGACCTTGCCCAGACGCTGGAACACCTTGACCGCTATCTCAACAGCCTCTTCAATATCGTCGGCGCGGTAGGGCATCACGATAAACTCGTTGAAGGCCTGCTTTATGCCGGCGTTATTGCCGCCGTTGAGGACGTTGAACGAGGGGATGGGCACGGTCCTTATATCTCCGCCGGCAATGTAGTCGTACAGGGGCTTGCCGACCGCGGCAGCCGCGGCGCGGTAGCAGGCGACGGAGACGGAATATATGGCGTTTCCGCCGAGGACGCTCTTGCGCTCGGTGCCGTCGAGCTCGATCATGAGCCTGTCGATGGCCTCCTGATCGCGCACATCCATGCCTATGAGCTTCGGGGCGATGATATCGTTGACATTGGCTACTGCCTTGTGGACGGAAAGTCCGTCGTATTCGGCGGGGTCGTTATCGCGCAGGACGCAGGATTCATACATACCCACGGAGGTGCCTGTGGGGGCGGCGCCGGTGCCGACGGCTCCGGCCTCGGTCACGACGTCGACCTCGACCATGGGGCGGCACTTGCAGTCGATGATCTGACGTGCGTGTACCTCCTTTATCCTGTATCCGTCAGAAGCCTTGGGCTTGCCCTCGAGCGCGGGCACATACATTATATTAAGATCGCAGAGATTGGTGCCGGTGTTGCCGGTGAAGACCGCGTCGCCCATGGCGTCGAGCGCCTCGAAGCAGGCATGGCCGCGCAGGTTTTCAAACACGTCGACGCCCACGCTCACCGCGGTCTCATAGCTGGTGGAGTCGGTTATGCCGCCGGCGACGGAGGTCGTTCCGTCGGTGCCCTCGGAGTCTATGGACAGGCAGGCTGCGCCGGGCGCCTTCTTTGCGGATATCGCGAAGGAGAGCGTGAGCTCCTGACCGGGGCCGCCGTGGCCGGTGATGGTCGAGTTGTCGAGTATCTGCGTCGTGGCCTCGCCCGAGCACAGAAGCACGCAGGGAGCCTTGACGGGGTTGCCGTAATTCTGTATCTCGCGTGCAAGGGAGGCAAACACGGTGCCGACGTCCTTTGCCTCGCCCTCGAGGAAGGAGGAGAGGATGACCGCAGGTATGCCCATCTCCTCGGAGACGCGCTTTGCCGTCAGGCAGGAATCGGGCAGGCTGTTTATGAGGAAATAGGTGTTGTCGGGGAAGGCCTTGGGCGTCTCGCCCTCGGGGCCGACGTTCATGAGATAGTCAACGACATTTTTCGGCAGCCTGTCGGCGACGCCGTAATCGCGGATGACCTGACGGGCCTCCTCAAGGGTGGTCTGGTCGGGGCCCATGGGGGTGCCCTTGTAGTTCTTGTACGGTTCGCCGATATCGCCGGTGGCGGGGGTGCCGACGGCGTCAGATATGCCGAAGCCGATAAGCTCTGCGCCGCGCTCGGAAATGCGCTTTGCCAGCATGCCGCCGTTCATGGCGGAGATGTGGCGGCGGATGGCGTTTATCTCATATATGCCCGCGCCGGACTTGAGCATGACGTCGGTGACGTCTATCTCGTCCTGCAGGGATATGCCCTCGATGGGGCAGCTCATCAGCGCGGAGCTGCCGCCGCTGATAACGACAATGAACAGATCCTCCGGACCGGAGGCGTCAACGAGCTTGAGGATCTCCTTGCAGGCGCGCAGACCCTCCTCGTTGGGCAGGGGATGTCCGCCGACGTACACGTCGGTCTTGCGGAAAACGTCGGTGGGCTCGCTGATCTTTACGATCGCAATGCCCCGCGTGAGGTGGTCGCCCAGGATCTCGTCCACGGCCATGGCCATGTGGTTGCAGGCCTTGCCCGCGCCGAGCAGATAAACGTTGCGTTTTTTCGACAGATCCCATCTGCGGCTGCCGATGCACAGCACGTCGCCTTCCATATGCATGATGCTCTTGATGCGTTCATAGGCGTCGAGCCTGCGCAGCGTTTCCTCGGCGATGTCCAGCACGATTTTTTTGCTCTCTATGTCACCGTGAGACAGCAGGCGATCCCTGTTTTTTATCTTGTTGCGCATATTTAAACTCCTAACATAAGAATTATATAAGACCCTGTTGGGGGAGCCGCGATATATTGCTGTGATGATTTTAATAATATAGACTTTCCCCCGCATTGTCAATCTGAGGGCAGGATTATGCCCATTTCTGTGAATTTAGTACTATTTTTATATATTACACATAAAAAATCAGTGCTCCAAGCCGTTTCAGTTCTTCAAAATGACTGTTTTTTTCGCTTCAAAAAGTATTAACAATAATATAATTACGATTTAAGGTAATATAGTTATAGTTTTTTTCCGTGCCGCGCCTTATAATTGCAGATAAGATGATTTGCAGCCTCATTAGGATGGATTTTCTGTCCCCGAGGCTTGGATCAGACAGGTATTCTCAACAAAGAGGTGATAGTGTGTCGACTTCCCTTATCGTGCTTATTGTATGCTTCCTCGCGCTGATGATAATCGGTCTTCCCATAGCATACAATCTGCTCATCTCGACCGTCGTATATCTGCTTGCGGCGGATGTGAACCTTGTTCAGCTCGCCATAAAAATGTACGGCGGCATGAACAGCTTCAGTTTTCTTGCAGTTCCCTTCTTCGTCCTGACCGGACAGCTCATGCTCAGGGGCGGACTGCTTGAATCCCTTGTCAAGTTCGTCAACGCCTGGTTCGGCAGCTTCAAGGGTGCGATCGCCATCGTGGCCATCGGTGCCTCCCTTCTCATGGGCTCCATCGTCGGACTGGCCGTCGCTTCCGCGGCGTCCCTCGGCGTGTTCCTTATCCCCATGATGAAAAAGGAGGGCTACGCTCCGGAGTTTGCGGCCGGCGTCATGTCCTCGGCCTCACTGCTCGGACCCATCATGCCGCCGAGCGTGCTCATGATCCTTTACTGCACGGCGGTCGGCAACACATCCATCGCCGGTCTGTTCATGGCGGCCGTCGTTCCCGCTATCGCCATCTCCCTGCTCCAGTGCTTCACGGCCCACCGCATAGCCAAGAAGCGCGGCTATCCCTCTTACGGCCGTTCGACCTGGAAAGAGAAATGGCAGGCAACCGTCAAGGCCATCCCCGCGCTCTTTCTCCCCGTCATCATCCTCGGCGGTATCTTCTCCGGCATCTTCTCCATCACTGAGGCTTCCGGCATCGCCGTTGTCTACAGTGCGATCCTCGCCTTCTTCGTCAACCGCAGCGTCAAGCTCAGCGACATCCCCCAGATGGTAATCGAGGCAGCCGCAACGAGCGGCCTCGTGCTCATCCTTTCCGGCGCGGGTACCGCAATGGCATGGGGCATCGCCAACGAGCGCGTAATGTCCCTGCTCATCGAGCCGCTTTCCGCAATGCCCCCCTGGCTCTTCCTGCTGCTCGTCAACATTCTGCTCATCGTCTGCGGAATGTTCATGGACGACTACGCATCCACCGTCATCCTCGCCCCCATCATCGCCCCCATCGCCTGGGCTCTGGGCATCAACCCCCTGCACATCGGCCTTGTGTTCTGCGTAAACCTCGTTATCGGACTTGCGACCCCGCCCTTCGGCATCACCCTGTTCGTCACGAGCCCGACCGCAGGCACCACCGTGGAGAAAACGGCAAAAGAAGCCTTGCCATTCCTTGCGGTGACCTTAGCGGTGCTTCTGCTGGTCACCTTTGTCCCCGATGTTGCGCTGTGGCTGCCTGAGACGCTCGGCTATCTGAGCTGACGGCAATAAAAAAGTTGATTTAAAATCAAAATAAATCAAAAAAGGAGAAAACAGAAAATGAAAAAAGCATTGGCTCTGGTTCTCGCACTCGTTATGGTGTTCGCTCTCTGCGCCTGCGGCGGCAACGACGGCGGCAACGGCGACGGCGGCAATGACGTTGCCGACGGCAAGACCTACACCATAAAGATCGCCTGCGAGAACTCCGACAACTACCCCGCCACCCGCGGCCTGTACGCCATGAAAGAGTACGTAGAGACTCACACCAACGGCGCAGTTAAGGTCGAGGTCTGCGCGAGCGGCCAGCTCGGCGGCGAAGAGGACACCCTGGAGCAGGTCGCTCAGGGCAACCTCGAAATGGCAGTCGCATCCTTCGCACCCGTAGTTTCCTACTGCAAGGACTTCATGGTCATGGACATCCCCTTCGTTTACAACAGCTACGAAGAGGCATGGCTCGTTCTTGACAGCTATGTAGGCACCGACCTCCTCAAGGCAATGGAGAAGGACGGCCTCAAGGGTCTGGCTTACATGGAGAACGGCTTCCGCCAGGTCACCAGCAGCAAGGGCGCCATCAACACCATGGCCGACTTCACCAACCTGAAGCTCCGCACCATGCAGAACAACAACCACATGGCATTCTTCAAGGCAATGGGCGCCAACCCCACTCCCGTCCCCTTCTCTGAGCTGTACATGGCTCTGTCCCAGAAGATCGCTGACGCTCAGGAGAATCCCATCGCAAACGTCACCGACAAGAAGCTCTACGAGGTCCAGAAGTACCTGTCCCTGACCAACCACATCTACGACGCAATGCCTCTGGTCTGCAACCTCGACTTCTTCAACAGCCTGCCCGCTGAGTATCAGGGCATCGTTCAGGCCGGCGCAATCTACGGCCAGGAGGTCAGCCGCTTCATCAACGCCGAGCGTGAGGCTCTCATTCTCGCCGACCTTGAGAAGGAAGGCATGGTCATCAACACCGTCTCCGACGATGCACGCGCAGAGATGGCAAAGGCCGCTCAGCCTGCAGCCATCGATCTGATCGCGCAGGATATCGGCCAGGATGCCGTTGACGAATACCTCGCAAACGTTGAGGAGATCCTCGCTCAGATCGCAAAGTACTGATAATTCCGTCTCAACAGCGGCTGCCCTTTACGGGCAGCCCCTTTGAGGCAGCACCGGAGGTATTTACCTATGACAGAAAAACTCGATAAGGCTCTCGGAGTTGTTTTCAATATAATGAAGGTCATTCTCATCGTCCTTATCCTGGCGATGGTAGGCATTCTGATAGCGCACATCGTGTTCCGCTATATCCTCAACAATTCCCTCACATGGTCCGAGGAGCTGCTCAAGATACTGCTCGTATGGTTCGGTATGCTCAGCGTTGCAGTCCTCGCCGCGAGACGTGAGCATGTCGCAATTGTGGTATTCAAGAACCACATGCCCAAAAAGCTCTCCGCTTTCTGGACAAAATTCACCCAGGGACTTACAGTCGTTGTCTGCCTGCTGCTCATATTCCTCGGCTTCTCATACTGTGCAAGTGCCGGCTTCAGACTGACTCCGGCGCTGAGGATACCGTATCTTTACGCATATCTGGCGATCCCCGTTGGTTTCATCTTCGTGACCCTTTTTGAGGTACGCAACTTCATCGTTGACGTTACCGGCAAGGGCAGATACGAATGCATTGAAAAGCCGGAGGAGGATCTTACCGGCGGCAAGGATATTGAACTCTGATCGAGCTTCACAGGAGACGGACTCAGAGTCGGATGATTTTGAAAGCTTGCTTTTTCATTCATCGGACGTCTGTTCCGTCTCTTTTATTTTTTTGAACGGAGAATTAATATGTATAAACTCGAGCGGCAGGGCGGTTCCTGCGTTTTTACCGATGATGAGCTGAACGTGAGCTTCACCGTTCCCGAAAAAAACTGCGCCGGCATGTTCCAGACGAGCCAGCTTCCGGCCATGGAGGACGAGGCGGCGCTCAGGAGGGCCTTTGAGGAGCCGGTATCCGGCCGCAGGCTGCGCGATATCGTGCAGATAAAAGGCGCCCGGACCGCCTGCATACTTGTTTCCGACGCAACTCGCGGCATACCCACGGCTCCGCTCGCGGCGATTGCCGTCGAGGAGCTGCTGAAAGGCGGCATAAGCCTCGATAACATACACTTTTTCGTGGCTATCGGCGTGCACCGTCCAGCCACGGAGGCCGAGATGAAGCAGTTTCTCGGCGATCTCTACGGCAAGGTGCATATCGAAAACCACACCCCCTTCGACGCGGATAACCTCATAAGCCTCGGCCGCACCTCCGGAGGCACCCCCGTGTCCGTCAACAAGAGGGCGTACAACTGCGATGTGCACGTCCAGATAGGCAAGGTCGAGCCCCATGAGTTCGCGGGCTTTTCCGGCGGGCGCAAGTCCGTTCTGCCCGGCGTCTCCTCCGAGGAGACGATAAGGATAAACCACCGTCCCGAGATGATACTCGACCCCGCATCTGCCATCGGCGCGCTTGACGGCAACCCCATCAACGCCGACATGACCGAGGCCGCGGAGCTGTTCGGCATAGATTTCGGCGTCAACTGCATACTCAACAACGAGATGAAAATCGCGGCTGTGTTCACCGGCGGGCTCACCGAATGTCACCGCCATGCCGTGGACTTTGTCCGTTCGCGGCTCGGCGTGGTCTTTGAAAAGCCCGACCTTATCGTCACCACCCCGGGTCAGCCCCTTGACATTGACTTTTACCAGACCGTGAAGGCGCTCATCGCACTTACAGAGATACTTGATGAGGACGTCGTCACTCTGCTCTACTGCGGCTGTCCGGAGGGAGTCAACTCGCCGGATATGCTGCGGGCCTTCGGAAGCTCGGAGGATCTCGGCGAGGTCGTGCGCTACACCACGGATAATTACGAGATACAGATGGACCACGTTCTGCTGCTCTCCAAGATCTTCCGCAAGGGCGCACAGGTCGTTCTGTGCTGCCCCAACGTGACAGACGTCGAGGCAAGGACAATGTTCATGACGCCCTGCAAAGACCCGCAGAGCGCCATGGAGCTGGCCTGCAGGCTCACCGGAAAGCCCGATCCGAAGATCATGTTCTACCCCCGCCCCCAGACCGGTCTCCCCCGTCTGGCCGACTGAATAACATCACGGGATACCGTTTTCGGTATCCCGTTTCTTTTTGCGCCTCTCGAAGCATGACAAACGGCGTGCCCGAATGGGCACGCCGCCTGTGCGAGGAGTGTGATTTATGGAAATTTTATGGGATAGCTGTTATACGGGATCACTCGCACTGAGCGGGGTTTTCCCAGAGCAGGAGCTTGGTGCCGATGCCCTTTTCAAGCGCGGTATTGTACAGGTCATAGCCGAGGCCGAGATCGAACACTGCCATGCCGCAGGCGATGAAGCAGATGACGTCATCGTCGTTCTCGCGGCCCTTCTGCTCGCCGAGGATGATCTTGCCGATGGCAAGAGAATCGTCAAGCTGCTCCTTCAGGCCGTTGTCTATCAGGTGGTAAATGGGGCCGCCGATAACGCCTCTGTAGTATTCTTCCTTATCGCCGGTGGCAATGGCGTCCTCGACATAGGCGTGGTGCAGGCCGATGTGGTCGTATACGACCTTCATCTTGGTCCACATACCGCCGTTCTTGGCGTACTCGCCGCCCTCTTCCTCGTCGAAGTGAACGGGGCCGGAGGCAAGGATGGTGCAGCCCTTCTTGACCCACTCGCCCTTGATGTTCAGGAACGCGGTGCGGGACGCGGCGACGGAGATAACGTCGGCCTGACGGACAGCGGTCTCCAGATCGGGCTCAACGACCGCCTCGACGCCGTACTTCTCGCGGATGTGCGCGGCAAGCTTCTCGGCGGGAGCGGGAGAATGGTTGTTGCAGATGACCTTCTTGACGTTGGGCAGCTCGGTGATGACAGCGTCAAGGCAGGAGGTGCCGATGGCGCCGCAGCCGATGCACAGCAGGACCTCAGAGTCCTTGCGGGCCAGATAGCGGGCCGCAACGCCGGGGACAGCGCCCGTGCGTGCTGCGCTTATGAGGTTTGCGCTCATGTAAGCGATAGGCTCGCCGGTCTCCTTGTTGTTGAGCGTTACCATCAGGACGGACCTCGGCAGGCCGACCTTCTTGTTGGCAGCGTTTGAGCCGTACCATTTCTGGCCGCATATGTCGAATCTGCCGCCCAGATACGCGGGCATTGCGACAAAGCGGCGGTCGGGGCCGGCGACCGGCATATTGGGGAATTCGCTTTCCTTGGGGAATACGATGTACATACCGTGGTTATTGTGGTTGTTTCCGCCCATCAGATAGTCGCCCTTGGCGAGAAGCGTGAAAACCTCCTCGGCGTTGTTGATGCACTTTTTCGCATCCAGAACGCCGGCGGCTATGGTATCAGGCTCGGACATGTACAAAAACTCTGTTTTGTGACCCATGTTCATGGCTCCTTTCAGTAATAAAAATAATAACGTCTGCGATATATTAAACTTTACAATCTGAAACCGATTAAGTCAACATCTTAACGCCCGCTTAGCAATATTGTATCAAAATCAGGTCATATTATTTCTTTTTTCTAAAAGTAATTGACATATTCTCCGATAATGTGATATTATTTATTCGTAATTTCTGTACTAAACAGCACAAAATGTACTGATTTTTCTTCCAAAGCTTGCCGTTTTTTTGCGGAGGTGGCAGCATGAAATCCAATATAATTGCTGAAGGGGGCAGCGCGGCTCCCCGCGAGCTTACATTCGGCAGTATTCCGGCTTCGGTCTGTCACAATCATTCTGACGCCGGGGGAAATTTTGATGTGATGCATTGGCACAGCGAGGTACAGCTCTCTGTCGTTACATCCGGCAGGGTGCGTTTCCTTACGCGAGACTGTGAGTATGTGCTTGAAAAGGGCCAGGGTATCTTTCTCAACAGCAACCGCATACACATGGCCCGAAAGGACACGGAGGAGACGGACTGCTCCTATCTGTGCATCAGGTTCGATCCGGAGGAGCTGTGCGGCAGCCTTTGCGACAGCTATGCTGTCCCGCTCATCGCCGCGTCCGCGCCCGATGCCATACCCCTGCACGGCAAACGCTGGACCGGCGAGGTCTGCGCGCTCATGAACGAGCTGGCGGAGGTATATGCCCGCGCCGATGTAGGCTGCGAGCTGAGGATGCAGATAATCCTGCTTCAGATATGGCTGCTCATCTACGAGAACTGCCGCGCCGAGGAGGACGAAGCGAAATACACCTCCTTTTCCGAAAAGCAGCGCATTGAGACCCTGTGCGGCTTTATAAACAACAACTACGCCGAAAAGATCTCGCTGAGCGATATCGCCAATTCCGCGCACATCAGCAACGGCGAATGCTGCCGGATTTTCAAGCGGCTGCTCAACATGACGCCGTTTCAGTATCTCGTGCATGTCAGGCTTGCAAAAAGCGCCGAATTCCTCACCGACACCGATTACAGCATATCCCAGATCGCCCAGCACGTCGGCTTTTGCAGCAGCAGCTATTACACCAAGTGCTTCCGCAAGGAGTACGGCTGCGTTCCTCTTAAATACAGGCAGCGTTCAAACCGCCTGAGCTCCCCCGCAGCCAAGTCATAAAACCGAAAAAACGGCCCGGCACCGTGAAGTGCCGGGCCGTTTATCATTTTAACCGCGAGTGTTCTGTTCCGAGGTGCTCAGCAGCATGTCCAGCAGGCCGCGGCAGCCCTCCTCCACATCGCGCCAGGTCGCCTCGAAATCGTTGGTGTACCATGGATCGGCAACTTCACCGGGGCGATCGGTGAAGTCCATCAGCAGGTGCAGCTTGCCCTCGGGATCGCCGCCGCAGATGCGGAGCATATTGCGCAGATTCGCCTGATCCATGCCGATGAGCAGGTCGTACTCACCGTAGTCGCTGCGGCGGAGCTGCCGTGCGGTCTTACCCGCACAGGATATCCCATGCTCGGCCAGCTTTTTCCGTGCCGGCGGATAGACGGGGTTTCCGATCTCCTCGGTGCTGGTGGCCGCGGACCCGATATAAAACGCCTTCTCCAGTCCCGCCTTTTTCACCATATCCTTCATCACGAATTCCGCCATCGGGCTTCTGCAAATATTGCCGTGGCACACAAAAAGTATTTTTATCATAATCTCTATATTCCTTCATAAGCCTGAAAAACCTTGATATTGCAAGGGTTTCCGGGCTTAAGGTTTTTCTTCATTTTTTCATAAGTCTCTATAAATCTATGTAACCACACCACTCGGTGGTGTAGTGATTGGTGTAGTATTCTTAAGATACTACCACCATATTTGCTGTTTATCCAACAGCAACCTCCCTATCTTTTTGGGAGTCAGGGGACTGGCGAAACTGCGAAATCTTCGCCATCTGTTCCGCAGCGTGTGCGTAGCTTGCGTGGGTGTAAACGAGGGTGACGCCAGCGTCAGAGTGACCCATCAGGTACTGCAGGTTCTTAATGTCCATGCCATCATTTGCATAGTTCGTACAGAAAGTGTGTCGGAACACATGAGGGGTGATGTGCGGCAGAGGGGTGTCGGGATGGAGCTTTTTGTACTTCTTCATCGCCCATCGCATCTCATTTTCGATGTGAAGTGCGACCTTGGGATTACCGTTCTTGTCCAGCATAATGAATCCGCTGTAGCCATCAATCATAGGTTCCGCCTTGACCTTTGGACGGCGCTCCAATATCTTTTTCAGAGCGTCATACACCGCATCGGTCATCGGCAGATAGCGGCATCCGCTGCTCGTCTTGGTTTCCTCAACGTAGTATTTACCACTACGCTCACGAACCAACTGATGATCCACACGGATTCTGCGATTTTTGAAGTCCAGGTCCTTTCGGGTCAGACCGCAGAACTCGCTGACTCTCATACCGGTTTCCAGAAGCACCACAAACTCATCATAGTATTTGGAGTAGGTTTTGTCGCCCTTGATGAAATTCATCCAGATCGCCAACTGTTCCTCGGTGAGTGCGGCTCTCGGCACCGTATCGTTCACCACCACATCCGTCAGCTTAAATATGAACGGATTTTTCCTGATCGCATCCTCATCGCAAGCCATCTGAAATGCGGGCTTAATGACACCTCGCACACTGGTGATGGTACTGTAACCTCTGCCATCCTTTTGCAGTTTGGCGAACCACTGTTTGGCATCGGATACTTTAATGGTGCTGATTTTGCGATGACCGAAATCCTCTTTCTTGACCAGATTCAAAACAAACTGATAACCGACCTGTGTGTTATAGCGCACGCCTTTCTTCAGGCTGATGTACTTCTCCAACAGTTCAATTACCGTAATCTGTCCTGCTTCATAGTCAATACCATCATCAAACTGCTTCTGAATTGCTTTCTCTTTCTGACGAAGTTCCTGTAAAGTAGGAGCATAAACGCATTGCCTTTTGCCTCGGCAATCAGTGTACCTGTACTGATAGATCCCATCCTTTCTCTGGCTTTCACCTGTTTTCAGGACACGCCCTTTTGAGTCTTTTCTTTTTTCGCTCAATTTCGATCTCCTTTCAACGAAAAGGAGTCTTGATGTGACATCTACATGATACCACACCAAGACCCCTTTTTCTATGACTAATCTGCAAATATTAGATGGAAAATGCCTGTTCGATGAACTTATCAAACAAGCGCTTTTTAATCAGCCGCTTGTTGCCCACCCAAAGGACAAAATTGCAATTCTTATCGTTGGTAATCTCGCGCAGTTTGCCGGTTCCGATACCGGAATATGCTGCAGCTTCTTCTAAAGTTAAATTCGACTTTTCCCAAATAGGAACTTCTTTTACCATGGGCATTTACCTCCTCTTTTCAACGGTGAATTTCCTGTTTCTGATGATTACATCATTTCCGCTGTCCGTGAAAATGATCTGACTTACTTTACATACTTCCTCCACCACTACGAGTCCAGACTGAATAAGCGAGTATACCGTTTCCTGTTGACAGAGGGAATTGACAGATACGACCCTCTGCGTTTTCTGGATTACAAGCTCAGTTGCGTTCTTGCCATGTTGGAGTGTTTACAGAATTACGTTCCCGATAAGGGCGCAGACTTTCTGACCTATGCCCATCACTTCATCGGCAACGCTCTTCTGGATTGCCGCCGACAGGAAGAAGCAGGCTCGTTCAAATCTCTGGATGAGTACAAAGCCGCCCATGGTATTGCTTGGCTTTACAACAATTCCGACAAGAGCGCAAAGGAAGTTATTGCCGAGTATGCCGCCGAGCAGAACTGTTCCGAAGATACAGCCGCCGAGTATTTGACCCTTGCAAGACAGAACCGCAGCCGTGTGCCCTTTTACTCCACCATGCAGGACGAGGACAGCGAGGAAACGGGAGAAGATGTTACCCGTGATGATAGTTGGAACTATGCGTATGTTCTCTGGAACGGGATTCGTGCTGATGCTGTGCAAACTGCCTTTGACAAACTCAGCCACAAGGAAAAGTATTTTCTTGAAAAGAGAAATGCCATCTGCATGAACTGCGGACGGGTGATGCCGTGGGACGAGCGTTATTCCTTTGAACAGCTTGCCACCGCTTACGAATACAGCAGCACCAGCGGCGCAGAACGAGCTTACAAGAAGATCGTGGACAAGCTGACCGGACTTCTGGTGGATGCCGGTGTTCTCGGTGTGGTGGAATTGAAGCTGACCGAGAAAAGCAAAAAAATCGCCACCGCTGCATACGGGTACAGAGCAGTACATCGGTATGCCAACGACGACGATGAAGGGGGAGAAATACGATTTGACTTTTCTGCCGGAACAGCTGAAATTGCAAAGCTGGCAGACGGCGATTTGAGCAGATCGAACGTTTTTGCAAAAATCGCAATCCGCTAAATCCTGAAACTCTCCATGAGTGAGCTTCCGAAGAAATTGACGCTTCCCTTTGAGTTGGAAATGGAGAAAATACGATACGGGAGCTGATCGCTGCGGCGGGTTTGTGGCCCTCTGGCTCCCCCGGTGATGCTGCTGCCGCCGTAAAGCGTTTGTCCGCCCGGGACAACCCCTTTTCAGCGTCAGCGGTCGCCAAAGGTCTAACACACTATACTTTGCCCGCAAAGTGTGTGCCAACAGGGTGCTCCGCGCCCCTATTGGAAACCCCGCGCCAAGGGGATTTTCCCCTTTGGATGCCCCAATATTTTTGACTGCAAAAGGGTACCCAAACCATCAAAACCGGTTTTGATCTCGTGTCGTCAAAAATAGAAAATCCGAAAAATCTCCTCGCAGCGGCTTGGAGAAATTTCGGATTTTCGTCCATGGGAGTTTGCTGCGGATTTGCAAATTCCCATGGAGGAGCTGCGGTGGAAACGAGGGGGGGTGGTCGATGAGTTCGAGGATTTCCTATCTGGCACTGCTCCTGTTTTGATAAACATTTCGCTGTGCTCATCAAGCAAAATACTCACTTGCGTTAAAGCTGAAAGTTCCAAATTCCTCTGGGAACATCTGCGGAAGCCAATCAGCCTTATCTTGAATCTGCTGTACGATGCCGGATATATCGTACTCCGAATGCCGCTTTGCGGCTTTCAGAAAATCAAGAATTTCATTTCCATTGATCCGCTCATCATAGCTGGTGTACATATCAATGACGCTGTTTGCCTCCGGGTTTTCAGAAATCATGCTGTTGTAGGAAATGAAAAGGAAGTCATCTTTCAGGAAGTGGTTACTGTATCTACTCGGGACATATTTCATATCCACGACACCCTTGGCGGACAGATATCCGAAACACTTGTAGTACCTGCCATACACATACCATTCCGGTAAATCTTCAGCCTTAATCATAAATCGCTTTGGCAAAGAGATATCCATCTTCGTTCTCAACATAGACATGCTGACGATCAGCGCAGACAATCTTTTGTACTGTGTATAGATTACTGTGAAATCTTTTCAATACAAATCCCTCCCCACGTCAAAAAACTCAATTCCAATTTTTCCAGACAGCGTCTGTTATTTCTCGAAATTGGAATCCATGTAATCCAACTTACTTTCGTTCAACAGTTTCTTGCGCTCCTGCCATTGAGGCATGTGCTGATCTAAAACAGCAACAAATTCTGGGCCATGATTTTTGACTTTCAGGTGCGCCAGCTCATGCAGGATTACATACTCGAGGCACTCTATTGGCTTCTTCGCCAACTGCAGATTCAGCCAAATCTTTCGGGTATTTGTGTTGCAAGTGCCCCATTTGGTGGTCATGTATTTGCTTTGCCACCCGCTGCAATACAGGCCGGTAATCTTTTCCCACTTGGGAAGATATTTTGCAACCTCTCGTTTTAACTGCTCTCGATACCACTCGTTGACAAACGCCTCGCGTTGCTTTGCCGTACTTTCCTTACGGACTGTCAGGATAGCTTTGTCACCCGAGAACACAAGAGAATTCCCTTTGTAGCTATACTCGACCTGCAGAAAGTACTGCCGCCCCCAAACATACAGCGATTCTCCAGAAACATACTGCCGCTCACTTTGGCGTGGCTGCTGTTGAAACTTCTCCTGCTGTTTTTTAATCCAGCCAAGTTTTGTCCGAACAAACATCGTGATTGCTTCATCTGTCAGTCTCACAGGTGCTGACACACGAACTCTACCGTCCGGTGGCAGCACGGAGAGATGCATATTCTTAATGTTTTTTCTGATAACTTCCACAGAAATATTGGAAACAACTATCTGCATCAGTACTCCTCTTGTTCTACAACGATTTGATAAATCCGCTCAACTTCGTTGTCATCATTCAAAAGTTGATAGAGCGCTCGTTTGATTTTGTTTGCCTTAACCGGATTGTTTCGGAAGCCCTCAAGCCGTGCCTTTACAATTTCCTTATGAAGCTTCAAAGCTGTTTCCTCATCTTCTCCGCAATTGTCATAGAGTGCCCGTAGCGCACCGTTGGAACGAATACTTTCGGGATACTTTGTGTTTTCCTCTGGCTTTGCAACATTATTCGCCAGTTCCATGTACGTATCCAGCAGCTGTCCGTAGGCAAGCACGCCCCTGCGACGGTCAAGAATCAACTGCTCCAAAATTGCCGACATTTTTGCATAATAAGCAGGGTTGATGACCATTCGCTCAACAACCTTTTTGCGGATATTGTTCTCAATGGTTTCTGCAGCACTTTCCTGTTCGCCTTTTTGTTCGCTCTTTAACTTATTCTCCTGTGTGATGATGAAATCGAGCAGCGTGAAGTCATCCATACTGCCGATCTTTTGGGACTCGCTGGCGCAAATGTAGTTGTCAATCAGATACCGCATCCCCGGCTCATAGGCTTTCAAATCGATAAAATCGCCGCTGGCTCTGCCAATTATATCACGCAGGTTCACATAGAATGCGACCTTATCGTCCAATGAACTTTGCTCGGAAACGGTATACCCCAAATCCATCATTCGAGGCTTCAACTCTGCATAAGCGCGAATCAAACGGCCAACAAGTTTGTACAGTTTCTCGCGAATGCGGGCAAAGGCTTCGTCCTGATCTTCATCGTGGCCACTTTCACCACAGAAATAGTGGATATAGTTGAGCTCTTCTCTGGGCAATTCAACACCTTCGCAAAGCTCGTCCAATTCCTCCAAAGTATCAACAAAACACTTTTTCGCTTCCGTTGCCCTGTCTTTCAAAAGCCCATCTACATCCTCGGCATCGTAGCTTTCAAAGGCACCGGCGGTATACTTGTTCATGGCATCTGCCAAGTCTCCGAACAGTTCCTTGTAATCCACAATATAGCCGAAGTCCTTGCTCTCGCCGTCCAGACGGTTCACGCGGCAAATCGCCTGGAACAGGCCATGGTCATGCATTGCCTTGTCGATATAGAGGTAGGTACAGCTGGGAGCATCGAAACCGGTAAGCAGCTTGTCAACCACGATCAGCAGCTTCATATTTGCAGGCTCATCCACAAATTTGCGCTTTGCTTCCGTTTCAAAAGCTTCAACTTTTTTGGCAATCTGCGCTTTGTCCTCTGACGGATCAACGCCGATCATCTTCAGATAAGTGTTATACTTTTCAAAGGTTTCGGTTTCTTCCTCGTCGCTGACAGTATCTGTCCTTAAATCTCCGGCTTGCGGTGTGTAAGAAGAAATGATCGCACATTTCCGGAAACCCTTGCTTTGGAAAATTTCATAGTATCGGCATGCCGAATACACAGAACCTGCCACAAGAATAGCATTGCCGTTTCCGTCCATCAGTCTTGCCTTGGTGGCAAAATCGAAGATGATATCATTGGCGATTTGCTCCAACCGGGAGCGAGAGGAGAAAATCTTTTGCAGGTTGCCCCAATAAGCTTTGAGCTTCGCCTTTGCTCTGGGGGCCAGACCTACAGTTTTCGCCTCAAACCATGCGTCAATTCTGTCCTGAGAAGTGATGTCCTGCGGCACATCTCTGGCCTCATACCGCAGATCCAGCACAACACCGTCCCGGACACCTTCGTTGAACTTGTAGGTATGAATATATCCGCCGAAAGTTTCCAGACTGGTCTTCTTATCCTTCTTCAAAAGCGGCGTTCCTGTGAAACCGATAAATATCGCATTGGGGAGAATCGCCTTCATGGCCTCGTGGAGTTTGCCGGACTGCGTGCGGTGACACTCATCCACAAAAACTACGATATCGCCCTTTGCGGAATAATCCTTGGGCAAGGCGTTTTTCAGATCTTCAATGTATTTATCGTAATCCGTTTCCGAGCTGTCGCTGCCACGCTTTCCGAACTTATGTACCAGGGAACACAAAAGACGGTCATCAAAAGCATTAAGACGCTCGAGAAGATCTTTCCCGCTCTTGGTGCGGACGATATTTTCGTCCACACCCTTATAATTCTTTTCAATCTGCTCGTCCAATTCCTCGCGGTCGGTGACAACCAATACGCGAGCATTGGGGTTACTCGCCAGAATCCACTTAGAGAGCCACACCATAGTCAGACTCTTTCCGCTGCCTTGAGTATGCCAGACGATGCCGCCGCATTTCTTGTCCGTCAAACGATGCTGCGCCCGTTTGATAGCGTAGTACTGATTATAGCGGCATACCTTTTTGATGCCCTTATCAAAGATCACAAAGTTGTGAATCAGATCAAGGAAACGCTTTTTGTAAAACAGTGCAAAAAGCTGCTTTTCCAGCTTGCCGGGAATACCCTCGCAATATTCCTCAACCTCGATATCCACAATATCGCGTTCCGGCTGATGCTCGGAAAAACCGTCATCTTTCCACTCCAGATAGTGCTTCTCCGGGGTAAGCAGCGTACCATAGCGCAAGCCCTCACTGTCGTTACCGGCCATGCAGAACTGAATGGTGGTAAAGAAATCTTCGATGAAATTCGCCTTCTGGTTGGTCAGATTCTGACGGATGCCGTTGGACACGGATACGCTGCTCTTTTTCAGCTCGATCACCGCAAGTGCGATGCCGTTCACATAGAGAACAATATCCGGGCGTTTGGTGTTGTTGCTGACAACGGTGACTTCTTCCGCGATATAGAAGTCGTTTTTACCGACATCTTCATAGTCAATAAAATATACCGTCTTGGGGGACTGTTCCATGGACTCCTTGACCTTGGCACCGTATTTCAGCAGGCTGTATACCTCTTTGTTGGCGTGGTACAGACCCTGCTGCAAATTGGTGGAGGTCCTAACCAAGGCATCCACTGCGTTGGCCGCAAGCTTTTCGGAGTAGCCCTGTTTCAGCAGCCAGGCATGCAGCCGCTCCTGCATGATGTTGCGGTTCTCGCTGTCATGCAGGTTGCCCAGATATGTATAGTGCAGCTTGTCCCGAAAGAACTTGACCACACGGTATTGAGTTTTTCGCTCGCTGTCGCCAATGTTTGGCATGGAAGCACCTCCTTACTTCAAGTAGTCTGTAATCAGCTGATAGAATTTGCCTATATCAGAGAAATAGTTTGGATAGGCAGACTTAAGTTCTTTAAAAGATTTGGCACGAACAAGAACAGCATCAATACCGCTTGCTTGTCTGTTCTTCTCAATTTGTGAATATGCCGTTTCTGCTTCATCAAATTGGCTTGGTGAATAGGAACGGATACGCAGCCGATGCGTGTTGTAGTTCAAAATAAGAAGATAATAACCTTTTTTGTCTCGGACGTCATCATCTTCATGTTGAATCGCAATTCTAATTGCATTTAGTGTCTCAAGGACATGATGCTGATCGTTGATCTGTTCAATTTCGGATATCAGCTCTTTTTCATCCGCCAACGTATCGGGTGCTACCGGATAGCCCTCGCGCAATGCAAACAAGGATGACGCCAGAACAAAGAAGCGCTTGATATGTTCATCGCCCTGTCCCGCCTTGAGCGCCTGCTTTGTAAAAAGCCCCATTGTTTCTAAGGCGGTTGCCCAAAGATGCTGGAGATGAGTGCGGATCTGAACCTCAATCAGCATATTTCTGTTGTAAGTATCCTTTTTGTCACTATGGTACTGGTATACCAAATGAAGAGACCGATACCCAGATCTTTTTGGAGTAGTAATATAGTCATAGGTACGTTTGTATTCATGGCGAATACGAGATTTCTTAAAAGAATCCGCAAGCCTATATACATCATCCACTGTGGGAAGTACTACCCGGCAGCCCCCAAGATCATGCATGCGCCACAAATCCATCCTGCCTTCGCGAGAAAGCTTCCCGATGATGGAATCTAGGCGCTTCAACCGTTCAACTACCAATACATTCTCACGCGTTCCTGCCATTCTTCGCAGGTGCATATAAATCACATGTAAAGGATACGCATGGGCAGCACGCCAGTTGTCAATGACTGCCATTGCGTCAATAAGCTCTTGCGCCGAAGCGTGTTCATTTCTGATTACATTGCCGGCATCATTGATTTGTCGCTTTGTGTATTCAACTGTTTTCCAACGCTGTTGCCTGATGCTCATTTTTCTCTCCTTTACACAAGTCTGATCTTACCCGTCAGAAGCTGCTGCATCATGCCCTGTTTGACTTGACGGTATTTTGCGAGTTTTTCTTCCAACACTTCGATTTCATGATCCATATTCTCTAAGACACTTGATATGGCATCTCGTTCGTTTTTTTCGGGTGTTGGTATCTTGAAATTGCGGATATCAGCAATCGTTACTGTAGCCTGTGCGCCGCCTTTTGTAACATACTGAATCTGTGCCTGACCATCGGGACTGATCATGTAATTATAAACCCATTCAGCATCCTGCTCATTATGAAAGCGGGTGATGCCGATTGCGCCACCACAAAAAGCCGTTGTACCGCCAGGATAGAGCCCAACATTGCCGACACTGGCACCCACGATGGAAAACAGGACACACTTTTCATTAAGAACGATATTCGGAAACTGCAGAGCAACAGCCTTAGGAATATAGTAATCTGTGTCAAATGCAAACTTTCTCCCACGAAAATTGATGGTTTGAATCATGGGGAGAGTGTTAGGCATCTTTTGCGTGATGAGTGCGGGCTTAATATAGGCGGAGTAGTCAAACCCTGTTTGCTTGGTGACAAGAGTACAGTATTCTCCAAGTTTCTTTGTTTTCCATGACCCCTCGAATCCCGGTAGGCGGCGTTTACCAGTCAGTAGTTCCTGCATCGCGCCCTGCTTGATGGCTTTTTTCTTGGAAACTTGTTTTTCAAGCGTGGAAATCAATTCGTCTATCTCGGAAAGGGCCCCCGCAATTTGCTCCTGCTCATCAACCTTTGGTAGTGCAATGTGAGTATCGCAAATAATACCATTATACAATCTTGCGATCGTGCTTCCCTCGGAAGATGCCCATTGAATTACTTTGTAGTAGTGATACAGGTATTCATTGCATAACTTTGTCTTATCAATATCAAGCCATACAATATTAGAGTCCTGAAAATAAGCGTCCTTTCCATCAAATATAACAGATCGGCCCAAAGTTCCGGCAGCAGAAATCAGAACATCGCCTTTTTGTGGATAGGAAAACCGATGCTTGAAGTCCTCATAAAGTGACCGCGATATATACGCATCCGCCTCTTTTCCAAATGTTCCAATCTTAAAAAAGGGAATTTCGCCGTTTTCTGCGGTTTGATCAGCAAAGATTCGTTTGCACATGCAAACCTTGGCAAGTTCACCGAGTTTCTTATCTTCCCAATCCTCCGGAATCACACCAACGTCTGTCTGCTTATATCCCTTCTTTACCATACAAATCCCATCCTTTTCAGATGAGCCTTGACCTTGGACTCATAATCAGCAACAGCAGCCGACAGTTCCGGCAGGGTGTCCTCATACCGCTCCACCAGTTCCACAATGCGGTTGGTCATCTGGCGGGATGTGGTGACATACAGCGCCTTGATTCCTTCGAAGATGGTAGCGTACCATTTGCGGTTTACCAGCAGATCCAGAACCTCTTCATCGGTCAAAAGGGCGTACTTCGCCCGAACCTTTTCCTCCAGTTCGGCGTTCATCTCCTTGACTGCCTTGTTCTGCTTGGAAAGGGAATCCGTCAAATCCGCAAACTGCTTCAGTGCCGCATATTCCTCACCCTTGGGATCGGTCTTTTTCAGCTCCTTCAAACGGGCGGCGATAGCCTTGGCGTCCACCTTGTCCTTGTCGTTGAGGTGCTCTTTCAGATATCCGTCATCGCCGGTCTGCTCCTCCACAAACTCGTCCAGTCTGCTCTGCGTCTCTTCAGCAATGGCCTGCACCTCATTGATTTTCTTGCGTTCAGTGGCAAAGAATACGGACTCGATCAGCGCCTTGGGCAGCAAGACACCCTCCCAGCCAACGACCTTTTCCTGTCCCTTTTTCTTGCCGGAGGTATATTCGCCCACGATATTCTCCCATGTCCGGGCAGCATCATATCCGTCCACAGACACAAGATATACATCGTCGCCCATGACTTCGTGCCAGTAGGAAAGCAGCACTTCATAAACATCGTACTTATCCACCAGCTCCAGACCATCAAAGCAGCCAATCAACTGGTCCGACAGCTCCACGATGTAGGACTTGACTTCCGTATCTTCATCAATACTCCGGAGACCGGAATCCACCATCTGCATCCACGCGTCAAAGGCATCGTCGATGCGCTCGGCATAGGCAGAAAACTCGGGATCATTATAGACCACATTGCGGATATCCTCTTTGGGAATGTTCAGCTGATAATAGCCATCTCGCATCTGAGAAAACAGCTTGCTTTTCAAGGCGGGGAACAGCACCCAATACTTCTCCATGGAATCTACATCTGCCGCGGGAATACCGCCATGCAGATGGGCGTCAATGTCCTGCAGATCTTCAGGCGTAGAACTGTCGATATAACGGGGGATATTCAGGTTATACTCATTTTTCTTCTTGATCTCGTCATTGGGGACAAACCGGGCATACTTGGGATCGTCTGTGATTTGCTGATTGAATGTGGTGACGATTTTATAGATGTCCCGCTCGCGCAGGCGGTTCTTGTTGCCATCCTTTACGAAGTCATGGCTGGCATCGATCATAAAGATGCCCTTACGCTCGGCTGCATCGGCCTTGTCGATAATGATAATGCAGGCGGGGATTCCGGTACCATAAAACAGGTTCGCAGGCAGACCGATGATGCCCTTGATATAACCCTTATCGATGATGGCCTTACGGATGGTGGCCTCTGCATTGCCGCGGAACAGAACGCCATGAGGAAGAATGACCGCAGCCTTGCCGGTGCTTTTCAGGGACTTCAAGATGTGGAGAAGCCACGCAAAGTCGCCATTCTTTTCGGGCGGTCTATCACCATAGCCGTCAAAACGGCCATAATCCTTGAGGCCGTCCGTCCAGTTTTTCAGAGAGAACGGGGGATTGGCCACCGCGAAGTCGAAGCGCTTTAGCACCTCATCGTCGGAACCATCTTCAAAATAGTGGGGAGACGAGAACGTGTTTCCTGCCTTGATCTCACCGGCGGCCTTATTGTGCAGAACGAGGTTCATCTTAGCAAGGCCGGCGGTGGTCACTTCCTTTTCCTGTCCCCAAATCGCAATCTCAAAGGGAGCTTCATCCGCTGCGCGAATCAGAAGCGAACCGGAGCCGCAGGCAGGGTCATACACGGAGTAACCCTCGTCACGTTCCTCAATGCTATCGATGCCGATCACTTTGGCAAGAATACGGGAGACTTCGGCCGGTGTATAGAACTGGCCCTTGCTTTTACCACTTTCCGTGGCGAAATAACGCATCAGATATTCATAGGCGTCGCCAAGAATATCGTCTCCGCTGGCCTTGTTCTTTTTGAAATTGAATTCATCGCGCTGGAAAATGGCGATCAAACCGGTGAGCTTGTCCACCATTTCTTTGCCGCTGCCCAGCTTGGCCTCGTCGTTAAAATGGGCATTGTCGATCACACCGCGGAGGTTGTTCTCCCCGGCTTCTGCCAGCTTGGCAATGACTTTGTCCATTTCTTCGCCGATGTTTTTATTGCCCTTCAAGGCAACCAAATCGTCGAAACTGCCGCCTTCCGGAACAGTGATATCGGCATATTTTACACCCTTGAACTTGTCCGTGACATACTTCACGAACAGCAGGGTCAGGATATAGTCCTTATACTGAGAGGCGTCCATGCCGCCTCTCAGTTTATCACAGCTCGCCCAAAGGGAACTATACAACTCATTTTTCTTTATCGCCATGTCTGTTTACCACACTTCTCTTAATTTGGTGTTTCTGCTTTCCCGCGAATCGGTTTCACAGGAACCGCCTTGTGTTATCTTTTCAATTTGTATACGCGGTTCTTATTGTTACCCTCTGCAACGACAACACCCTCATCCAAGAGTTCCTTCAACAGCTGCTTTACGCGCGTGCTCTTTACACCCAGCAGTTCAGCAATATCTGTATTCTTCGCAGAAACATGATCTGTAAGATATGTGATAATTTCATTCTTTTGCCGTGCGGATTTTATCGTCACTTTTTTATCGTCACTTTTTATCGTCGCTTTTTTATCGTCACTTTTCTTGAATGCTAGCGACAACATAATCCGATCAGGATCGAAGTTTTCAGAGATCACCGGTGCGGTCCACCCCTGTTCACGCCACACACGGAAGATGTTGGGGATGCCGCTGCCTGCGCGCTCACCAATATCGATCAGGTTGAACATTTTCAGCATAGTGCCGTTACGGGGATCAGACACGCCGCCGCTCTTTGCGGTATCAATCTCAATGCGGAAGTTGCCGGGATTGGACATAGTAATGGCATCGCGCTTTTTGATGACTACCAATCCCTGTCTGCCATAATAGTCAGCATTGACCAGACAGTTGGCCAATGCCTCGCGCAGAGCCTGATGCACGGAGGTATCGTCTACGCGGACACCGCCCTCCATTTTGAAGGGCACTTTGATATCCTGCGTCAGCTTGTTGTAAACGCGGAAATAGAAGTCATAAACGTTGCCGCTCCAATCCCCGGAGGAAGAGATAATGCGGTCTGTCCAACGGGTATCGGCGTCATACTGTTCCTGATAATCAAGGAAATAGGCATTATACTCCCGCACGATGTCATACTCATTGCCAAACATAAGAAGTCCTGCGGAAGTAGGGTGCTTCTTTCCGTCAGAACCGATGCCCACAGCCCCGAGTTTCATCAGAAAGTCTTCATCCTCCAAAGCCTCCCATACATGACCGGGCCGGGAAAGGCGCATCCGCTGACGATAGCTGCGGACGCTTTCCTTGTTGAAGACGCTCATATCCATTTCATTCAGAACCAGCATATCCTGCGTCTTGACGGACGCATCACGCACCATGGCCTGATATTCCTCTTTGGTACATTTGTAATCGCCCTCCCCGTTGCGGCGATAGGTGGACAGGGGGTTTCCATCCAAATAAACCGGACGATAGGAACGCTCGGCACGGGGCACATTGATGACTACGATATGGTTGCCGTCCACTTCCTGCACGAACACATCTTTGGAGGACAGTAAGTTCACGCTGGTCTTATTGGGATTGTTGACGTTGTTCCAAAATTCCTTGATAAGTTTGTCAGGGTCGGGGAGGTCAACCGCATGCAACGTCTTGTCAGGCCATTCTTCCACGCCCAACAAAATGACACCGCCAAGAGTGTTGGCAAAAGCAGAGTAGGTCTCCCAGATGCTTCCGGGCAGACCGCCCATGGCCTTCTTCGCCTCAATGCGGTTATTCTCTCTATATTTTTCAAGATTGCTGAAGTCGATCATACCTCTCCCTCCTGAATTCTGTTTTCACGCCAGCTTTTTTCCAGCGGCTCATAGGGGAGGTCATGCTCCGCGCAATACTGCTTCAACGCTTTCATTGCCTTGATGTTGGGGCGGGCTTTTCCGTTTTCCCAACGGTTCACGGTTGTAAACGAAACGCCGAGAGCGTTGCCAAATTCTGTTTGATTCATCAGACAAGACAATCTGAAATTTTTAATTTCGGAGCTGAAAGGCATCTGCAACTCTCCTTTACCAGATGATTAAACTTATTATATCACCGATATAGCGTTTTTACAACATCAAGTATGTGCTCTAATGCAAAAAGCGCCCATCGGTTAGAGATTGACCGATGGGCGCTGCTACAATATGTTCCGTTATTCTTCCATGACTTCCAGCATCATTCTGGCTCCAAGCTTGAAACCGTTCTGGAAGATCAGGCAGTAGGTTAGTGTCTGGAACTCACGGGTGCAATCCATGCACTTCTCAAACAACTCTTTCTGCTCGTCCGTCATGGCAGCTTTGAGCTTATCTTCGTTCCTGCAGATCAGCTCCTGCAGTTTTTTGTACTCCTTGCAGGTAGATGTGTCGTACTCGGCCGGCTCGATATTGCCGTACCAGAATTCTTCAAGGATTCTCATACAACATCCTCCCCGTAGACCAATTCCCGGAGGATGATTTCCTCTGCCCGGTTATGGATGCTGTCCATAGCTCGTACCCATGCCAACTAATCGGATGCTTTTAATTCCTCATTCACAGACTCGGCCTCCTGCATCTGACGGATCATCAGATGCAATCTGCTCTGTGCCTGCTCATTCAGAGCGGCAAGATAAGTCCAGAGCTGTCCTTCCAGAACGAGATGGTTAAACTGTATAGGGTGATGCTCCTTGAGATAATCACGGTGCATCCGTCCGTATTTTCCGATGGAGCGTTCTTCGTTTGGGAGCTTCAGATCCGGGATGTGGTAATCTCCAACCAGCACATATTCAATGCCATTTTCGCTCATTTTGTTTTTCATAAACTTGACCTCGATTTCATGATTTTCGTCACATCGAGACTCAGTGTCGTAAAAGTGGTGTAAATTCACCACCCTCAAGTCTGAAAAACCTTGGTATTACTGGGTTTTTAGAGATTTCTGCAGATATTGCCGTGGCAGATGAATAGTATTTTTGTCATATTAATTGTCTCCTATAGGGGCAAGTCCTGCCTTGATTTGCTCCGATTTGCCAAGGAAATCTTTCATCTGTTACTTCTCCGTGACAGCGCCCAGACGTCAAAACGAGGCGTAATACGGCAAATCCAATCCGTCAATCGTAGTAAAACGGGGCTGTCTTTACTACCGCCCTACTACTCAAGCTAAATGAACAGAATTATTTGCAAGTTGGGTCTCTGTAGCTTATCCGTATATTTCGTAAATACAATACTCACCGGTGTCTGCCCAACCTTGATTCAGGTAGTGGTACAAATACTTAATGGCATCCTCTTTTTTATCAAACAGGCCATTGTCGTTTAGCCTCTCAAATTCCTGAGAAAACTCAACTCCCTCTTGGTCGCAGCCATGCCAACGGCATAAGAACATACAATCACATATTGCTGAAAATCCATCACCAGATCCCCGTCCGAACGGATATGCTGCATCATATCCTAAGAATGACATGTTTTCAGGAACAGAATCTCCGCAATCTGCCATTTTTATATACAGCAATTCGAGGTCATCTTTTTGTGGAAGAGAATCTCGGAATTGGACAACATCTTTCTCGGAATACTCATCGAAATCGTCAGGCGTGTGTACCCATGGCTCTCGGTCGATGCCATTGTAAATACGCATATTTTTATTGATTCCCGGCAGCGCATAAGGCGTATTTTGTCCAAATCGGGGAATCGCCTTTTTGTACAGATTTTCATACTTGTACACTACGCAATACTGTGAAGACACAATCGGTGCTTCGCTTTCTTCAGTTGAAATAGTCTCAATTATTCCCGGCACAGTACAAGAATAAATAGTAATCGACATACAGTTCTCCCAAGGACAAATACTATCGCTTTGTTTTAATTATACCATACGCCTGTATTCTCCGCCACAACAAAATATGATCCCTTTCAGCAAAACGGCGTACCGCGAAAAAACGCGGGACGCCGTTTACGCTGTTCTGCCGGCTCAGGCTCCGTAGAAGCCGAGGTCGTTTTTCGCAATGTCCATGACGCTGTGGGTCTGCGCAAGGGCGGAATCAAGGTCGCGGTTGAGCAGAGCGGTGAAAAGCTTCAGCTTTATCTCGTACAGCTTCTGTATACCGCTGCGCTTGCAGTAGAGCGACCACAGGTACTCCCCCTGCGGCTTGAAGGAGTAGTACAAAAGCGGCAGAAGCACGTTCCCCGACATTATCGCCAGCTCGTGATGAAAGCAGAACACCTGCTCCGCCGCCTCGTCCGCGTTCCTCGCGTTTTTGATGCCGTCAAGAATGGGCGACAGCTTTTCAAGCTCAGGCAGGCCGTTCTTTTCCAGCACAAGGCGCAGGCACAGGCACTCCATCGCCTCCCTCGTCTCAAGCAGGGACTTGACCTCGTTCTTGCGCATGGCTCCGCCGTTGTAACGCATTATAGCGATCAGGGTCTCGACGCTCCCCTTGCGGCGGTAATCGCAGACGAATACACCCTGCCTGGGCTTTATCTCCACAAAGCCCAGCTTTTCAAGCTCGACGAGCCCCGCCGAGATGACCGTGCGGCTCACGCCCATTTTCAGGGAGAGCTCACGGGCCGGCGGAAGCTGCTCGCCGACGGCAAGCTCGCCCGAGAGTATCATATTCTCTATCTGCTGCACAAAAAGGTCTGTCATTGACAGCGCGGTTATTTTGTTAAAGCCCATAATTACCTCCAAGGTCCCATGCTCGTGGTCGTACCAAGTTCCACAATCCAAATTTTATCTGCACATTGCCAAATTGTCAACACCGAATATGACTGATTTGCCGAAATAATTTAGACAGTATTGACCTTTATGCAGCAATAGTTATAAAATAAACAATACAATCATGTGGTATTACCACAAAGAAGGGAGATATTTTGATGCCAAAATATGACGCCGTTGTGATCGGCGCAGGAAACGGCGGATTGGCTGCCGCCTGCCGAATGGCTCTGGCGGGGAAAAAGACGCTGCTTATCGAGCGCCACAATCTGCCCGGAGGCTGCGCCTCAAGCTTCCGCAGGGGCCGCTTCGAGTTTGAAACGGCTCTGCACGAGATCTGCGAGTTCGGGACCGCCGACAATCCCGGAGGCTGCCGCAAAACTATCGTCGACGATTTCGGCCTTGATATCAAGTGGCATCAGGTGCCGGACAATTTCCGCGTTATCACCACCGCAAGCGACGGAAAGACCCACATCGACGCGACCCTGCCCTGCGGTGTGGAAAACTTCGTCAACGAGATGGAGCGGCTCGTTCCCGGCTGCCGCAAGTCCATTCAGGACCTTTTTGATCTCGGCACCGAGTTCCACGAGGCGGGCGACTACTCGCTGAGCGTCGGGGGCAAGACCGACCCGAAGTATATGCAGGAGCATTTCCCCAATTTCCTTCGCCTGGGCAGCTATTCCGTCAACCGCGTATTCAAGGCCATGAAGATGCCCAAGCTCGCGCAGGACATAATGAACACCTACTGGGGATATCTCGGCGTTGACGCCGACCACCTTTCCTTCCTGCAGTATGTCAACATGCTGTGGCTGTATGTGAACCACGGAGCATGGATCCCCGACAAGACCAGCAACCAGCTCACGACCGGTCTGCTCGAGCGCTTCCGCAGCTTCGGCGGCGAGGTCTGGATGAACTGCACCGCAACAAAGATACTTTTTGATGAGAACAAGGCCGTGAGAGGCGTCGAAACGACCTGCGGCACGGTGGAGACAAAGCACATACTCTGCAACATGAACCAGAACATGGTGTACGCTACGATGTGTCCTCCCGAGGTAGTGCCCGAGCGTATGGTCAAGCTCGGAAATGCGCGCACCTACTCGGCGAGAATGTTCGTTGTGTACATGGGTCTCGACAAGACTGCCGAGGAGCTGGGCGTCAAGGACTACACCATTTTCATACCCACCTCCGCGAACACGGTCAGCGAATACGAGAGCGGCAAGACCATAAAGGACAACTGCAATCAGGTCATGGTGTGCTACAACGTGGTAAACCCCGGCTTCTCGCCCGAGGGCACCTGCGTGATCTCGCTGACGAGCACCTTCATGGACGACGACTGGGCAAACGTCGAGCAGGACGACTATGTTGAAACAAAGACCGCCTTTGCCGAGAAGCTCATAAAGCTCTTTGAGGAGCGCACGGGCATTATCGTCACCCCGTATATCGAGGAGCTGGAGATAGCGACGCCGTGGACGATGTGCAACTACGTCAACGTCCCGCAGGGCGCGGCCTACGGCTTCGAGCTGAAGGATTGGGACAGCATGATGCCGCGCATGATGATGATGGGCACTGAGTTCCCCGTCAAGGGGCTCAAGTTCGTCGGCGCGGCGAGCATACGCGGCGACGGCTACAACTCGGCGATATTCAGCGGCGATACGCTCGCAAAGAAGACCCTCGCCGAGATGAGATCAGAGGAGGCTTGATGACATGGCAGATAAACTCAACTACAAAGTAAGTCTTATCGGCGCACTGGATATGCTCAAGTTCAAGAATATGCCCAAGGTGCGCGAAAAGGCGATACAGGCGTCGTCCGCGGTGCCCCTTCCCAAGACTCTTACCACCAACGAGAAGGCAAAGCAGCGTCACCCCGCCAGGCAGGAGGTAGTCGTTGCCGATATCCGCCCCAACGGCGCCGACGCAAAGACCATCGTTCTCCGCACCGAGGACGGCCGTCCCCTCGCGCCGTACAGGGCGGGACAGTATGTAAGCGTTTCCATTGTCATAGGCGGCACGGTCACGACCCGCTCCTACTCCCTGTGCGGCTCCCCCGCATGGGCAAAGCGCGGCGAGTACAACATCACAGTCAAGCGCGACGACGCGGGCTTCGTCAGCCCGTACATTCAGGATAACTGGCAGGTCGGCCGGAAGGTCACCATTTCCGGCCCTCAGGGGCACCTTTACTACGACCGCATCCGCGACGCGAAGAAGGTCGTCGCCCTCGCGGGCGGCTCGGGCATCACCCCGTTCATGGGTATGGCGTACGCCATCCGCGACGGGCTCGAGGATTTTGACCTGACCATACTCTTCGGCTCGCGCACCGAGGACGGCATCGTCTATAAGAAGGAGCTCGACGAGGTATGTGCTGCCTGCAGCAAGGTCCATGTCGTCCACGTCCTCTCCGACGAGGAGAAGGAGGGCTACGAGCACGGCTTCATCACCGCCGAGCTGATAAAAAAATACGGCGGCGAGGAATACAGCGTATTCATGTGCGGCCCTCAGGCGATGTACAACTTCCTCGACAGGGAGATCGAAAAGCTCGGCCTGCGCCGCAAGTTCGTGCGCCGCGAGCTGTTCGGTATGATAAAGGATCCCTGGAATCAGCCCGGCTATCCTGAGCAGATACGCGGAAAGACCTTCGCGCTCAAGGTCGTGCAGTGCGGTAAGGAGTACAGCATCACCGCCTCCGCCGACGAGCCTCTGCTCACAGCGATCGAGAGAGCGGGCATCGCCGCGCCCTCGCGCTGCCGCAGCGGCGAATGCGCATGGTGCCGCTCCAGGCTGCTGTCCGGCAATGTCTTCGTTCCCGAAAAGACCGACGGACGCCGCCGCGCGGATATAGAGTTCGGATACATCCATCCCTGCTCCTCGTTCGCCATGTCAGACATTGTCATCGAGGTCCCCGCGTCAACGATCGTATAACTTAAGCGCATACTATGCCCGATACGGCCGGCTGGACCTCCGTATCGGGCAGCATTTAAATTAACCGATTAATTTCAAGGGAGTGACGTTATGAAGCTTACACAGGAGCAGCAGGCGATACTGGACGGAGCCCGGGGCGAGACCATGGCAAAGGTCGTGGAAACGCTCGTGGCATACGGCGACACCTTCCGCGCCGAGCGTATGGTTCCCATCACAGGCCAATACGGGCACACGGTCATATCCTTTGGGCTTGGCATCATGAAGCCCGTGTACGACCTGTACAACGAGCTCATCGAGGCAGGTCTGACCGGCGGACAGAAATTCACCGCGGACCCGAGACCCATGGACGACAAAGTGCCTGCAAGCCCGCTTGAGAAGCTCGTGTTCAAAAAATTCATGTACAGCCAGCAGGAGCGGCTCGAGGAACAGATGCGCAAGCTCGGCCTGACCTCAGACGACGACTACACCTGCACCTGCTATCTCCCGCAGGTGGGCAACATACCAAAGCGCGGCGAAGTTCTGTCATGGGCGGAATCGAGCGCCGTCGTCTACGCAAACTCGGTCCTCGGCGCGAGGTGCAACCGCAACTCGGGCATAATCGAGCTTTTCGGGTCGATAGCTGGCTTTGTGCCCGAATTCGGCCTGCTCACGGACGAGGGGCGCAAGGCGTCGTGGGTGGTCGAGGTCAGATGCGAAAAAATGCCCGAGGCTCAGCTTCTCGGCTCGGCCATAGGCATGAAGGTTATGGAGCTGGTACCCTATATCAAGGGGCTTGACAAGTGGCTCGGCACGGAGCTGGACGACAAGACCTGCGCCTATCTCAAGGATTTCGGCGCGGCCACGGCGTCAAACGGCTCGGTGGGCCTGTACCACATCGAAAACCTCACCCCGGAGGCAAAGGATATGGGCGTGGATCTGATAACAGAGGGCGCGCAGGTATACGTCGTCGACGATGCGGAGCTTGAGCGCGTTAAGAGGAGCTATCCCGTCGTTTGGAAAAACGCCGACGCGAAGCCGCGCCTGTGCTTTGTCGGCTGCCCGCACCTCACCCTGCAGCAGCTCATCGACTGGACCCGCGCTATAGACGGGGGACTGCGGAAAAACGGCCTTAGCCGCGTTAGCGTTCCCACGGTGTTCACGGCGGCTTCCGCGGTGCTGCGTGAATTTGAAAAGACCCCCTACGCCGAAACGCTCAGACGCTGCGGCGTTGTCACGGGCAGCCTGTGTCCGCTGATGTATATGAACAACCCGCTGTGCAAGAAGAAGGCGGTCATCACCTGCTCAAACAAGCTGCGCACCTACTCAAGCGCGCGCTTTTACAGCGAGGATGAGATACTCACTATCATAACCGGCAGGGAGGGCAGACTATGAAGCAGTTCAAGGGCAGAGTAATAGTTGCGGGAAGCTGTACGGCCGAGGCTCTCGTGTCCCGCGGCGGCTTCAACACGCTCGCAAGCTTCCAGACCCCCATGATGATGGGCGACAAAGAGGTCAAATGCAGCGACCAGAACAATCCCGACCTGTACAAAAAGCCGATGATCGGAAAGGCGCTGTGCCTTCCGCAGACCATCGGCTCGACCACGGGAGGCATGGCGCTGTACACGGTGCTTTCATCGGGCAAGCAGCCTGCGTGTATGCTGTTTTCAATGACAATTGATTCGCTGGCGGCCTCCGGAGCCATCCTCGGCAGTATATGGACCGATGCGAAAATGCCCGTCATAGACGAGCTGGGCGATGAGTTCCTGGACTATGTGAAAACGGGGATGCAGATCACCGTGGAGCCCGACGGCACCGCAACGGTCGTGTGAGCGAAGAATTGCAGCCGCCTTCGGCCCGGATGATAAAGGCAGATGCTGTATAATCGCAAGCTTGTTTACGGCATCTGTCAGACAGGATCGGTCAACGATAAAATACGCCATATTCAGCTTCAACGGCTGGGTATGGCGTGTTTTTTGTCTGTTTTTGTTTCCTTATTCCCTCCCTGTACCGCCGGTATGACCGTACCTTACTGCGCCGGTTGGTGGCTTCATGTACTTAGACAGCTGCTGCGAGGCGGTGCTGCGGGCCGTGGAAAACGGCATTTATGAGCCGCACAACGGATGACCCCGAGTTACTCGGCACACCTGTTGTGAAGCACCCTGACATTATCCGCACCCTTGACTTCCATGTGCATCCTCATCTGCTGCATTATGGCTCCGCCGGTCGGCTAAGCGCGACCACTTCAAATATGCAGGTGCAACACTTGGGGGCATTTCAGCCCCGAAAACGGACAAAAAGCGCCTCATTCAACGTGTTGTCAACAAACAACAAAAAGTCCTGAGATCATTGAGATTTCAGGACTTTTTCTGGTGCTCCAGCGGAGATTCGAACTCCGGCTTTTTATCGCGCTTCGCGCAAAAAGCCTTTATATTTCAATTCCTATCGGCTCGCCGCTGTAGCGGCAACCGCCGATATCGTGATTGTGTCCGGAGTTCGATGCTCTACAAACGGCAGAAAAAAAGACGGTCAGTTGACCGTCTTTTTTCTGGTGCTCCAGCGGAGATTCGAACTCCGGACACCCTGCTTAAAAGGCAATGACCTCTTGTTCATTTTTCCTTTATTCTTCAGTGGTTTTTTGTCCTTCGGTTTCGGCTGTAACCCCATTTTTAACCCCAAAGGCTAATTCGACCGCTGGAGCAGTATCCTTTGGCTTGTTTTCCATCAACTTTGTGTAGATATCCAAAGTTAGCTGAACCGTCTTATGCCCGGCAAGATACTGCACGACCTTTATATTTGCGCCTGCAAGTATTAACTCCGTTATATAGGTGTGCCGGAGCTGATGCGGAGACACATGGAAGTCCAGTGATATTCTGATATCGTGGTTCCTGATCTTATCGCCTATCTTCAGCTGCTTTTCAACGATCTTACCATCTGCCGTTTTCTCTTTGACTATACGTTCGCTGCGAACACGAATTACATCCCACATTCGCCGAAACGAAGCGGCACTCATGGCTTCTCCCCTGCTGTTGGCTATAACCATTCCCTCCGGCTTTGGTGGCTTCGCCTTAGTAAGCCCATCTATAAGCTGCTGTGGTATAGGAATATCACGCGCTGCGGCCTTACTCTTTAATTCCTCACTTATTATCGGAGCGTTCTTACCGTCCCATCTCAACGCCCTTCTGACTGAAATGTATGGTGGTACTGCGTCAAGGTGTACGCAGTACCACTGCATGGCCAGGGCTTCTTCTCGGCGCAGCCCTGCATATAATGCAAGGAGCACAAACAGCTCCGCCTTTGTCCCTCTGACTGCCGAGATAAGCTTCTGCTGTTGCTCTTTGGAAAGCGGGTCCTTATCTTGTGTTTCCTTTCCTCCAGCAACAAGATCCTCACATGGAGACTTAGGAATTGTCCCATTCCGCTCTGCTGCCTTGAAAATACGTTTCAGCGTTGTAACTATCTTCTGCTGCGCGGAATTGGACAAACCGGCAGCTTCGGCCATAACTGTTTGAATATCATCCGGCGTCACTTCTTGCATATGTAGACTACCAATTACCGGGCAAATATGATTATTAATTGCATTCCGATAATCATCCTTGCGCTTTTGCCCCAGATCGCCGGTGTTCAGCCGATACCATTGCGCAGCATATTGAAAAACATACGGGTTTGCTGCCGTTACTGCAGCCTGCTTAAAAGCTTCTGTCTTTTGCTTGGCTTTCTTTCGGCACTCCTCTTTGGTCTTGCCGTACACAGATGTCCACTTATTTGTGTTGGGATTTTTGATTCGCTTGCGATATAATCGCTTTTTTCGTCGTAAAAGAATTCCGGTGCGTTTTTTCTTGGCATAGCCGCTCCTTTGGTGTCCAATCTGGGCACAAAAACTCAAAAAAAATATTGACACACGTATTAATACGTGTTATAATAGCATCAGAAAGTGAGGGATGCCGATGAGATACAGCGAGCTGGAAAAGGAATTGCGAAAAGCAGGGTGTTACATACTAAAGGAAGGCGCGAGTCATACAATATGGTATAGCCCGATAACAGGCAAGAAGTTCCCAGTGAGCAGACATAAGACCGAAGAGGTCAAAACAGGAACGTTTAAATCCATCAAGAGGGACGCGGGGCTTGAATAAGCCCCAGTCTCCCGCGAAAAGAAAGGAGTTTATATAAATGGCAAAGTATATTTATCCGGCAGTTTTTACGCCTGAAGACGGCGGATATTCTATCAACTTCCCCGACTTTGAAAGCTGCTATACATCAGCCGATACTCTCGAGGAAGGTCTCCATATGGCAAACGACGTGTTGTGTCTGACGATTTATGACATGGAGGAGTCCGGCCAGTCAGTTCCGAGGCCGTCAAAAATCACCGACGTCAAGACCAATGGAGAGGAGTTTACAACGCTCGTAGAATGTGATACCTTAGCTTACCGCAAGTTCTTTGATAACAAGGCAGTCAAGAAAACTCTGACTATCCCGGCCTGGCTTAATACAATGGCCGAGCGTGAGGAAATTAATTTTTCTGCTGTCCTGCAGAACGCTCTGAAAGCTGAGCTCGGCGTATAAATTGTGTCTTGAATTGCCCGATGTAATATGTTAGCATAAAAGGGTAGACTACTCCCCTGGTGATTGACAGTGGATTTCTACTTGACCGCTTCCGTCTCGCACACGGAGGCGGTCTTTTTATTTGTTCATTCGATTTTTGTTGATTCCTATTTTATCTTTTTCTTTTGCTCACGCTCAAGTTGCTGGATACTCTTTTGGGGCGTTGGAAGATCTTCCGGCATTGTTCCACCAAGTTCTTTTATGGTCTGACGAACTTTCGCTCCAACTTCAAAGTGCGTTCTATTTGCAGCATCCTTTCCAAGAATCTTTTCACGGCGCAGTTTTTCGTCTGTCTGTGTAGCACGGAACAAATTTGCTGCAAGCTCTGTGCTCCCCATGTGATCAAGTATGTCCTGGCTCGCCTTAAGGCCCTTGCGCGTTTTTATATCTTTTGCCTTAAGCCCACCATATAAGCCCATATATCCATAATTCTGAAAAATGGCATAGTCGAGAGGCTCGACTACTCCTGCATTCTTTGCTGCTTCAGCCAGGGACTTGTTATGAGCTTTCATTTCGTTCCGTATTGCTATGCGCTTTTGGTTCTCAGACAGTTCCTCAAAATTATCTATTAATTCTTGTTGCCGGGTTTTGACTGCAAAATATGTTTGACCGACAGCAATAATCTCTTTATGCGGGTCTCCGTTCATGACAATTAGATAACAGGCATACCGGGACAACATAACATCTTCAACCTTTCGTTCTGCTCCCGAGCCTATTGGTACCATTTTGTTGAGCTCAACAAAATGGTCATCAATATCAATGCCGCTCTTAGTGCATGCCTCTTTTGCTTTATTAATAATTTTTGAAAAATTACGCCATTCCGTGTAGTCGAGTATCGGCTGCAAGTCTCGCGCAAGCCAGTATTCCTGCCCTTCAGCATTAACGCGCTTTATGTTTTCAAAAATTTGTTCGTTATATTCAATTAATGCTTCGCTGTTTTCTTCATCATAATAGAAAAAGTACAAATTAATCTCCCTCTTAACCGGCATTGTTAGCACCGGACGGTCTTTTTATTTCTGTTTTTTAGCCTGCTTGTATATTTGCTTGATCTTATCGGTTGGTAGATCGCGTCCGTGGCATAGCTTTATCTGGCGGCGGATAACTCCCCAGCCCCAGTTATACTCATCGGCGTATCTGACGATGGCGTCAGCGATCTGTATGTTGTATTCCTCCATATTCAAGCCCTTTGTGTCCAATTTGGACACATCACCTCTTACTCCCTGTCCTTTGCCAGCGCGTGCAGCAATAATCCGGTAGCATACGCATCGGCAAGCGCGCGGTGGGCTCCGATATAAGTAATACCGTAATACTGGCAAAGTGTTTTTAGCTTATAATTCTCGACGTCATAGTCCTTGCTGTAGTCAGGCATGTAGGCATACACTTCTTTGTCCCATTTTTCCTTAACTTTCTTCAGTGTCTTTTGGGCAATTTCTAAAGTGTCATAATACTTTCTGTTGCACGCATAGACATCAAATCCGTTCTTGATTATAAACTTTAAATCAAATTCAAGGTTATGTCCAACGATATTGTCTGTGCCGATAAAAGACTGCAGTGAGTGGGCGATTTGACCAAATAGAGGCTTGCCCTCTACCATGTCTGCCGTTATCCCGTTAATCCTTGCGGCTTCATCGGAAATGCCTTTTTTAGGCGCACATAGTGTAACAAATTTTTCGATAGGAGCATAGTCCCTAAACCGTATGGCTGCGATCTCAACAATCTCATCCTTTGATGCGCTTAGGCCGGTTGTCTCCGTATCTATTGTGACAAAGTTTCCAAGCTTATCTCTCGGAGTCTTTTTTGTGATGTTTGAAAAATCAATGTCATATACTTCGCTAACCGCGTGTTTTGTTGCAGGTTTATCTTCAATAACGATCTCGGCAGCAGGGAGTGTATCCAGAACTCTTGCGAAGCGCTCGGCGCGGGCAGCAAAGTCGACCATCATATCTTTTCTTTTATGCGTGGTCTCAATCAATTTGGACATAATTTGATTAACGTCCTTTATGTCTTTGCCGAAAATAGAGTAATTACCAAAATCGGTAAGTTCAATTTCGGTTATGCGATCACTTATGTGGCTCAAAAAAATTTTTGAGAAGGCCGGAGTTATTCTAATGTTCTGAGCACAAGCATCAAAGCTTTCGCACAACGCTATACATTCGCTGACTCCCTCGAGGTTTCCCTGATCTATGTGTTTACGGAAAAGATTAATGCCAGAGTAAGCCTCTACGAGCTTGTTATAATCGGCTACCGCAACGTCGTATTGCTGTTTTTCGCACTCTTTGCATAACCCATCTTCCGTTAGCCTTAATAGGATACCCTTCTTGCCACAGGATGTGCAGACTGCCATAACATTTTCCCTCCCTCGTGTCCAATTTGGACACGTTATATTTTTGCTCGCAGCTCTACTACTCGTCCGAGTATGGCTACGGGCAATTTTTCTATGTCTTCGTTGCTGTAAAACATCGGATCATATGCGGGATTATTTGCAATCAGCGTAATACCGGCAGCGCTTTTTTTAATGCGCTTTACCGTTGCGTCATCACCGTTGACAAGGACGACCGCTATCTCGCCGCTTTCCACGTCCGGCTGCTTGCGGACAATAACAATATCACCGTCCGAGATCTTCGGCTCCATGCTGTCGCCCTTTATCTGCAGGCCGAAGTATTCGGCGCCGCCGGCTGCCATATCTGCGGAGATATCCTCCCAGTCTATGATCTCCTCAATCGCGTCGATTGGGATCCCTGCGGCAACTCGGCCAAGCACGGGGATACGTATATAATCTTCGCGCTTGTTGTCAGGACTATCCTCGCCGAGAAGATAGCCCAATGAAACTCCGAAGTACGAAGCAATTCTTTTATATGTTTCAAGATCCGCTTCGTATTTCCCCGTCTCATAACCAGATAATGCAGCTTGGCTAACATTAACGGCTGCCGCAAGCTCTATCTGCTTAATACCTTTTTTGTTTCTAAGTGCCTTAATTCTGTTCATAATATCAACCTCGTTGATACTAAGCTACTTTAAAATAGTTTGTTTGTAAATATCAAATCAAGAAACTTTAAAAAAGTTCTTGACAAATTGAGAAACTTGAATTACTATCATAATCAATATCAAGCAACTTAATATTCAAGGAGGTGAGAAATGATGTCAGGCAAATTTAGTATTAGAGTCCCGAGTTACTACACCCGCATAACAGAAATACGCGAAACTACCGACAAGGAGGAGATGGTTCGCCTCCAGCTCAGTGGAGAGTGGATAGTGCTCGAAGCCGTCCCCTCCGGCGATGATGTGCTTTTTGCGATGGCTAAGGTCGGTGCATCACGTCCACTCGTTGAGTGATGCGCTCTCGTCATAAAGATGCGCGAGACTGTACAGGATGTAAGCGCTGTTATCGCCACTGGAGTCAATCATGGATCCCGCGGATTTCTCAATGAGCACCCAGCCCTCTTTTATGAGCTTGTTGACTATATGAACATCCTTGGTTTCGCGCACTTCATCAATTTCAGAGTAATCTATCATCTTTCTCACCTCCTTTCAGCCGCATTTTACCACGATTGGAAGTGACTGACAAGGAGGCAAGGAACGACACACCAAGGAGGTGACAATAATGGAAACTGCCCACAAATGCGAAAACTGCACAGTCGTCCCCGAAATCCTCAGAGAGCAGTTGGAGCTGCTCTCCGAGAAATCCAAGGACAAGAACATCAGCGTATATGAGCTCGTGGCCTTGAGCGAAGCAATGGACAAGCTGATAAGCAAATACCATACAGCGCGCTCGCTGCCTTGCCGTGCGGCGCGGAACTCAAATCAGGGCTGATTCAAAGGAGGTGAGAGATGTGATGTATTTGTATGCATCACTCGCTTGTGCCGTGTTGCAAGCTGTGTTTGCTGTCCTGTGCTGGTTATCATACAGGCGAGACTGGGAGTCGGGATCAAGCGCATTTGCGATGATAACGCTTACTTTGAACATACCGACTTGGACTTTCTACGTTTTGTATTTTGTATATCGTGCTGCATAGAAGCGAGGGCACTGTTACGTGCTGCTCTAAATTCTTCAACAGGCTTGCACAATCCTTCCTGTGTTATGAACGTGGATACATAACTAATTCGCGAGCGAGTCTCTTCGCTTCCAACAAGGTATATTACGTTACAGGCATCATATACATCGGCTGTTGTGCTCTTGTTTTTCTCTTTTGTCCACTCTGCTAACGCTGCCTCAAAATTCTTGTAGGCATCTATTCTTATTCGGGCAAGGTCTTTTTGACGTTCCAACCTCGCAGACACAACAGCAATGCCTAAAGATGCCAGGCCGCTTATTAAGGGCACTACCAGAACGACAAGCAATTCAGTCGTCATATTTCTCACCTCCTTTCAGCCGTATTTTACCACGACTGGAATCGGCTGACAAGGAGGCGAGGAACGACACACCAAGGAGGTGATAACTTGAAAGGACTTTGTGCGGCGCGCAAGGCGGCGTCATGCACACAGACCCAGCTCGCGGATAAGCTCGGCATTTCACAGAGCACCATCGCAATGTGGGAGACGGGCAAGGCCTATCCGCGTGCAGATATGCTGCCTGCCATCGCGGAGGCGCTTAGCTGCAGCATAGACGATCTTTACGCCGCCCCCGCCGGTGCGATCTAATTTTACCACGGAAGGAGGTCTTGCGCCATGCAGGACAATTACCGCAATATTTGCAAAATAGCAAGGACCCATGCCGGCATGACACAGGAGCGCTGGGCCGAGTCCCTGGACATAAGCCCTGAGAGCGTGCGCCTGTACGAGTCAGGCCGCGGGATGCCGTCGGACGACGTCGTCACCCGCATGATCGAGGTGTCGTCCATGCCTGTGCTGGGCTATTGGCACCTGTTAAACAAAAGCCGCGTCGCCGCAGACATTCTGCCGGAGGTGCCTGAGTGCTCGCTGCCGCAGGCCGTGATCCAGCTGATATGCCGTATCCGCGATTTCGGCGAGCGCCATCGTACAGACAGCCTTATGGACATCGCCGCGGACGGCCGCATCGACGAAACCGAGCGCGAGTTGTTTAACAGCATCGTTGCCGAGCTCGACGCCGTTGTTCAGGCGGCCATGACCGTCAAGTACGCAAAAGGTGAATGATATGGCAGAAAAGCTTATTACAAAAGACGATGTATGTCAGCTGCTCGCTATCTCGCACAAGACCCTTGACCGCATTATCCTTGACGGCTCACTGCCGTTTTACAAGGTTCGCGGCAGGTATCGTTTTCTCATGAGCGATGTCGAGAAATATCTGGCAGGGTGCAGGCAGCAGTGGCCGAGCTCCGCTGATTGCTCCAATCAGTCAAAGACGAAGGCTACTCGTACAAGCCCTTCGGACTTAGATATCCCGATGCACTACTATCCCGGGATGAAGGTGGTGTGACCATGAAAAACAGACAAAAAAAGAGCCGCACAAGCTGCCACTTGTACGACTCACAGTCAATCCGAACGGATATAAACCATGTATTAATTATACCCGATTTACGCGCAAAATGCAAGGGGGTGCTGCCGTGAGCGAGGTAATACGCGTTGAAAAAAATCGCAACTACACGGTCATGAGCAATTACCACCTTGCCGATCGGCGACTGAGCCTTAAAGCGATTGGGCTATTAAGCAAGATTCTGAGCCTCCCTGACGAGTGGGATTACACTATTGCCGGGCTGACAACCATCTGCTGCGAGGGTAAGGCGGCCATAGCGACAGCAATCCAGGAGCTGGAGGCAGCGGGCTACATAGTGCGGCGGCAGCTGCGCACCAAAGACGGCGCCTTCGGCGGCAACGAGTATATCGTCCGCGAGGAACCGATAGACAAGGATGCACCGTTAACCGATTTTCGGTTGACGGATAATCCGTCGACGGAAAACCCGTCGACGGAAAATCGACCGCAATTAAATACTAATATAGCAAGTACTAATATACCCCCTATAGTCCCCCATAAAATGGCACGAAGGGAGGCAAAAAAAGAACCGGACTGGAAGCCTGACAGATTCGCGGACTTCTGGCGAGCATACCCCCGAGGAGAGAGCAAGCAGGCAGCGATAAATGCCTGGGACAGGCTCAAGCCCGACGATAATTTGTTGGAGGCAATGGCCCGGGGCCTTATGCGGCAGCTTAAGTCAGAGCAGTGGCAGGCCGGCATTGGCATCCCCTATGCGTCGACGTGGATAAACCAGCGGCGCTGGGAGGACGAGGAGAAAAGCGCAGCAGTATTGCCGCAGCGCAGCGATAATGGAGGGCTTAAGGAATGGCTTTAGAAACATTGCTCGCCTCCGCGGAGGCAAGCCTTATAGGCTCTGTGCTGATAGAGCCCAAGATCGTCGGCGAGATGATGATGCGGGTACGACCCGAAGACTACGCCGACTCTGAGCTCCGGCACATATACCAGGCCGTACGGTCGGTGTGGAGCAGCGGCGGCAACGTTGACGCCGTGACGGTCTGCGCCGCTGCCGGCAGCGATAAGCAGCCGGTTATAGCCAGGTGCATGATGGATACTCCGTCCGCGGCATCGTGGGAGGAGTACGCCGATATCGTATCAAAGGCTGCACGCCTGCGCCGCATCCAGAGCGCGGCCGGCCGAGTGATCGGCGCGAGCACCATTGAGGAGGCCGAAAGCGCTGTTTCGGAGATCAACCGCAACATGGCCGATCGCGGCAGAGCCGAGATAACCGGCATGGTGGACGGTATCCAGCAGCTTTATGTGGGCCTGATGTCCATGGAAAAGCCGAAATACCTGAAGTGGGGCATCCGGCAGTTAGATATGCAGCTGTACGCCGAACCGGGTGACTTTGTGATCATCGCAGGTTATCCCTCCGCCGGCAAGACGATGCTGGCGACGCAGTTCGCGCTTGAACTTAGCAAGGAGTATCGCGTGGGCTTTTTCAGCCTGGAGACGTCGCAAAAAAAGCTGTATGCCAGGATCGCCGCGCAGGACGGCAAGATACCCTTCGGGGCAATCAAAAACCGCAGCCTGAACAAAGAACAATGGAAAGATATCTACCAGTACATGACTGACGTCAAAAAGCGTCGCCCCAACTTCGATGTGATTGAGGCGTCAGGTATGACCGTCGCAGATGTCCAGGCTATAAGCACCGCGAGACGATATGACGTTGTATTTATTGACTATCTGCAGATCATGGAGGGCTCCGGTGATGCCGGCAGCTATGACCGCACGACAGGGATCTCCATTGGGCTGCACACCTTCGCACGCAGCACCGGCACGACGGTCATCGCGCTGTCACAGCTCAGCCGCCCTGAAAAAGGCTCGAAGCGACGCCCACGCCTGAGCGATCTGCGCAGCTCCGGTCAGATAGAGCAGGACGCCGATATCGTTATGGCGCTGTCGCTTAAGGATGACAAAGAACGCTCGGGTCCGCGCTTCCTTGACGTTCTGAAAAACAAGGAGGGCGAGTGCGGCTGTGTAAGCCTGGTTTTTAACCCCGAGTTCATGCGCCTTGCGCCGGAGGCAAAATACTCCGGTCCGCCGCGGGATCGCCGTGCGCGTAGGCGCGACGAGGAGGACGACGAATGAAGGTTGGAGACAAGCTGCGGCTCTGCCCGCATGAATATCAGGAGGATCCTCGCAAGCCAAATCCCGGCCGGCGGCTGCCGTGCACGGTGACATACATACATCCGGAGCGCCGGTTCTATCAGGTCGAATTTGAGTGCCCCGGCGGAAAGTTTCGGGAATCGTTTCTGTTCCCGCCAAAAGTAAGGAGTAAAAGATGAAAGTTGTATCGATCATGAACCTCAAGGGTGGCGTCGGTAAAACGATCACTGCCATAAACATGGCGGCCATCCTTGCAGCAAATCACAACAAGCGCGTGCTTGTTATAGACGCAGACCCACAGGCAAACGCAAGCCGCTTTTTCGGCGCCGCCGACGCCTGCAGCACACTATCAGCGCTGTTTACCGGCGCTGCCTCCTGCACGGAAGACGTGCTCTGGCAGACGCAGATCAGCGGCGTGGACATAGTCCCTGCGGACATGGAGCTTGTCGAAATCGACATCAACACTGCCGCCGGCAGCGATACCTCGGCAAAAGTGATACCTGACTTTATCGCAGCTCTGCGCGAGGACGATGACTACGACTTTGTTATCATCGACTGTCCGCCGGGCTTTACGGCGGTCTCGGTGTCCGCTATTGCCGCCAGCGACGATATCATTATCCCGGCTAAGGTAGACGCGTTTGCGATATCCGGAATTGCCGAGCTTAAAAAGCAAATCGAGGCAGTGCAGCAGCTCAGGGACAACATACGGATCGCCGGTGTCCTTATCACACTTTGGCGGCCGCTGCCGGTAGTTATGCAGGGCGAAGCGTATCTGCGCAGCTCCGGTCTGCCGGTATTTGAAACATACATCAGGCGGACGGACCAGAAGGTTGACGAAAGCACGTTTACCCGGCAGCCGCTGACTGAGTACAGCCCGTTTTGCAACGCAGCACGCGATTATCGCAGCTTCGTCGAGGAATACCTGAGGAGGTGCTGCAATGGCTAAGACATTTAACCTTGCCGAGCATCTCGCGGCAGTTGCTCCGGTGTCCAATTCGGACACAAATCCGGTGATTAAGATGCTGCCTGTCCGGAAGATCTTCCCGAATGAAAATAATTTTTACGACACGTCGAATATCGACGAGCTTGTTAACAGCATCCTGATGTACGGTGTCCTTGACCCGATAACCGTCCGCCCGAGCGGCGATGGCGAGGGATATATCATCATCTCCGGACACCGCCGCCATCGCGCAGTGACCAAGATCCTTGATGAAAGTCTTGCCGAGGACACAACGAAGTATCAGGTGATGCCCTGCATCATCCGCGAGCCCAAGGATGAGCTGCTGGAGGAGCTGATGCTGATCCAGGCCAACAGCGCGACAAGGGTCCTGACCAGTGCCGAGGTCAGTAAGCAAGTGGAGCGCGTGGAGCGCTTGCTGTACGAGCTGAAGGAGCAGGGTTACGAGTTCCCCGGCAGAATGCGGGATAATGTAGCGCAGGCGTGCAACGTCTCCGCCTCTAAGATAGCCCGCCTGAAGGTCATCCGCGAGAAGCTGATACCTGAGCTTAATAAGCGCTTTGAAGATGGACTGATAGCCGAGAGCGCAGCGTATGAGGCGGCACGCTTGCCGGAGCGCACCCAGCAGATACTTGCTCAACGGCATAAAAAGCAAATCAGCAATTGGGAAGTAAACAATGTCGCATCATGGGTCGGCAGCCTTAACAAGCTTAAGGATTGCGAGTACGGTGACTGTCAATGCGAGGAGTTTGATGTGCGCGTTGAAATGTACCTTGATAAGGGCTATTGCTCTTGCGCAGGCAAGTGCTGCATGGAATGCTATTCGTTAGCAACCTGTGATAATTCTTGCGCCAGATGTTCAGAACGGAAAGCTGTAGTCATTGCCGATCGTAATAACCGGATAGAAAAAGAACGCGAAAACAACGAGAGACTCGCTGCGGAACGCAAAGAAGTAAAGACGGCGCATGATCAGCGTGCATCGAAACTTTGGCAGCGTCTCGGCGCGGCACGCGAGGCTGTGGGCATGACCGCCGAGGCATTATACAGCGACATACTTCAAATAGCCGACGAAGAAGACCTTGAAGATTTTTGCGGGTATGAAAGTGGCAAGATTGAAAGTGGCTGGTTTGGAGAACCGTTTTGTGAAGATGGTGACTTGCTACGCTTGACAGCGGCAGCCTTGCACTGCACGACGGACTACCTCCTCGGCATCTCGGACGAACCAACGCCTGCCGCCGAAGCTGTACCGACATGGCGCACCGGCGTTCCCGAGACTTCCGGCCTGTATGCGGCAAAATTCGATTGCTCCGGCCACGTCATGAAAAAACTCGTTTATTATGATAACTGTCTTAAAAAGTTTTATTTTGACGAATCGCACGGACGCAGCATAGAAGCTGCTTGCGTCGGCTGGTATCCGGTACCGCAGGACAAGGAGGATGAATAATGAATACTGCAAAAGCGATTTCAATCTGCAAGGATCTCGGAAACGGTATGTACTCCGATCAGGATAAAGCGCGTGCGATCCATCAGGTCTTATTTGGCAGACTTCCGGTAGCCGCCATCGATGCCGAGTTCGTGCTCGGCATCGCAAAATGGCTATTTAACCGTTTGTATATCTTTGATATTTGAGGATGGCAACCATGGACAATAAGTGGATAAGTGCAAATCACAGACTGCCAGAGTCCGGCGAACGTGTGCTTTGTATGTGCAGAGCAGGGATTTACGAAGTTTTGAAATGGAGTTATCCAAATTGGGCATGGTACAAAGACAGAAGTCACTGTTACATGAAAGACTTCGTCACCCACTGGATGCCGCTGCCTGAGCCACCGAAGGAGGATATGGAATGATTAAGTGTGACCCGAGGGCAAAAGCAATATGCCCGTTTAAGAATCCATGCTGTGGAGATGAAACAGCATATTTTGTAGAAGGCAGCGAGTGCGACGAGTTCAACCAAAAAATCCTCGCACCGCCTCCGACCAACGCCGACCGTATAAGGTCGATGAGCGATCGGGAACTGGCGGAGTTTCTGGACAGTGCTGAAAAAGAGCCGTGGTCTAAGTCGTTTGTGGATACTCACTGCAAGAACTGCCCAACGACAACGTGCGCAGTTGAGGGATACGACCATCAATTTGAACTTAACGAATGCGATTTTGTGGACGGTAAATGCCCACACGGGAGCGAGGTTATGTGGTGGCTACAGCAGCCGCCGGAGGAGGATGACAATGGCTGAACTTAAACCGTGCCCGTTTTGTGGGGGAAGCGTCGACGAGCGAGGGGCGCAATGCAACTACGGAAAGAAAATTTTCACATTAGACCTAATGTGTAAAAAATGCGGTACGATTTTTAAATTTAAGAGCAAGTGGGAAATCAACCCATATTTAGAAGCAATCGAGGCATGGAATAGGAGGGCTGATGCATGAAAATTAGCCTTGAAGCTGCCGATGACGGCACTTATTCCTGCACGATAAACGGCATCAGATATATGCACCTGACGATGGATCAGGCGCTGGAGCTAATCCGCGAGGCGGAGAGCGAAGCGAATAAATCAAATTGAGACGGATGCCTTGAGGGCTGCGGTCGTTTTAAACGGAGGCAGCCCTTATGGCAAAAGCAAAAACAAAGTGGAAAAAAATAATCGTCGCCGGCCCTCTGGTGATCGAAACAATATACCCGGCGGTCCCGAGCCGAGGACCGGATAAGGCGCGGGCGGCAAAGCGAAAGCTGTCATCGGCAGCTCAGCAACGCATGAATATGGTTTACAGCGTCCAGAAGCTTGAACTGATGCTCGCTGCGAATTTTATAAAGGGCGACCTTGTGTGTACGCTGACATATGATGATCTGCATCTGCCTGCCAATCGCAAAGCTGCGGATGCAAAGCTTAAATACTTCAGGGCCAAGCTGTCAGCGGAACGCAAGAAGGACGGCCAGGAGCTTGTGATGGTTTGGAATACGGAACATAAGCACGGCGAAGGCCGTTACCATCATCATGTAGTCATTAATTCCACGGGAGATGACTATGACATTATCATTAAGCTTTGGGGCCAGGGCGAGGTCGAGATAAAGCCGCTGCGCATTGACAGCGAAAAGAACTATGGATCGCTGGCAGCTTATATGTGCAAGGAACGTCCGGAAAAGTTCGGCCAGCGCTGCTGGAGCTATACCCGCAATGCTAAAAAGCCCGAGATGGAGACCTTCAGGGTGGAAGACGATACACAGCTTCAGCCGCCTAAAGGCTCCGTGGTTATTAAGGAAGCATCCGAGAAGACCATGTATGGATCATACAAGTGGCTTAAATATCTTGTGCCGCAGTCGTATAAACGCCGCTCGCGGCGCCGTCGGAAGCGCAAGTAAACACTTTTTTATTTATTTTTTCTGACTTGAAATATGTATTATTAATAGGAGAAAGGAGATAAAAGTATTGAAAACACAAGCAGTCTATGGTAAAATGTTATCTGTAAAGGATGGGTATCTGATCTGTCCTAACTGCCGCAGGAACAAGCGGCTTATGAAAATCGACCCCGACACCGAGGCGGTCAACCTGATCGCGTACTGCCGGGACTGTAAAACCGAAAACTACGTGGATATCCACCAGGGCCAGTGCTTTGAGAGCCGGAGCCGGTAATGACACTTGATGTGTGTTGTTGCTGGCTCCGGCTCTTTTTGCGTCCGGAGGTGAACTGATGGCCTTTGACTACAGCCGAAATAACAAACGTTGGCGCCGCCTGCGTGAACGCGCACTGCGCCGTGACGGTTACCGCTGCCAGGAGGCAAAGCGCTACGGCAAAGCTGAGCCGGCGGAGGTAGTGCACCACATCTGGCCGGCGGAGGACTACCCGGAGTATGCCTATTGCTTGTGGAACCTGGTCAGCCTGACTGCGGAAAATCATGACCGGATGCATGAGCGCTTGACACGAAAGCTCACAGCGCTCGGTGAGTCCTGGCGCAGACGAACCCCCCCACCTCCCGAGTGACGTGATAGGGGAGCTTGCAGCTGGGCGGGGAAGTCTCGGCACACGCAGCGGAAATTTTTCAGGGGGAATTTTCGGGGCCGAAACCCGAAGAACAGAAATAGCTATTGAGATGCGCCCGTGCGGCCGGGCGCGGGCCTGAAACGCGGAGGTGAATGCGGACGCATGGCCAGCAAAGAAAAAGTTTACGCCGATCAGCTCAAGGCGCTCGGCGTTTATGATCCCGCCTTTGACGGCGCTATACATACGCTCTGCATCCTGGAACGGGAACTCTCCCGCACGATGAAGGCGTGGAAAGCAACGGCGGCCGATAAAAACACGGCTCCGTCCGTGACGGATCCGCTGTATCCTGCGATCCTGCAGCAGCGCCGGGAAATTCTGACTTACCGCGACGCCCTCGGCCTGACGCCGAAGGGCCTGCAGCGCTTGAAGGGAAAGAAAAGCGATGATGCCGCCGCGAAAAGCAAAAACGACATCGGCAGCAAGCTTGACGCTATTTGCGCGAAGGTGAAGGCCTATGACAAGTGACGCGCCCCACCTGAAGCTTGCGTTGGATTATGCAAAGTCCGTTGTCGACGATCCTGGGCTGCACGAGCTGACGCAGCTCGGCTGCCGGCGCTTCCTCGACGATCTTGACTCCGACCGCTGGGACTTCCGCCCGGCGCTGGCCGAGTTCTGCATAGAGCTTATGCACGGGCTTTTCTCGTTCTCCCAGGGAGAGCGCATGGATGGAACTCCCTTGCGCGGCGTGCCCTTTGAACTGATGCCCTGGCACATCTTCTGCACCTACAACATCTGCGGCTTTTACTGGCCGGGCACGGAGCTACGGCGATATACCGAGGCGGACATATTCGCCCCGCGGAAGACTGTCAAGACGATATGGGCAGAAGCACTGCAGACCTGCCTTGCACTCTGGTACCGGCGCTCCGGCTCCAAGGCGAAGACGGTCGCCGGTTCCCTGAAGCAGGGCATGGAGGGCTTCGACTGGCTGGTCTATAACTTCAAGCAGCTCGGCCTGGTTGAGGACGGCAATCCCGAAGGCAAGCTTCGGCTGCTGGACAGCTCCCTCGGCCATAGCATTGAGGGCGAGATCTGGGACGGCTATATCGACCTTGAAACGCTGGCTTTTAAGCCGGATCTGTTCGACGCATTCAACGCGAATCTTGTGCACCTGGATGAGCTTGAGCTTTACAAGGACGCCCGACCGTACACGCGACTTAAGGACGGCATGAAGGCGTATTCCAACAAGCTGATCCTTTGTACCTTCACCGCCGGCGACGACGGTACCGGCTTTGCGGCGCAGCATCATGACTACATGGAGAAGATCCTGCGCGGCATCGTCACCGGACCGGACGCCGACCGCACGTTTTGCTTTATGGCCGAGGCTGACCGTCTCCCGGACGGCTCGGTTGACTTTACAAATCCGGACATCCACCGCATGGCCAATCCGGCATACGGCATAACCATCCGCCCGGACGATATGCTCGCAGCAAGCCTTAAGGCAAAGGAAAATCCCGCCCTGCGAAAAGAATTCCTGACCCGCAGCCTGAATCTTTTCGTGAGCAGCTACAAGGCATGGTTTGACATCGAGGAGTTCCGCAGATCCGACGCACGCTATAATTGGCAGCTGCCGGAGCTGGCCCGCCTGGTCAAAAGCTGGTTTGGCGGCGCGGATCTGTCTAAACTGCACGATCTGACCGCCGCGGTCATTGCCGGCGAGATACCGGCCGCAAAGGCTGCGTGTCCAAATTGGACACCGCCTGAGGACGTGCTTGTTCTGGTACCGCACTGCTGGTTTCCTGTGACGGCTGCCGCCGAGAAAGCCAACCAGGATAACATCCCGCTTTTCGGCTGGCAGGAAGACGGCTGGCTTGATATGCCGAACGAGCCGTCGATGGATCCTACAGAGCCGGTCAAGCAATTCAAACGCTGGCGGGAAGCCGGCTTTAACATCAAGAAGGTCGGCCACGACCGGAAATTTGCCCGAAAGTACTACACGGCGATGAAGGCCGCCGGCTTTTCCGTCGTGGATCAGCCGCAGCTTTATTTGCAGAAGTCCGAGGGATTCCGTTATATCGAGCATAAAGCGAAAATCGGCTGCCTGTACTACCTGCACGCCGAGCCGTTTGAATACTGCGTAAGCAACGTCAGGGCGCAGGAGAAAGTCGACGACGCGGTACAGTATGACAAGCTTTCACCGACAAGCCGTATCGATGTGTTCGACGCGTCGGTGTTTGCAACCGTCCGGCTGCTGATAGACGCAGATAAGATGGCAGCCGCCGACCGCTGGTTCGGAAAAACACAGAAGGAGGGTTGATATGCCCCTTTTCAAGAAAAAACAACGCAGCGTAAATTCTCCTCTCGGCGTGTGGATCCTCGGCGGCGGATCGGAGCTGCCGGCCGGGTATCACCGTCTGCTTGACTCTCCGGAGATCTCCGCCTGCATCAACCGCATAGCCGCGATAATCAGCAGTGCAACAATCTATCTGATGGAGAACACCAATAAAGGCGATGTACGTGTACATGATGATCTTGCGCGTTTTGTCGACATTGAGCCTTGGCCTAACATGGCGACGCGCCAGAGCTGGGTCAATTGGATCGTGACCACGCTTCTCGGAGAGGGCGACGGTGAGGCATTTGTGCTGCCGCGCACCACCGGCGGAAAATTCACGGCGCTTGAGCCGATGCCGGGGGCGGTGTCAATAGATAATCCTGCCGGTGGTTACTTCGTGCAGTGGCGTGGATATACGTACGCACCGGATGAGGTACTGCACTTCCGGCTGTATGCAGACCCGGATCGGCCGTGGAAGGGCAGAGGCGTCCGCGTCCAGGCAAACCGGCTTGCGGCAAGCCTGAGTACCACGTCACAGCTCAAAGATATGCTGAACTCTCCGGACTACAAGCCGCCGCTTATAGTCGCTGTTAATTCCGACAGCGCATTTTCTGACGAAGCCGAGCGGGAGAAATTCCGCGAAAACTATCTTTCGGACAGTAAAGACGGCAAGCCGTGGGTCCTGCCGGCGGACCTTTTAAAAATCGAACAGATTAAGCCGATGTCTCTGACGGACCTTGCAATTAAGGATACCGTGGAGCTTGATAAAAAAACTGCGGCGGCCATCTTCGGCGTTCCCGGCTTTACGCTTGGCATAGGAAACTTCAGCGAAGCTGAGCATAACCACTGCGTTAGAACGGTGTATATCCCGATATGCCAGGGAATTGAACAGGAAATGACGCTGAAACTGCTGGCATCGCCGCGCCGGTACTTTAAGATCTCCCGCCGCCGACTGTATGCGTATGACCTTAAAGACCTTATCAATATGGATCTTGCCATGGCCGATCGCGGATATCTCAACGGCGACGAGGTCCGCGCAGACATGGACCTTGACCCCGTCGGTCTGACGGAGCGCACGCGCCTTGAAAACTATATTCTCAATGAGGATACAGGTAAACAGAAAAAGCTGATACAGGAGGATGAAACATGACTATCCCAAAAAATGATATCCCCATCACCCGCGCCCGCCGGACGGAATTCACGACCCGCGCCGAGGGCGAGGAGATGATAATCGAGGGCTATTTTGTCGTATTTGATCAGCCCTATTATATCGACGATTACTGCGAGGAGATCATCGCTCGCGGCGCATTTGACGGCGCCGATATGAGCGACGTCCGCGCACTTATCGACCACCTGCCCCATCTTGTGATCGGGCGCTCCACCGTAAACACATTGTCTTTCAGCATAGATGACACGGGACTTTTCGCAACAGTCAAAATCAACGCCCGCGACGCCGACGCCGTGAGCCTCTACGCCCGCACCCAGCGGGGCGACGTCGACCAGGCGAGCTTTGGCTTTGAGGAAGAAGAGGTAACGTATACCGACCTACCGGGTGGACGCATCCGCAGGACGATAAACAAGATCTCTAAGCTTTGGGAAGTCAGTGTGTGTACCTTCCCCGCGTATGAACAGACCTTTGTCAGTGCGCGGTCAAAGGTATCGGCAAATGTCAAAGACCAGCGCCTGAGGGCGCAGAAAGAAAAACTGAAAAGGAGATTTAAACACCATGCTTAAAATTCTTATGCTTCAGAAGAAGCGCACCGCCCTGCAGACCCAGCTTAAGCAGCTGCGTACCAGGCGCAAGCAGCTCCGCGCAGACGAGATCGCCCTGCAGGAGCAGGTCGACGCGCTCGAGGAGATTACCCCCGAGCTCGAGCAGCAGATCGAGGATCTGACCACCCAGCAGACCGAGACCGACGATCAGATCGCAGACATCCAGGATCAGATCGACGATCTTACCGAGCAGATAGACCAGCTCGAGGAGCAGCCTCCCGCCGACCCTATTGACGATGGCGGCAATGGCGCCCGCGGCCGTCCCGCGCCGGCGCAGCGTGCAGCTTCCCGTAACTTTACCTGCCGCAGCCGCTGCTTCAGCTCCCGCGTAGAGCGTGACGCCTTTTATGCGCAGACAGAGGTCAGAGACTTCCTCCAGCGCGTCAGGAACATCCGCGGCAGCGGCAAGCGCAGCGTTACCGGTGCGGAGCTGACTATCCCCACCGTCGTGCTCGACATGATTCGCGACAACCTGAACGAGTATTCCAAGCTGATAACCAAGGTCCGCCTGCGCACGGTAAGCGGACGCTCCCGCCAGAACGTCATGGGCGAGATCCCCGAAGGCGTCTGGATGGAGATGAAGGGCGCTCTCAACAACCTTGAGTTTGCTCTTACCGAGCTTGAGATGGACGGATATAAGGTAGGCGGAGTCATTATCATCGATGATTACCTCCTCAAGGATTCCGATATAAACCTCGGCGAGGAAATCCTGTATATGCTCGGTCAGGCGATCGGCTATGCGCTGGATAAGGCAATCGTGTACGGCAAGGGCAAGTCCAGCAAAATGCCTCTCGGCTTTGTTACCCGCCTCGCCCAGACTGTGCAGCCCGATGACTGGGGCGAGAATCAGGGACCGTGGACGGATCTTCACAGCACCAACGTACTTAAGCTTAACCTGACATCCTCTGTCGGCGTAAACTTTTTCACTCCGCTGCTGCAGGCCCTTGCCAAGGCTAAGCCCAAGAAGACTCGCGGCCCTCGCACCTGGCTGATGAATGAACAGACCAAGACTGATCTGAACATTCGCGCCATGGAATTTAACTCCGCCGCAGCTCTCGTCGCCGGCATGGATAATACCATGCCGATTATCGGCGGCGAGATCATCACCCTGGAGTTCATCCCCGACAACGAGATCGTCGGCGGCTACCTGGATATGTACTGCCTTGTCGAACGCGAAGGCGGCGTCTTTGCGGCAAGCGATCTGCCGCTGTTTGTCCAGGACAAGACCGTGTACAAGGGTACTGCACGCTATGACGGCCAGCCGGCCATGGGCGAGCCTTTTGTGGCGGTATCCTACGACAACACCGACGTCACCACCGCCATGGAGTTCGCGGTTGACTACACCAACAGCGATCTCAACGCGCTGATCGTAACGAGCGCGGCCGGCTCTGCTGTGAAAACCACGGTGCTGACCGTAGCCGGTGCTGTCTCGTCCGCAAATACCCTTAAGGCCATCGCATCCGGCGCACCCGTCTCTGTCGTACCCGGCATGGAAGTCGACGAGAGCTGGAAGACTATCACCTCCGGCAGCGGCAACTTCCCGGCGGCCAACGGTGTGGGCGTGACCGTCGTCGAGCTCGACGCTGACGACAAGGTCATTTCCGTCGGCTACCTCGCGGCCGCTACCAGCAAGACCTCCTGATAACCTCTCGCCCGGACGGGTCAACCGTCCGGGCATAACCCCATGAAAGGATGATGTTAATGTCGATCAGCCAGACGCTGCAGGACGCGGCAATAACGCTGGTCAAGGTCAATGTCGGGAACCTTAAACCTCCGGCGGAGGTGGAGCAGTTTATGAAAAGCTGCGTCCTGACCGCTGCCGCCGACCTTGAAGCCGATAAAATCACGCTTGATGCTGACAAGCCTGACGACATCCACCTGCTTGCCATGTACGCTGCGTGGCTTTACCGTAACCGCAGCAGCGGAGCGGGAAAGCCTGAGATGCTTCGCAGCGCCATGCGCAACAGGCAGGTCAGCGAGGCGACCGGGGAGGCGGATGTATGATCTACGACCGGGAGCTTAACATCTATTCCCTCCCTGACGGAACGCCGCTTCAGCGCAAGCTGGAGCCCGTCTCGCGGCATCTGTACGCCGAGCGGGAAGTATACCATGCGCGCTACTGGGAAAGCGTACAGGCAGGATCACAGATAGATCTTATGGTCTGCATACCCGACGGACGAGATATCGTTGCGACAATGTACTGTATTCCTGACGACGGTCACGTCTACCGCATCGAGCAGGCACAGCACGGCAAGGACGATGACGGCCTTGATATGACGACACTGTCACTGCGAAGGATGGAGGGCAACTATGACATTGCAAGATCTTGACTCCGCCCTCAAGGCGGTGTGCCCCGCCACATACGAGCTTGCCGCGCCTGCCGGCGCTGTTCGCGCTGTCGTGTGGCACTGCTACGGCGCCGCGCATCTGCTTGCTGACGACTGCACTGTTGTGGACGTACCCAAGGTGCAGATCGATATCCTTTACCAGCAGCTTGATGACAGCCTGGCCGAGGACGTCAAGGAGGCTCTCCGCGAGCTGCACCTGCCGTATGAGGTGCAGGATGACAGCTACGATGATGAATATGCGCTCCGGCGCTGTATCCTGCAATTGGAGGTGTACTGATGGCGCGATTTTATTTTGAAGTACGCGATGAAGACGATGAAAGTCTGCGAGACTATGAGACACTTTGCGCTGGGTTTGAGGAGTTTGTCGGTCTTGCCCTGACAGATAGCTCGCGCTTGGTGGAGGATCTGTTATCTGATGGAGCAATAATACTTCAAGAGTGTTATAAGGAGTATCTGACAGCAAATCATTTCGTGAGCGGTAAATTGGCGGATTCAATCGATTACGAGGTTTTGACTCACCAACAAAAAGTGATAGTCGGCCCAATGGGTAAGCATCACGGGGTGAACACCTCGACGAAGGACACTCATAGAAGCAAAACTGGCCAAGGCAAATCATATTCGCGTAAACATCATGGCATGAGAAAAGGTGCCACTGCGCAAGAGGTCGGATTTTTTCTGGAGTTTGGTTCTCCTCGTATGAAGGCGACTCACTGGATGGAAATAGCGAATGAGATAGCCGCAGACAGAATATTTGCTGCTCAGGAGGCTATATACGACGATTATTTAAAACACTTTTTTGAGAAATTCAGCAAGTAAAGGAGAAATGTTATGGGAAGTAAAACCGTAAAAGTGCCTATTGGCATGAGAAGCAGCTATTTTGCAAAAATCAAAACAGAGCCTGAAAATGCGCACCCGACCTATGATTCCAAGGTGGACATGGGCGCTGCAGTCAAGGGCTATGTGTCCATTACGACCGCCTCCGGTGAGATCCCCGGAGACGACGTTATCCTGATGCGCAGTGAGCGCTTTGTCTCCGCACAGGCCGATGTGGAAACCACAAAAAGCGATCTCGATCTGAATTCGACCTGCTTCGGACATACATACGATGCCGAGAGCGGCGAAAAGAGCAACGTAGATGACGAGCCTCCCCTGGGCGCCTATGCGTTTATCGAGCCGATACTTGACAAGACCAAAAAGGTGACCTACCGTGCTACTTTCCTGTACAAGGTGCAGGCTATAGCAAGCTCGGAGAAGACCGAGGCAGACACCAAGAAAAACGACTTCAATCCGAAGATGAATGCTGTGTCGTTTTTTGTTATGCCGGACAATACCGGAGACTGGCGCGCCCGCAAGGAGTTCGACACCGAGGCGGCTGCCGAAAGCTATATCGCGGGACTTTTCTCCCCGTCCACTTAATTATAAGGGCAAGGCATTACCTTGCCCTTGATTTCAATGTGTCCAATTCGGACACAAAGGAGGAAAAATGAAACACATTGATTTTGAACTCCAGGGCAAAACCTACGCCCTGAGCTTTACCGCCGAAGCCTTGTTCACGCTTTACGATAAGTTCGGCGTGACCGGAGATATCCTCGGTGCGACGCATATCCTGGAGCCGACCGCCGAGGGCTGGAAAAATTGCTGTTGGCTGGCGGCTCTGCTGGCGTCCCAGGGTGAGCTGCAGCGTCGGTATATGGGCGAGACCCCGCAGAAGATGCTCACCGTTGAGGAGCTGCGCCGCGGCTGCATGGCCGCTGACGCCGCGGCTCTGCGTCGCGCCGTACGCGACGCGCTGGAGCAGGGTTTCAAACGCGAGGTTAAGGACGACGAGGACAAGTAAGTAAATCTTGTGCTACTGGAAAGAGAGGAAGCATCAAAAAAAGCAGCAGCGCAGGGGAGATCAGAGCTGTTTACCTGGCTCGGGCGGCTGCGCTCCTGCATTACTCCATCAGAGACTCGCTCCTCCTGAATCCCGGTGAGTATCTGGACATGATCTCCCTTGTAACTCCCAAACGCAGAGAGGAGGCGGATCCTTGGCAACTCGAACAATAAAAACAGAGTTATTGGTGGGCATGGCTGGTGAGCGAGAATTCAATGATCAGATGAAGTCTGTCAATAACAATCTTAAAACTCTGAAATCTGAAATGGCGCGTACAGCAAGTGAATTTGCTGACAGTGCAGACAGTACGGAGGCACTTGAAGCAAAACAGCGCATATTGCAGGATACATATGACCAGCAAAAGGAAAAGGTACGGGCGCTGAATGAGATGCTTAAGAAGCAAATCAAACAATTCGGCGAAGACAGCGCCGCGGCGGATAAATACCGCCAGCAGCTGAACTATGCACAGGTCGAGCTTAATAAGACCGGAAAGTCCCTTGATGCTGTGAACGATGCCCTGTCTGACCAAAGCAAGGAAACCGACCGTGCGGCAAAGGCTTTGGAAGTGCTAAAGACCGCCGGCCAGGGCGCCGGCAAGGGACTTGAGCTCGGCGCTAAGGGCATAGCTGCCGCCGGAGCCGCCGCTGCCGCTGCAGTCGGCGCATTGCTGAAGATCGAAGAAGAGACCGCTGAGTATCGTGAAAATCAGGCTAAGCTGAACACGGCCTTTGAGGCCGCCGGCATGGCCGCCGGTACTGCGTCCACGGCTTACAGCGAGATGTACAAGGTCCTCGGCGACAGCGATAACGCCACCGAGAGCGCCCAGCTCCTTGCGCAACTTGCGACAGGAGAGGAGGACGTCGCCAAGTGGGCGGATATCTCCGCCGGCGTGGTCGGCTCCTTCGGCGACGCGCTGCCTATAAACAGCCTTATCGAGGCGTCGAATGAGACAGCAAAAGTCGGTAAAGTCACCGGAGCGCTCGCGGACGCGCTGAACTGGGTCGGCCTGTCCGAGGATGAGTTTAATTCCAAGCTCGACGCCTGCAGCACCGAGACCGAGCGTACCGCCCTTATAACTGATACGCTGACGGCCGCCTACGGCGACGCCAGCGCCGCTTTCCGTGAGAACAACGCCGCGATAATAGAGGCAAATGCTGCCCAGGCGGATATGGATGCAACGCTTGCCAAGCTCGGCGGAGCGGTCAGCGACGTCAAAAACACACTGATAGCTGAGTTTCTGCCATCCATATCGGATGTGGTAAGCGCCTTCGTCGATTTCACAAACGGCGTCGACGGCGCCGAGGAAGCCCTGCAGGAGTCGGTTAAGAACATGGTGGACAATCTCGTGGAGAAATTGCCGGACTTCCTTGATTTTGGCATCAACCTTATCGTCGCTGTTGCTACCGGCATATTGGAAAACCTGCCCTATCTGATAACCAAGCTGCCGGGCATTGTCGTGGAGATTCTGGCAGGCTTCGGGACGCTCGTAACGAGTCTCGGCGAGGTCGGCAAGAATATGCTGGAAGGGCTATGGAACGGCATCAAAGACAAGGCATCGTGGCTGAAGGATAAGATCTTCGGCTTCCTGGGCGATATTAAAGACTGGTTTACCGGCAAGGACGGCTTTGATACGCACTCGCCTTCAAAATGGTCCGAGGGCGTCTTTAAGAACGTCATGGACGGCGCGGCCATCGGCACGGACAAGGGCGCGAAAGGACTGTACAAAGCCTTCGGCAGCGTTGTCGACCAGATCAAGGGCGACATGGGCAGCCTTGACGGCCTTGATACAAATTTCAGCGTAAACGCCCGTCTTGCGGGCCGCGGACAGGTTTCCGCAGCCGGCAGTACGGTCAGCAAGACAGTCAATTTTAATGTCCGGACGACGTCGCTTTCGCCGTCCGAGATCGATTACCTGATCATGCGCGTGAATCAGGTGTTAGGGGGCGAAGTATGAATACATCTATACGCAGATTCTTTCTTCTGCGCGCAGACGGCGAGCAGAAGGATCTGAACGGTGCCGACAGTATCTGGCTGACAGATCCCGCCGGCCTCGGCGTTACAAAGACGCCGGCATATGCAAATCTTAATTACGGTTTTTTCGCAACGACCGACGATAAGCAGGACGCGCAGGAAACCATACCCTTTACGCTTAATTTTACCGGCCGCGAGCCTTATTACGACTATTCCAAGTTCGTCGACTGGATCTTCGCGGCGACCGGGCTGTATATCGCCTATCAGCCGGAGGGCAACTTCGGCGATATCTATACGCGCCCGGTATCGGTTAAATCAATCGCAAAAACCGAGCTTAACAAGGTCGGCTGGCTGACTGCGGCGGTCACGCTGGAGTGTCTTGCGCCGTGGGCGCGGGAAATCAGCCTTACCGGCGAGTCGGGCAGTATTCTGACGTACAATATTTGGTCCTGGGAAGCAGCAGCCAAGGGACAGCTGCCCGCGGCTTTTCGCCTGTCGTACAAGGCCAATTCAGGCCGCAGCGTAAACAAGCTGGAGCTTACCTACGCGCTGGGTGATGATTTTTACCAAAAGCGCATAAGTTTTCCGACGCCGCTGCAGCTCGCCGCCGGAGAGCTCCTGCGCATCTCGACTGCCCCAAATGACTACTATATCCAGCACATAAACAGCGACGGCGATGTGCTGTCTGTCATGGATAAGATCAGCTTATCGGACGATCCGCTTATCCTGCTGCCTCCCGGCGCCAGCGGACAGATCAACGACAGCACGGTGCCCGCGGTGCTGCAGCTGTACGTTGACGCGATCGACGACCAGGACGCCCTTGACTGCACGATGCTTGCGTATTACAGGACGGTGTGACCATGATAGCTTTTGTGAAATCAATACGGGACTTTTCCACGCTGGCCGCCGCACAGGTGGTCAGCTGGGACCTGCCGCTTGCAACGTCAGGCGACGATACCGGCAGCGTTGTACTTCTGGGCGAATCTGCCGCCGGCCGCGAGGGCAACTGGCTTGTCATCAACCGCAGGATATATCTGATATCCCAGACGGCTTACAGCAGCGGCCTTACCACACTGACGCTGCAGATGCCGGTGAACGCTTTTGACCGGGGGATCTATTACGCCTCGGCGGGCAGCAGCATCGAGGCTTTTATAGCTGCGGCTTTGACCGGCGCTTACAAAAATGTCAGCGATAGTTATTTTGCCATGCCGTATCTTAATATCACCGTCGACAGCACCACAGCATTTACGGCTCCGGAGATCTCCGACGGTATGTATGTGCTGTCGGATTATATCAAATCGGTCCGACCGTCGACTTACACCGATGACGGCGCGGTTGATGTCCCTGGCGTGATCTGCGACTTTAGCTGTACTGACACTGCGCTTAACATCCGTCTGCATAATGCCGCCCCTACCACGCGCAATGCCGTGTTTGACACAAGCCTTTTCCAGCTTTTGACCCGCGCTTGCAGCCGGGATGTAGTGTCTAAGGTCAGTGTAGTCGTAGCCGATACCGGCACAACTATGGACTTTTATCTTACGCCGTGGGGCACTGCCGGCACTCAGGCGCCTGCGGAACGCGTCGCGGGAAAATGGATCTCTGTCGCATATAACGACAAGGAGCCTGCAATCGACACCGCCAAGAAAGAGTTTGAAAAGAACCAAGACACACATAAAGTCGAATTTTACAGTAGGCTGCAGTTTGACCTGCTGGATCCTGTCATGATGCGCATGGGCGACGCCGTCGAGATTTACCGGATAACCTGTATCCGTAAATCATCTTCGGACGACCGGTATCTGTATACCTGCGGTGATATGCCCACGACCTTGACCGATAAAATCAAGCAGCTTAGCAAAAAGTAGGTGATTTTATGACAATAATAAAAGCTCGCCTGAATGATCAGGCATTATCCCTTTCGGCCTCTCCCGTTGTCGCCTCCGGCGGCGTCGGGGGGGACAGCGTCACATTTGTATTTGATGATGCGTGGACTGGCTACACAAAAAAGGCTGTCTTTTACCGCGACGAAAGCACTGTGTATCATGTTGACATTGGATCTGATAATACGGCTGTGATACCGTGGGAGGTCCTGCAGTATAGCGGCTTTATGTACTTCGGTGTTTTTGGCACCAAAGGCGACGAGATAAAGACGTCGACCGTCATCCGGTACCGCGTCGAGTGCGGCGCAATCACATCCGCCATGCAGTTAGACCCGACGCCTGACATTTTTGCCGACATAATTTTAAACACTGCAGCGAGGCATACACATACAATGATCTGCGGTCAGTATGATACAAAAACAAAATTGCTGCAAATGGATGTCCAGGATCCTTTTACGCAAATCAAGGCGGCGTATGAAAACGGTGACGCAGTTACCGCAAATATAAACTTCGGCGAGGTGGACCTGTTTTTGCCGTTGACGGAAGCAAGGTCTGAACGCTTTACATTTGCTGCCCCTACAGGGTTTGCGATGACAGACAGCACCGGTGCCGCAGAAAACCTTAGCGTAAATATCGCGCTTTTGACCGTTTACAACGACGAAACTGCGTATTTTTACGAATACAACATTTACGATCTGTAAGAGCAAGGAGGTAACATATGCATAAAGTAACGTCCCTTGGGGGCAAAGACCCGCGTGAAATAATGGTCGACAGCACCACGATAGCGGGTACTGCCGATGATATCGCGGCGGTCATCGGCGTGGTCGAGGTTGGCACCATCATCTATACGGCAGGCTACGCTGTAATCAAGCAGCTCGGCCTTGACCGTGAGTGGGTGGAGGTAGTCTGATGACGGCAAAAGACGTAATTCTCGCCCGCAAGCTCGGCGGCGGCGGAGGCGGCACGGAGATCACCGACGGCATCGTGGTAACACAGATGGGAGACGACTACAGACCTATCAAAGCAGATGTATATGGAGAACACATAACACCATATATGTTTAGGTCGTATTATCATAATGGATTTTATGACGGCGGTTGGTGGAAATGCGAAGGGTTAACATTTAAAAACGCTAAGTATATACACGATAGTGCCTGTTCGACGATGATTGCGCTGAAAAATGTAAATACAAACGCTGTCATAAATATTGCGTCAAACGCTTTCTCCGGTGACACAGCGCTTGAATCGGTCAATATGCCCAGTGTGGAATCGATGAACTTAGATGGCAAAGTAAATTATACTGATTCTAACTATGCCGGATGCGAATTTAACAATTGCACCAGCCTTAATATTGTAGTAGCCCCTAAACTTAAAAATCTCAATAGAGGTACTTTTGGTGGCTGTACGGCATTAAAAACTATATCGTTGCCGTCATGTACATATATCAACAGTAGAACAGCAGCGAACAATGGTGCGGCGTTTGGTGGCTGCACTGCTTTAGAAACTGTAGAAATAGGCAGTGCAGGGAATGGAATCACATATATCAATAACAATGCGTTTTACAACTGCACCCAGAGCGGCTTAACAATCACAGTCTACACGACAGGCGCATACGCAGACACAGCCTTGACCAATATCCGCAACGGCGCGACCAACGCGACCATTATAATCAAGGCCTCGGAGGACACGACCTACAATGACGTTGCTTATGCCGCCGGAGAGACCATGATAACTTCAACAGTAGAGGAGGCAACAACATGACGATAAAAAACTGTACACGAGCCTATGGCGACGGCACGACCGAGACCCGCGTGCTGCTTACTGCCGACGAGGGCAAAGCCCTGACCAACGACGGCGGTGTTACTTTGTGGAACTGCGTCGAGACCGCCAGCGCGGACGGCTGGACAGAAGTCGACGCGCCGGTATCCGAAGATGATGAGGCCACCGAAGCAGACTACATAGCAGCATTAGCGGAGCTGGGGGTGTCTGACGAATGAAAAAGAACGTTCTGAAATCCAAAACCGCTGCCGTTAAGAATGAAACCACTGCGGCCTTGCAGATGGTATGGGACGCCACCAACAAGGGCCAGCGTGCGAAGCTCCTGCGTGACGAGGGCATCGCAAAGCTGTTTGCCCGGTATGGAGTAAACACCGATGGATGATGACGATAAGACTGTGAGCGGGTTATTGGAGGAGGATTAGATGAAACTTATTCAGCGCTTCATAACGCAGAACAAGCGTTATATTAACCCCACAAGAATTAACATACGCAAAGGCATTCTGCATTCCGTCGGATGTCCTCAGCCTTCTGCGGAGGTATTCGCGAAGCTTTGGCAAAACGCCGCATATCCGGCACACGCCGTCCTGCAGGAGGACGGGCTTGTAATTCAGACTCTGCCCTGGGACTACTACACGCCACATGTGGGCGCAGCAAGCTCGTACAGTTTTGGCGTAGAAATGACCGAGCCGGATTGCATCAAGTATACCGGCGGTTCGAACTTCACCTGCAGTGACCTTGCCGCAGCAAAGGCACAGGTGACAGGTACATACAACACCGCTGTTGAGCTTTTCGCTCAGCTATGCACGCAGTACGGGCTTGATCCGCTGAAGGATATACTCTCCCACAACGAGGCAAACCTGCAGGGCATCGGCACGGCCCACGCCGATCCGGAACACCTTTGGCGGCAGCTCGGTATGCCGTATACCATGGACGGCTTTCGCAAAGCCGTAAAAGCTAAAATGGAGGAAATTGATATGACCAAAGACGAATTAATAAAGCTCGTAGATGAGCGCATCGACGCAAAGATCAAGACCGTCAAGGACATTGGCGGAGTGCCGGAAAACCTCAAGGCAGAAGTCAGACAGTTGCTCGACTGTGAAGCCATCAACGCCGGCACAGAATACGCCAACAATCCCGATGACATCAACATGCCCTATGACGCTCTTAAAGGCGTTGTTATCGGCAAGCGCTACACCGACAAGCAGATTGACTCTCTCGTTGAGAAAATCACTGAGAGGGTCATAGAGAGCCTTGTCGAGTGCATTAAGCAGGCATTCAAGGAGGATTAAGAAATGAACGCACCTGATAAAGCAGTAGAAATAAAGGCTGCAGTTACAGCTGCCATTGCATTTGTAACGGCGCTCATCGGCCCTATAGGCTGGATAGTTATCGTTTGGATATTTGCAATGCTGCTGGATTATCTGACGGGCTCCTGGGCGGCGCTGAGCCATGGCGACTGGGACAGTGCGGTCGCAAGGCAGGGCTTGTGGCACAAACTCGGCAGTATTGTGGCCGTACTGATAACGGCAATGCTGGATATTTCACTCGGAGTGATCCTGCCGCAGCTTGGCATTGATTATGACTACATAATTCTGACCCCGATCGTATGCTTGTGGTATCTCCTCACGGAGCTCGGCAGCATGGTCGAAAACATAGACAAGCTCGGAGCCCCGGTGCCTGACTTTCTGCGCAGCATGATAAAGAAGGTCAAGGGCAAAGTTGACAGCATAGGCGAAGAGAACACAAAAGAATAACAAGACAAGAGCCCCGGAGTTCCGGGGCTCTTGTCTTTCATACAGGGTCAAAAATCCTCATCATCAAAGTCGGCGACCGTATATGCAAAAGCTCGCCTATCCTCTCTATTACCGAAAAGATTAAATCCTTGCTCCTGGGCAATAGAGATAATATCCTTTCTGTTATACACTCTTAATGTGCCAGTGCAAACCTCCCTGGCAAATTTCTCTATTTGCTTTGAATCACCATCATCAGATAAAAACATTCCGCAACAAAAAACCATACACAATGCGATAGAATGGATTTCTCCTAAACTTTCTCCCTTTTCCCAGTAAGTATATACATCATGATAATCCAATCCTTGATAATCTGATTCTTGGTATAAACCTTTGAACCTGCAATAAAGTTCAGATACAACATAAGTATAGTAAGCGTCTTTATTGTCGCAACCGTCAAAGATTTCTGTAAATGATGGTCTCGCAATTATATCATCATCAAAAAACTTATTGATAATTTCATCTGTTTTAGGCATTTCATGATCATATACCAATGGATGGACTGCTGCATCAACTTCTAACCGAAGAAATACCTCCCGCAACAGATCACAAATTTTCTCGCAATCCCTTTTTATCTTAGCAATATGTATAACAAAGTCCGTATCCACCAACGCAGTACTTTCATTAATTCTCATTGCAAATATCGTCTTCCTTTGACAAGTTTAGTTCGACTGTACTATCTAAATCATTTTCATTGGTTTTACTTGGCAAATTGAACGCAGCTCTCATTCTATTTATTTTCATCTCCGGAAGAGCTTTCGATGCTTCAGCTTTATCAAGCATTTCTGCCAAACCATCAATCCATTTTTTGTTCGAACTATTTGATATTTTCGTATAACCATCTTCTATTATTATATCGTTCAATTTATCTTGAATGAGTCTTTCTTGTACTTCCCCTCTGCCTAATAGCAGTTCTTTTACTTCATCGTCAATTATTTGCAGTTCGGAAAATCTTAACACTACTGACTTCATGGGAACAAAAAAGAAATTCATCAATCGCGCAATTAGCCTTAACATATTAACTATCGATATTTTCCCATTTTCTTTTGCTAAGTTTGCATATTCGCTTGTAAACATTTTTACAAATTGTTCTTCCGGAATCAATAATTCTGCTGCAAATCTATTTATAATGTGCTCACGAAGTTCATTGTTAAGATGGATATTGCACTTCCTTGCAACATATTCATCCACTTCCCATATATGGCCTAATTCATGGGCTGCAGTAAATACTTGCTTCTCCATTGTCTGAGCTGTGTTTATAAAGACGAATTGTCGTACTTCTCCATTTTTGTCAGGTACATTTGTTATATGAAAACCATTATTTTTTTCATTTTCGAGCGGATAGTAAACCACCGTGCAGTACCTGTCTAAAAGCTCTAAAGCATCATCCTTTAGCAAGGAATTTGGAAAAGCTATGTTTAGTTTGTCTTTTTCTTTCTTCTCCTTGATAAATTGCTTAATAGCATTTACTATTTTTTTATCCCTTATTACATCTGTTTCAGCCATTTTCAGCACTCCTCCATTGATACAAAAAGGAGCATAGTTGAAAAACTATGCTCCTATGCCGAGATTTAAACAAAATCATTCAACCGCATCAAATATATCCATATATTCATCAATAATATCGAGAATTTTTTCACGGTTTTGTTCATTATCGAACCCGTTCATACAATGAACCACTGTTTCATTATAATGTTTTTCATCTCCTGAAAGGATCTGTGAAACAGTCAAACCCAATTCTTCAGCTACTGCGGATATCTGAGGAAACGTTAGAATTGATCTTCCCTTAAAGAAGGACTGTACCTGATGCTCTTTACATCCAATGACTTCGCTTAAATGAGCTTTTGTGACTGCTTTAGATTCGGCAACTTGTTCAACATAATTGCCGATCATACGCGCTTGTCGCATAGCTACGCCTCCTTTCTCATATCGGGGTTTTGATATTTTACACTGTTTTGTAACTAATATCAATACTAATTATAATAATTTTTTGGAAAATGTCAAACACAAGATGTTGTTTCAGGACATCCATCGTGGCAATATATAGTTTTCTTAGCTATACTTTCTTTACTTTTTGTTTATGATTGTAATCGTTTTGCCGTAATTTCACATAGTCCATTTTAGACATCAATACAATATATGTGCACCACTATATATGTATACATCACAAATTTTGTTCACAATTCAAAATGTGTATGACATCATTAATCATTCATTTTTAGTACTCGATATATTCAAATTACGCTTCAAAGGATACTAATAGCTCAATTTATTAAATCATCATTATTTAAATAAGCATTTGTAACCCCAAAATTAACCCCAGAGCCAAAATTAACCCTAAAAATGGCCTCATTTTTCGGGTTATTTAGGTTCTATCTGTCTTGATGTGACATACACAGGAAAAAGCCTGTAAGCATTGAACTTACAGGCTTTTCCTTGTTTTTCAACTGGTGCTCCAGCGGAGATTCGAACTCCGGACACCCTGCTTAAAAGGCAGGTGCTCTGCCTACTGAGCTACTGGGGCATTTCTTGATCAAATTGTTTGGCTGGGATGGCGGGACTCGAACCCACTATATCAGAGTCAAAGTCTGAGGTGTTACCATTACACTACATCCCACCATCTAAGCTGTTTTATTGTAAGCAAAGGCCGGGCTTTTGTCCGGCCTTCGCTTTATATGGGGTGGGTAAAGGGACTCGAACCCTCGACACCCGGAACCACAATCCGGTGCTCTAACCAACTGAGCTACACCCACCATATTATTCATTTGGCACGCCAAGAGGGATTCGAACCCCCGACCTACTGCTTAGAAGGCAGTTGCTCTATCCTGCTGAGCTATTGGCGCGTATGACTTCCGCACCCGCGCCCACACAGGTGGAGCGGGTGATGGGAATCGAACCCACGTATCCAGCTTGGAAGGCTGGTGTTCTACCATTGAACTACGCCCGCATGGCCGCTCCCTATATTCAGCCTTAAGATAATAACAATAAAACTGCAAATTGTCAATATTTTTGCCGCAAAAATTTGTGACAGTTAAAAAATAAATTCTGTTGCAATGCGTATTGCTTTTCTGTATAATACTTTTGTTATGTAGGCATAGGGAACCAAACGCCTATACATTGGAGGTGTCACATGATCGAATTAACCATGCAGGTCAGCGAATTTGACTACACCGAAACGCTCGATACGTTTCTTCCGGATATAATCAAGATCCTCTCCGAAAGCTCTGACGTAAACCCCCTTATCCGCAAATGCGTGGGTGCTTCTCCCGAGTTTTCCAAGAAGATCGTCAAGGGTATCCTCGGCGCAATGACCGCAAAGCAGAAGGAAGCTCTCACCGTTAAATTCCTGAACGTTTACGCTGAGAAACTGGTCGCTCAGGTAAACGACGTGGCGGCCAAAAACGGCATCGTCATCACGCTTGACAACGCAAAGGCCACCATTAAATAAGCGGCAGGCCCTGCCTCCGCGGCTGCAAAAAGTCCGGCAGTACGCATAGTACTGCCGGACTTTTTTATCCTCGCCTATTTACAAATCTATATTTCGGTGCTATAATCGACATATGTCGGAAATGGAGGCGATATTTATGCCGAGGCCCCGGAGATGCAGAAGGATATGCAGCGAGCCGGAATTTGAAAAATTCAGCCCCTCGGAGGCTGCGGACACGGGCAGCGTCGTGCTGACGCTGGACGAATATGAGGTGATACGGCTGGTGGATCTTGAAAAGCAGACCCATGAGCAGTGCGCGCAGCGGATGGACATATCCCGCACCACCGTCACGGAGATCTGCGAGAGCGCGCGGCAGAAGATAGCCGACTGCCTTGTAAACGGCAAAAAGCTCATCATTTCCGGCGGAAACTACAGGCTGTGCGAGGGCGGCGCGGTCAAGGGCTGCGGCAAAAAATGCCTCCGCGCGGGAAACACCGGCATCTGCCCCGAGAAAGGACACAATGCCCTCTGATCACAGCTCTTTCACTGAAAAATGTCAAATGCAGTGCGTTTTTACGCGCTGCATTTTTCATTTCTTTATTATTCCCGCAAGCTCCTGCGCGGCGGAGAGGCTCGCCAGGGCGCACAGAAAGATCACCGTGAAATTACGCTCCCACAGCAAAACGACGGGCAGCAGCGCAAACAGGCAGGCCCCTGTGAGCTTATTGAGCTTCGTGTGCGGTATTTCTTTTGCAGCCGCAAAGCACAGCAGCTTCACCGCCGCAATAATTCCTATCCATACCCACGCCCAGACCGTGAGCTCAAGCTTCGGCAGCAGCCGCACGGCGCATACAATGACAAGCGCAAGGTCACCGAGACTGTCCAATTTCGAGCCGAGCTCGCTTTCGGCTTTGAGCCGCCGCGCCAGAGTGCCGTCGAGCATATCGCTCAGGCCGCACAGCAGATACACCGCCCAGAAGCCGCCGTCAACGGGCAGAAACGCCAGCACAGCCGCACCCATGAGCCGAAGCAGGCTCAGCACATTCGGTATCGCCCTCAGGCAGCGGACTTTCATTCTTTCTTTATGCATGAGCCCACTGCCATGCCCGCGAGCATACCGAGGCTGATCCCGAGGCCCAGGTCGATCACGCCGGAGGCGCCCAGCGCAACGCCAATGCACATTCCTATGCACATGCCCTCGCTCATGCTGTCAGCGCCCTTTTTTTCGCCCTTTTTCCGTTTGCCGGCATTTACCGCGAGCAGCGCGATGGCAATGCCTATTATTATCCACGGCAGAGCCGCGGTTATGAAGTCCTTCAACTTTTCTCCTTCTTTCATATACTGTCGGTTACAGTATAATACATCTGCCGTGATGCTTTTACAAGTATATTATAAAAATGATAAGAGAACCGGCATAGCCGGTTCTCTTGTCATTTTCTGCATTTAAAGATCGTAGTAAAGTCCGAATTCCGCGGGGTGCGGCATACGCTCGATCTGCTCTGCCTCTGCGCGGTGCTTGGCGATATGGAGCTTTATCAGCCGCTCGGGGAACACTCCGCCGCGGGTCAGGTACTCGTGATCCTTCTCCAGCGCGTCGAGTGCCTCGCCGAGGCTGCCGGGCAGGCCGCCCAGCTTTGCCTTTTCCTCGTCGGGCAGGTCAAACAGGTTGCAGTCGAAGGGGCCCCAGCCCTTGGCATGGGGGTCTATCTTATTCACGACGCCGTCAAGCCCCGCCATGAGTATGGCCGCGAAGGCGTAGTAGGGGTTGCAGGTCGCGTCGGGGTTTCTAAGCTCGAAGCGCTTTGACATCGGGCTTTTCGCGTAGGCCGGTATGCGCACGACCGCGCTGCGGTTTGCCATGGCGTAGCCGATGGTCACCGGAGCCTCAAAACCGGGCACAAGGCGCTTGTAGGAGTTCGTGGACGGGTTCGTGATGGCGCAGAGCGAGGCCGCGTGCTCAAGCAGGCCGCCGATGAAATGCATCGCGGTGTCCGAGAGCTGGGCATAGCCGTTTTCATCGTAGAACACGGGCTTGCCGTCCTTGAGCAGCAGCATATGAACGTGCATGCCGTTGCCCGCCTCGCCCCTGACCGGCTTGGGCATAAAGGTCGCTGTTCTGCCCTCCTCGACAGCGGCGTTTTTGATGACGTACTTTGCCGCCATGGTGGCGTCGGCCATCTCGGTCATCTCGCCGAGCTCCACCTCGACCTCGACCTGACCGCAGCCGCCGACCTCGTGGTGATGGTACTTGACCTTGACCCCCCAGTCCTCGAGCAGCAGGCACATCCTGCTGCGCAGGTCGTTTGTAACGTCCATGGGCAGGCTGGTGTGGTATCCCCCGTGGTGCGGTATCTGATATCCGAAGTTGTTGTCCTCCGAGCCGCTGTTCCACTCTGCCTGGCTGACGTCGATGCTGTAGCCCGCGCATTCGGGGCGGTTTTCAAACATGACGTTGTCGAACACATAAAACTCGTACTCGGGGCCGACGATCATGGTATCGGCAACGCCCAGCTCGCGCATATACTCGGTGGCGCGCTTTGCAACATTGCGGGGATACTGATCGAAGGGTCGATTCTCGGGGTGATCGATTATCATGACGTCGCCGATCATGGACAGGGTCGGGATCTCGGCGAAGCTGTCGACAGTAGCCGAATCGAGATCCGGAACGAACACCATGTCGCTGCTCTCGACCGGCGCATAGCCGTAGTTGGAGCCGTCGAAGCCGATGCCGTAGGTCATTGTGTCCTCGTTAAGGCGCTGGACCGGAATGCTGAGGTGGCGCCATCTGCCGTCGATATCGGTCATCTTGAAATCGACTATCCTAATGTCGTTTTCCCTGCACATTGCGAGTACGTCCTGAAGAGTTTTTGCCATCATTTACCTCCAAAGTCAAATAATTTGTTTATTATTCTGATTTCATATTATTAATACAAGTGTATCTTGTCAAGGTTTGATAAAAAATAAACCCGGCTTCAGTGAAGCCGGGTACGCTTTTTGCAATTTTTATTTCGCGCTGATGGCAAGAGTGTTCATAATGGCGTTCATTTCCGGATTTGCGGGGAGCTTCTCCCTCTCCTCCTCGTTGTCGTCGCCCATGAGCACGACGGTCACGAGCACATAGTCCGCAGTAGCGTCCGCGGCGGGGAAGGCCATGCAGTAATTGCCTCCGTTGAGGTAGCATACGCCGTCGATGCCGTTGAAGCTGACCTTGCCGAAGCCCTTGAACTGTGCAGCGACGGACTTGGACAGAGCTTCAAAGTCCTCGCCGTGGTAATAGGCCGCGTATTCGATCTGCATTGCGAAATCCTCGGCGTAGATGATGGCGGCGTGGGAGTCGCCGGTGGGGGCGATGAAGTCCTCGGAGGCAACGGTGAACGAGTGCTTGTCGGCATCGTAGCTCAGGCTAACCTCAACTGTTTTTGCATCCTTATAGCCGCTGGCGAAGCTGTAAACTCCCGTTTTGGGGTTTTTGAGCACAACAGCCGCTGACTTCTTATCGGCCTTACCGGCTGCGGGTTTTTCGGCCTTGGGAGCGGTGTCCTTGCCTTTGCGGGAGAGCAGCAGTGCGGCTACTGCCGCAGCGGCGGCGACGGGAACGGCGACAAGCCATTTTTTCATAGTAAAAACCTCCGTAAATTATTATTGTGCTTTGATTTTACCCTATCTCACCAGCTCCGTCAAGTATTGCCATTCGCATTGAGGCTGTGCGACGGGTAACGGACGGCCAATGGCCGCCCCTACGGGTGCGATTATAAAACCGTTCTGTCA
>CAMJGL010000012.1:0-62223 GCA_946405205.1 uncultured Clostridia bacterium
GTTTTGATGGAACTGGTGAAATTCATGTTTGAAAACCAGTTCGGCATTGCCAGAAACGTTGCGGGCGCTGCGCTCCCGCCGGTGTATGTCTACGCGGCGGAAACCGCGCTCCAGATCACGCTGACGGAGCTGAACGAGAATCTGCGTGAGATCTATCTGGAAGCCTACACGCAGGAACACCTGCTCGACTACATACAGCGCGCTACGGCGAAGGAGCTGTACCGCATCTTCGGCCCGTATCAGCCGGAGCTGACGGAGCAGGATTTTTACGAGCTGGAGTTTGGCTCGGCAGGGCTGATGCGCGGGTATATGGCAAATCCCTGTACGGCGGAATTTACGCTGGAGCGGAAGCTGAACAAATTCCTGACCCTTGCGCTGCGGGGCTACAAGGTACCGGAGGACGAGCTGCAGAAGGTTCTTTCCTTTCTTGCGGGGCTGGATATGCGCAGCATTGCCCAATCGGTTATGGAGGAAGTGTTCCGCCAGCTTGCCATGCGCTATGAATTTTCCCTGGAAGGTCTTCTGCCCCGGGGATAGGAGCAAACCAAGATGATTTGCAAGGGAGTACTCCTTTGCATAGGGGATCCCCTATGCAATCTCCCACTGAATAAATACCTTTTCTGCGGAGTACGGAGAAGAAAAAAGTGAGGAAAGATTATGAAAAAACGATTTCTCGGTATTCTGCTGGTACTTTGTATGGTGCTAACCTTTGTGCCGACAACGGTGCTTGCTGCGGGGACAACGTATGATCTTTGGATCGGCGACACGGCCTTCACGCCCAGCAAAAAAACCATCTCTGTCGGCGACGGCACGGCCACCTTCGATCCCGACAATTCGAGATTGACGCTGAAGAATATCACGTTAAGTTACGGTGAGGCTTCAAATGCTGCGATTCAAAGCGCGATCCCGAATCTTTCGATCGTGCTTGTCGGTACGAATACAATTAATATAACGAATGACCAAATGTCCGGCATATGGCAGTACACCGGCGGCAATGTGACAATTACGGGAGACAGCAACAGCAAGCTGATCATTAACTCTACAGGTAAAAATAATAAGGGCATTACCACGGACGTGGGCGTTAACCTGATGATTGCCGGTACAAACGTGATAATCAATGACAAGACGACGGACGCCGCCAAAAAGGGATACATGGTGGGTATCAAGCCGACCGGTAATTTGACTATGAACGGCGGCAGCTATACGGCGACCGGCGTCCAGAGCGGTATTGAAATGTACACGGATTGCGTCGCAAATCTGTCCGGCGTGAACTTTAACATCACGTGTACTCCCCGCCAGAGCTTTGACGACACCGACAAGAATGAGATGTCGTTCGGTGTGAATCTGGCGCCGCTGGCAACAGGCAAACAGAATGTGATCGCAAATTGCTCGGGAAGCATTTCCGCTCACTATCCTTTGTATGTAGACGGTGTGACCGCGCTGAAGACCAGCTCAAATCTCACATTAACTACGGACAATCATGACGCAGTATTTGTAAATGCAGATCTGACTGTTACCGGCGGTTCGCTGAATCTTACCTCAACGGGTTCCTCCGGCAACGGATTCTACGTTTGGAAAAACAGCAAGCTGGTATTTAGCGGATCTCTCTATGTGGACGTTAATGTGGGTTATGTGGCCATTTACCTGAGCGGCGACGGTGCGGCCGCAGAGATTAACAGCGGTACGCTGAAAACGACAGCCAAGGCGGGTATGCTTCTCAGCAAAACCGGCAATAGCTTTACCCTCACGAACGGCACACTGGAGATGACCCCGAAAACCGGCGAAACTCAAGCTATCGGCCTCCAAAGCTATGGTACGGTCAGCATTAAGGGCGGCAGCCTGAAAACCACGGCGGGGATGTATAGTGCCATCCAAAACGCAGGCCAAAAACCGATCAGTATTTCCGGCGGTACGCATACGCTGAGTACCGGCACCGGTACCGGCACTTGCGGCTACATAGATACCGCGAATGGCACCTTGAATATCAGCGGAACCGCCGATGTGACATTCGACGGTTGGAGCGACGGCATGAATGTGTATGGAGCACTTAATCTCAGCGGAGGCAAACTGAATATCCGCAACGTGCAAGACGGTATCTATACGACCGGAACGCTGAACCTTAACGGAGGCACGCTGAACACCAGCGGCACGCGACTCGGTGTTTTGACAGGAGACGGCGGCCAGGTCAACTTCGCCGGAACCGACGCGACTCTCGTAGGTGGAACAGCGGGCTGGGCAAAAACAAGCGGTTCCGGCGCCTATAGCGTCGCGGGCGGCAAAGTGGTTTTACAAGGCGGTAGCTACGCAGCCGGCACCATCTATTCCTCGCTTGCCAACGGCTACAGTGTCTATGCCGGCTCCGGCGAAAGCAACGCGGCGCGGGTCAGCAATCCCACGGGTTCTACCTTTACGCAGAATACATATGTGCGGATCGAAGAGGGCGCAGCACCCGTAGCGGTTACGGGCGTAACCATTGACGAGACACTGGCCGTCAATATCGGTCAAACAAAGACTCCGTCTTTCACCGTTGCACCTGCAGATGCAGCAAACAAAACTGTTTCGTTTACATCTGACAACACTGCTGTTGCTACCGTAAACGCAACAACCGGAGCAGTAACCGGCGTCAGCAAAGGTACTGCAACCATCACCGTCAAAACTGCTGACGGAAACTTTACCGACACCTGTACGGTAACGGTATCTTGCGGCCACGCAAACAAGGACAGTGTTCCCGCTAAGGCTTCCACCTGTGTAGTTCAGGGCTGGGAATCCTATTCCAAGTGCAAGGACTGCGGACAGCTGTTCGACAAGACCGGCAAAGAGATCAGCGCCATTCCTTACCTGCCTCTCGCGGGACATACCCCTGCTCAGACTGCAACTAATGAATACCTGAAGTCAGCGGCTACCTGCACTTCCGCCGCTGTCTACTATGAGCACTGCTCTGTCTGCGGCGAGAAGCTCAGCTCCACGTTTACATACGGTGCTCCGCTGTCTCACACCGAGTCCGGCTGGAAGAGTGATGACGACGGTCACTGGAAAGTATGCACGGAATGCGGCACGACCACAACCGCGAAAGCAGCTCATACTCCGGGTGCGGCGGCAACGGAGACCACTCCTCAGACCTGTACCGCGTGCGGATATGTCATCGCTCCTGCGCAGGGTCACACCCACAGCCTGACCAGGGTTGAAGAGAAGGCTGCCACCTGCACAGAGACCGGCAATCCCCCATACTATGTATGCTCCGGCTGCGGCAAGAAATTTGCAAGTGTAGGAGCCGAGAACGAGATCACCAATCCCAACTATCTTGTGCGTCCCGCCCTGGGCCACAACTATGCAACGGTATGGAGCAGCGACGCTGACGGACATTGGCATGCGTGTACACGCTGCGGTGACAAGGCTGACGAAGCAGCACATACACCTGACCGTGCGGCTGCAACCGAAACCGAACCGATCAAGTGCACCGTATGCGGCTACGTCATTACACCTGCACTGGGTCACATCCATACTCTGAACAAGGTTGAAGCAAAAGCTCCTACCTGCACAGAGGACGGCAGCATCGAATACTATGTATGCTCCGGCTGCGACAAGCTGTTTGCAGACGCCGCCGGTAATGTTGAAATCACTACCAATGATTTAGTTGATAAAGCGACTGGTCACAGCTACAAGGACGGCGTCTGTACCGTCTGCGGAGCAAAGGACCCCGATTACAAGCCTCCCGTAGTAAAGGAAAATCCCTTCATTGACGTAAGCGAAAGCAGCGTATATTACGATGCGATCCTGTGGGCATATTACCACGAGCCTCAGCAGATAACCGGCGGCTATACCGCCACCGAGTTCCGCCCGGGGAATCCCTGCACAAGAGGTCAGGTCGTGACCTTCCTCTGGCGTGCCGCAGGCTGTCCCGAGCCCACGGGCGACACAAGTATGTTCAATGATGCATCCTCCATTGCAGCGCCTTATCAGAAAGCGGTTGCCTGGGCTGTTGAAAAGGGCATCACCACCGGCTACAATGACGGCACCTTCCGCCCCAACGAAAGCGTAACGAGAGCGCAGTTCGTGACCTTCCTCTGGCGTTACGAGGGCAAGCCCGAAACCACCGGCAGCATTGACGGATTCACGGATGCAGCTTCCATTGCAGAGCCTTATCAGCAGGCGGTCGCCTGGGCGGTTGAAAAGGGCATCACCACCGGCTACAATGACGGCACCTTCCGTCCCAACGCAACCTGCACCCGCTGGGCGGTGGTACTCTTCATGTACCGCGATATGACGTGAAACAAGGCTCGTCCAAGAGAACAGCTTAATAAAACAACAGGATAAACAAAAATTACGCCAAAGAGCAACCCTCTGAGGCGTAATTTTTTGTTTGCAATTGATTGATTATTTGGACTATTACAACAACCAGCGCATAAAGCCAAAGCTAAAGGGCATGCCGCCTGATCTTCACAGACAACAAGCCGTTTAATCTGCCGTCTGCCAGAGCATAAGGTTATCCTCAAATGAAACGGTGATCCTGCCGCTGTCATACAGCCATGACAGATACGAGCGCACCGTGCTGCCAACGAGGACATACTGCTCAAAATCAAGCGTCAGACCGTAATGCGTGAAAACGCGCTGCAGTATTGTCTCAAAATTCAACGGCTCAGAACAGAGCCCGAGCAGCTTGTCCGCTATCTCGAGCACCTTTCTGCGGTTGAGCTCTGCAAGCTCGTGCATATCAGTGCATACCTCCGCGTGGGAGGGCACGAAGGCCTTCGCCGTCATCGCCTCGATCTTATCCAGAGTGTCGAGATAGGCCTTAACATCGTAAATAAAACCGATCTGGTATTTCTCAAGCGTCGCGGGGCTTGAGACGCAGTCGGCGAGAAAAACAACGTCGTCCTGAGTGCGGTAGCCGACCATGTCAAAAAAGTGGCCGGGCAGGGGAATGACCTCAAAGCCCTCTGGAAAGTCGGGAGAGGTAACGTCCGCGCAGTCGGACTCCTGCGCCAATAAAAACTTGTGGCGCAGCGGCTTGCAGGGATATCCTCCGTAGAGAAACGCCGGTTCAAGAATGGGATGGCGGGTGATATCCGCATCAATGCCGGGCGCGAATATCCTGCATCCGGTGTTCTGCTGAAAATACTTGTTGCCGCCTATGTGGTCGGCGTTTGCGTGGGTGTTCAGTATGGCCTTTACCGTCCAGCCCTCGGCGTCCAGAATACGGCGCACCCTGCGTCCGGCGTCCTTGTCGTTGCCGCTGTCAATGAGATACACACCGTTATCCTCGCAGCGATAAATTCCGATCTTGGCGGGGCAGTTTACATAATAAGTATTATTTGCAACCTGAATGAGCTCGTACATGACCTTCACCTCTTGGCAGGGATTTTAACACATAAAACCGTTAAGGGCAAGCGTGCTCGGCACGGCAAATACCAATTTATATAAGTGTGTATCATTATTGCGTCAGCCCGATAATTATCTGCGGAGGTATTATGTAAACTGCAATTGTATGAATGACAGAGATCCGGGGAGAGCCTTGCGGAACGAAAAACGCCCGCATCAGACGCAGTTGTTCGTTCCTGTGCTTATAAACAGCTCCTCCGCCTGTATCTGAGCCTGTTCGAGTATATTTTTCGCGCCGTTGTTATTCCCATGCCCGAGCTCCTCAAGGGCTTTAGTTATGGCGTTGAACAGCCGAAAGTACAGTTTTTTATATATGTTTTCCACGGTTTTGCCTCCTTGCATTAGTGTAGCACAATTGTATTGCATTAATAATACACCGATAGCAATACAATAGCAATACTAATGTGTTGCGAGGTGTAATATGGGTAAGTTTCAGATACCGAAAATCCCACAATCGACAAATAAGTCTATCCGCTTTCCGAACGATGTCATTGAAGAGGTGGAGGCGGCTATCGTCGGCAAGGATTGTACCTTTTCGGCCTTCGTTATCGCCGCGGTCAGAGCGGCGCTCGAGGATCTGAAGGAGGAGTAAAAAACGGCTACACCGCAGCCGTTTTTTGCCTGCGCGTTCAGTGCGCCGCTGACTATAAAAACTTTTTCTTGCGAAAATTTTTTCGAGTGGTATACTTGTTCCTGTTGTGTTATTCACGAGGGAGCAGGTGAGCCGATTGAGTAAAAATCCTAATATCGACCTGTACAGGCACCTGTCCTTTGCCGCCGTGGGCGGTTTTTTCGGCGCTTACGCCATCCTGTGCCGCTGCGGCATCCTCGCCAGCGCCCAGACCATGAATCTTCTGGAGCTGACCATCGCGGCGCTGAGAGGGGACGGCCTTGCCGCGCTGCTGCATCTCGGCGCGCTCGTGCTGTATGTTACGGGCACGATGCTGACCGTGCTGCTGCCGCACTATCTGCATATTGATATGCACCTGGCTGTGCCCGTGATCGACGCCGCGGCCTGCGTAGTGCTGAGCTTTATCCCCGCCGAGGCGAATGCCATTCTGGCCCTGTATCCCATCTTCTTCGCCATGAGCGTGCAGTGGAGCTCATTTTCCGGCGCACAGGGTTTTGTAAGCTCAACGATCTTCTCAACGAATAACACAAAGCAGGCCTCGCTCGCCTTTGCAGAGTACATCACCGACGGAGACAGGGGACACTTCAAAAAGGTGCGGTTTTACGTGTTCACCCTGCTCGCCTTCCATTTCGGCGCGGCGGTGAGCTTTTTCGCCGTAAGGCTCATGGGCGTGCGCGGGGCATGGGTAAACATCATCCTGGCCGCCGTCGCGTTTTATATGGTCCTTTGCGAGAATAAATATAAGTCTGTCAAAGCATGAAAAAAGACACGCGTCAGCGTGTCTTTTCTTCTTCTGGAGGCGTCACCCGGATTTGAACCGGGGAATCGCGGATTTGCAGTCCGCTGCCTTACCACTTGGCTATGACGCCATATTAGTTTGCAGGCCGTTAAGCCTGCAAACTTTTTTGGAGCGGGCAACGAGACTCGAACTCGCTACCTCCACCTTGGCAAGGTGGCGCTCTACCGGATGAGCTATGCCCGCGAATGGTGCCTCCGGTCGGAGTTGAACCAACGACACGCGGATTTTCAGTCCGCTGCTCTACCAACTGAGCTACAGAGGCATAAATCTGAAATGGTGGGAACAATTGGACTCGAACCAATGACCCCCTGCTTGTAAGGCAGGTGCTCTAACCAGCTGAGCTATGCTCCCTCATCAGCAGCTTGTTTATTATACTAAAGCTTCCCCCAATTGTCAATAATTAATTTTTAAAAATTTAATCACTTTCCGCTTCTTCAAGCAAAATCTTCATGTCCGCGGGTGAGAAAGAGTACACAGTGTCGCAGAACTGGCAGCTGACCTCGACGGGCTTACCCTCGGCGATCATGTTCTGAAGCTCATCCCTGCCGACTCCGAGCAGCGCCTGACCGACGCGGTCACGGCTGCAATAGCAGCGGTATCCGATCTCGTCCTCGCCGACCATGTGGTGCTCAAGACCCTTAAGAACCTGCTCGAACACTGCCTCGAGCCCGTCCTCGGCGAGAACGGTGGTGAGCTGATCCATCATGAAAATATTTTCCTCGAGCAGGTCGATGTATTCTTCCGGGGCGCCCGGCATAAGCTGAACGATGAAACCGCCCGCCGATTTTACGGAAAGATCGGTGTCGATAAGCACGCCCAGACCGCAGGCGGCGGGTATCTGCTCGCTTTCGAGCATATACGCGGTGAGGTCCTCGGCTATCTCGCCGGAGACAAGCTGCGTTGAGCCGATGTAGGGCTCCCTGAGCCCGATATCACGGCTGACGGTTATCATACCGTCCCTGCCGACGGCGCCGCCCACATCGAGCTTTCCGTCGCTGCGCAGGGGAAGATCGACCGACGGGTCCGTGACGTAGCCGCGCACCCGGCCCATGGAATCGGAAACGGCGATGACGCTGCCTATGGGGCCGCCGCCGTTTATGCGTACCGTCAGGCTGCCGTCGTCCTCCTTCAGCAGATTGCCGAGCATGGAGGCTGCGCACAGCGTGCGGCCCAGCGCCGCGGCGGTCGTGGGGGTGCAGCCGTGGATATCCTTTGCCCTCTGAACAGTGTCCCGTGCCGACACCGCGGACATTTTTATATAGCCGTTTCCGGCAGTAGCTCTGAGAATCCTATCCATTGTATTACCTCAATAAATGCTCGTATTGGACGCGACAATGAACATCCTGCCGCTGTCGCCCTGAGGGCAGTCGCTGCACAGCCTGACGTTTTCAAAGCCTGCGTTTTCAAGCAGAGCTTTGAGCCATTCCGGCTCGTGGGCGTATTCGATATGCTCCTCGGACTCGCGCCGCCAGAGCTTCCCCTCGCGGGAGAATATGTCCATACCGTAGCAGATGCAGTTTTCCTCATCATCAAAGTCTGCCCGCCAGAGACAGAGCATATCCTCGTTTTCATCAACAAAAATCTCGCCGTCGATGCTTCGGAACCAGTCCGGCGTGCGTATATCGAAAATCACAAGACCGTAGGGACGCACAAAAAGATGCAGCCGGCGGAACACCTCGCCGAGCTCCTCCGGAGGGATATAATCCATGCCGTCGAGGGAGCATAACGCCGCGTCCACCGTGCCGAAGAGGTCGAGCTCGGACGCCTCCTGACATAGGAACAGCGGCGGAATCTCAGCGTCCGCCGCTTTGCCCGTGGCCTGCATCAGCATATCGGGCGAGGCGTCGCAGGCTATCATCTCATAGCCCTTCTCCGCCATCAGCCATGTAAGGGTGCCGGTGCCGCAGCAGAGATCGAGAACGGTGTGATACTCGCCCTGAGCCTTTGCAAACTCCGCCTCGTAGAAAGCCAGAAAAGCCTCATACGGCACGTCGCCTGTGAGACGGTCGTACCATGAGGCCAGAGGTCCGTAGGAAATGCTCATCAGTCCTTTGCCTGCTCTGCAAGGCGGTTGAAAGCTACCTCGTAGCCGTCCTTGCCGTACTGCAGAGAGCGGTTGACGCGGCTTATCGTCGCGCTGGAGGCGCCGGTCTCCGCGAGGATGTCGTTATATATCATGCCCTTGGAAAGGCAGACTGCCACCTGATAGCGCTGCTCCATGGCCTGCAGCTCGGTAACGGTGCACAGGTCGTCAAAAAAATTCATGCACTCTTCGACGGTATTTAAGGTGAGGATCGCCTTATACATGTCAATATTACGGGGTTTTCTGTTTAGTTTGTTCATTATATATAGAAACCTCCTGAGAAATGCTGTAAGTTCAAGCTCAGACTGGGAATATTGTACATCATTACTGCACAAATGTAAAGTGCTAATGTGTAAATAATAACATAAAAGTTGGTCAAATACGATTTTTAAACCTGAAAAGTCGGCAGTTTCCTATTGATAAAAATCGTTAAGTGTTATACAATCAAATCAAGAAAAACAGGAGGTGAGAATAATGCCTTTCGGTTTAACAATGACAACGTTCTGGCTTATAGTCATGGTGCTGTTCCTTGTAGTCGAGGCAGTGACCGTGGGACTCGTGTGCATCTGGTTTGCAGCGGGCGCTCTGTTAGCTCTGCTGGCTGCCATGTGCGGCGCACAGCTCTGGCTCCAGATCGTACTGTTTCTTGTCGCTTCCGCCGCAACGCTGTATTTCACAAGACCCCTTGTAAAGAGATACGTCAACTCCAAAGTAGAGCCCACAAATGCGGATATGGTGATAGGCAAGGAGTGCAGGGTAACTGAGACCGTGGACAATATCGCTGGAACGGGTGCCGTTTATGTTGACGGGAAAACATGGACTGCGAGAAGCGAAAACGACGAGGTTATCCCCGAGGGGACTCTCGTCACGGCAAAAAGCATTGACGGCGTCAAGCTCATCGTGGCCGCGCCTGAAAAAGAAACTGTATAAAATAATATTAAAAGGAGAATGAAATGCAGTACATCTTATACGCTATTATCGTCCTCGTGCTTATCATTATCGTGAGGAATATCCGCGTGGTGCAGCAGAGCAAGGCTTATGTCGTTGAACGCCTCGGCGCGTACAAGGTCACCTGGGGCACCGGCATCCACATCAAGGTCCCTTTCATTGAGAGAGTCGCAAAGGTCATCTCCCTCAAGGAGCAGGTCGCCGACTTCCCGCCCCAGCCCGTTATCACAAAGGATAACGTCACCATGCAGATCGACACCGTCGTATACTTCCAGATAACCGACCCCAAGCTCTATACCTACGGCATCGAGCATCCTATGGTCGCCATCGAGAACCTCTCCGCAACTACCCTGCGTAACATCATCGGCGATCTTGAGCTCGACCAGTGCCTGACCAGCCGCGACATAATAAACGCAAAGATGCGCAACATCCTTGACGAAGCCACCGACCCCTGGGGCATCAAGGTCAACCGCGTTGAGCTGAAGAACATTCTGCCGCCCAGAGAGATCCAGTCTGCCATGGAAAAGCAGATGAAGGCTGAACGTGAACGCCGTGAGGCCATCCTCCGTGCGGAAGGCGAGAAGCGCGCCGCCATCCTCGAGGCAGAGGGCGAAAAGGAATCCGCCATCCTCCGCGCAGACGCAAAGAAGCAGCAGCAGATCCTCGAAGCCGAAGGCCAGGCCGAGGCTATCCTCAAGGTCCAGACCGCAACCGCGGAAGGCATCCGCCTCATCAACGAGGCTGCCCCCGGCGAGGGCGTCCTGAAGATCAAGGCTCTGGAGGCCTTCATGGCCGCGGCAAACGGCAAGGCCACGAAGATCATCATCCCCAGCGAGATCCAGGGCATCGCCGGTCTTGCGGAGGGCGTGGTAGAATCCATAAAGAACGCTCCCGCGGACGCGGAATAAGTACAAAATACAATATGATTCAAATATCCGGCGCGCTTTGCGCCGGATATTTTCAGGTGAAGATATGATAAAAGTTGCAGAGTTTATGAAAAGACACGGCATGGACGCCGAGCGGGTGGATATGACGGAGTACACAAAGGCATTTCTTGCCGCAATGGAGCGGGGGCTTGAGGCACATCAGGATACCGTGCCCATGATACCGACATACCTGCGTGCAGAAGCCAAGCTCCCCAAGGGACGCAGAGCGGCGGTTATTGACGCCGGAGGCACGAATTTCCGCACCGCGCTTGCCTGCTTCGGCGAAAACGGAGCCGTGCTTGTGCGTGTGGACAAGCACAGCATGCCCGGGACTGAGGAGCCCACCGACTGGGAGGAGTTTATCTCCCACGTTGCCGACTGCGTCATGCCGCTTATGGAGGAGACGGAGGACATCGGCTTCTGCTTTTCATATCCCGCCGAGGTGACGGCGGATATCGACAGCCGTGTTCTGAGCCTTACAAAGCAGGTGCAGATAAACGGCTCGGAGGGCAGGCTGCTGGGCGCTGAGCTGAGAAAAGAGCTTGTCAGCCGCGGCGTAAGGGTAGGGAAAACGGTCGTCCTCAACGACACTCCGGCGACCCTGCTCGGCGGTATGAGCCTTGTGAAAAGCTCAAAATACGGTGGCTTTATCGGCATGGTGGCCGGAACGGGCTTCAACGCCTGCTGTATGCTGCCTCAGGATAGAATAGCCAAGGCTGGCTTTACCGGCGGCAGGAAAATGCTCGTCAACCTCGAAGCCGGTTCCTTTGACGGCTTCCCGCGGGGCGACTTCGACCTTGAGCTGGACGAGGAACTGCCCGATACCGGACACTATTTAGGCGAAAAAATGATATCCGGCCGCTATCTCGGGCAGCTTTGTATGCACGTTCTCAAGCAGGCGGCACGCGAGGGCCTGTTTTCCGACTGCGCCACGGAGACCATACTCAAAATGACCGAGGTAACGACCCCGACGATAGATAAATGGGGCAGCGGCAGATTTCCCAAGGGCTTTACGAGCGAGGACAAGGTGAATTTGGTTTACATAATCAATGAACTTTTTGAGCGATCTGCCCGTTGTATCGCCTGCTGCCTGTGCGCTGTCCTGATGCTGACGGGGGAGGGCACGGAAAAGCCGGTGTGCATCGCCGTGGACGGTTCACTGTTCGGCAAAAGCAAGCTGCTGAGACCCGAGCTTGAAAAATTCATGGATATTTACGCGGGCGAGATCATGGGGCGCAAATATGAATTCGTGACAGGCGAGGACATGAGCCTTCTCGGAGCCGCGGCCGCAGCTCTGCTGAATTGAGTACCCGTCACAAGGCCTAAAGGAATTGAGATCGGTGTATTACCATTCTCTAAATGACAGAAAGATTTAAAACTCCCCACCCGTAGGGGCGGCCATTGGCCGTCCGCGGACGAGCGATGCTCGCCCCTACGAGTGCTTTTTTACCGGACAGTTCTGCGGGGCTGTCTTTTTTCTTGACAAACGTCCGATATGGATGTATCCTCAGAAAATGAGAAACTTTCTCAAATTGGAAGGATGAAACATGAGCTATCAGACACATCAGAAAACCGCGCTACTAAGATTTTTTGAGGATAATCCGAAGCGGCAGTATACGATAGACGAGCTGATAGGGCAGATGGGCGCGGACGCCCCCGCAAAGAGCACGGCCTACAGGATAGTGAAGAAGCTCAGCGACGAGGGGCTCGTGCGCCGATTTGTCCGCGAGGGGACAGCGGGAGCGGTGTACCAGCTTGCGGGAAAAAGCTGCTGCGCCGAGCATCTGCACATAAAATGCCTTGACTGCGGCCTGCTTATCCATCTGGACAGCAGGGCGCAGGAGGAGCTTACGAAAAGCACCGGCTTTGTGCTTGACGATGAACGCAGTATGCTGTACGGACGCTGCGCGCAGTGCGCGGGGAGGGCGAAATGAAAAAAATTGCCGCGCTTATTATTGCGTTGTCCCTGCTGCTGTGCGGCTGCGGTACGGCACAGCCTGAGCCGGTGACCGACGATACGAAGCTGCAGATAGTGTGCAGTTGCTTTCCCGCCTATGACTTTGCCCGCGAGATAGCCGGCGACAGGGCGCAGATCACCCTGCTGCTCAAGCCCGGCGCGGAGGTACACTCCTATGAGCCGAGCCCGAAGGACATTATCCGCATTCAGGATAGCGATCTTTTCATCTGCAACGGCGGCGAGTCCGAGGAGTGGGTGGAGTCGCTGATAGACGATGACACCAATGTCATATATATGATGGACTGCGTGGACGCGATTGAGGAATCGGACGAGGGCATATATTCATCCGGCCACGACGAGAACGAGCACGAGCATGAGGAGACGGAGCTTGACGAGCACGTCTGGACTTCTCCGCTGAACGCAGTAAAGATCGCCCGCCGGATATGTGACGAGCTCTGCGAAGCGGATAAAGACGGCAGCAGGGAGTATATCGTCAACTTCGAGGTGTATCAGACGAAGCTCCTTGACCTGGATATCCGCTTCCGTACGACCGTGATGCAGGCCGAGCGCAATACCCTCGTTTTCGCCGACCGCTTCCCGATGCGCTATTTCACGCTCGAATACGGCCTTAACTACTACGCGGCCTTCCCGGGCTGCGCTTCGGAGACCGAGCCCTCGGCCAAGACGGTAGCTTTCCTGATAGACCATGTCCGGGAGGAGAATATACCCGCCGTGCTGTACATGGAGTTTTCAAACGAAAAGATGGCGGACGTCATATGCGAGGACACCGGCTGCAAAAAGCTGCCCTTTTATTCCGCGCACAGTGTGACGGCGGAGCAGTTTGAGGCCGGAGTGACCTATCTTGACCTTATGGAAATGAATCTTGACTCCCTCAAGGAGGCGCTTAACTGATGGCACAATTGATATGTAAAGACGTCAGCTTCGCCTATGACGGCGAGACCGTGCTGAGCGATATAAACTTCTCCATCGACGCGGGCTCGTATCTCTGCGTCGTGGGTGAGAACGGCTCGGGCAAAACGACCCTGATAAAGGGCATTTTGGGGCTGAAGGCCCCGTCGGGCGGCAAGATCGAATTCGGCGACCTTAAGCCCTCCGAGATCGGCTATCTGCCGCAGCAGACCCAGATCCAGCGGGATTTTCCCGCCTCGGTGTACGAGGTCGTGCTCTCCGGCAGACTCAATTCCATGGGAAAACGTCTGTTTTACAGCGCCGAGGATAAGAAGATAGCGCAGGAGAATATGGAGCGTCTCGGCATCGACGAGCTGAAAAACCGCTGCTATATGGAGCTGTCGGGCGGCCAGCAGCAGCGTGTCCTGCTCGCAAGGGCCATGTGCGCAACAAAAAAGCTGCTCCTGCTCGACGAGCCGGTAACGGGGCTTGATCCCGTGGCGACAAACGAGATGTATAATCTTATAAAGCTTATAAACCTGTGCGATAACACGAGCGTTATCATGATATCGCATGACATACACGCGGCGGTGCGCTATGCGACGCATATCCTGCACCTCGGGCACAAGCAGCTGTTTTTCGGCACTGCCGCCGAATACCGTCAGAGCGACCTTGCCCGACGTTTTGTGGGAGGTGGCAGAGGATGATCGAGCTGTTCACCGAAATGTTTTCCTATCATTTCATGACACGCGCCATCGTTGTCGGCGTGCTTGTTTCCCTGTGCGCGGCGCTTTTGGGAGTGTCACTGGTGCTCAAGCGCTATTCCATGATCGGCGACGGACTTTCCCACGTCGGCTTCGGCGCTCTGGCGATAGCCGCCGCAATGAATGTCGCGCCGCTTGCGCTGGCAGTGCCGGTGGTCGTCGCCGCGGCCTTCCTGCTGCTGAGGATAAACCAGAGCAGCAGAATAAAGGGCGACGCCGCCATCGCGCTCATATCCTCGTCGGCGCTTGCCATAGGCGTTGCGGTCGTGTCCGTGACAACGGGTATGAATACAGACGTGTCAAACTATATGTTCGGCAGCATCCTGTCCCTGAGCGAAGCGGACGCAGTTTTGAGCATCGCGCTGTCGGCCATTGTGCTGCTGATGTTCGTTCTGCTGTACCCCCGCATATTCGCGGTGACCTTTGACGAGACCTTCGCGCGCGCGACCGGCACAAAGTCGCAGCTTCTGAACACCGTTATCGCGGTGCTGACGGCGGTTACTGTGGTCATAGGCATGCGGATGATGGGAGCGCTTCTCATATCGAGCCTGATAATTTTCCCCGCCCTCACCGCGATGAGGCTGTGCCGCAGCTTCAGGTCAGTCGTGCTGTGCTCGGCTGCCGTCTCAGTCGTGTGTTTCGTACTCGGCATGACCGCGTCATATGCGCTTGAGCTGCCTTCGGGCGCCAGTGTGGTTATAGTGAATATCATTGCTTTCCTGCTGTTTTCTTTTGCATCTTTGCTGAAACGCAGGGCGTGAAACTGTAAAAAGTATATAAAAAACGGGGCCGTTTCAACAAAAAACGGGCCCTATTTATATTCAAAAATTCAGCAAAGCAATGAATATTCGCGCTGAAATGAATATTATGCACCAAAATAAGAATATAACAAGAGAATATCGAATATTATTTCAAAAAAGTATTGACAAGAGTGAATACAGGTGATAATATATGCCCTGTCGAAAGAAACGACGAACTGATTTGTTAAAAAATTTAAAGAGGTAATAAAAATGAAAAAGATCATTGCTCTTATGCTCGCCCTGGTAATGGTGTTCGCACTTTGCGCCTGCGGCGGCAGCGGCGTCAAGCTCAAGATCCTTGACTCCGAGTACGTAACCGAGGATTATGCAATTGCAATTGCAAAGGATAACGACGATCTTCTCCAGAAGGTCAACACCGCTCTGCAGGAGCTCATCGACGACGGTTCCGTCAAGGCAGTCGTTGATTACTACATTTCCGGCATCGGCGAGCTGCCTGCTGTTCAGCAGAACGTTGCCGCCGACGCCGAAGAGCTGGTCATGGCGACCAACGCGGCGTTCCCTCCCTACGAGTATGTTGAGGGTGACGAGATAGTCGGTATCGACGCTGTTGTCGCCGGCCTCATCGCCGACAAGCTCGGCATGAAGCTCACCATCAGCGACATGGAGTTTGACGCTATCATCCCCGCTATCCAGTCCGGCAAGGCCGACATGGGTATGGCCGGTATGACCGTCACCGAGGAGCGTCTTGAGAGCATCAACTTCTCCATCTCCTACGCCACCGGTGTTCAGGTCATCATTGTCCCCGAGGACTCCGAGATCACCAGCTATGACGATCTGTGCGCAAAGATCGAAGAGGGCGAGGATATCCAGATCGGCGGCCAGAACGCTACCACCGGCTTCATCTATGCCGAGGACGAATTCGGCAGCGATCATGTTCAGGCATTCCCCAAGGGCGCTGACGCCATCGCCGCGCTGACCAGCGGCAAGCTCGACTGCGTTATCATCGATAATGAGCCTGCAAAGGCTTTCGTCGAGGCTAACAACGGCTGATATATAATGTAAAGAATAAGTGAGGCTCCGTGCTTTCATGGAGCCTCCTTTTCGACGTTTAGAGAAAAGGGAGGGACTCTCTTGGAACAGTGGATTTCGAATCTGAAGGCGCAGTTCATACTTAACTTCATTGAGCAAGACCGTTGGAAGCTGCTTGTTACAGGTCTCGGCAACACGCTTAAGATAACGCTCGTAGCCTGCCTTATAGGCATATGCATAGGCGTTGTCATCGCCATCATCCGTTCAACATGGGATAAGAACCATGAGACCATGCACAAGGGCTTCGGCAAGGGCCTGCTTGCTGTGGTAAACGCAATATGCAAGCTCTATTTGACAGTCATCCGCGGCACGCCTGTCGTTGTGCAGCTCATGATCATCTATTACATAATCTTTGCCTCATCCCGAAACGGCATCGCAATAGCCATGCTGGCTTTCGGTATAAACTCCGGCGCTTATGTGGCGGAGATAGTCCGCGGCGGCATCATGTCCATCGACGCAGGACAGTTTGAGGCGGGACGCTCTTTGGGCTTTAACTATGTTCAGACCATGCGCTATATTATAATCCCGCAGGTGTTCAAGAACGTGCTGCCCACCCTGGCAAACGAGTTCATCGTCCTGCTGAAGGAGACCTCCGTCTCCGGCTACGTCGCCATACGCGACCTGACAAAGGCCGGAGATATCATCCGCGGAGTGACGTATTCGCCGTTCATGCCGCTCATAGGCGTGGCGCTTATATACCTCACGCTGGTGATATTCTTCACATGGCTCGTAGGCAAGCTTGAAAGGAGGCTGCGCGACAGTGACCACTGATGTTCTTATCAAGGTAGAAAACCTGCAGAAGTATTTCAAGGGCGATATGATCAAGGCTCTTGACGGCGTCAGCACCGAGATCCATAAGGGCGAGGTCGTGGTCGTCATCGGTCCCTCCGGCTCCGGCAAATCCACCTTCCTTCGTTGCCTGAACCTGCTTGAGATGCCCACCGGCGGCACGATAACCCTTGAGGGTGTGGATATCACCGACCCCGGCTGCAACATAAACCTGCACCGTCAGAAGATGGGTATGGTGTTCCAGCACTTCAATCTGTTCCCACACATGACCCTGCTCAAGAATATGACCATAGCGCCGATGAAGCTGCTGGGCAAGTCAAAGGAAGAGGCAGAGAAAAAGGCACTTGAGCTGCTTGAGCGCGTAGGCCTTGCTGACCGTGCCGACGCGTATCCCAACCAGCTCTCCGGCGGCCAGAAGCAGCGAGTCGCGATAGTCCGCGCGCTGTGCATGGAGCCCGACGTAATGCTTTTTGACGAGCCCACCTCCGCGCTCGACCCCGAGATGGTCGGTGAGGTCCTGGACGTCATGAAAGAGCTTGCGCGCGAGGGAATGACCATGGTCGTCGTCACGCACGAAATGGGCTTTGCCCGCGAGGTCGGCAACCGTGTGCTGTTTATGGCCGACGGCAGGCTCGTCGAGGAGGGCGCGCCTCAGGAGATATTTGAGCACCCGAAAAGCGAGCGGCTTCAGGATTTCCTGGCCAAGGTGCTTTAAGCATATAACATACTGCCGTAGGTATCTGAGCCTCCGGCAGTTTTTTTACAAATTAGCTCTTTAATTTTGTGTAAGGATATGCTATAATGCCCACGTTTATTGCGCATGGCGCAGGAGGCAAATAAATGAAGAAGAAACTGCTTTTGATCCTGCTCGTATTGAGCGTGTCGCTGTTTTCCGGAGTTTCGGCCTATGCTGAGCTCGGGATAAAGCCTGTTGCCGACCCGTGGGACGACCCGAACAATCTGATCCCCGACGGCGGCACATACTATGCTTATAACGAGGCCGGATATATAGTGGCGTGGGAAACTCCGGAGTGTGACACAAACGGAAAGTACATGCTTATCGACAATGACACGGAGCTTGAAGTCGGGTACCGTGTGAGCTATATGGGGGATGTCCCCTGGGGGCATATAAGCCTTGAGCTTGACGCCGACGAGAACGGCGCTGCGCGGAGCTTTGACGGCTGGGTGCTGATGTCAGACCTGCTGGACGAAAACGGAAAACCCGCGGCGGTGGTACCGCCCGAGATCCCCGAGCATCCGGTGATAGCCGATCCCATACGGGTGGAAGAGCCGGAGGAGACGGAGCAGCCTGACGCGACGCCGGAGCCCACAACTCCCGTTCCTCCCAAGCAGGCAATAAATATAAGCAATACCTATAACAATGCGATAGTCTATACCTCCGTTGCGATCGCCGTTATAGCGATAGCCTTTGCAATCCTGGTCCTTGTAAAACACAAGGCGCTCAATAAGAAAGGTGAATAAAACCTTCCGCGCCGGACATAATAAATACAGAAAAACGAAAAACCTTAGCACTCGAACCCGAAGAGTGCTAAGGTTTACAATTTGTTAATATAAAATACTATATTTGTTCATAATTATATGGTATTTTATATACAACAAGAAACAAAAGTTATAAATCGAAAAACGATTTACGACCTGTTCCAAATAATTAGGAGGTATTAATTATGTTTGAACTTACACCTTTCGGCTATCGCCGCGTATCTGCTTATAATCCTTTCCGTGAGCTGGAGGAGATGTCCAGAAACTTCTGGAATGATTCCGAGCTTACCGCTTTCCGCACCGACATCAAAAAGCAGGATGGAAACTATATCCTCGAGGCGGAGCTGCCCGGCTTCAAGAAGGAAGATATCAGCATTGATATCGACAAGGATTGCCTGACCATTTCCGCCGAACACAAGTCCGAGGATAATGAGGAAGACAAGGACAAGGGCTTCATCCGCAGAGAGCGCTATTACGGCTCCTACAGCCGCAGCTTCAACATCAAGGGCATCGATGCCGACGCCATCAGCGCTTCCTACAACGACGGCGTTCTTACCCTGACCATGCCGGAGAAAACTCCCGAGATCCCCGCAGCCCGCAGGCTCGAGATCCAGTAAGCTTGACCATAGGGGCGAAAGCCCCTGTGACATATAAGGTTCATCAGATCGATTTCTTTCATCCTCTCTCTTCTTTAACTCCCTAACACAACGGCACCGCAGGTTTACCTGCGGCGCCGTTGCTTTTTTATTCAAATAAGTCTGCCGATACAGGCTCTATGCGGTCTGTATATTCACCGCTCAGGAGGGAAAAACGCTTATTTGGAAGATTATAAGCTTCTTCGGAGCGGTTAACGATGCAGATGCGCCGCTCACCTTCGCACCTTCGCTCGATAACTATAACGTTTGGATCGGGAGCGGATACTTTCATGCTTCCCATACGCAGCGCGGGAGAGCTGTTTCGCAGCTCACCGAGCTTGGCATAGAAATTATGTAAACCTGTTCCCGAAGGCTCAAATGGCGCCCTGTTAAATGGATCGCGTGCGCCGTCAAGGCACTCCTCGTCGCCGTAGTAAAGACACGGGACGCCGGGGACGCAGTATTGTATAGCCGCGCATAGCTTTTGCAGAGCGGTCGCTCTTTCGCTTTGTTCCTCGCTTAAACTCAGTTTAGACTGCTCGGCTCTGTCAAGCCCGTTTACGTCGTAATCAAAGGCAAGAGCCGTGTGCAGCCGCTCGACGTCGTGCGAGCCGAGAAGGTTCATCAGGGAAACATACATCGGCGCTGGGTAATTATGCTGCTGGGACAAAAGAAAATCCCTAAGCTCAAAGGCGTCGGACTTACCCTGTGCAAAGGCTACGACCGCCTTGCGGAAGGGATAATTCATAACGCTGTCCAGAGAGTAGCCCAGCGCATAGTTGCGCTTTTTGCCGTAGCTTTCCTTGCTGACGGCGTCCTCCCAGACCTCGCCGATGATAACGCTGTCGGGCGAAACCTCCTTGGCGGCACGGCGGATGAGGCTCAGCACCTCGTCGGGCAGCTCGTCGGCTACGTCGATGCGCCAGCCGCCCGCACCTGCGCGCAGCCACTGCTTAACGATGCTGTCATCGCCGCTAATAATGTATTCCTGCCATTTCGGGTCGTTCTCGTTGACCTCCGGCAGATCTTTGAAATTCCACCAGCAGCGGTAATCATCGGGAAAGTGCCTGAAGTCATACCAGCCGTAATAGGGCGAGCCTTCGCCCTGATAAGCGCCGAGGCTTTCGTAGCTTCCGAAGCGGTTAAAGTAAATGCTGTCCGCGCCCGTGTGCGAGAACACGCCGTCGTTTATTATGCGTATTCCCATGCTTCGTGCCTCAGCACATAGGTTTACATAATCTTCGTTGCTTCCCAGTATAGGATCAACTTTCACGTAATCGGAGGTATCATAGCGGTGGTTTGACCGCGCCTCGACGATGGGGTTGAGATATATGACGCCCACGCCGAGCTCCTTGAGATACGGGAGCTTTTTTGCGATGCCGCGCAGATTTCCGCCGTAAAAGTCGTCGGGTGCGTAATCGCGCTCGAACGCTCTGGCCTGCCATTTGACGGGCTTGTCCGTGCTTTTGTGAAGCTCCGGGGTCTGACCGAGCAGGCGGTGGTACTCAATGCCCTTTTGGGCTGTATCGTCATCGGTGAATCCGAAACGGTCGGGGAATATCTGATACATTATGCTGCGGGAAAACCATTCGGGCGTATCAAAGCCGCGCTTATAAACCGTCAGGCGGAAGCCCTCGGCGGGCTCGGAGCAGAACCGCGACCTGTGCCCATCCGCCGTGGGGCAGAGCCATGCATTATCGAGCCTGAAGCGGTAGCGCAGATCCGCCGGATACGGGGCGGTGAAGTTTGCTGTGAAGCCGGTATCGGTCTTGTACATGGGGATCTCGGCTGAATAACCGTCGCCGCAGACGCAGAGACAGGCAGACTTCACGCCGCCGAATGCGGCAATGTTGAGCGTTATTTCCGTGTCCTCCTCAACTGCGCCGCAGGGGAAGCGGAACGCCGCATCATATGCGTCGTGGAAGGCAAGACCGTAATCGCACAGAGCGTCTTTGAGCACGGATTCAAGGTGCGCCGTGCGGGGCTGCATTTCGTAAAGCCAGTCCCTGACGGGGGCGTTTATCTGCGCTCCGAAACAGCCGAGAACGATCTCTGTCGCCTGCTGCATGTCCAGTCTGCAGTCGTCCAACAAAAGCCGCAGCAGCTCCGACGGTATGAGTTCCGTCCTGTCCTCGAGCAAAAATTCCGGCAGCCGCTCGATGGGGCATCCGTATTTGCGGCACTTATCAAGTGCCTCGGCGAATGCGGCGGCGGATACGAGATACGAGCGCATATAATCGTGTACAAAATCGACCGGCCGCCATTTTTCGCCTTCGAAGGCGACGTCATAGCTGCGCGGTCGGAAATATTCTATACTCAGCCGCCCGTCGTGTGACCAGTGCTCGGTATAGCCGCCGTATGTGTTGACTTTTCTTATCAGAGCATCCATAAATAAAGCCTTGCGTATTCCTCGGAGGAGCGGCTGAAGCTGAAGTCGGCCTCCATCGCCTGGCGGATAAGACTGTTCATGATCTCGGGATCGCGGTAGCAGTCCATGGCAAGCAGAATGACCTCTTTCATCTCGTGGGCGTTAAAGTCGGTAAAGGAGAAGCCGGTGCCCTCGCCGGTATACTTGTTGTAGGGCTTGACGGAATCCTTGAGCCCGCCCGTCTCGCGCACGATGGGCAGAGTACCGTAGCGCATGGCTATCATCTGCGAAAGCCCGCAGGGCTCGAAGCGCGATGGCATCAGCAGGAAATCTGCTCCGGCATATACCCTGTGCGATAACTCCTCGTTATAACCGATGTACGCGCAAAGCCTGCCCTTATAGCGCCCCTCGGCGGCACGCATGAAGTCCTCAAATTCCTTGTCGCCGCTGCCGAGCAGCAAAAACTGCATGTCGCTGCACTGCATGAGCTCGTCTATCATTCGCTCGACAAGCGAAAAGCCCTTTTGCTCCGTCATACGGGTCACCATTGCGAAAAGGGGCACATCGCGGCGCTGCTCAAGGCCCATAGACTTTTGCAGATCGAGTTTACATAACGCTTTATTGCCCAGTCGGCCCTTATGATATCTCGCGGGGATGAGGGGGTCGGTGTTGGGATTGAAGGTCTTGACGTCGATGCCGTTTATGATACCGCTGAGCTGGGCGCTGCGCGCAGTGAGTATACCCTCGAGACCCTCGCCGAAATAGGAGGTTTTTATCTCCTCGGCATAGGTGGGGCTGACGGTGTTTATCCGGTCGGCGAAAACGCAGCCGGCCTTCAGAAAGCTCGCGCAGCCGTTGAGCTCCATGAACTCCGGCGTGTAGTATTTATCCTCGACGCCAAGCAGATCCTGGATGTAGTCAAAGCTGAATTTTCCCTGAAACGCGATGTTATGTATCGTCAGCAGCCAGCGCAGGCGCTCCTGCATAGCGCCCTTGTACTGAGTCTTTGCAAGCATCGGCAGCATTGCAGCGTGCCAGTCGTTGCAGTGCACGACGTCAGGCTCGAAGCCGAGATTGGGTATGGCGTCCAGAACGGCGCGGGTAAAGAAAGCGTACTGCTCGCCCTCGGCCTGACCGCCGCGGTATATCTTGTCTCCGAAATAAAACTCGCTGTCTACAAGATAAATGCACACGCCGTCAAGCTCAAGGCGCTCTATACCGCAGTACTGGGTGCGCCAGCCGAGGTTAACATAAAAATGAAACATATGCTCGACTCTGTCGGCGTATTTGTCCTTGACGCAGCGGTGATAGGGGGTGATTACCCTCGCGTCGATGCCGAGCTCTCTGAGCGATTTCGGCAGCGTTCCGACAACGTCGGCAAGGCCGCCGGTTTTGGATATCGGCGCGCACTCGGCCGATACGAGCAGAACGCGGGGCAGCTCCGTGCGGCCCTTTTCATTGAGAATTTTCCTGAATTCCTTCTTCATGCTCATCATCCGTCCTTTCCGGAATGTATTCAAAGTACACGGTCGACAGGGGAGGAAGATCGATCTGCGCGCTGTAGGGCAGACCCTCATACCCCTCCTTACGGCTTACTATAGTCTTGGGATTATGTAAACCGCTGCCGCCGAATGCGGTGTCGTCGCTGGAGAGAAGCTCCCGCAGGACGCCCGCGTGGGGAAGCCCTATAGTGAAGCCGCGGTGCTCATTGGGGATAAAATTGCAGGCGCAGACGAGGCAGCTTTCGCTCTCGGGTCTTGCCGAGCGCAGGAAAGCGATGGAGCTGAGGCTTTTTTCGTTCACGCTGAGCCATTTGAAGCCTTCCCAGGATTTATCCACCTCGTAGAGCGCGGGCCATCTGGAGTATATATGATTGAGCGCCCGGCAGTATTCCTGCAGCTTCCTGTGCATCGGGTAATCCAGCAGAAGCCAGTCAAGGCTCTGCTCATAGTTCCATTCGATAAACTGCCCGAATTCCGAGCCCATGAAGCAGAGCTTCTTGCCGGGGTGCGCGAACTGATATCCGTAAAGAGCGCGGAGAGTTGCAAATTTCTGCTCATAACTGCCGAACATCTTGTCCAGCATGGATTTTTTGCCGTGCACAACCTCGTCATGCGAGTAGGCGAGGATGAAATTCTCCGAAAAGGCGTACATCATGGAGAAGGTGAGCTTGTCGTGCGCGCCCTTGCGGAAAAGAGGGTCGAGGGAGAAATAGTCGAGCGTGTCGTGCATATAGCCCATATCCCACTTGAAGCTGAAGCCCAGCCCGCCCAGCTCGGGGGGCATGGTCACCATGGGATAGGCTGTGGACTCCTCGGCGACGGTGATGGCGCCCGGGTAGTTTGACAGCACCGTCTTGTTGAGCTTGCGCAGAAACTCCACGGCGCCGAGGTTGATGTTCCCGCCCTCACGGTTGGGGGTGTACTCCCCGTCCTTTCTGCCGTAGTTAAGGTAAAGCATGGAGGACACCGCGTCCATGCGTATGCCGTCGATGTGGTAGTTTTCAAAGAAAAAGCAGGCCGAGGAGATGAGAAAGGACTGTACCTCCGGCATCTCGTAGTCGAAGATGAGCGTGCCCCATTCGGGGTGGGCCGCCATACGCGCCTCCTTGCACTCATACAGCCGCGTGCCGTCGAACTCGGCAAGGCCGTGCTCGTCCCGGGGAAAATGCGCGGGCACCCAGTCGAGGATAACTCCGATACCGGCCTTGTGCATCACGTCGATAAACTCGGCAAACTCGTCGGGGGTGCCGTAGCGGCCCGTGGGAGCGTAGTAGCCTGTCACCTGATATCCCCATGAGCCGGGGAAGGGGTACTCGGTGACGGGCAGAAGCTCAATGTGCGTGTAGCCCATACCGCGGCAGTAGTCGGCAAGCTCGGGCGCTGTCTCGGCGTAATTGACCTTGCCGTCATGCATTTTCCATGAGCCGAGGTGCAGCTCGTATATGGACATGGGCGAGGAGAAGGGGTCGGCTGATGCGCGCTTGCGTAAAAAGGCGGCGTCGTGCCATTTGTAAGAGCCTGTCCAGACCTTTGAGGCTGTGTTCATTCCGGACTCGGACCAGCGGGCAAAGGGATCGGATTTAAGCACACGCCTGCCGTCATTGCGTATCACGCAGTATTTGTAAAGATCGCCGTTTTTAAGCCCCTTTACAAAGCACACCCACATGCTGCCGCATTTCTGCATGGGTGTGGCGGAGTCGTTCCAGCCGTTGAAGTCCCCGACCAGCGATACGGCCTGCGCGTGGGGAGCCCAGAGCACGAAGCGGTGCATTTTGATCTCGTCGATGTACCGGCAGCCGAGCAGCAGCCACGCTTTTTCCGCCTTGCCGGTGTTGAACAGGAAAACGTCGTCCCGGGGCAGGTATTTTTCTATCAGTTCAGAATACATATCGTCTCTCCAAGTATTTTTCTACAGTTTATTATAAACGCATGGCCCCGTAATTCCAACAACTTTTTGGAAAGTTCCGCTTGTGCAATCACAACAATTATTATATAATGATTCTCCAATCAGCACAATGAGGAGTTTTGATATGTTTTCGTTCAATCATTTTAATTTTAACGTGCTCGATCTTGAGCGCAGCCTTAAATTCTATGACGAGGCTCTCGGACTGAAGCCGGTTCGTGAAAAGACCGCCTCCGACGGCAGCTTCAGGCTCGTATACCTCGGCGACGGAGTCACGGATTTTCAGCTTGAGCTGACCTGGCTGCGCGACCGCACGGAGCCCTACGACCTCGGAGAGCAGGAATTCCACCTTGCCTTTGTGGCAGAGGATATGGATAAAGCTCACGAAAAGCATGAAAAAATGGGCTGCATTTGCTTTGAAAATCCCTCCATGGGTATATACTTTGTTGAAGACCCCGACGGCTACTGGATAGAGGTCATCCCGCCGAGAAAGTAATAGAATTATTGACAAAAAATTAAATACGTGCTATGATGATATTGGTAAAATTGCATGAAAAAGGGAGTGATACCGATGATCTGATAGGTTGCAGAAAGATATTTAATTCATAGTTTGTCAGTCCAGAATAAGTTAAAGTCGTGTAAGTATGACAGTAAACGTGTTGTATGTTGAGTATATTATAGTGCTCAATTGAATGGAGGACAAATAACTATGAAGATATCCAAGAAACTGATTTCAATTTTGCTAACAATGTGTATTATGATTGGTGTAGTTGTTCCAGCGTTTGCCGATCCGGAAACGAGCAGTCCGGTGGAAGAACCGTTTATTGATGACGATGGTTTTTCTTATGCATACTCAGCAACCGATCCGTCAGGGTATGGAAGCTATGGCGCATTTGCGTATAGCTCAAAGGGCAATGTGAAGTTTGAAAGAGCCCTTGCATCTTTGCTTGTGTCTGAAATTGCGTCTGGATTGATAGCTTTATTGCCGCTGAGCGGTGTTGCTGCCGCAGCTGCGCATTTAATAGGTGACGCTGCTACGTCAAACATTAGCTTTGGCAATAGTAATCATGTCTATTATAAGCTTTATATAGCGAGGCACAATCAGCTGCCGGGCTTCTATCAGCATTTGAAATATGTCTGGTATGAAACTTCAAGTTATAATGATGATGAAGTCATTGGCACTACGTACATCTATAGATTTAAGGCATAGAGAGTAGGTGTCTTATGAATAAAAAACTAAATGAGCTCAAAGCTTGGGCGCATGACTCGTTTTGGAGAACTATGCTCGCTGCAATTCCGCTGGGGGCTGTTTTTACGGTGATCTTCTTCCTTTGCTGGGCAGGACTGCATCTTGCCTTTCCTGATAGCATACGAAGCGCAGCCGAGATGAATTGGGTTCTCCAATGGATTATATTTGTCGGAGGCTGGGTAGTCATTGTATCAACGCCAGCTCGCGAAAAAAAGAACAAGAAATAAATCATATCTGCCTCGCCGGTAAAATGCCGGCGAGGTTTTTGCATGAACGTCTGGAATTTTACATATTTTGTCCTTGAATATGGCGTGTTTATGCAATATAATGAATCGGAATTTATCAGTTATTTAACGAAAACAGGGGAAAACAGCATGGTTTGTGATAATATAACAGTCGGCGAAAACGGACATCTGTATTTCGCCGGTCAGGACACGGTAATGCTTGCCGAACACTACGGTACGCCGCTTTACCTAATCGATGAGGACAGGCTGAGGCACAACTGCCGCGTTTACAGTGAGGCGTTCAGAAAGCATTTCGGCGGCAAGGCAAAGGCGCTGTACGCCGGCAAGGCCAATTCCTTCAAGCGCATTTACGAGATAATGCGCGAGGAGGATATGGGCATAGATGTTGTATCCTGCGGCGAGATATACACCGCCTTCATTGCGGGCTACCCTATGGAAAACGCATTTTTCCACGGTAACAACAAGACAGACGAGGATATCGCCTACGCAATGGAAAAGGGCGTGGGCTGCTTTATAGTTGATAATACGGAGGAGCTCTGTGCCGTCGAGCGCGAAGCCTCGCGGCGCGGCATAATCCAGCGGGTCATGCTTCGCCTGACGCCCGGCATCGATCCGCATACCTACGAGGCCGTCGCCACGGGAAAGGTCGACTCCAAGTTCGGCGTCGCCATCGAGACCGGACAGGCCGAGCAGTTCACCGCCGAAGCCCTCAAAATGCCGCACATCGACCTTGCGGGCTTCCACTGTCATGTCGGCTCGCAGGTCTTTGCCGAGGATGTTTTTGAGCGCACTGCCGTCATAATGCTCGGCTTCATTGCAGTTATGCGGGAAAAGTACGGATTCGAGACAAGGGAGCTTGACCTCGGCGGCGGCTACGGCGTCAGATATGTCGATTCGGACCCGTATTTATACGTTGAGCAGAAAATAGGCGAGGTCGCCGCGGCCATCAAGGCCGAGTGCGCAAAGCTCAACATACCGCTCCCCGCGATACACATGGAGCCCGGAAGAGCTATCGTCGCGGACGCGGGCATGACCCTGTACACCGTCGGCGCTGTCAAGCGCATACCCGGATACAAGAACTATGTTTCCATCGACGGCGGCATGACGGATAACCCCCGCTTTGCGCTCTACGGCTCGGAGTATACCTGCCTTGCGGCGGGCAGGATGAACGAAAAGCCCGATCTCCGCTGCTCGCTGGTGGGACGCTGCTGCGAAAGCGGCGATATCATTCAGGAAAACATCCTTTTCCCGAACGGCATAGGCAGAGGCGATATCGTGGCGGTATGCACCACGGGCGCGTATAACTATTCCATGGCCTCGAACTACAACCGCGTGCCCAGACCTCCCATCGTCATGCTCTCCGGCGGCGAAAGCTATGTCGCCGTACGGCGCGAGAGCTTTGAGGATATTTGCAGAAACGACATATAAAAGACGGCGGCAGGAGCTGCGAAAACGCAGTCCTGCCGCCGATTCTGTGCCCACACATCTATATTATGTAAACTCGCTGATGTCCGTCACCGATACCTCAAAGGCGGTTTTCTCCACAGGCTCGCCGCCGATGATCTTTATATAGCTGCGGCTCTGTATTCTGCCCTCGAGGCTCACCACGGTGCCGACGTCCCAGTCCGAGGCCTCACGCGCCTTTAGTCCCCAGGTGATGCAGGGTAGGTAATCGCTTCTGCCGTAGCGGCGGTTCACCGCCAGCATCAGATCGCAGATATCCCGGCCCATGGGGGTCATGCGCAGATTGGGCGGCTTGCAGAGGGTGCCTGTAAGGCGAACGCAGTTCATGTCCTCGCCGCCGCATAGGCTCAGCTCCTTTGCAAATACTGTTATCACGAGCTTTGCGCCCTCGCCGCTTTTGTTGTTGAAGGAGCGCAGCTCGCCGGTGACGCTGAGCTTTTCCGCTTCGCACAGCTCGAGACCCCTTATAAGCTCATCCCGCACGATGATGTTCACTGTGTCCGTCGCACCGGACAGACGCGCGATCTCCATGGGAAAGGTATAAAAGGTCTCGCCGCGGCTCGCGTGGGAGAAGACCGGCGGCGCGGCGATAACGCCGGTAAGCTGAGCAAAATTCCTGCTTGTGTTTTCATCCATATGTTAAGTCCTGTCCTTAAATAATAGTTTTTGTTAGAGTATATTAAGGACAAACGCTTGAATATGCCGCCGGAATGCAATATAATAAGAAAAAACCGTTTTGAAAGGATAAAGCTATGGATATAAAAGAACTTCTCAAGTACTGTGACCACACCCTGCTGAGAGTAGACTGCACTGAGGCGGAGATCAAAAAACTCTGCGATCAGGCGATAAAATATCAGTGCGCTTCCGTGTGCATCCCGCCCTGCCATGTGCCCGGCGCGAAGCGCTATGTGGGTGACAGGCTGAAGATATGCACAGTTATCGGCTTCCCCAACGGATATATGTCCACCGCCGCCAAGGCCTTCGAGGCGGCTGACGCCGTGGCAAACGGCGCCGACGAGATCGACATGGTCGTGAACCTTTCCATGGTCAAGGACGGCTGCTGGGACGATGTGGCCGAGGATATAAAGGCCGTCCGACGCTCCTGCGCGGGAAAGATACTCAAGGTCATAATCGAGTGCTGCCTGCTCACGGACGAGGAGAAGATGCGGCTGTGCGCTATCGTCGCCGAGTGCGGCGCGGACTTCATCAAAACATCCACCGGCTTTTCCAAGGGCGGCGCGACCCGTCACGACGTTGAGCTCCTGCGCAAGTACAGCCCCGAGACCGTTCAGGTCAAGGCAGCCGGCGGCATATCCTCCATCGAGGACGCGGAGGACTTCGTAGCCCTCGGCGCGACGAGGCTCGGCACCAGCCGCATCGTGAAGCTCGCCATGGAGCTTGAAAATGAAGAGGGAGCGCCGGAGGAGAATTACTGATGGGCTTTAAACCGGGAAGACTGCTGAGCGCGGTGGGGCTTATCCTGTCGGGCGCTCTGCTTGTGCTCGGCTCTGTGTATATAGCCCCTCGCTCGCAAAGCTGGGCAAGCATATGGAGCGTTTTGATGGCCGGCGTTGCTGCGTATTTTGCCCACTACCTGTTCAGAGGAAATAAGGACGACTGAAATCATACGGGAGCTTACGCCAGAAGCTCCCGTATTCCGCTGCACAGAGCAAGACCCGGGATCGACAGCAGCAGCCAGAAAAAGCTGAACAGAGGGCAGACCTGCCCCATGATGTTCAGCGGCCTGTCGGAATAGTCCCAGACGTGCCAGTCCAATATTATGTTAACCAAAATTCCGGTGCAGAACTCCATGGCGGTTATGACCGCCGCCGAGATAAGGCACTTTGCCCACAGGGGGAGAGGCGCCGCGCTTATGACATACATGCAGGTGAAGCAGGCTCCCCCGCACAGCAGCATCGTCCAGTGGGTCCAGCCCCGCCAGATTATCTCGACCAGACCGTACAGGCCCGCGCCGAGGATATAGATCAGTAACGTTTCCATGCTCAATATTCTTTCCCTGAAATTCAAAAAAATCCTTGACACAGCGGGAAAGTGCTGATATATTTATATAGCTGAAAATGAAGTAGGTACGGCATCCCCGACCTCACCGGGCCGCAAAAGGCGCGCCTCGGTCAATAGCAGCGCCCGGGTGGGCGGTGTTTTTGTGCGCGGATGCTGTTTGGCGTCCGTTTTTTGCATTTTGGAGGTGTTTTACAATCGCAAGCGTAACTCATGAAATCAACGAGGAGATCATCGACAAGGAAATACGCGTGATAGGTGACGACGGCGAGCAGCTCGGCATCATGTCCGCCGAGGCAGCCCTGAAGATCGCAGAGGAAAAGGAGCTTGACTTAGTCAAGATATCCCCCATGGCGAAGCCTCCCGTCTGCAAGCTCATGGACTACGGCAAATTCCGTTTCGAGCAGGCAAAGCGCGAGAAGGAAGCCAAGAAGAACCAGCGCGTTATGGAGATCAAGGAGATCCGCATGTCCCCGGGCATCGGAGAAAACGACCTGAACACCAAGCTCAAGAGCGCACTCAAGTTCCTTGCCGACGGCGACCGCGTAAAGGTTTCCATCCGTTTCCGCGGCAGAGAAATGGCGCACACCCATCTTGGCGAGGCCATTCTGCGCGATTTTGCGTCCAAGTGCGCCGAGGTCGCCAACCTTGATAAGCAGCCCAAGCTTGAGGGCCGCAATATGTCCATGTTCCTGTCCCCGAAGTCTGCGGCAGCAGTCAGGAAGGCACAGAAGGAAGCCGCGAAGAAGCAGGCCGAGGCCGCATCTTCCGCGGAGAATAACTAACTCAGGTTATTACAGACGATAAGTCTGATAACAGCAGCATACGGAAGGAGAAATAATCATGCCTAAACTGAAGACCCACAGTGGTGCCAAGAAGAGATTCAATCTCACCAAGACCGGTAAGGTAAAGCGCGCCCGCGCATATAAGAGCCACATCCTCACTAAGAAGGACACCAAGCGCTGCCGTCGTCTGCGTTCCGGCGCAATTGCCGACGTGACCAACGAGGCTACCATTAAAAAGATGATTCCTTATAAATAAGGATTGACTGTTACTGATAGGAGGAAATAACAAATGGCAAGAGTTAAGGGCGCAATGATGACCCGCAAACATAGAAATAAGATCCTTGGCCTGGCTAAGGGTTACTGGGGCAACAAGTCCCGCCACTATAAGATGGCAAACCAGCAGATGATGAAGTCCGGCCGCTACGCATATGTCGGCCGCAAGCAGAAGAAGAGAGACTTCCGTCAGCTCTGGATAACCCGTATCAGCGCCGCCTGCAAGGCAAACGGAATGAATTACTCCACCTTCATGCACGGCCTGAAGCTTGCCGGTATCGACATGAACCGCAAGATGCTGTCCGAGACCGCTATCCACGATCCCGCCGCTTTCACCGCCCTGTGCGAGAAGGCAAAGGCAGCAAAGTAATTTGAAATAAGAATAAATGTAAGCTCCCCTTTGCGGAAAACCGCGAAGGGGAGCTTTGTATATGGCACAGCCGCCATTTGGAAGAATTGCACGAGGAAACACTTGACATAAAACGGTAAATGCTGTAATGTGTGATCAGAAAAGCATCTCTAAAAGAGATGATCACGGGAAAACAGAGCATTATTAAGGAGGTAAATGATGAAAAAACTAACCAAACTGTTGTGCTTTGTGCTGATAATCAGTATGCTTCTGAGCATACCGGCATTGGCCGATAAAACTAATTCTTATCTTGAAGAATCAGGCAAGCTTGGCGATGATGTCTATTACAGCTACGATAAGGACACCGGTACGGTAAGAATATACGGCAGCGGCCCTATGTGGCATTTCAAAGATGATTCACCAGCGGAGTTTCCGCCGGATGATCCTTTATACGGCTTTTTCAAAATTACCCCCTTCTGCTATGCAAAACTTAATAAGGTGACGATTGAAGATGGAGTGACGACCATAGGAGATGAGCTGTTCTGTGGTTCTGAAATAACTCAGATTGACGTTGCAGCCAGTGTGAATGTGGTTGAACGGATGGCATTTGAATGGCACGTCAAGTCTGTGTATTTTTATGGAGACGCACCAAATACAACAGATTGCTTTGGTGAACCGAAATCTATGCTGCTGAACGACGGCTATATAACAATATATCATCTTCCCGATGCAAAGGGTTGGGATAAGATTGACGTTAAGAAATATGTGGATCATGAGCTGGTCTCCGCCGCCGACCAGGTCAAGACCTTCTGCGGAGCGCCGTACAGCGACGTGGCGGGTGACGCATGGTGCGCCGAAGCGGTGCTGAAAATGTGGGAAGAGGGAATAATGAACGGCACGGAGCTTGACTATTTTTCCCCCGACGCAAGCCTTACCCGAGGCATGATGGCGACTATACTCTACCGCATGGCCGGTGAGCCGGAATACATCGGCGGCGCGGGCAGCTACTGGTTTGCGGATGTGGGCGAAGGCAGCTTCTGCGACAAGGCGATAGGCTGGGCGCATGCAAACGGCATCATAGAGGGCTACACCGACGGCAGCTTCAAGCCCGACAGAGCGCTGAACCGTCAGGAGCTGGCGGCACTGCTGTACCGCTATGACACTAAGCTCAATCCCGCAACCACCACAGACGGCGATACCGTAAGCTCTGCCCCGGACGCATCCAAGGCGGCGGACTGGGATACGGTCAGCAGCTTTGCAAAAGAAGCGATGCTCTGGGCGGTAAAAGAGGGCATTATAAACGGAACGGACAGCACAAAGCTCGTTCTCTCGCCCTTCGGAACAGCCAGCCGTGCTCAGATAGCGGTCATGCTCAGCCGCTATCTGGCCTGAAATCTGAAACCTGATAATAAAAAAATGCCGTCCCGAGGGACGGCATTTTTCCAGACTGTCAAAGAACTAAAAATGAATGCATAGAGAGGAGCGACGGACGGGGGAGCTCGAGGGGGTCGGTGCGTAAAGAAAACATGCCGGTGGCATGTTTTCAGCATCCGACCGCAGGAGCTATGCTCCGAGGAGGGAAGTTGAAGTGCCCTTGCTCGCCTTGCCGCTGATACAGTTTGCGCCCCTGCATTGCGACGGGGCGCAAACTGTGCGGCTGCGGAAATTGCGCACCGCCTTCATCTGCCACAGGCAGCGGCGCCGCGCAATTCTCGAATTGGATAGATAGCCATCAAAAACGTCTGATTTATCAGACTTTTTGACGAGCACAGCGAGGTTTTTCGTGAAATGAAATTTCACAAAAAACTTGGCGTTTTTGAAGCGTGCAAAAAAGTCCGAAAGGACTTTTTTGACACGCTGAAAAAAATGCCGTCCCGAGGGACGGCATTTTTCGTGTGGGATAATATTTACTTCTGGAGCTCAGCCCAGTTGGGAGTATCGGTGCGGATGTTGGTCCACTCCTCGCAGAGAGCGGTGTCATTGTTAAGAACGTTGCCGAGGTCGGTGGCCCAGGTGTAGTTATGGGAGTTGGTGGCCTCAAGGATCTCGCCGTAGCACCACATATCGGAGGGGCAGTCGGACCAGGTCTTAACATAGCCTTCGCAGCTGTCGGCGCTGTCAACAGCGGGCATACGGCCGACAAGACGGTTGAACATGGTGGCAGCCTGCGCACGGGTGAGGTTATCGGTGGGATTTGCATTGCCGTTGGCGTCGCCCTTTATGATGCCGAGCTTTGCAAGCAGGTTGATATAGTCGTCGGCAAAGCCGCCGTTGAGGTCGCCGAACATATTGCCGCCGGTGTACTCAACGGAGAACATGCGGCCGATCATTGCGGCGAACTGCTCGCGGGTAACGGGCTGATTCGGACGGAAGGTTCCGTCTGCGTAGCCGTTTATGATGCCTGCACTTGCAAGGCTGGAGATGGCGTTATTATGGGGATTTCCGGCGTTGACATCGGAGAAGCTGTTGGTCTTGGTGAAGACCTTGTCGCGTGCTTCGGGAGTCATAAGGCGGAAAATGATGGATGCCACTTCGCCGCGGGTGATGGTGCCGTTGGGGCGGACAGTTCCGTCGTTGTAGCCGATCATGTAGGAGAAGTGATCGGTGTAGTCCAGGCCGATATTGAGAACAGGATAGAGAACGAGCTCCTTGATCTCAGGCTTGATGCTGATCGTCCATGTGAGGCCGGGAAGAGTGCTGTACTTCATGCCGGTGATCATACCGTCGCAGGTAGCCGCGACATTGTACAGGCCGAGAAGTCCCTTGGGGATGAGCGCGAGACCGAGTGCGTTGGCCTCGGTCACGGAGGTGTCTCCGTTAACGTTGGTCAGAGTGACCTTTGCATGGCTTGCCGGAACGCGGCTTGCCAGCGAGCAATAGACGAGATAGTCGGGGATCTGAATGCCGTTGACGACGTCGATCACCTTTCCCATGACGTCGTCAGAGCTATTTGCATCCTCTGCGAAAGCCATGGTGGGCATCAGTGCAACTATCATCATCACTGCCAGAAGCAGGCTGATAATCTTTGTTGACTTTTTCATTGTTAGTACTCCTTCTCACAAATAAACGTTTATAAAGCCAAAAGCTATTATATACAAGAATAATTTACACCGAGCGTTACATTTTGTCAATGATTTGATACGGAAAGGGACAAAAAATATTTTTACATTTTATTACAGCAAAATTCGGGACAGCTTTTTACTTCATTGAAGCTGGCGAATTATCTCCCTGCGCAGCCTGATGATAATGCGTTTTTCCAGGCGGCTTATGTAGCTCTGGGATATGCCCATCATGTCCGCCACCTCCTTTTGAGTGTATTCACTGCCGCCGTTTAAGCCGAAACGCAGGGTTATGATGTTCCTTTCGCGCTCGGCAAGAGCGTTGACGGCGTTCATGAGCATCTGTCTGTCGGCGTCGTCCTCAAGAGGGCGGCACACCTCGTCGTCATCGGTGCCCAGCACATCCGACAGCAGCAGCTCGTTGCCGTCCCAGTCGGTGTTCAGGGGCTCGTCGAAGCTGACCTCGCTGCGCTGGTTGCTGATCTTGCGCAGGTACATGAGTATCTCGTTTTCTATGCACCTTGAAGCATATGTGGCAAGCTTTATGTTCTTGTCGCTCCTGAAGGTATTTATGGCTTTTATAAGCCCGATGGTGCCGATCGAGATAAGGTCTTCAAGGTTTATGCCCGTGTTTTCAAAACGCCTCGATATATAGACGACGAGACGTAGATTATGTTCCGTCAGCAGCCTTTTTGCGGCCTCATCGCCGTTTTCCATGGCTATTATGGCCTTTTCCTCCTCCTCGCGCTCGAGCGGAGGCGGCAGAACATCGCTGCCGCCGATGTAAAAAAGCCCGCTGCCGGGCGCGAGATGCTTTTCAAGCCAGCTTTTTATTAATGTAAGTAAGTTCATTTCTTCTCCTTTCACAGTATGCAGTCAAAGCCGTCCCCGCCCACGGGAGTGGGGGAAACGGCTGCTATTATATCCCGGCGCTCCCTGCCGTCGACGCATATCCTGTCGGGGCGAAACGCCGCCAGCATTCCCGAGCCTGTTCCCACGGCACTGTACGGGATGAGCCGCAGCCGTCCCTCAAATTCGGGTACGGCAAGGACTTCGGTGCAGTCGGCGGATCTGAATTTTTCCGCAAATTCGGGAAACAGGGGGGATAGGGTATCGGCGCTTCCAATGAGCACCGAGGAGCCAGTTATGGGGTCAAACAGGGTGTTTCCACTGTCGTGCAGAGCCCGCAGCTCGGCGGTATTTCCCATGAACTCGAGATGCACCTCCGAGACGGAGATATCCGCGTTTTTTATGCTGCGGCGGAACACCAGACTCAAAAGCGCGTATATGACCCCGAAGGACAGTACAAGCACCGGCATGGATACCGGAATGTACAGCGGATTACGGATGCTGCCGCCGTTTTGCAGTGAAACGGCCCACACCGCGCCGCCGAACAGCGCTGCGATGGAAAAAAATACAAGGCAGCAGCGCAGGAGCTTTTCCTCGCTGCCGTAAGCTATAAGCGCCATCGCGATCCCGCCGGCGAGCTTGACGGGCGTAAGCGCGAGAAAGCTCAGAGCGGGGAAAATGCTTGCCGCGGCAAAGCCCGCGCCGAATATGGCGGCGATAAGATACCGCCGCCGGCGCAGCCTGAGACCGCAGACGCGGGCAGAGCACAGAAATAGCAGATAATCCAATATGAGGTTCAGAAAAAACAGCCGGTCTATGTAGATAATGTCCATGTAAGAATTATAGGCTCAGCCCGCCGCATAATTTGTCATTTATTAATTGTCAAACGGAACAGTCTGTGGTAAAATACCTAAGATTTGATTTTACAGAACGGAAGGATTATTTCAATGTGGTTTTGGTTTGCAATAGCGGCTCTCTTGTGCTGGAGCGGCTCCGACCTGTTTTCAAAGATCGGCTGTCAGGACGCCAAGGATAAGTACAGCCATCTGAAGATGGTCATGGCGGTGGGCGTTGTTATGGGCCTGCATGCCGCGTACGAGGTGTTTGTCGGCGGCGTCGAGATAAACGGCAGCATCATTCTCACCTACCTGCCCGTGTCCATGCTGTATATACTGTCCATGGCCATCGGCTATCTGGGACTAAGATATATCGAGCTTTCGATATCCTCCCCGATATGCAACTCCTCCGGCGCTATCGTCGCCATACTCATATTCGCAACTCAGGGCATCGGCGAGCTGCCGCCCATGGCTCTTGTGGCCGTGGCGATGGTGTGCATCGGCGTTGTTGCGCTGGGAATCACCGAAGCGAGGGAGGACGAGGATCTCAGAAGGGCAAGGCAGGACGCGAGCAACCACCACTATGCAAAAAGCTGGGTGGCCATCACCATCCCCATCATATACTGTCTTCTGGACGCGCTTGGCACCTTTGCCGACAGCCGTGTGCTGGAGACGCTCAACGAGGACTCGGCAAACGTAGCCTACGAGCTGACCTTCCTCATGGTCGGTATCGTCTGCGCGGTGTACGTTCTCGGCGTCAAGAAGCAGAAGCTCATTCCGAAGATGGAGGCCCCCAAGTACACCGGCGCTATCTTCGAGACCGCGGGACAGTTTGCGTACATATACGCCCTTGCCGACGCTGAGCACGCGGCGCTTGCAGCCCCCATAATCTCCGCCTACTGCGTCGCCTCCGTGATCTGGAGCCGCATTTTCCTGAAGGAAAAGCTGTCTTTAAAGCACTACGGGTCTATCCTCCTCGTGGTTGTGGGTATAGTTATTATGGGCATACTTGATATTTGATAAAGGAGAGATACCATGCCGGAACCAGTGTATAAAAGAGTACTTATTAAAATAAGCGGCGAGGCCCTTGCCGGCGAGAAAAAGACCGGCTTCGACTTCGATTTCATCGCCCGCGTATGCGAGACTGTCAAGCGCTGCACCGAGATGGGCGTTCAGGTGGGCATCGTCGTCGGCGGCGGCAATTTCTGGCGCGGCGTCAAGGACGGCGCGGGTCATGTCGAGCGCGTTTCCGCCGACCGCATGGGTATGCTGGCGACGGCCATGAACTGCCTTGCCGTTGCGGACGTGTTCAAGCAGATAGGCGCCGCGGCGAGCATCCAGACCGCCGTTGACATTCAGGGAGTCGGCGAGCGGTACAGCACCACGGAGGCGGTAAAACGCCTTGAAAAGGGCGAGGTCGTCATGTTCGGCTGCGGCACCGGCTGCCCCTTCTTCTCGACGGATACGGCTGCGGTGCTGAGAGCCGCCGAGATAAACGCGGACGCCATACTCCTTGCGAAGAATATCGACGGAGTGTACTCCGCCGACCCGAGAACGGACGCCTCAGCCGTTAAATTCGACAGCATAACATACGACGAGGTGCTGGCGCGGCATCTTGCGGTGATGGACACCACGGCGACCAGCCTCGCGATGGATAACGACATCCCCGTAATAGTGTTCGCACTGGCCGAGCCGGAGAATATCGTCCGCGTGCTCATGGGCGAAAAGCTCGGAACAACAGTGACAAAGTAAAACGAAGATAAATTATCAGGAGGTAAAAAACCATGTCTAAATATCCCGAGATCGAAAGCAGAATGAAAAAGACCACCGAGGTACTGAAGACCCAGCTTGCGTCTGTCCGCGCAGGCCGCGCAAACGCGGCGGTGCTCGATCAGATCACCGTCGACTATTACGGCGTGCCCACTCCGATACAGCAGGTGGCGTCCATATCCGTGCCCGACCCCCGCTCCCTGATGATCCAGCCCTGGGACGCCTCCGTCCTCAAGGGCATCGAGAAGGCTATCCTTGCCTCCGACTTAGGCATCAATCCCCAGAACGACGGCAGAGCGATCCGCCTCGTGTTCCCTCAGCTCACCGAGGAGCGCCGCAAGGAGCTTGCAAAGCAGGTTAAGAAGTACGGCGAGGAGTCCAAGGTCGCCGTGCGCAACATCCGCCGCGACGCCATTGATAAGTTCAAAAAGCAGCAGAAGGCCTCCGAGATCACCGAGGATGACTACAAGACCATTGAGAAGGACATCCAGAAGCTGACCGACGATTATATAAAGGAAGTCGACAATATTGCCGACGCCAAGGAAAAGGAACTTTTCGAGATCTGATATGGCGGATAATATACTCAACAATGCGGCGGGGGAGCAGGCAAAAAGCCTTCCCCGCCATATTGCCATCATACTGGATGGCAACGGCCGCTGGGCGAAAAAGCGCGGACTGCCCCGAAACGCGGGGCATCTCGCCGGCTCAGAGACCTTTCGCAGCATAGCGACCTACTGCAAGGAGATCGGCATCGAGTACCTTACTGTGTACGCCTTTTCGACGGAAAACTGGAAACGCTCCGAGGAGGAGGTCGGCGGCATCATGAAGCTGCTGGACAAGTATCTGCACGAGGCGATACGGGACATGAGGAAGAAGAACATCAGGATGAAGGTGTTCGGCGACATATCCCGCCTGTCCCCGAAGCTTCAGGAGCTCATCAGGGAAACTGACGAGATATCGCAGCAGATAGAGGGCTTTCAGGCCAATATCTGCATAAACTACGGCGGCAGAGCCGAGATCGTCCGCGCAGCAGAGCTTTACGCGAAGGACGTGTCCGAGGGCAGAACCGAGGGCGGGCTGACGGAGGAAAAGCTTGCGGGGTATATGTATTCCGCGGGCATACCCGACCCTGAGCTGCTCATCCGCCCCGGCGGGGAGTACAGGCTCTCAAACTTCCTGCTGTGGCAGTGCGCGTATTCCGAGTTTTATTTCACCGACGTTCTCTGGCCGGACTTCACTCCGGCGGAGATTGACAGGGCGATAGCGGCCTTCCAAAACCGCGACCGCCGCTTCGGAGGGGTTAAGCCATGATAAGTTCCGTGTCAATTTTAGGCTCGACAGGCTCCATAGGCCGCCAGAGCATCGCGGCTGCCGAGTACCTCGGCGTACCTGTTAAAGCGCTTGCCGCGAACAGAAAGACCGACATGGTCGAGGAGCAGGCGCGCCGCCTGAAGCCCGAATTTGTGGCCATATATGACGAAGACGCCGCGAACGACCTGCGCATAAGGCTTGCCGATACCGATATTAAGGTGGGCAGCGGAATGGCGGGGCTCATCGAGGCCGCCGCCGGCCACGCCGAGTGCGTAGTGACGGCTGTGTCCGGCTCGGTCGGGCTCAAGCCCACGCTTGCCGCCATCGACGCGAAAAAGCGCATCGCCCTTGCAAACAAGGAAACCCTTGTGTGCGCGGGAGAGCTTGTCATGCCGCGCGCAGAGCTTATGGGCGCCGAGATAGTGCCTGTGGACTCCGAGCACTCGGCTATCTTCCAGTGCCTTATGGGCAGAAAAAAGGGTGAGCTGAGGAAAATACTGCTCACGGCCAGCGGCGGCCCGTTCAGGGGCAAGAGCCGCGACGAGCTCAGCGATATCACCCCCGAGCAGGCGGTCAGGCACCCCAACTGGAGCATGGGCGCAAAGATATCCGTCGACTCGGCGACAATGATGAACAAGGGGCTTGAGTTCATTGAGGCGATGCACCTTTTTGGGGTCACGCCGGATGATATACAGGTAGTTGTACATCCCCAGAGCATAATTCACTCCATGGTGGAGCTTGTTGACGGCACCGTCATAGCCCAGCTCGGCGTTCCCGACATGGGACTTCCCATACAGCTTGCCATGACTTATCCCGAGCGGACGGCCTCACCCTTCAAGCGTCTTGATTTCCGGGACATGAAGGACATGACATTTGAAGCGCCGGACTATGAAAAGACCCCCTGCCTGAAGCTTGCGATGGACTGCGCAAGGGAAGGCGGCACCGCGCCCTGCGTCATGAGCGCGGCAAACGAGGCGGCGGTAGCGCTGTTCTTGCAGCACCGTCTCGGCTATAATCAGATTTATGACAGTGTTTTGGCGGCGGTCGAGAGCATAGAAATAGTAAGGAAGCCCGACCTCGAGGCCATATTGGCGGCGGATGAGGCTGCCAGAGTATTTGTCAGGGAGCATTTTTCCTAATGTATATAATAATCGCAATCATAATGTTCGGCGTTTTGATCGCCATACATGAATTCGGACATTTCATCTCGGCAAAAGCCTGCGGAGTCAGGGTCGATGAGTTTGCCATCGGAATGGGGCCCGCTATCTGGAAAAAGCAGAAGGGCGAGACCATGTATGCCCTGCGCATCCTGCCCATAGGCGGCTTCTGCGCGATGGGCGAGGATGAGGAGTCCGAGGACCCGAGAGCCTTCCCCAATCAGAGCCTCTGGAAAAAGCTCATCATTCTTTGCGCGGGCTCGTTCATGAACTTTCTGCTGGGCGTCATACTCATAGTGCTGATGTACGGCAATGCCGGAGCCTTCATGTCTCCGGTCATCGACAGCTTTATGGACGGCTGCCCCTACGTCGGGGACGGCGCCTTCGAGGAGGGCGACCGGTTTTACAGTATTGATGGCCACCGCATTTACCTGTACAGCGACGTTTCGATGTTCCTCGAGCGGGGCGACGGCGTATACGACATCGTCGTCGTGCGCGGCGGCGAAAAGGTGGAGCTTAATAACATGAAGCTCGTGCCCACCCTGCAGACCGATGAGGGCATGAAATACGGTCTGGTCTGGGGTATGGAGGAGGCCACCTTCGGCGCAAAGCTGAGGTACACATGGAACACGACGCTCGAATTTTCCCGCCTTGTGTGGCTGGGTCTCGGCGACCTTATAAACGGCGTTGTGGGCATGGATGAGATGGCGGGGCCCGTCGGCATCGTCGATATGATGAACGACGTCGGCTCTCAGGCCGAGAGCACCGCCGACGCGGTGTACAGCATGCTGTACTTTTCCGCGTTCATCGCGATAAACCTCGCGATAATGAATATGCTGCCCATTCCCGCGCTGGACGGCGGCAGAGTGTTCCTGATGCTCGTAACGGTCGTCATCGAGGCGGTGAGCCGCCGGAAGCTCGACCCCAAGTACGAGGGCTATATCCACATGGTGGGTATGGGGCTGCTCCTGCTGCTCATGGTAGTCGTGATGTATAACGACATCGTAAGACTGATAACAGGGTAAATTATGGATAAAAGAAACGAAACGAAGAAAATAAACGTGGGCGGCGTCACGCTCGGCGGCGGAGCCGGGGTCACGGTGCAGTCCATGTGCAATACAAAGACCCACGACGTTGAGGACACGGTGCATCAGATAAGGCAGCTCCGGGCCGCAGGCTGCGACATCGTCCGCCTTGCAATCCCAGACATGGCGGCGGCGGAGGCCGTTCCCGCGATAAAGGAGCAGACGGATATCCCGATAGTCGCGGATATACATTTTGACCACCGCCTTGCGCTTGCCGTCGCCGAGCGGGGCATTGACAAGATTCGCATTAACCCGGGCAATATCGGCTCCGAGGAGAACGTCCGCAAGGTGGCCGAGGCCTGCAAAAAGCGCAATATCCCCATCAGGATAGGCGTGAACGCGGGCAGCCTCGAAAAGCGCCTCATCGAAAAGTACGGCCATCCCACGCCGGAGGCCATGGTCGAGAGCGCGAAAACGCATATCGAGCTTTTAAACCGCTTTGATTTTGATGATATCTGCCTTTCCATGAAGGCGTCCTCCGTACCGCTGACCGTTGCGGCATACCGCCTTGCGGCTGAGGAGTTCCCGTATCCCCTGCACCTCGGCGTCACCGAGACCGGCACCGCGTGGAACGGTACCATTCAGTCCGCCGTGGGCATAGGAACGCTCCTGTGCGAGGGCATTGGTAACACCGTCCGCGTGTCCCTTACGGCGGACCCCGTTGAGGAGGTCAAAGCCGGCATAGCCATACTCAAGGCGGCGGGGCTCAGGCAGGGGATAAGGCTCGTGTCCTGCCCGACCTGCGGCAGAACGCAGATAGACCTTATCGGACTTGCCCACGAGGTTGAAAAGCGCATCGAGGGCATGGACAGGGATATAACGGTCGCGGTCATGGGCTGCGTTGTAAACGGCCCGGGCGAGGCTCGCGAGGCCGATTACGGCGTCGCCGGAGGCGTGGGCTGCGGCCTGCTCTTTAAAAAGGGCGAGGTCATCGGCACTTACCCCTATGAAAGACTGTGCGACGCACTTATCGAACTTATAGAGAAGGATTCCTAAAGTGAGCGAACATACATCATTTCTTGAGATATTTCCCGGGACGGAGAGCCTACGGGCAAGCTGCGGCGGGCTTGAAAAGGCCTATGTGACCGACGTCGCCGTGAGCATAGCGGAGGGGAGCATGGACATTGCTGCGTGGTTTTGCCGCGCCCCCGCGCCCGCGGAGATCGCTAATCTGGAAAGCGCCCTGCAAAAGGATTACGGCCTTAACAGGGTGAGCATAAACGCGGACTATCCCAGACTTGCTGAGGCAAAGGAGCCCAAACAGAGCAAGCCGCAGGGCTCGAAGCCCGACGGCGCGGTGCTCATGGGACGCAGCATAAAAAGAGCGCCCGAGCCCATGTCGGGGCTTACCCAGTCCTCAGGCAGGGTCGTCGTCGAGGGCGACGTGTTCGAGGTAACGAGCCGCAAGCTCCAGAAGCGCGACGGAGCCGTGCTCTGCTTTGATATGACCGACCTCACCGGCTCTATCCGCGTCTCAAAGTACCTGCGCGCCGAGGACGACCAGTCCGTAATAAATAAGATACAGGTGGGCGACCATGTTTTCGTCAGCGGCTTTGTGACCTACAGCCGCTATGACGAGGACATCGTCATTGAGCCCAAGGACATAGTGCTGGGCAAAAAATATATCCGTCCGGACAATGCCGAGGAAAAGCGCGTCGAGCTTCACGTTCACACCCGCTTTTCCGCGCTCGATGCGCTGACAGATCCTGCCGCGATAGTAAAGCGCGCAGCGTACTGGGGACATCCGGCCATCGCCGTGACAGACCACGGCGTGCTCCAGGCATTTCCCGATATGTGGAAGGCCGGTCAAAAGCACGGCGTCAAGATAATCTACGGCTGCGAGTGCTATTTCGTCAACGACCTTGACGGCAGCCTTGCGGTCCACGGCAGCAGCTCACGCGATATGAACGACGAGATGGTGGCCTTTGACATTGAGACCACCGGCCTCAACGCGGGCTCTGACCGCATGACGGAGATCGGCGCCGTGATATTCGCCGGAGGCGAGATAAAGGATAGCTTCAACACCTTTGTCGACCCCGGAATGCACATCCCCGCCGAGATAACTCAGCTCACCGGCATAACCGATAAGGACGTAAAGGGCGCTCCCGACGAGGGCGAGGCCATGAGGATGTTCCTTGAGTTCGCGGGAGACCGCCCCATAGTCGCGCATAACGCCGATTTTGACACGGGCTTCATGTCATCGGCCTGCGCCCGCTGCGGCATCGACTTCGAGCCTGTGTATCTGGACACGCTTTCGCTTTCACACGCGCTTTTGCCCGATCTGAAGCGGCATAAGCTGGATATCGTCTCAAACCGCCTGAGCCTGCCGGAATTCAACCACCACAGGGCCTCCGACGATGCGCTCGTGGTTGCGCGCATAATGGGCAAATTCCTGCCCATGCTCGCGGAAAAGGGAGCGAAGACTGTAGACGATATTCAGGAAGTATTCCGAGCCATAAAACCCGCCGACCACAGCAAATCACGGCATATGATACTGCTCGTGAAGAACAAGGCCGGCCTCAAAAATCTGTATGAGCTGGTGTCGCAGTCGTATCTTAAATACTTCCACAAGACCCCGACAGTGCCCAAGAGCCTGCTTGTAAAGCACAGGGAGGGCATACTTGTCGGCTCAGCCTGTGGCATGGGCGAGCTGTACGGCGCGGTTATGCACGGCGCGAGCGACGCGGAGCTCAAGCGCATCGCCTCATTCTATGACTACCTTGAGATACAGCCCATCGGCAACAACCGCTTCCTTGTGGATAACGGCGTTGTCAGCGATGAAACGGTACTCCAGGACTATAACCGCCGCATACTTGATATCGGCAGGCAGCTCAATAAGCCCGTCATTGCCGCCAGCGACGTTCACTTCCTTGACGCGGAGGACGAGCAGTACCGCAAGATTTTGCAGGCTGCGAAGAAATTCTCCGACGCCGACCGCGGCTGTCCCATCTTCTTCCGCACCACCGACGAGATGCTCCGCGAATTTGACTATCTGGGCAGCGAGACCGCGAAGGAGGTCGTCATAGATAACCCCCGGGCGATAGCCGATCAGGTGGAGGATATCGAGCTTCTGCCCAAGGGCCTGTACCCTCCGAAGATCGAAAACTCCGCCGAGGAGCTCAAGGCGCTCGTTTACGGCAAGATGCACGCCATTTACGGCGAAAATCCGCCCGAAATAGTGCGTGAGCGCGTGGATACGGAGCTAAAGACCATTCTCGACCATAACTACGACGTCATCTATATGTCCGCCCAGAAGCTTGTTCAGAATTCACTTGAGCACGGCTATCTGGTGGGCTCCAGAGGCTCCGTCGGCTCCTCCATCGTCGCCTATATGTCTGGCATCACGGAGGTAAACTCCCTTCCTCCGCATTACGTCTGCCCCAAGTGCAAGCACTCGGAGTTCGTGACCGACGGCTCTTACGGCTGCGGCGCGGACATGCCGCCGAAAAACTGCCCCGACTGCGGCACCAGGATGCGGCAGGACGGCTTCGATATCCCGTTTGAGACCTTCCTCGGCTTCCCCGGCAACGAAAAGACGCCTGATATCGACCTCAACTTCTCCGGCGAGTATCAGGCTCAGGCGCACAAATACACCGAGGAGCTTTTCGGCTCGGATCATGTTTTCCGCGCCGGAACGATAGGCACACTGGCGGAAAAAACCGCCTACGGCTATGTGAAAAAGTACCTTGAGGAGCGCGGCATCACCGTCACCAAGGTCGAAGAGAACCGCCTTGCAAAGGGGCTTGTCGGCGTAAAGCGCACGACGGGTCAGCACCCAGGCGGCCTTGTCGTCATCCCGCAGGACATGGACGTGACCGATTTCTGCCCCGTTCAGCACCCCGCGGACGACCCCAAGAGCGGCATAGTCACGACGCATTTTGAATATCACTGCATGGAGTCAAACCTCCTGAAGCTGGATGAGCTGGGGCACGATGACCCCACCATGATCCGCATGCTGGAGGACGCAACAGGCGTGGACGCCAAGGAGATATCCCTCTCCGACCCCGACACCATGAAAATATTCACCACGCCCACGGTGCTGGGGCTTCCCGATGACGACGAGATAATCGGAAAGACCGGCAGCATCGGCATACCCGAGTTCGGAACGGGCTTCACGCGGCAGATGCTGGTGGATACCCAGCCGACCCAGTTTGACACGCTGGTGCGCCTGTCCGGCTTCTCGCACGGCACCGATGTCTGGGCGGGCAATATCCGCGACCTGATAGTAAACGGTATAGCGACCGTTAACGAGACCGTCGGCTGCCGCGACGATATCATGCTCTATCTCATCCAGAAGGGCATGGAGCCCTCGCTCGCCTTCAAAACCATGGAGGCAGTCCGAAAGGGCAAGGTGAAAAAAAGCGGCGAGTTCCCCGGGGATGCGGAGGCGCAGATGCGAGCCATGGGCGTTCCCGACTGGTACATAGAATCCTGCCGCAAGATAGCCTACCTTTTCCCGAAGGCGCACGCCGTGGCCTACGTTATGATGGCGTTCCGCATCGCGTGGTTCAAGGTGCATGAGCCGCTGGCGTTTTACAGCGCGTATTTCTACCGCCGCAGCCAGAAAAACAGCTTCGACGCGGAGATGATGACCTGCGGCATCGACGAAGTAAGGCGCAGGATAAACGAGCTCAAGCAGAAGGACGACTCGACCGCCAACGAGGACAGCATACTCACAACGCTTGAGGCGGTGTATGAGTTTTATATGCGCGGCTTTGATTTCGCGCCCATCGACCTGTATGAGTCCGACGCTTTGAAGTTCAAGATAACCGAGGACGGAAGGCTCAGGCCGCCCTTCGTGGCGATAGCCGGCCTGGGCGAGACAGCGGCCTTTGACCTTGCAAAATGCACCGAAAACGGGCGGAGCTACATCTCCATCGAGGAAGTCAGCGCCGCCTGCCCCAAGGTCAGCACGAGCCATCTGGAGGTGCTCAAGCGCCTCGGCGCCCTCGGAGATATGCCCGAGAGCTCGCAGATAAATCTTTTTGAAAGCTTCTGATTTAGAAATATCCACACCTCATTTGAGATGTGGATATTTTAATACGTGCCTGCGAAAGAGCTTTCGTCCGAACAGCGGAGAGATGATTTAAGCTTGTCATAATATGTCTGACATATTATAATGGCTACATCTTCGTTCCATGTGTAAGGTGCTAAGCAATTACGGAGCTGCTTCTGGCATAGCTTTCCTGTGTTACCGAAGCCGCTGCCATGGCTCGCAATAAATTGAATGTTCCGAAGCACAATTCGACTGTGAGGTATGGATAATAATGAATTTTTATACTATCCTTTGGCTCCTGTTTATTTATCCCATAGGATATCTCTATGCCGGATGCGGTTTTATAGACCAATATCAAGACAAGAAAGCGCTGGAAAAGGAGCGAGATAATCACTATTATGTTCCTATAAGCCCGTGGCTTAAGCACTGGTATTTTAGAGCGCTTTTAGGGAAACAAGAATGGCTGGTTAAGTATCCCAACACAGGAACGGGAGTAGTATATGCTGACTATAGGGAGCTACAGAGAATGATAGTTTGCAGAGCTATGTTTTTCCCTTTTTTAATAGCCGATATTGTTCTACTAATAATATACCGATTTCAGCATGCAGGTGTGTGTATACTCGTTTGTGCGTTTTTATCCGCTATAATTGAAATCATTTTATCATATCCGGTTATGCGGCACGATGTTAAGCGTCTAAAAAGCTATCGGTATATTGTTGCAAATGCCGATGAAGCGATTTTATCAGATGCCAGAAGAAACCCTCCCGCTTTATGGAAGCTGAATACCCTGCTTGATGTGTTTTTCTATTTTGGAGAAGCGCGTATCCGTTATTGTGAATCCGGAAATTACCTTGTTTACAGGCTGAAAAACGGTGATCTGCTGTACATATTTTTAAAAGAATCTTTTGAAACAATGCCTGAAATACATTATGAACCGTATGACTGGCGCAGGTACAATCCCGCAATGGGAATATGGGTCAATGAGATCATTATTTTTGACGGCAATATGCAAAATGATGATCAGCTTCTGACGATGAAGAACATAAAGCCGCAGGATATGCCCGAAAATATTTGCTGAACATTTCGATATGGGTATTCTTAAAAAATATACGCGATAAGCTGTATATAATAATCTCCATATACAACCAGTGCGCAAAAAACAGGCGGGCTGTCGTTTCGGTAGTATGCATGTACAGCAAAGCTCCGCACCTCAAATGAGGTGCGGAGCTTTCTTTATCTTGCCGCTTGTCAGAAGCTTCCGCCTCTGCCGCCGTGGACAGAGCCGCCGCCTGACATATGCGTACTGCTGAAATTCCCGCCGGCCCCGATGCCGCCCTGACGGTCGTTGTCCTTGGGCTTCGGCGTTTTGCTGACCGTGGTGTAGAGAAAAACATCGCGGCTTTCGCTGAGACTGAAGCTGCCGCCGCGGACATAATCCGCCGCCGCGCTCTGCATTCTGACGCTCTTCATGCCCCGCTTCATAATGCTCATGGCTATCAGAGCCACGACAAGCCCGATGCCTATTGCGATGGGTATCCAGATAAAACGCGGCCCCGAGCTTGTTTCGGCACCGGAAAAATCGTAGAAATCCTCGTCGGAATAGTTATCGCGCCGCTCCTCGTAGCCCTCGTCCTCCATATCCTCGGTCAGATAGTAACGGCAGTCTTTAATGAAGGCGTCAAAGGCCGAATAACAGTCCCCGTCCGCGAGGAAGGGGGTGATATCCTCACCGATGGAGTCGAGATAGTAGTCGGGAAAAGCGTAGATGGCGTAGCCCTTGGTGGATATATGCCATTTTCGCTCGCCCATACTCACAAGCAGGAGCAGCCCGTCGCAGTTTTCGCCCTCGCCCAGACCGTTGTCGTCGTAAAAATCATCGGCGTATTCCTCGGCACTTTTGCCGTCCAAGGAGTCAACGGTGAGGATGGCGACGGTCATCCCGTATTCGCGGCTGGTGTCCTCCAGAGCGGCCGCTATGTAGTCCGCTTCATCGCCGCTGAGCAGCCCCTCGTAGTCGTACAGCAGCTTATTGCCGTCTGCAAGGGCGGCGCCGGGCAGGCACAGCAGGAGGCAGAGCAGAAGAACAAGAGAAATGAATTTTCTTTTCATACCGCACCCCCTACATCAGCGCAAGCCACATAAGGCCGTATGCGGCCGCGGCGGAGACCGCGGCGATAGCAGCGAAATATTTCGCGTAAATTCCCTTGTCAACGGGAAGGTCGCCCACGAATTTTCCGGTCTGGCCGTTCATGGCAAAGATGTATTTGCGCCCGTTCCAGGTTGTGTTGAGTATCCAGACAGGGTAGAGGGCGTAGCTTGCCTTGCCGCCGTCAAAGCGGACGGAGCTGTTTTCGGGGATAACGCTCGTGTATGCGGGCGATACGGTGTCTCTAAGCGCATCCTCCGCGCTTGCCTTGATGCGGCTGTTGGCGCGTGCGATGCTCTCCTCGGCGGTGACGTCATACTTGTCGGCAAAATAGCCCGAGAGATATGCGGTGCGGAAATCCACGGCTTCGGTGAAGTCAAAGGGCTCCAGCGACTCCATGAGATCGTCCGGCATTTTTGCCGAGCCGTCGACCGGAATATGCTCGAAGCCGAGGCTGCCGCTCCTGAAAAGATTATAAAAGCTGGTCGAGGTGTAATTATAGTTTGCGTCGCTCCATACGCGTGTTTTGGTCGCCCGGTATCTTACGCGGGCGTCCGCGGTCGCGTCGAAGAGCCAGAAGGGAACGTAAACGCCCTTTATCTCGTCGATATGATTTTCGCTTTTGAACACCCTCGGGAGCAGCTTCTTGCCCTCAAGGTGCTTCTTGAGCGCCGCCTTGGCGGCCTTTTTGTCGAGCTTGAACGGAATGACATAGTCCGGCTTCAGCTCGCCGGAGAGCCGGTTTTTGAATATGACCGGATTTCCGCAGAAGGGGCAGCTTGACGCCGACGTGGTCTCGTCGGTTATTATCTCGCCGCCGCATGAGGAGCAGACATATATGCTGACGTCCTCGTCCTCGCCCTCCTGCCAGTGCCCGCCGCCTTCGGTGTCCCAGCTCATGTCGTCGCCGCGGTCTTCCTTCAGGCCCTCGTCATAGCTTTTGAGCGTCTCGGTCTCGAACTCCGTGTCGCAGTAGGGACACTTCATTTTCTGCGCGGAGCTGTCAAAGCTTATCGCGCCGCCGCAGCAGGGGCACTTGTATTGGAGCATGCTGCATGTTTCCATACCAGTCACTCTTTGTCGCCCTCGTCAAAGGGATCGCCGCATTCAGGGCAGAACTTCGGGGGCTTTGAGGGATCGGCGGGCTGCCAGCCGCATTTATTGCAGCGGTAAACGGGCTTTTTCGCACCGCACTCGGGGCAGAATTTGCCCGTGTTCACAGAGCCGCAGGCGCAGGTCCAAGCCTCGGCTGCAGGAGCCGCGACTGTGGGAGCCGCCGCGGGAGCGGCCTGCTGCTGTCCCATTGCGTAGAGGTTCTGCGCGTTCACTCCGCCTGCGTTCATAGCCATGCCCATGCCCATGAAGCCGGTCATCGCGCCCGCGGAGTTGCCCGCCGCAGTGCGCATCGCGTCCGCCTGAGCGCCGACGAGGTTTGCGGCGGCCATGGTGGGATCGCGCATGACCGCAGAGCGCTGGAGCTCCTTGATGGCCTTGGCGTCCTCATCGGGCAGCGTTATGGGGTTCATGGCGATGGAAACGACGCTGATGCCGCGAATCTCGCCCCACTTGCGGGTTAGGGTCTCGTTCATGAGCTGGGAGAGCTCCTCGGCGTGGGCGGGTATCTGGTTCGGGCGCATCCCCATCTCGGAGAGCTTTGCAAATGCTGGCTGCAGAGCGCTTATGAACTCGGCCTTGAGCTGGCTGTCTATCTCCTCGCGGGAATAATCCTGCTCGACGTTGCCGCAGACGTTGGTGTAAAACAGCAGGGGGTTGGTGAGCTTGTAGGAATATACGCCGTTGCAGCGCACCGAGGTGTCGAGATCGAGCCCGATGTTGCCGTCGACGATGCGGAAAGGTATTGGGTTTGCCGTGCCGAATTTGTTGTCGACGATCTCCTTGGTGTTGAAGTAGTAAACGCGCTGATCCTTGCCGGTGTCGCCGCCGAAGGTGAAGCGCTTGCCGATGAGCCTGAAGGTGTCGAGTATCGACTGACCGAGGGGACCGGCAAAGATGCTGGGCTCGGTGGAGGTGTCGTAGGTGAACTGGCCGGGCTCGGCGCAGACCTCAACGATCTTGCCCTGCTCGACGATTATCATGCACTGTCCGTCGGCTACGGCGATACCGGAGCCGTTGGATATGATGTTGTCGCTGCCCTTGGTGTTTGACGAGCGCGAGCTTACGCCCTTGACAACGAGAGTGTCCTTATCAATTGCGTCGCAGTAGAAAAACTCCTTCCACTGATCGGCCAGCGTACTACCGAGCGCGCCTGCTCCTGCTTTTATAAGTCCCATATTCAAGAACCCCTTTCATATTTGTATTTGATTCATTTCGTAATACCGCGGAAGAGATAATCTCCGGCCTCCACGGGCGGAAGCAGCTCCGAGGCTTTGATAAGATCTTCGATGCGCTCTGCTCTTACCGGCTCGCAGGGCTCAAGAGGGGAGACCCCGCCGTTGAAGGCGCCGCTCATGACCGACGGTCTGTCAACGGGAAGTATCCTGCGCCCGTCCTCGCAGACGAAGTACAGTCTAAGGTCAACATCCCGGCCGCTGGTGGCGTGGAGCGCGAGCTGACCTATGAGAGGATACATCTGCTCGAACACCTCGGCCTGCGTGCATTCGAGAAGATAGACTTCGCCGGCAAAATCGGGTTTTTTCCCCGTCCATCTTTTCTGTATCTGCATAAAATACCTCCTGACCGCCGCCTTGTCGTGCGGAAAAACGCATGAGCTGTAAGCAGCATTCTACATTAGTTATAATATTATCACGGCTTGCTCTTGCTTTCAACACTTGCGGATATTAAAATATGGTGGTAAAATTAATTGTTTGATTAAAAAGGGGGATCACTGCCGTGAGCAAAATTAAAGATATAAAGCTTGCACCTTCGGGTGAAATGAAAATAAACTGGGTTGAGCGCAATATGCCCGTACTGCGCGGGATAGGCGAGGACTTCAGGAAATCAAGACCCTTTGCCGGAATGAAGGTGGCGCTTTCCGTCCATCTTGAGGCGAAAACGGCATATCTCTGCCGGGTCATGGAGATGGGCGGTGCCGAGATGTATGTAACAGGCTCCAACCCCCTGTCCACTCAGGACGACGTCGCCGCGGCGCTTGCAGCGGGCGGTATGAACGTTTTTGCCGAATACGGCTGCTCCATGGAGCAATATGAGGAATGTCTTGAGGAGGTCCTCAAGGTCGGCCCGAATATCATCATCGACGACGGCGGCGACCTTGTACATCTCATGCACACGAAATACGCAGACCTGATCCCCAATGTCATCGGCGGCTGCGAGGAGACGACCACGGGCATAAACCGCCTGAAGATCATGTCAAAGGCCGGCGAGCTCAAATTCCCCATGGTGATGGTCAACGACGCCGACTGCAAGCATATGTTCGATAACCGCTACGGCACCGGCCAGAGCGTGTGGGACGGCATTTGCCGCACGACAAATCTCATCGTTGCCGGCAAATACGTCGTTATATCCGGCTACGGCTGGTGCGGAAAGGGCGTAACGCTGCGTGCAAAGGGACTCGGCGCGAAGGTCATCGTGACGGAGACCGATCCCATCCGCGCTCTCGAAGCCGTCATGGACGGCTACGAGGTCATGCCGATGTCCGAGGCCGCAAAGATAGGCGATATCTTCTGCACCGTGACCGGCGGCAGGGATATCATAACGGCCGAGCATTTTCCGCTTATGAAGGACGGGGCCATACTCTCCAACGCGGGCCACTTCAACATTGAAGTGGATATGGACGCACTGGAAAAGATGGCCGTCGAAAAATATGAGGCTCGCCATAATATACAGGGCTATGTCATGCCCGACGGCAGAACGCTGTTCACTATAGCCGAGGGCAGACTCGTGAACCTTGCCGCCGCCGACGGACACCCCGCCGAGATAATGGATATGAGCTTCGCCATCCAGGCGATGAGCGCTCAGTTCCTCGCGGAAAACCGCGGAAAGCTCAAAGCGGACGTGGTCGCGGTGCCGCGCGAGATCGACGAGGCCGTCGCCCGCCGCAAGCTCAGGGCCATGGGCGTTGGGATCGACAGTCTCAGCCGTGAGCAGGCTGAGTACCTCGGCAGATAAGAAGCTTAGGCGAGAACGGCAATATTCCGAAAGGAGGGTTCCGGAATGGAAAACATGGATAACATGGATTTTGAAGCCATGCACGACCGGCAGACCGACGAGCTTATGGAGCTGCTGGACGCGCACCGCATGAAAGAGCTTCAGCTCCGCCTTGAGGACATGAATGAATTTGACGTCGCGGAGTTTCTGACGGAGATAGGAGACAACAGGATGCCCATGGTGTTCCGCCTTCTGTCCAAGGAAACCGCCGCCGACACTTTTGCAAATTTTGACGCCCCCGAGCAGGAACAGATAATAAACTCGATAACGGACTCGGAGCTTTCCGCCATCGTCGAGGAGCTGTACGTCGACGACGCGGTCGACATGATGGAGGAGCTGCCGGCAAATGTAGTAAAGCGCGTCATGCGCACCGCCACGCCCGAGACACGAAATCTTATAAACCAGTACCTTAACTACCCCGAAAACTCCGCGGGCAGCATCATGACCGCCGAGTTTGTCGACCTTAAAAAGTATATGAACGTGCGGGAGTCCATTGCCCGCATCCGCAGGATCGGCGAGGATAAGGAGACGATATACACCTGCTTCGTCACCTCCGCCGACCGTAAGCTTGAAGGCGTTCTGTCGGTAAAGGATCTTCTGCTCTCGGACGACGAGACCGTTATAGAAGACCTCATGGACAAAAACATAATTTTCTGCATGACCCACGACGACCAGGAGGAGGCCGCGGAAAAGATCTCCGACTACGACCTGATGGCTCTGCCGGTCGTTGACAAGGAAGGCAGGCTCGTCGGCATCGTCACGGTCGACGACGTCATCGACGTCATGGAAGCCGAGGCCACCGAGGACTTTGAACTCATGGCCGCAATGACGCCTTCCGACAAGCCGTATTCCCGCACCGGAGCGGCTGAAATGTGGAAAAGGCGCGTGCCGTGGCTGATGTTCCTTATGCTTTCGGCCACCTTCACCAGCATGATAATAAACTCCTTTGAGGATGCGCTGGCCGCTCAGGCGGTGCTTATCAGCTTCATACCCATGCTCATGGGCACCGGCGGCAACTCGGGCGCCCAGGCCGCCACCGCCGTTATCCGAAGCCTGTCTCTGGGCGATACCGAGCCCGAGGACGTGCTGCGGGTAATATGGAAGGAATGGCGCGTTGCCATTCTGTGCGGCCTTACCCTTGCGGCGGTTAACTTCGCGAAAATGCTGCTTGTCGACCGGATGCTGATGCACCAGCCCGAGGTCACTGTTACCGTCGCCGCGGCAGTCAGCCTTTCGATCGTGCTGATAATAATGTTCGCCAAGGTCGTCGGCAGTACCCTGCCCATAGCGGCAGAGAAGATCGGCGTCGATCCGGCGGTAATGGCAAACCCGCTCATATCGACGATAACCGACGCTGTGTCACTGCTAATATATTTTGAAATTGCGAAGCTGATACTCGGCTTCTGAGAGATGATATGACTGTACTTATAGAGAAAATGGCCCTGCTGGTGATACTGCTGGCTCTGGGCTACCTTTGTGCGCGCCTGAAGCTGGTGGGGCCGGAATTCAATAAAGGTCTCAGCAAGCTTGTAATAAACGTGTTCCTCGCGGGGATGATCCTGTCCTCGGTTATAAACAAAAAGCTGGAGATGACCGGCGGAGACGTCGCATTCGGCCTCCTGATGATGACGCTGTCGATGCTCATCTGTCTCGGTTTGGGCTGGCTCAGCCCCACGCTGCTGCGGATAAAGGACGGGGACAAGGGCATGTACCGCATGCTGTCCGCTTTCATGAATAACGGCTTTGTCGGCTTCCCGCTCGTCGCGGCCGTTTACGGCGAGAACGCGGTGTTTTTTGCGTCCCTGTCAAACATTCCCTTCAATCTGCTGCTGTACACCGTGGGCGTGATGCTCCTGCAAAAAGGTGATAAAAACACCAAATTCAGCATAAAAAGCGTTATAAACGTCCCCATCGTGGCAACGCTCATCGCGGTCGTGATATTCGCCTTCGAGATACCCATGCCGAAGCTCGTGGACGATGTGGCCGACACCGTATCCGCCGCAACGGTGCCGCTTTCAATGATGTGCGTAGGCTTGTCTCTGGGCAGCGTTTCGCTGAAAGAGGCTCTGCTGCAGCCGAGGCTTTACGGCATAAGCCTTGTGAGGCTCATAATCTGCCCGCTGACGGTATGGCTCGTTCTGCGGATGTTCATCACAAACCCCGTCATCCTCGGGACTATAGTGCTCCTTGCAGCCTGCCCCTCGGCCATTATCTGCACCATCCTCGGTATACAGTACGGCAGGGACGGCGTCGAGTCCTCGGAGGCGATATTCATAAGCACAATGCTGTCGATGATAACGATACCGCTGCTGATATCCGTCCTCGGACTTTAATAAACATAAGAATAAGCACGGGTGCGCTTTTGACTTTTCAAAAGCGTGCCCGTGCTTCGTCATGCCACCAGAACCTTACCCAGAACGCGCAGGGGAAGCTCCGGTGATATTCTTATGTCGGGATATGCGGGGTTTAAAGAGTGCAGCGCCAGATGATCGCCCGCCGCGACGAGCTGCTTGAGGTACGCGCAGCCGTCATAGAGGAAAATGCCTATCTCGCCCGTCATAAGGCTGTGCTGCTGCCTTACCCACACGGTCTGACCGTCGTGGAACTCGGGCTCCATACTGTCGCCGGCGACGCGGACGCCGAAGTTTGCGCTCTCCGATACCTCGGGGCCGACCTCGGTCATCTCATAATCCTCACTGTCGAGAAACTGGCCGGTGCCCGCCGACACCGCGAGAGAGTACAGCGGAAGGCTGCGCAGGCGCACGGGCTCCGGCTGCACGGCGTAGCGGCCGCTGTCACGCAGAAGCTCGATGTATTCCATGGCCTTTTTCCTGCCGAGACTGTCAAGCCCCGCAAGAAGACCGCCTCGGGAGCTGCCGAAAAACTCCCCGCCTATGTCGTCAATCTCAAGCGCACGGCACAGGGCAAGAAACTGCCTCGCGTTCGGAAGCGTGTTTCCGTTCTCCCATTTGGATATAGCCTGATTGGTGACCTCAACGCCCTCTCCGCCAAGACGGCGGGCAAGCTCGGACTGCGAAAGCCCCAGCTCCCTGCGGCGGATATTCAAAATTTCTCCTATATTTACGCTCATATCTTTCCTCCGTATCTACTGATATGATTATATAATATACGGATATAAATTGCAAGCACAAATATCTAAAACGGATAAATTTTTCTGTTTACATATCCTATTAAGAGATGTATAATGAGCATAATATCTTAATAGGAGAACCGAAAATGGATAGGGTGATACTTCATTCGGACATAAATTCCTGCTATGCGAGCGTTGAGCGGCTGTACCGTCCGGAGCTGGGCGAAAAGCCCTTCGCGGTCTGCGGCTCGAGGGAGCTGAGGCACGGCATCGTACTCGCCAAATGCGATAAAGCAAAGGGCGCGGGAGTAAAAACCGGCATGGCGATATGGCAGGCAAAGCAGCTGTGCCCCGAGCTTCAGATAGTGGAGCCGCATTTTGACAGATATATCAAATATTCCGATATGGTGCGCGAGATATACAGCGAATATACGGACCTGTGCGAGCCCTTCGGCATCGACGAGAGCTGGCTGGACATCACAAACTGCCTTGCCTGTCCCGACCCCGTGAAAACGGCAAACGAGATACGGGAGCGGGTGAGACGTGAGACGGGGCTTACGGTGAGCGTCGGCGTGTCGTGGAACAAGGTGCTGGCGAAGCTGGGCTCGGACTATAAAAAGCCGGATGCGGTGACGGTGATAGACAGGGCTCATTTCAGGGACATGGTGTGGCCTCTTCCGGTGTCGGATATGCTGATGGCGGGGCGCAGTACTACGAGAGAGCTGGGGCGGATGGGCATACGCACGATAGGCGAGCTTGCCCGCGTGGAGCCGGAGCTTCTGCAGGCCCGTTTCGGAAAAGGCGGCATAACTCTGTGGCGGTACGCAAACGGAACGGACACTTCCCGCGTGCGCAGGATAGGGGAGGAGCCGCCGCCCAAGTCCATAGGCAACAGCACGACCCTGCCGCAGGATATCGAGAATTTTGAGCAGGCGCGTGTAACACTGCTGATGCTCGCCGACGGTGTATCCTCACGGCTGCGAAGGCAAAAGCTCAGGTGCCGGACGGTGGAGGTGTCGGCAAGGGGAACGGATCTTCAGTGGAAAAGCCACCGTATGCGCCTGCGGTACGCCACGGATATAACGGTCGAGCTTGCCGCCTGCGCACTGGAGCTGCTGCGGCAGTGCCACGAGTTTCCCGGCCCCCTGCGCAGCGTAGGCGTCCGGGCTCTGGAGCTGGTGCACGCCGATGCCGACGAGCAGATTGACATATTTATAGATTATGTAAACATAAACCGACAGCGAAGCATCGACGCCGCCGTGGATAAGATACGGGGGAAATACGGGCAGAACAGCATTTGCCGGGCGTCGGTGATGGACGGCGCGGCGCTTTGGGAGGGCGGCAAATGCAGCTTCTGCTTCGGCTCATTTCCCGATTGAATAAAGCCCCGCGCAGTGATATTATATACCAAAACACCTGCCGTTTCGGCGGCGGAACGGAGATAATCATGACTGAAAGACTTTACTATGCCGACAGCAAAATGAAACGCTTCACGGCCGCGGTCACCTCCTGCGAGGCGGTGAAGGACGGCTATGCAGTCACCCTCAACCGCACGGCCTTCTTCCCCGAGGGCGGCGGCCAGGCGGGCGACAGCGGCCTGATAGGCAGGGCCCGCGTGTCCGATACGCAGGAGAAAAACGGAGAAATCATACATTATGTAAACCAACCGCTCACCGTCGGGGAAGTGTACGACTGCGCGATCGACTGGGAAATACGCTTCCGCAGGATGCAAAATCACTCCGGCGAGCATATTGTGTCGGGGCTCGTGCATAAGAAATACGGGTACAGCAACATCGGCTTTCACATGGGAAACGATTTTGTCACGATAGATTTCGACGGGGAGCTGACATGGGAGCAGCTTGCGGAGCTCGAGCGTGAGGCAAATCTTGCGGTCGCGGCAGATCATAAGATAAGCGCCTCGTTCCCGCCGGAGGAGGTGCTGGAAAAGCTTCAATACCGCAGCAAGCTGGAGCTGACGGAAAATGTCCGCATCGTTGAGATAGAAAACGTGGATATCTGCGCCTGCTGTGCGCCTCACCTTTCCTCGACCGCGGAGGTTGGCATGATAAAAATACTTGACAGCGAGCGCCGCCGCAGGGGAGGTGAGGGCGTCAGGATAAGCATGCTCTGCGGCCTGGACGCCTATGAAAACGCCGTGGTGACCCAGAATAACAACACGGAGATATCCATGCTGCTGTCCGCCAAGCGAAACGAGACGGCGGCAGCCGTTCGCCGCGTTATGAAAGAGCAGGAGAAGCTCAAGGCAAGGGTGTCCGAGCTCAGCCGCGAGCTTGCCGCATGCAGGGCTGCGGCGATAACTCCCACCGAGGGAAACATCTGCATATTCGACTCGACGCTGGACGAGCCGGCGCTCAGGGCGCTCATAAACGAAGCCGTGAAGAAGTGCGGCGGCGTTGCGGCGGTGTTCTCCGGCAGCGACGATACCGGCTTCAGATACATAATCGGCAGCCGCAGCGTGGACCTGAAAAGTGCCGCAAAAGTGATAAACGAGGGCATATCCGGACGCGGAGGAGGCAGCCCGAATATGATACAGGGAAACTGTACAGCATGCACAGAAACTATTCAAAAATTTTTAAATGATTTTACGGTTTAGACACAAAACATACAATTGTATAAGAAAAAATGGGCAAAAATGCCTCAAATTGTCGCTTTTCTGACCAAAACACAATTGACAATAATATGACGCTTTGATACAATATACAGGTACATACAGGGCGTATAGCGCCTTGAAATAACACACCAAAAATTTTTATTATGGGGGGTTATCCGTGAGAGACCTTAAGCATCTGATCTACTTTGAGAATCTGCTTCAGGAAGCCAACAACGAACTGGTGCAGCAGGCAAAGGCAGAGGGCAAATATGCGCTCGGCTACACCTGCTACTTCATGCCTGAAGTACTTCTCGACCTGCCCGGCTGCTTCTCCGTTCGTCTGAGAGCGCCGCGCTGCACTTCTCCCGACATCGCGACCTACTACATGTCCGCACGTGTTTGCCACTACGGACGCAGCCTCTTCGAGCGCGCACTCGAGGGCGGCTTCAACTTCCTTGACGCGCAGATGGCAACCGAGACCTGCACCGTCACCTGCCGCTTCCAGGAGCATCTCCAGCAGAAAAAGCTTGACTCCGTGAAGGATATGGACGTCATCAAGAACGATAAATTCTTCTGCGAATTTATCGACGTTCCCTTCAAAAACAGCGAGAACGATTATCACTACTACTACGATCAGCTCAAGCACCATGTGCTGGGCAAGCTCGAGGAGAATTTCGGTATCGACGTGTCCGACAAGGCACTGAAGGCCGCTATCAAGCAGCATAACGAGGTCTGCAAGCTCATAAACGAGATCGGCGACTACCGCAAGCTTGACAATCCGACCATCACCGGCTATGAGTTCCACGTGATCCAGCTCGTTTCTCTCGTATGCCCCAAGTACCTCATTCTTCCCTACCTGCGCGAGACCGCCAAGGAGCTCAAGACCCGCAAGCCCGACGAAAAGTGGCCGTTCCGCTGCAAGGTCGTTCTTGCCGGTTCCGAGAACGACGACCCCGGCTTCACTCAGCTTATCGAGAGCTGCGGCGCAGAGGTAGTCTGCGACCGTTACTGCTACGGCGCAGTCGAGTCCCGTCAGCCCATCGTGGTCGAGAAGGGCGAGGATCCCCTCATGGCGATCGCCCGTCATTATCTCAAGACCTCCAACTGCCCGCGCTTTATGCCTCAGGACGAGATGCGCGCAAGAAAGCAGCGCCTGGCAGACCTGGTCAAGGAGTATAATGCAGACGGTCTCATCGTTGTATCCAACAAGTTCTGTGAGTACTGGAGCTACGAGCGTGTTATCGACACGATCATAATGAAGCGCGACTTCGGAATCCCCGTATGCTCCATCGAGAAGGAATACCTGAACACCGCATCCGGCCAGCTCCGCACCCGCTTCCAGGCATTCGTTGAATCTGTCGAGATCAAGAAGATTCAGGAGGGCAAGTAATTATGGATATTAAGAAAGCTTTTAGAGATTTTTGGTATGGCAAGCCTCACGGCGAGCGCCGCCTCGGCGATAACTATCTGCCCAAGACCGGCCTGTATAAGCACAGAGAATGGCGCGGCGTAAAGGATACCTTCTATTACTTCCACAACATTTGGATGTACAACTACTTACATATGGTGCTGGACGTTATGAAGTACGGCGGCATCGTCAACTTCATGAAGGGCGTATGGAGATACCGCTGGGTAGGCCAGACCTATATTCCCGTTCTGCACTGGTTCGACCGCGGCATGGAAGGTCTGCGCGGCGAGGCTCTGCGCGCTTCCGCATGGCATTACCGCGGCATGGTCAACGCGACCATCGTCCAGTTTATGACCATGTTCAACTCCGACACCAAGATCCACGGCGGCAAGAAGAACGACGACTGGTATCACACCATCGCACATAACGAGACCGTATGGGGCGGTATGTTCTATCCCTGGTCCGACAAATTCAAGAACGTTGCCATGGAGATGATCCCCTACTTCGTCACCTGCCACGTCAACAGCCACACCGTCCACAACTACATCGACGCAGTTCAGTCCATCGGCCTGCCCGGCGACCCCTGCCCGATGTGCCAGGCTGAGTCCGGTCTGTTCGTCCTTGACGATATGCCCGATTACAGCCCGTTCGTTGTCACCTGTAACGAGGCCTGCGACGCTTCCGTCGCCACCTCCATCCTGCAGGACTGGTTCTCCGACAAGCCTCTGTTCTCTCTCGGCATGCCCATGCAGTTTGACGATCCTCTGGTAAAGAAGTACGTCATGAAGGACATAGAGAAGTGCTGGAAGTTCGTCGAGGATCAGACCGGCGTTCCCTTCAACTGGGATCAGATGGTCAAGCGCATTGAGGCTCAGAACGAGCTGCAGAAGTTCGAGTGGGAAAAGTGGGAAGTTGCCGCGAAGACGAATTCCTACCCCATCAACGGCGTCGCACAGGCTCTGTACCGCATCTACCAGTCCCAGTACGGCGATCTGCCCATCTGGCATTTCTGCGACAGCAAGGTCCGTACTATCATGGAAAAGTGCGTGCGTGAGAAGATCAACACCTTCCCCAACACCCGCCACAGAGTGCTTGCATGGTCCTGCGCACCTCTGTACTACTCCAACTGGTGCACCTGGGCATACAATACATGGGGTCTGAATGTCGTCATGAACATGGACTCCCTGATGTTCGATATGACCATCCGTACCGACAGCTACGAGAATATGCTTGAGGACGTTGCTCAGTATCATATGTGGGCTCCCATGCGCCGCATGGCAGTCGGCGGTATGCATCACGTTTTCGAGCTGTGGGAGAACATGGAGCGCTTCAACTGCGACATGGTCGCAATGTACGATCAGCTCCAGTGCAAGGGCATGCAGGGCGTTCACGGCCTGTTCGAGGATGAGTTCCGTGAGAGAAACGTTCCCGCATTCTGGATCCCCCACGCGCTGCCTGACAGCCGCACCGTTTCCCGTGCTGAGATCCGTCGTATAATCAACGACTACATGACCACCGTTATGCACGAAGAGCCCCTGGATCCGTCCCTGCTCGAGCTCGACGACGACATGACCTGGTAATAGGAGGAGCAAAGAATATGAAAAAGTTTGTTTTGAAAGCTCTTGGCATAGGCGGAGTTGCTTATGCGGCGCTGTTTGCAGTGTTTTTCTTTGACCTCGACGGCAAGTTCCTGTTCAATGTCTTTGAGCCCTTCATGAAGAATCACTATGACAACATGGAGCGCAAGGATATGCTCACTATGCCGTACGATATGGATAAGTTCCCCGCATACAAGTACGACGAGATTTGATCCTATAAACAACATGCCAACTCTCTTTTCGGGAGAGTTGGCATAATAAAGAAACCGTTAGTTTATTTTTTGATTATTGGAGGCAACACAAATGAAATACTTTGGCGGCTGCGACGTAGGCTCGACCTACACCAAGGCAGTAATACTTGACGAAAACGGCAAGATGGTAGCGGACACCACTATCCGCAGCAAGATCAATTCCGAGGCATCCGCAGTAGCGGCAATGGAAGAAGTCTGCAGCAAGGCAGGCCTGAAGGACTCCAAGGAGCTTGCATACCTGATCGGTACCGGCTACGGCCGCAACAAGGTCCCCTTCGCAGATGAGAACATCTCCGAGATTTCTTGCCACGCAATGGGCGTACATATCACCGATCCTACCGTTAAGGCGATCATCGATATCGGCGGCCAGGACGTCAAGGGCATCAGCATCGACACCGACGGCACCGTAAAGAACTTCGCAATGAACGACAAGTGCGCAGCAGGTACCGGCCGCTTCTTCGAGGCAATGGCACGCTCCTTCGAGATGAGCCTGCCTGAGTTCTCCAAGCTCGCTCTTACCGCAAAGAACGTCATCCCCATCACCGCACAGTGCACCGTTTTCGCAGAGTCCGAGGTCATCACCCTCGTCGGCGAAGGCAAGCC
>CAMJGL010000013.1:0-43434 GCA_946405205.1 uncultured Clostridia bacterium
ACCCCACTTGTTAGATAGTATATCATACTGTCTAACAAATGGGGTGCAATTCACCATTGTGGTTGCGGGATTTTTTAATAATACTTCGCGGAATATCTTCTGCCTTTTTCATTGAAAAAGCCGCCCTTTCAGGCGGCTTTTCTGTATTTGAAGCTAAGAATGCTCAGCGCTGGTCCATTGGTACATACGCCAGTTTTTTTGCGGTGGCATGATAGGCCGGACGCATAATGCGGTGGCATGTGGTGGCCTCTTCTATTCGGTGGGCGCACCAGCCGGCGATACGGGCTGTGGCGAAAAGAGGGGTAAACAGCTCGCGGGGAATGCCTAACATATCGTATACAAGGCCGGAATACAGGTCAACATTGGCACAAATTGGGCTGGTATTATGCTTGCGGCGGGCTATCTCCGCAGGCCCCAGACGCTCCACACTTTCAACAAGCCGGAAATCATCCATGCGGCCCCACTTTTCAGCTAAAGCACGGGCATATTTTTTTATAAGCACGGCGCGCGGGTCAGACAGGGTATACACCGCGTGTCCCAAGCCATACAGCTTACCGGAGTGATCGAAGGCCTCTCCGTCCAGAATAAGGCGCAAATGACGGGCGATCTCCTCGTCGTCCTTCAGATCGGACACATGCTCACGGATGTCATCGATCATCGCCAGTGCTTTGCCGTTGGCTCCGCCGTGAAGCGGACCCTTCAGAGAGCACACGGCGCCTGCGATGGCACTGTAGGTATCCGTGCCGGTGGAGCTGAGAGAGCGGCAGGTAAAGGTGGAGTTGTTGCCGCCGCCGTGTTCGGCATGGAGTATCAGCATCAGGTCTAGAAGCTGTGCTTCCTCTGCCGTGTATGCCTTATTGGGCCGCAGCATCCGCAGAAAATTCTCCGACACTGAAAGCTCCGGACGGGGATTATGGACGTACAGGGATTTGTGGTCGTAATGGTGCCGCTTGGCAGCATATGCGGTTGCAACGATGCCGGGGAACCTTGCGATAAGCTGGATGGCCTGCAGCACCAGATGCTCAATTGAATTATCCTCCGGTGCATCGTCATAGTTGTACAGGGCAAGCACGCAGCGGGGTAGTACGTTCATAACATTGCTGCCGGAGACCTTGAGGATCATATCCTCAAAAAAACCGTTGGGCAGAGGCCGGGCTTCGGCGAGGATAGTGTCGAAGCATGCCTTCTGTTCGGCAGTGGGCAGTTTTCCCATCAGCAGAAGATAGGCCACCTCTTCAAAGCCAAAGGTTCCGTTTTTCTGGTGGGTGTCGGCAATATCGTTTACATCTATGCCCCTGTAATAGAGATGCCCGGGTATGGGAGTCTTTTCCCCGTCGTCCATATAGTAGCCCTGAACGGAACCGATCTGTGTGACGCCGATGAGTACGCCGGTACCGTCCTCATTACGCAGGCCGCGCTTGACGGACAGCTTTCGGTAAGCCTCCTTGTCAATGGTATAGGCGCTGTCGATATCGTTGCACAAAAGCTGTGTATACTGTGTCAGCATTGCGGGATCTTTTGACATTATGGGGATCTCCTTTTTCGTTGCTGAGGCCATTATAGGTCTATAGCCCGTAAAATGCAAGAGTTTTTTGCGAAACTTGCAAAAATTAAATATTTAACTGCCTGAAAATGCAATATTTAAGCAATATATGCAAGAGCGTAATAAAAAATGTTCACTTTACTATTGCACACAGACTAAGGCTGTGCTATACTGCAACCGATATATTTGACAAACCGGCGGAAGCGAGGAAATAGCGATATGATTAGACTGCATGAGGGCGGTGTTTTCTGGCACGATGGAAAACCTGTAGAGGAACTGGCAGGCGGCTGCCGGGAGACCGGGGCTTTGCAGACCATGGCTGCAGGCGTTATGCTTGCGCACAACACCTCCGGCGACAGCAGCGCCCTGAGACTGAAATTCGACAGCTTGATCTCCCACGATATCACCTATGTGGGCATCATACAGACGGCGAAGTCATCCGGGCTCGAGAAGTTCCCATTGCCCTATGTGCTGACAAACTGCCACAACAGTCTGTGCGCTGTGGGCGGCACCATCAACGAGGATGACCATGTGTTCGGTCTGAGTGCCGCGAAAAAATACGGCGGCATCTATGTCCCTGCCAATCAGGCGGTTATCCACCAGTACGCCCGTGAGATGATGGCAGGCTGCGGACGGATGATCCTGGGCAGCGACAGCCACACCCGTTACGGAGCCATTGGCACCATGGGCGTCGGTGAGGGCGGACCGGAGCTTGTAAAGCAGCTTTTGAGCCGTACATATGATTTATCTCGCCCGCAGGTGGTGCTGGTGTACCTCACCGGCAGCCCCCGTCAGGGAGTAGGCCCCCATGATGTGGCGATAGCTCTGTGCGGCGCAACATATAAGAACAATTTTGTGAAGAATAAGGTGCTGGAGTTTGCCGGCCCGGGCGTTGCCAAGCTGCCTATGGACTACCGCATCGGCATCGATGTAATGACAACCGAGACTGCCTGCCTCTCATCAATATGGGCAACCGACGAAAAGGTGGAGGAATACCTGACCATCCGCGGCCGCGCAGGCGACTATCGCAGGCTGGAGCCCGCCGAAGGAGCATATTACGACGCCATGGTGACTATTGACCTCGACAAGGTCGAGCCTATGGCCGCGTTGCCTTTCCACCCGTCTGAGGCATATACGATACATGAGCTGCAGCAAAACGCCGGCGACATTCTCCGCGAGGCGGAGAAGCGGGCGCGCTTCGGCGATCTGAAGCTTGACCTGTGCAGCAAGGTGGTTAACGGCAAGGTGATGATCGACCAGGGCATCATCGCAGGCTGTGCAGGCGGTATGTACGATAACATCGCCGAGGCCGCCGCTATCCTGAAGGGACATGATGTGGGCAGCGGCTATTTCTCCCTGTCGGTGTATCCCCCGAGTGTGCCCGTTAATCTGGAGCTTATCAAAAACGGCGTACAGCAGACGCTGCTGGAAAGCGGCGCTCTCTTTAAGCCCTGTTTCTGCGGCCCCTGCTTCGGCGCCGGCGATGTGCCCTCTTGCGGCGGCCTGTCCGCCCGTCACACCACCCGCAACTTCCCCAACCGTGAGGGCTCCAAGCCATCCGACGGTCAGGTGGCCGGCGTCATGCTGATGGACGCCCGCTCCATTGCCGCGACTGCCCGAAATCACGGCGTATTGACCGCTGCAACCGATGTGGACTATATCGCCCCTGCTGCCGCAGCCTACGGCTTCGACGGCGATGTGTACGGCAAGAGGGTATATTTCGGCTTCGGCAAGGCGGATGAGACGGCTGAGCTTCGTTTCGGCCCCAATATCACCGAGTGGCCCGCCATTCCCGCTCTCGGCGAGGATCTGCTCCTGCGTCTGGATGCGGTGATCCACGATGAGGTCACCACTACCGATGAGCTGATCCCCTCCGGTGACGCCTCATCCTATCGCTCAAATCCCCTGAAGCTGGCCACTTTCACCCTGTCCCGCAGGGAGCCTGAGTATGTGAAGCGTACCGAAGTTACCCGCTCTCTCACTGCCGCCGACCTCGGGGATGTGTGGAACAAGCTGGGCATATCAGGCGAGAACGTGCAGATCGGCTCAACTGTTTTTGCCCACAAGCCCGGCGACGGCTCTGCCCGTGAGCAGGCCGCCTCCTGCCAGCGTATTCTGGGCGGATGTGCAAATATTTGCTATGAATACGCCACCAAGCGCTATCGCAGCAACTGCATCAACTGGGGCATGGTGCCCTTTACGCTGGATACAGGCGTGGAGTTTCCCTATGCCGCCGGAGACTTTGTATATGTCCCCGGTGTACGGCAGGCGGTGCTCTCCGGCGCATCCGATATTCCTGCCAAGGTGGTTACAGCGGACGGCGTACACGATTTGATGCTGCATCTTGCCGCACTCACCGATGAGGAAAAGCAGATCATTGCGGATGGCTGTCTGATGAATTACTACGCCGCGCATAAGGAGTAAGCCATGGAAAAGATCAGGATGATAAACCCAATCGTAGAGATGGACGGCGACGAAATGACCCGCATCCTCTGGCGGGAGATAAAGGATACGCTTATCCATCCCTTCGTGGAGCTGAAAACGGAATACTACGATCTGGGCTTGCCTAATCGGGATAAGACCAACGACCAGGTGACTGCGGATGCTGCCAACGCCGTCAAAAAGTGGCGGGTAGGCGTGAAATGCGCAACGATCACCCCAAACGCCCAGCGTATGGAGGAGTACGGGCTGCATCAGATGTGGAAAAGCCCCAACGGCACAATCCGCTCCATTCTCGACGGCACCGTATTCCGCGCCCCCATTCTTATCGACCGCATAGCGCCGGTGGTAAGTACATGGAAAAAGCCTATCACCATTGCCCGTCACGCCTACGGTGATGTGTACAGGAATGTCGAGTACCGCGTTCCCGATGCCGGCAAAGCGGAGCTTGTGTTCACTGACGCAAGCGGAAAGGAGACCTTCCGTCAGGAGGTTTTCTCATTCAAGGGACCCGGCGTGGTGCAGGGCATGCATAACACCGATAAATCCATCCGTTCCTTTGCCCACTCCTGCTTTAGTTACGCGCTGTCCGTGGGGCAGGATCTGTGGTTTTCGTGTAAGGACACCATCTCCAAGCAGTACGACCAGACCTTTAAGGATATCTTCGCTGAGATATATGAGAGCGACTACAAGGCACAGTTTGAGGCGATGGGTATCACATATTTCTACACGCTCATCGATGATGCTGTGGCGCGAGTCATCCGGAGTGAGGGCGGTTTCGTATGGGCCTGCAAGAACTATGACGGCGACGTGATGAGCGATATGCTGTCCACGGCATTCGGTTCGCTTGCCATGATGACAAGCGTTCTGGTCTCTCCGGACGGAAACTACGAGTTTGAGGCAGCCCACGGCACGATAACCCGCCATTACTACAGGTATCTGAAAGGGGAGACACCCTCCTCCAACCCCGTGGCGACCATTTTTGCATGGAGCGGCGCCCTGCGCAAGAGGGGAGAGCTGGACGACAATGCGGAGCTTGTCGCTTTCGGCGAGCGCTTGGAGAAAGCCACTATTGACACCCTGGAGAGCGGTGTGATGACCGGCGATCTGGCGCTTCTGTGCAAGGGACAGAGCGATGTAAAGAGCGTAAGCTACACCGAATTTCTGAGCGCAGTCGCGGAAAAGCTGCAATAAAATAGATTTTCGACTGAAAGAATCGGCACCCAGGCGGGTGCCGATTTTTTATAGAATACATTTATCAGTGCTGACCGTGAAGGGGATAGTGTATGTGCAGCAGCTCATGCTCTCTGCCGCACAGAAGCTCTGCTATGCTCTTAAGCGCGGGGTTCTGGCCGGAGGATTTTAGCTCGCACTGCCTGTCGGCATTGAATATACCTTCATTGCGCTTTGCCTTCTGAGCGTTGCAGGCAGGCGGCTGTCCGCCGCCGCCGATGCAGCCGTTGGGGCAGGCCATGACCTCGATGAAGTGGAAGAACTCCTCACCGCTCTCGACCTTTTCAATGAGCTTATCGGCATTACCGAGGCCGTTTGCGACCGCAATGCGAAGCGTCGTATCGCCAGCCGTGACCTCAAAGGCCTTTATGCCCTCAAGCCCGCGCACTCCGCATTCGGCGACAGATGCGATCTCCACCTCGGTGTACGCGCTGAGAACATGGCGGATGACCGCCTCCGTTACGCCGCCGGTCACGCCGAAGATAACGCCGGCGCCGGTGTAGGGAGCAAAGGGAGCGTCCGGCTCGGTATCAGGCAGGTTTTTAAAATCAATGCCTGCCTCGTTGATCATGCGGACAAGCTCCTGAGTGGTGAGAACAAGATCAATGAGCCTTTCACAGTCCTTTTCAAGCTCCGGGCGCTTTGCTTCGGCCTTCTTGGCGGTGCAGGGCATTATTGCGACCGAGAATATACGCTCGCCTCTGAAGTATCTGCGGATGATGGCGCCGAACATCTCCATGGGCGAGCCGCAGGTCGATACCTGAGGCATGAGCTCCGGATGCTTATTCTCAACATGCTTTATCCATCCCGGGCAGCAGGAGGTGAACATAGGCAGCTTTGCGCCCGATTCGAGCTTATGGAGGAACTCTGCCGATTCCTCCATGATGGTGAGATCAGCGGTGAGCGAGGTGTCGAATACATAGTCCGCTCCGAGACGCTTGAGCGCCGTGACGATCTTGCCCATGACGGGCTCCGTGGCGGGGATGCCGAATTCCTCTCCGATCCCGACTCTGACGGCGGGGGCTACCTGTACGGCTACCTTCCTGCCCTTATCAAAAAGGGCTTTGCGCATCTCGGGAATATCGCTTTTCACGGTGAGCGCGCCCGTAGGGCATACTGCGGCGCACTGTCCGCATCCGACGCATTGCGTGTCGGCCAGCTTATCGCCGAAGCCGCAGGAGATATACGCCTCGCTGCCGCGCTCTGCAAAATCGATGACGTGGATGTTCTGCACCTCGGTGCACATACGCACGCATTTTCCGCAGAGGATGCACTTGGACGGATCGCGCACGATGCAGGGGGAGGAATCGTCAATAGGCTCCGAACTGTAATGCAGAGGAAAGTCCACGGCGTCAACTCCGTAGCGGTGCGCGTATTCCTGCAGGCTGCACTTGCCGGACTTGTCGCAGGTGGTGCATTCGGCTCTGTGGCGCGACAGCAGCATTTCGAGTATCATGCGGCGGTGCTCGGTAAGGGCCTCGGTGAAGGTTTTTACCGAGAGGCCTTCCCTCGGTATCATGGTGCAGGCGGTGTCTATCTTGCCGCGTTCATCCTCGACGATGCACATACGGCAGCCGCCGTATATCGAGAGATTTTCGCAGTAGCAGAGATTGGGTATGTCGATTCCGTTTTTGCGCGCTACCTCGAGCACATTGCGCTCATTTTCAAATTCACAGCTAATACCGTCTATTATCATGCGTTTCATCGGCTCAAACCTCCTTGATAGCGCGTACCGGGCAAAGCTGCATGCACAGACCGCAGTGCAGGCACTTCTTTGTGTCCACGACATGAGGAACACGAACCGCGCCGGTGATAGCATCGCCCGGACAGTTCATCTTGCACTTGCCGCAGCCGATGCAGACGTCCGGATCGACCCAGTAGCGGGTGAGGCCGGTGCACTGTCCCGCGGGGCAGACCTCGTCGACAATGTGAGAAACATATTCGTCACGGAAATATTTAAGAGTGCTGAGCACGGGGTTGGTCGCGGTCTTGCCGAGGCCGCACAGAGAGCAGGTATGCACGGTCTTTGCAATTTTTTCAAGCCTGTCGAGATCCTTCAGCTCACCCTGACCCTTGGTTATTCCCTCAAGTATTCTCAGCATCTCGGGTATGCCCTCACGGCAGGTCGTGCACTTGCCGCAGGATTCATTTTTCGTGAAATTCATGAAAAAGCGCGCGATCTCGACCATGCAGGTGTCGTCGCCCATGACAACAAGCCCGCCGGAGCCGATTATTGCGCCGACCTCCTTGAGAGAGTCAAAATCAAGAGGGAGGTCGAGATGCTCCTTGGTGAGACAGCCGCCGGACGGGCCGCCTATCTGAACGGCTTTGAATTTTCCGGTCTTGGTGCCGCCGCCGATATCGAAAATTATTTGGCGCAGTGTAGTTCCGAGAGGAACCTCGATAAGGCCGGTGTGCTTTATATTGCCTGTCAGCGCGAAGGCCTTGGTGCCGTAGTTGCCGTCCGTTCCGATGGAACGGTACCATTCGGCGCCGCGGCTTATGATGGGCGGAACGTTTGCGAAGGTCTCAACATTATTAAGAACGGTGGGGGAGGCCAGAAGCCCTGCGTCGACTGTGCGGGGAGGTTTTGTCCTCGGCATACCGCGGTGGCTCTCGATGGAGGCGGTCAGCGCCGATCCCTCTCCGCAGACGAAAGCTCCCGCCCCCTTGCTGATATGAAGATGAAAGCTTTTGCCCGAACCTAAAATATTATCGCCGAGTATGCCGTGCTCCTCATCGTCCTTGATGGCGAGCTTCAGTCTTTCGACAGCAAGGGGATATTCGGCGCGCACATATATGTAGCCCTCGGTGGCTCCGCAGGCAATTCCGGCTATTATCATACCCTCGATCATTCGGTGAGGATCGCCCTCCATGACGGAACGGTCCATGAATGCACCGGGATCGCCCTCGTCGCCGTTGCAGACGATATATTTCTGCGCTGCATCCTTGTGTGCAGCGACCTGAGCCCACTTCTTTCCGGCGGGGAAGCCTCCGCCGCCTCTGCCCCGAAGCACGGAGTCGGATATTTCCTTTATGATGTCCTCGGGCTGCATATCAAAAAGAGCCTTTTCAAGTGCCGAATAGCCGCCGACTGCTATGTACTCCTCGACGCTCTCGGCGTTTATGTGGCCGCAGTGCTCAAGCGCCACGCGGGTCTGCTGGCGATAGAAGGGGATATCCTCCTGGCGGCAGTAGGACTTTTTGTCCTGGTGATATACAAGACGGTCTATCACTTCGTCGTTAAGGATGGTCTTTTCGATTATCTCCTCGCAATCTTCTGCCTTGACTTTGATATATAGCAGCCCCATGGGCTCGATTCGCATCAGCGGACCCATCTCGCAGAAGCCGTGACAGCCGCTGTGCTTTAAGCCGACCGCTTCTCCGTGCGTCTCATGCTCAAGCCTTACGTCGACCTTGAGACCCTTAGCCTCCATCAGCTCTTTCATTCTTGCATAGACATTACGTGAGCCGCCGGCAACACAGCCTGAGCCGCCGCATATAACGACCTGCTTGTATTGCGAGGCGAGAGATCTCTTATACAGCTGCCTGCAGCGCGCAAGCTCCGCTCTGGAAGTTATCTTCATGTCTTTTCAGCCTCCTTCAGAGAAGCGATTAGCTCGCGTGCTTTCTTGGGGGTCATAGCGGGATGGACAACGTCATTAACGGTGCAAACGGGAGCAAGCCCGCAGGCTCCAAGACACGAAACGCGCTCAACGGTAAAAAGCATGTCTTCGCTGGTTTTGTTCTCGGCACTTGTACCCGTTTCGCGGTAAAGCACTTCCTGTACCTCGTCGGATTTGCGAACATGACATGCCGTTCCGTTGCAGCATTTGATGATGTACTTGCCTTTGGGCTCCAGGGAGAAGTTCTCGTAGAATGTTGCAACGCCGTAGATATCGGATCTGCTGACGCCAAGCCTGCCTGCAACGTATGTCAGTGCTTCTTTGGGAAGATATCTGGTCTCCTTCTGAATGTCCTGCATTATTGCAATCATTTTCAGCTTGTCGCAGTTATGCTCATCCAAAATACGGTCAAGCATTTTTGTGTCTGCTTTCATCTATGCCTCCTTATTAAATAATTGTGATTTGCGACAAATACAAAAAAATGTATTGTCTTTATAAAGAAATTATACAAATATCCTTAGACCGTGTCAATATGTTAACGATAAATATTTCACAATTGGTGTAAAATTACTTTACACGACAAGCTTTGGACATAAAAAATTCCCGTTCATATTGAACGGGAATTTTTTGCGTCTTACTGTTCGTTTTCAGTTCCGAGGTAACTTGTCAGCAGCTCGTGCATGAGCTCGTCTCTGTCAATGCGGCAGATAAGGCTGCGTGCATTGTTGTAGTTTGTGATGTAGGTCGGGTCCTCGGAAAGAATGTATCCGACAAGCTGGTTAATAGGATTGTAACCTTTAACCTTCAGAGAATTGTATACGGACGACAGAATTTCTCTCATCTCGGTCTTGCTGTCGATAACTGTGAACTTCCTTGTTATGTCTTCCATAATTAATCCCTCCTCGGTCAAAATAGATTTCTTGCTATCATTATAACCAGTTTATGCGTGATTGTAAAGGAAATATGCGTTTAAATGATCATGTGCATGCGATAATTCGTGCGTATTATCGTATAATTGCGCCGAATTTCTGCTCCAGAGCCGTCAGAACGGCCTTCATTGTCTCCTCGGCGTGATCGTCGGTCAGGGTCTGGTCGTCGGATCTCATGGTCAGGGAGAAGGCAACGGACTTCTTGCCAGGGGCGATGTGACTGCCGGTGTAGATATCGAACAGGCTGCAGCCCTTGAGAAATTCTCCGCCTGATGCCAGAATACAGTCTATGAGCCTTGCGACAGGGATGGCGGCGTCGCAGACGACCGCGATGTCGCGGGTGACGGCTGGGAACTTGGGCAGAGGCGTGTATATGGGATCCTCACCGCGGGCGAGCATAAGCTCGTCAAGAGCGAGCTCCGCACAGTAAAATTCCGCGTCAACGCCGTAATTGGCGGCGACAAGAGGATGGATCTGACCGAATACGCCGATGCAGTCGGAGCCCGCCCATACCGTAGCGCAGCGGCCGGGATGGTAGGAGGGGTTATCGGTGCAGGCTTCAAAGTGTACATCCTTTGCGCGGATATCCTTCATGACGGCCTCGATAAGCCCCTTGAGCCCGAAGAAGCTCGCCTGCGGGCCGTAGGTGCCGATGCTGAGTATTTTGGATTCTATGGCAAGCCCGTCCTCGCCGCCGAGCTGATATATCCTGCCCAGCTCATAGAGCCTGACGGCCTTGTTGCGGAAGTTGTAGTTACGGGTCAGGATCTCAAGCATGGAGGGCAGGGTCGTGGTGCGCATGATGGAGGTATCCTCGCCAAGGGGGTTGAGGATCCTGAAGCTCTTGCGCCTCGGGTCGTCGGCAGCCCAGCGGATCTTATCGTAATAGGTGGGGGAGATGAAGGAGTAGGTTATGATCTCGTCATAACCGGCGGCGCGGCAGAGAGCGCCGAGCTGCTGCTCAAGAAGCTGTTCGTCGGAGTAACCGCCGAGCGTGCTCTCGCCGTGAACGAGGGTGCAGGGGATATTGTTGTACCCGTAAAAGCGTGCTACCTCCTCGGCAAGGTCGGAGTAGTGCACGACGTCGGCTCTCCAGGAGGGAACGCTGACGGTCTCGCCGTCAACTCCGAACTGAAGGCTCCTGAGTATATCCTGCATTCGGGATACCGAAACCTCCGTGCCCAGCAGTGCGTTTACCTTATCCGGGCGCAGAGCCAGAACGGTGGGCTCGGGAAGTCTGTTTACGACGTCAATAACTCCGTCAACTACCTCGCCGGCGCCCAGCATCTCTACCAGCTCGCAGGCGCGGTTAACCGCGGGCAGGGTGTTCATGGGATCGAGACCTTTTTCAAACTTCGCGGAGGCCTCGGTGCGCATGCCGAGCGCAAGAGCGCCCTTGCGGATGCAGGTGCCGTCAAAGTTTGCGGACTCAAACACAACGTCCACGGTATCGGAAACGATCTCGCTGTTCTCGCCGCCCATGATGCCTGCAAGGCCGACGGCACGGGTGTCGTCCGCGATGACGAGCATATTGCCGTTAAGCTTTCTTACATTGCCGTCAAGAGTTGTGAGCTCCTCGCCGTCCTCGGCGCGGCGGACGATTATCTTGCCGCCCTTGACATAGCGATAGTCAAACGCATGCATGGGCTGGCCGTATTCCATCATGACGTAGTTGGTGATATCAACAATGTTGTTGATGGGTCTGACGCCCATGGCTCTGAGACGCTCGCGCATCCACTTAGGGGAGGGAGCGATCTTCACATTGCGCACCATGCGCGCAGTGTAGCGGGGGCACAGCTTCTCTGCAGGCACCTCGACCTTGAGAAGCTCGTCGAGCCTGCCGTCAGCACCGCCCTTTACCTCAGGCTCATGGAGCTTAAGCTCCTTGCCGAAGGTGGCCGCGGCCTCGCGGGCAAGTCCGATAACGGAAAGGCAGTCGGGGCGATTGGGGGTTATCTCAAATTCGATAACGTGGTCATCCGCGCCGATGACGGGCCTGATATCATCGCCGGGCTTTACGCCGTCCTCGTTCAGGACGAAAATGCCGTCGGGGATGCAGTGGGGGAATTCGGCCTGCTGCGCGCGCAGGTCGTCGAGAGTGCATATGCTTGAGGCCTTGGTGTTGTATGCAACCATGTCGCCCTCGTGGATGTTCTGGCAGTCGGTCTCCACATCTGCAGTTGATGCGCCGATATCGAGGGTGCATTTGTATACGTTCACGCCGACGGTCTCTACCGCAAGGGCTTTTGCGGCGACTACGGGGCCGAAAACCTTGTCGCCGGCCTTGATATCCGCGGGGATGGAGGGCTTTTCGGCGTCCAGTGGGTGATAATCGTTCAAAAGTGCGGCGGCTTTTATGACCGCGTAGGGGAAATCGCGCTCGTCAAGATTGAGCTCCCTGAGAGAGCACAGCATGCCGTTTGATACTTCGCCGCGCAGCTTGCCCTTGGTTATCTTCTTGCCGCCGGGCAGCGTCGAATTATGAAGAGCGGCGGGAACAAGATCGCCGGTGTGGATGTTCCATGCGCCGGTGACGATCTGAACAGGCTCGTCCGAGCCGACGTCTATCTGACATATCCACATGTGGTCTGAGTTGGGGTGCTTCTCCATGGAGAGAATCTTTCCCACCAGAACATTATTTATCTCCGCGCCGAGATCCTCATAGGTCTCGACCTTGGAGCCGGAGAGGGTCATTGCCTCGGCAAATTCGCGGTCGCTTATATCGCTGACGGAAACGCCGTCAACAAACTCTGTGAGCCATTTTCTGCTTAAATTCATCGTCTTATCCTCCCTTTAGAACTGTTCCAAGAAGCGGACGTCGTTTTCGAATATGAGACGCAGGTCGGAGATCTTAAAGCGCCTCATGGCAAGTCTTTCAAGACCCATGCCGAAGGCCCAGCCGGTGTACTCCTCGCTGTCGATGCCGCTCATCTCAAGAACTCTCGGGTGGATCATTCCTGCGCCCAGGACCTCGATCCAGCCCTCGCCCTTGCAGGTGGGGCAGCCCTTACCGCCGCACTTGTGGCACTGAACGTCCATCTCACAGCTTGGCTCGGTGAAGGGGAAGTGGTGGGGGCGGAAGCGGGTAACGGTGCCTTCTCCGAAAAGCTGCTCCATAACAAGATTCAGGGTCCCCTTGAGGTCGGCCATCGTAACGCCCTTGTCTATGACCATGCCCTCGACCTGATGGAACATGGGGGAGTGTGTAGCGTCGACCTCATCCTTGCGGTAAACTCTGCCGGGAGCGACGATGCGGATGGGAAGCTTCATGGTCTCCATGGCGCGGACCTGCATAGGGCTCGTCTGGGAGCGGAGCATGACCCTGCTGTCCTCGTCAAAGTAGAAGGTATCCGACCAGTCGCGGGAGGGATGCCCCTCATCGGCGTTCAGCTTATCGAAGTTATATGAGGCAAGCTCAACCTCGGGGCCGTCGAGCACGGTAAAGCCCATGCCCACGAATATATCCTTTATCTCATCAAGCGCCTTGTACATGGGGTGCTTGTGGCCGAGCTTCAGCTCATCGCCGGGGATGGTGACGTCGACCGCCTCAAGCTTCAGCCTTGCCTCAAGAGCCGCCGCCTCGAGCTTTGCGCGGGTCGTCTCTATGGAGCTTTCAAGCTCTGCTCTGAGCTGGTTTGCAAGCTGGCCCATAGCCGGGCGCTCTTCTGCGGAAAGCTTGCCCATCTGCTTGAGAATAGCTGTCAGCTCGCCCTTTTTACCGAGATATTTGATCCTGAGAGCTTCGAGGTTTTCCAGACTGTCGGCGTCAAGAATAGCCTTCAGGGCATTTTCCTTAAGCTCCTGCATAAGTGCTTTCATTGTGTCTCTCCTTATAGTCATTAGTTTTCAACAAAAAAATACAGCCCGCCGTCCCAAGGGACGAAAGACTGCTCTTCCGCGGTACCACCCAAATTCGATGCTAATCGCGCTCTGTGGCTATAACGTGGCCGCCGCCGGTGATTGGCCGGAGCTCACGGGCGAACTAAATACCCGCACCACAGGCGGCTTACAGCCGATGACCGCCATTCTCTGACTGGAGCTTACGGTATTATCTTCCCGATCACAGCAATAATATTTACTATGATATTAAAGCCTACATTAAGGGAAAAGTCAAGAGAAAATTTGACTAATGAAATGAGAACGTCTATAATATAATAAATCGAGGAGAGGAAGTCCATGTTCAAAAAAATGCTTCCGCTAATGATAAGCCTCGTTTTGCTCTGCGGCTGCGCGGATACCGGCGAGGAAAGCTTCGATGAGTTTGTAATGGGCGTCGCAGAAGCCGATACCGTCAGCTTCAGCGCCGATGTTCGCGCCGAGTACAGCGATAAAACTGCTGAGTTTACGCTGAGCTATGCCCAGGGCGCAGAGAGCGCCGAGGTCGAGATAACTAAACCCGAGACCGTGGCGGGGATAAAAGCCCACGTTACGGGCGACGCCCTGAGCCTTGAGTACGACGGCGCCATACTCGATATCGGCTCCTTCGGCGATACGGAGCTCAGCCCCATGTCGGCTCTGCCGCTGCTTGTGCGCTCCATGACCGACGCTCATGTCGACATCACATGGCGCGAGGACGATATGATCGCAGCAAGGCTCGTACCGTCGGACGATATGCTTGTAACGCTGTGGTTAAGCAATGAGCTTGTGCCCCTGAACGCCGAAATAATCTATAAGGAGCAAACAGTAATATTCATTGAGATAAACGATTGGGAAGTTAACTGAAATGAACGATCTGCAAAAGAGAACCTGGGCTGAAGTGAGCCTGAACAATATCGAACACAATTACCGTCGCATAAGGAGCAGCCTGCCGGAGGGCACGAAGTTTCTCGGCATAGTCAAGGCCGACGCCTACGGCCACGGAGCCGTCGAGGTGGCAAAGCGTCTTGAAAAATGCGGCGCGGATTACCTTGCCATAGCCTGCCTTGACGAGGCGCTGGAGCTGAGGAGCAGCGGGGTTAATATGCCCATACTCATACTCGGTCATACGCCGCCTGAGTATGTGAAGGATCTGCTCGACAATGACCTTACCCAGACCGTGTCCTGTGAGGCCAAGGCTATCGAGTATTCGGAGGCTGCCCGCGCCCTCGGCGGCACTTTGAAGATCCATATTAAGCTCGATACGGGTATGTCACGGCTCGGCTTTCTGTGCGCCGGAGCCTATTTTGACGAGGGCGTTAAGAACGTAGTGAGCACCTGCAGGATGCCCAATCTCGACGTCGAGGGTGTGTACACGCATTTTGCCGTCTCGGATTTTACCGATGAAGAGAGCATGGAATATACGAAAAAGCAATTTAAGCTTTTCTGCGATGTGATCAAGGCCGCCGAGGAAAAGGGCGTTCACTTTGCCATCCGCCACTGCGCCAACAGCGGCGCGGTCATAAACCACCCGGGCATGATGATGGATATGGTCCGCCCCGGTCTGCTGCTTTACGGCTACGGCGATGACGGTAAACTCGGCTTAAAGCCCGCCATGCGCATGGTGAGCACAATAAGCACCATTAAGTATTATGAGCCGGATACCTGCGTAAGCTACGGCAGACATTTTGTAACGAAAAAGCGCACTCGCATGGGCGTCGTCGCCGCAGGCTATGCCGACGGGCTGCCCTGGGCGGCTGCGAATAAATGCAGCTTCTTCACGGAGGGCGGCTTTGCGCCGCAGCGCGGCAATATCTGCATGGATATGTGTATGATAGACATCAGCGACATTCCCGACGCCGCTGTCGGAAGCGAGGTGGAGCTCTTCGGAGAAAAAGCTTCCATCCTCGACCTTGCCGAGGCCGCCGGCACGATACCCTATGAGCTTCTGTGCGCCGTGTCCAAGCGCGTACCGAGAGTTTATATACCCTGATGTATAAAATTTGATTCACCGTGGGAGAATGTAATCAGCACACTACATAAAATGTAGCGGGCGACTATCATTCGGAGTGTGAATTAAATTGAGTATAGTCAAACGTGGAGATATCTATTATGCCGACTTGAGCCCCGTTGTGGGCTCGGAGCAGGGCGGTATGCGCCCGGTGCTCATCGTCCAGAACGACACCGGCAATAAGCACAGCCCAACGGTTATTGCCGCTGCCATAACAAGTCAGACCGGCAAGGCGCGGCTGCCCACCCATATCGAGCTGAACGCCCAAAGCGTCGGACTGTCGCGGGACAGCGTTATACTTCTTGAGCAGATACGGACTATCGACAAATCCCGCCTGCGCGAGCGCATGGGAAAGCTCGATGAAAATACCATGACTAAGGTCGACAACGCGATAGCGGTCAGCTTCGGCCTGTGAGATAAACGCCCTGAGATAATTTCTCGGGGCGTTTTGCATATAGGAGGCAAGGCGGCATGGATAAATACCCCATCTACATAAACGGTAACGAAAGAGGGGAGCTTAGAGTCTATACGGAAGGGCTGATGACCGTATTCGACGCCCGATGCGATAAAGCAAAGGGACTTGTGAAGCTTTATATATACGGCGCGGAGGGGAAAGCATATCTCGGCACGATGCAGCCGCAAGGCAGTGGGCTCAGGCTTGTAAGGCGGATGAGCCGCACGGCACTCAGAAGCTTCCCCAATAAGCCGGAATACGCTGCGGACCGCGAGATAAAAACACAGGAGCCGGAGCAGAATAGCGACATTTTGTGGCGCATCGGTCCAAAGGGATGTCTTGCAGGCTGCGACGGAGAGAAAAACCTGATCGCGATACCGGCAGACGGAAAAAGGCTCAAGTATGGCCGCGAACTGCTGAGAGTGATAGAGGGCAGAGAATATATTGTTTTCCCGGGAAAAAGAAAAATATAATATATGTAGAAATTTACGCACGTATGTGCTAAAATTATATCATTCATTTTCAGGAGGTAACGGCTATGCTGATGACTGATATAATAGTAAAAAAGCGCGACGGCTTTAAGCTCACCGCGGACGAGATAAAATTCGTTGTGGACGGATACACAAAGGGCGAGATCCCCGACTACCAGATGTCGGCGCTGCTCATGGCGATCCTTATACGCGGTATGGACAGGGAGGAGACCCTTGAGCTGACCATGGCTATGATGCATTCCGGCGAAACGCTTGACCTGAGCGGCATAAAGGGCGTCAAGGCCGATAAGCATTCAACCGGCGGCGTCGGTGATAAAACCTCGCTGATACTTTGCCCGATGGTGGCTGCTCAGGGCGTGAAAATAGCCAAAATGTCCGGACGCGGCCTCGGCCATACCGGCGGCACCATAGACAAGCTTGAGAGCTTCCCCGGCTTCAACACCGGCATCTCCGAGGAGACCTTCATGGCAAATGTAAACGATTTCGGCATCGCCATCGCGGGTCAGACCGCCGACCTTGACCCCGCCGACAAGAAGATGTACGCCCTGCGCGACGTTACCGGCACCGTTCCCAGCATCCCGCTTATCGTCAGCTCCATCATGTCCAAGAAGCTCGCGGCGGGAGCCGACGTCATCGTGCTCGACGTAAAGAGCGGCAGCGGCTCATTCATGAAGACCGAAGACGACGCCCGTGAGCTTGCTGAAAACCTGACGGCGGTCGGAAAAATGGCAGGTAAAAAGACCGTTGCCGTTATCACCGACATGGACGAGCCTCTGGGCAACGCAATAGGCAACGCGCTTGAGGTCAAGGAGGCCATCGAGGTCCTGCGCGGAGAGAAAAAGGGCGAGCTGCTCGAGCTGTGCCTGACTCTCGGAGCCTGCATCCTGACGGAGGCCGGCATCGCGGAAAACGACGACGAAGCAAGACAGATGCTCATCCACGGCATTGAGGACGGCTCTGCTCTCAATAAGCTTGCCCAGCTCGTTGAAGGACAGGGCGGAGATAAAAACGCGGTATACAATACCGACCTGCTCCCGGCGGCGCCGGTGCGGTACGAGGCGATATGCAAGGAGACGGGATATGTCAAGCACATTTCCGCCGCCGATGTGGGTCTTGTGTCCATGCATCTCGGCGGCGGCAGAGTCACCAAGGAGAGCGAGATCGACCTTTCCGTCGGACTGATCCTCCACAAAAAGGTGGGAGACAGGGTAGAGGAAGGCGAGAGCCTCGGCACAATCCACGCCACCTCAATTGAAAAGGCCGAGCAGGCAGCGGAGCTTCTGCGCGGCTGCTACACGATAGTAACCGAGCCGGTGGAAAAACCCGCGTTTATAAAGGGTATAGTCAGATAAAAATTATAAACGAAGATCGGCAGCATGAAAAAATGTATGCTGTCGATCTTCGTTGTGTTTTATGGGTTATAATTCTGCCTGCATCAAAGCCATGCGGTAAAAATATGAAAGACGATAGCCGTTGTCATAAACAGGGAATACCAGCGGTGCCAGTACATCTTCTTTTTCGCGTCTTTTGTCATGTGGCAGGCTGCTATCAGAACGATGCTGATAACAAACGCCGCAAAGCCGCTGACGATGAGCGCTGCCGGACTTGTTTTGATGAGTGAAAACCCGGTTATCATGTGCGCGATCGCCGCAAGAAAATATATGCCGCTCGCAGCCTCGTGCAGCTTCATGAGAAAAGAGTTTAGACTAAAAAAGCGCAGCTTGCGCAGTGGGTATTTGATCACCAGAAGAACAAAGCAGACAAGTGCCGCGATTCCTGTGATGGTGTGAACGATGCTCATGATGCGACCTCCTGAAAAGAGCAGATATTACAGGCTGATCTAATGCCGGCGTCATCCTGCCAAGGCAATGATGACCGCGGCGAATGAGGCAAGAATACCGAAGGCTATCTCGCCGGCCCATATCTTCCTTAGCTGGCCCTCGCTGACCGTAAAAGAGGGAGACTTTGATTCGGCGATGGGCTGCGCAGGCTGCTCTGCATAGCTATCGGGATCGGCGCGCTCAAGCTCATCAAAGATCTCGTCGGTATTGTCGAGCGGAGCATTTTCCTCGGCTCTATGCTTCTTTATCGATGGTATTTTTATTTCGGGTATCTTTAACTTCATAACAGACCTTAATGAAAGCGGTGGGCAGGAAGCCCACCGCGTATTTTTGATTATTCGGCCTCGGCCAGAGCCTTTGCCTCTTCGATGACTTTCTGCTGAACGTTTCCGGGAGCTTCCTCGTAGCGGACGAACTTGCAGGAGAAGGAACCACGGCCCTGGGTCATGGAACGCAGGTCGATGGTGTAGGAGCTCATCTCTGCCATGGGGACCTCGGCCTCAACGGTCTGCATGCCGTCTTCGGCGTTCATTCCGAGAACGGTGCCGCGGCGCTTGGAGGAGATATCGGACATGATATCACCGAGGTTAGCGTCGGGGATGGTGACTTTCAGAAGGCCGATAGGCTCAAGGATGGTGGGCTTGGCCTTGGGGATACCGTCCTGATATGCAAGGCGGGCAGCCGTCTGGAACGCCATATCGTTGGAGTCGACGGGGTGGTAGGAGCCGTCGTACAGAGTGGCCTTCAGACCGACCAGGGGATAACCGGCGAGAACGCCCTTCTGGACTGCGTTGCGCAGACCCTTTTCAACGGAGGGGAAGAAGTTCTTGGGAACGGAGCCGCCGAATACTTCCTCTGCGAAGATCATGTCGTCCTGCTCGTCCTGGGGCTCGAAGCGCACCCAAACATCACCGAACTGACCGGAGCCGCCGGACTGCTTCTTGTGGCGGCCGTGAGCCTCGACGCGGCCCTTGATCTTCTCGCGGTAAGCGACGCGTGCGGGCTTGAGCTCGGTCTCAACGCCGAAGCGGGACTTCAGCTTTGCACAGAGAACATCGACCTGGATATCACCGGCGCCGGAAATGACCATCTGATGGGTCTCGGCATTGTTGACGAGAGTGAAGGAGATGTCTTCTTCGTTAAGCCTTGCAAGACCGCCGGCGACCTTGTCGTCCTGACCCTTGGTCTTGGGGGAGATAGCCATGGAGTAGCAGGGATCGGGCATCTCAAGCGCGGGGAACTCGACCTCGTTCTTGGGATCGCACACGGTATCGCCGGTCTTCCAGTCCATCTTGCCGACGGCAACGATATCGCCGCAGCAGGCTTCCTTGACCTCGGTGGTCTTCTTGCCGGAAACGGTGTACAGGCGGCCCAGCTTATCGTTGCTGGAAGCGCGGACATTGCGGAGGGTGAGGTCGGCAGTGATCTTGCCGCTCATGACCTTCACAAAGCTGTACTTGCCGAACTGATCGGAAACGGTCTTGAAAACAAATGCACTTACGGGCTCGGCTGACTTGTCAGCGGGAGCGGGTACGTAATCGCAGATAGCCTGCATGACGGCCTCGGTGCCGATGTTTGCCATTGCTGCGCCGCAGACAACGGGAACGACGCTACGCTCGGCAAGTCCGGCCTTGATGCCGGTGACGATCTCGTCGTCGCTGAGCTCCATGGTGTCAAGGAACTTCTCCATGAGCTCCTCGGTAACAGCGGCAGCCTCCATAAGCTCCATGCGCATATCCTCGACCCTGCCAGCGTCGGCGTCGGGAACCGCTACCTTAGAGGTCTTGCCGCCCTTGGTCTGGTAAGCGATATTGTGCACCAGATCGATAACGCCGGTACCGTCGGACATGGGGATGATAACGGGGCAGATAGCTGCGCCGTACTTTTCCTTGAGTGCGGAAAGAACTGCGTCAAAATCGCCGTGCTCCTCGTCCAGCTTGGAAACATAGAAGATCGCGGGAACGTCAGCGGCCTTCAGATACTTCCAACTGCGCTCTGCGCCGACGGTGATGCCGTCTTTTGCCGAGCAGAAGATAACGCCGGCTTCGACCACGCGGATGGCGGCGAGCACATCGCCGGCAAAGTCAAAATAGCCGGGGCAGTCGAGCACATTGATCTTGCAGCCGCCGAAATTAACGGGCGCGACGGAGGTGGAGATTGTGATCTGGCGCTTGATCTCTTCAGCGTCATAGTCGCAGACGGTGTTGCCGTCGGTGACCTTGCCCATACGGTCGATAGCGCCGGTGCTGAACAGCATGCTTTCGGCAAGGCTGGTCTTACCGCTGTTGCCGTGACCTATGAAGCAGATGTTGCGGATGTTCTTGGTTTCGTAGCTCATGTGTTGCTTCCTCTCTGATATATTGTAAACTATAAATTTTAAATCGCTTAAAACGCAATCGATTTATTATACACTGATAATAAATTAATGGCAACTGTTTTTTACGGAGTATTGATCGTAAAACTCAGTATGACAGCAAGCAGAAGCCAGCCGAGCAGATATGTTAGCGCGGTGACGACACTCAGGGGCCCGCTGAGACTGAGGATGAACATCATGACAACTCCAATAACGGTACTCAGCACGCTGAGCATGACATTGAGGCGTATCCTGCCGTATAGCAGTCTGCCGTGATCGGCGAGGGATACGAGCGGCTCCAGTCCTTCGCGTGATATGAGCGCCGCGGGCTTGCTGTCATCCGAGGGGACGGCGCCGGATATCTCGTATCTGTCCGGGTATGCAGGGAAGTCAAAGCCGTCGGTGGCGATGTCAAACTTGGTAGACAGCATTTGAGGAGTGATGTTGAAGTCACGGATGGCGAATATGGGATGACGGCTGGAGCTCATGAGAGCCTCAAGCGAGCGCCTGACGGCTTCCGTAGCATTATATTCTATCTCAAACACGCCGCATATGGAACCGGAGGCCGCGACGTAAACACAGTCCTTGACGACAAACTTTTCGGGCAGATGCATACCCATGAGCCGCATGAATCCCGCGTTTCCGCAGAAAACCTCCTCTCCGTCGACCATTGCGATCAGTCCGCCGCTCTCGTGAACGGTAAAGGCCTCGACGGTCAGAAGATTGCCGTTGCCCTTACGCATGAGCTCGGAAAAGGCGGGAACAAGCGCACTTCCGGAAGCGGAAATAATGCTGGCTGCGAAGGAGATGACCTTCTCGGGCTTCATGCCTGAGAGGATACGCGTTCTGCCGATCTTAACGCAGCCGTTGGGGAAGAGGTCGGCGTCGGTAATAATAAGGTGCTTGGCCTTGCCGATGTCATACAGACCAGACCAGCCCGCAATGGCGGAGCCGTTTTTGATCAGCGACTTAACGGACACGAAGAAGGGCAGGGGGAAGGTTATCAGCATGGCTATGGGAGCCGCGCAGACAAAAATGCCGGAAAGGATATGCGCAAAGCCGGCAAAGCTCTTGCCGATCACCGCCGAGACCAGACTGAGCACCAAAACTGCTGCGATAAGGTAGGGCGTCATCAGTCCGAAGGCCGCCTCGTCGGGCCCGTCCTCCTCGGTGCGGCGCACAAAGCCGTCTGTTGTTCTCAATGATTTTAAAAGGGTTATATCTCCGCCTGACAGGGCGGCTTCAGCGGTGAGTGTGTAGGGTCGCCTTGTCGATGCGGCGGTGTTGAACACGATACGATTGCTTCTTGCGTTCAGGACACAGCCGAGAAGCGTGAATGAGATCGTGAGCGCGGGGACGGCGCAGAAGGGAAGACCGACCTTCTTTGCTCCGCAGGCTATAACAAAGGCGTCTATCGCGCACAGCAGACAGGATACGGCGATCAGACCGTTTGCGTGCGGCTTGAGGCGTACGAGGCTCATGATCCCTGAGGTGATGATATCAAGACCGCAGAGCATGACCGCCAGCATCAGAATAAGGCATACAACGCTCTTAACGCCGACGTCGGCAAATGCTCCCGCCAGGGGCAGCCCGTATGATATGTAGATAAGGACAGCACTGAGGATAAAGGCTATTCGCGTCCTCAGCCGCAGACCGGCAATGTGCTTATCGTAGAACCTCGCAGCCTTCTCGGGGGGCATCTCCTCGCCGAGATCCTCGGTCTCGTAGCTTGCCGAGCCCACGGACAGCTGGCTTTGATTTACCTTCATGGCGATGAATGCAAGAGCTGAGATCACAGGGGCTGCCACAGACTCGCGGAAGGACTTCTTACGCGGCCTGGGTCTGGCCCGCATTTCCTCCTGAGGCGCTTCGTACTCATCGGCTTCGGCATAGCAGGCATCCGCATCGTCTATAAGCTCCGCCTCAGGCTCAGGCCGGATATCGGGCCGCTCCTGTGTGGGTTCTGACATTATGTCAACCTTAAGCTCGTCCGCGGGAGATATCACCTGCTCGTTTTCGGGCTCGGGCTCCTCAATGGGCTCGGCATGCGGCGGGACGGTACTGTCCTGAGCGGCTCTGAACTCCTTTACGATACTGTCGATGAAATCGTCAGAAGCGGTCACGCCTGTTTTCGGTGCGGAAGCAGCGACCGGCTCAGGCTCCGAAGCGGCTTTTTTCTGCACGGGAACAGCTCCCGGAAGCATGCCGTCATTTTCAAATTCAGCTCTTACAGCATTGGGGTCGATAGTGCTCTCAAGCTCGTCCGGATCATCCGACTCGAATTCCTGCAGGATATTCTCCGAATTAAAATCAAATTCGGAAGGCGTGTCAGACGGCTCATCGCCGGACTCCTTCAGAGCCGAAGCCAGTTCCCTGAAGGGGATGCCGAGGCTGTCGTCATTTTCGCTCAAGCCATCCTCTATGGCTGACGAGAAAACAGCATCCTCCGGGCCTGAGACGTCCTTTATCGGAAGTCTCGGCTCAAAAACCGGAGCCTTTGACTCCGGCTCCTCTTTAAGAGCGCCGAATTCGAGCAGGATACTGTCAATATCAAACTCGTACATGCTGTTGGAATTGTCGTTGTTGTTTGTGTTCATATTGCTTTCCTCGGGATACTCAGCCTCTCCTCTGGCGGAGCACCTCATACATTATTATAGATGCGGCGGCGGAGGCGTTAAGGGAATTTATCCTGCCGGCCATCGGGATGTTCACGATAAAATCGCAGTTTTCCCGCACGAGCCTGCCTATACCGTCGCCCTCAGAGCCGATGACAAGAGCCATAGCTCCGGTAAAATCAGTGTCCCAAAGCCCGCTTGAGCCGCCTGCTGCCGCGCCGTATATCCACAGCCCCTTAGACTTGAGCTCCTTTAAAGCCGCGGGAAGGTTTGACACTCTTGCGATGCTCATATGCTCTGCGGCGCCTGCCGAGGCTTTTCCGACGATGGCTGTGAGGCCGGCGCTCCTGCGCTTGGGTATTATTACTCCGTGTGCTCCCGCACACTCGGCGCTGCGGATTATCGCACCCAGATTCCTGGGGTCGCTGACTTCATCGCATACGATGACGAAGGGGGCTTCGTTACGCTCCGCGGCAACGGCGAGTATGTCGTCCACCGAGCAGTATTCGCTGACGCCCACGAGGGCGATAACGCCCTGATGGGCCTTGGTAACGCTCATGCCGTCGAGCTTGCGGCGGTCCGCGTCCACGACGACTATACCCGCTTGCCGCGCCTTGGATGCGATATGACCGAGGGTCTTGTCTGTCTCACCCTTGGCGATAAATATCTTATCGATGCTTCTTCCGACTCGCAAAGCCTCAATAACGGCGTTGCGGCCCTCTATTATCTCGTTTTTGATCTCAAAGCTGTTTTCGTTGTTAAGCATTTTTTCACCTGTGCACACAATAATACAGCATACATATTAACATATAATTGCAGAAACTTAAAGTGAAAAGTTATGCCTGCGACAAATTTTTTGTGGACATTACTCTGCTTTGGATGTAGGATATAACATACAGCAACTATAATTCTTTGGACTTCCTGTTCCGAAAGGAAAAAAGCATGAGAAAAATCAATAAAAAAATCGATATGTTCTGTTATAAGCATCCGCGTTTCGGCATACCCAATCTGATGCTTTATATCGTTGTCATAAGCCTCGCGGTGTGGCTGCTGAGCATAATGGACGAGAGCAAAACGCTGCTCAGCTATTTCTCGTTTTCACCCGAGCTCATAATGAGAGGACAGGTCTGGAGGCTCATCACCTTTATTTTCATCCCTCAGGATCTGAGCATGTGGGCGCTGCTGTTTTTCTATTTTTATTACTGGATAGGCAGCACCCTTGAAAGAGAATGGGGCACCGCAAGGTTCAACATCTTTATTTTCAGCGGCATATTCCTGACTATCATCTACGGTCTTGTCATCTATTTCATAACAAAGCAGAGTGTAAATATAGGAACATATTACATCTATCTGTCGATGTTCTTCTCCTTTGCGACCCTTTTCCCCGACACACAGGTGCTTTTTATGTTCATTATTCCAGTCAAGATCAAATGGCTTGCATATGTTGACGCGGCGTTCTTCCTCTACGCGATGCTGATGTCTCCGTTCCCCTTCAACCTGCTGCCGCTGATCGCGATCCTTAACTACTTTATCTTCTTCGGAGCCGACCTTATATCTTCGATAGGCGGAGGCAGAGCCGCGTACAGAAAGACAACGGTCAATTTCAACCGCGAAAAGCAGAAGATCAAATATGAGCAGCGCCAGAAAAACTACAGCCATAAATGCTCTGTCTGCGGCAGAACGGACACGGATTTCCCCAACCTTGAATTCAGATATTGCTCAAGATGCGCCGGTTACCACTGCTTCTGCGAGGAGCATATCAACAATCACGTGCATTTTACAGAATAATTAGAGAAACAGGCTGGTTGTGAGATGAAAAAGAAAAATACTTTAGTTATTATTGCGGAAGCTCTTGTACTCGTAATACTGCTGGCATTGCTGGCATGGGTAGTCGTCCGCGGAATTCAGGCGAACGATGAGCTGAATAATCCCGAGGCAACAGCCGCTCCCACTGCTGCGCCTACGCCGACCCCCACACCGGAGCCGACACCGACGCCGGTAGGTCTTCCCGATTTCGAGCCTCATTCCGTTGAGGATACACGCCCCGATAAGCTCATTTCGAGCACGGCGATAATGGTCGACGGCGAGATAGTCGAGGATTATGAGAGCGAGTACGAGATCATGTTCGACCTGCCGGAGAGGTATACTGAGCTTGAAGGCGTTATAGGCTTCCGCGGCAACAACTTCCGCACCGGAGCCGCCTACGGCGCAGCCGACGTCAGCAGCAAAACCATCTCAACGCTCTGGACAAGGAACACGAGCGGGCTTAGCGACACTGACGGCAGCTATTGGTCAGGCAGCGGCTGGACAGGTCAGCCACTTATCGTAAAGTGGCCCGACCAGACCCGAAAGAATATGACCGCAATGTACGACTGGGCGAGGGAGAAGAAGGACCTTGTTGAGGTCATCTACTGTACGCTTGACGGCCATGTGTATTTCTATGAGCTCAGCAGCGGCGAATACACCCGCGATCCGCTCAACCTCGGCTTCAACTTCAAGGGAGCGGGAGCGCTCGACCCCCGCGGCTATCCCATACTGTATGTCGGTTCGGGCGTTAACAGTATAAACGGACGCTCCAGAGCCTTTGTGGTGAATCTTATCGACAACAGCGTGATGTTCGAGTTCGGCCATAACGAGACCTTTGCAAACCGCGGCTGGCATATGTTCGACTCCTCGCCCCTTGTGAGCGCTGAGACCGATCAGCTCATCTATCCGGGCGAAAACGGAATACTTTACATTATCCACCTCAATACGAAATATAATGAGCAGACGGGCGAGCTGTCCGTAGACCCGGATAATATAGTGAAGTGGAAGTACAGCGGTGTGCGCAGCGGTTCCCAGTACTGGCTGGGAATTGAATCAAGCGCGTCGATAATCAACAACTATATCTTCCTTGCGGATAACGGCGGCAATCTTATGTGCCTTGACCTGAACACCCTGGAGCTCGTATGGGTACAGGACACTTTGGACGACACCAACTGCTCGCCGGTAGTAGATATTGAGGACGGACACCCGTACATATACATCAGCACCTCCTTCCACTACGGCTGGCGTTCCTACTCGACGGTCGCCATCCCCATATGGAAGATCGACGCCGAAACAGGAGAGATAGTCTGGAGAACGGATTACACCTGCTATACGGTGCAGGATCTTTCCGGCGGCGTTCAGGGTACGATAGCCGTGGGCAAGAACAAACTGTCGGATATGATATTCGTGCCCATTGCAAGAACTCCCGGAGCAAGCTCCGGCACGCTCGTGGCTCTTGACAAGGCGACCGGCGAGGAGGTCTGGAAGAAGGAGACAACAATGTACAGCTGGAGCTCCCCGGTGGACTTCTATGATAAGGACGGCAACGGCTATCTTATCTACTGCAACTCCGGCTTCAACATGTTCCTGATCGACGGCAAGACCGGCGAAGAGCTCGACTACATAAATCTCGGCGGCAATATCGAGGCGTCGCCTGCAATGTACGGAAACTATGTCGTTGTCGGTACCCGCGCTATGCGTACCTACTGTGTGGAGGTGGGGTAAACATGGTCAGGCAGAATCTCCATTGTCACACAACACTTGACGACGGCGTAAACACGCCCGAGGAGATGGTGCTCGCGGCGATAGACGCGGGCCTTACCTCACTCGGGATCAGCGCCCACATACCGATCGAGGGCCAGAGCTGGTGTATGCCGGCCGAAAACGTGCCGGTATTCAAGTCGGAAATGGCACGGCTCAAGGCTGAGTACGAGGGAAGAATTAAGCTCTACTGCGGCATGGAATATGATTTGTCGGTCCCGCCGGACTTCGATGGCTTCGAGTATATCATCGGCTCGGGGCATATCGTCGACGGCTTCTATGAGGACTTTGATCTGGAGCATCATAAGCTGCTTGTCGAGCATTTCGGCGGCCCCGCCGGAGCAGCCGAGGCATATTTTGAAAACCTCAGCCGTGTGGCGGAGTTTGATGAGATAGGCATAGTCGGTCACTTCGACCTGCTCACTAAGTATAACGAGCAGGAGAGCATATACGATACCTCGTCACGGTACTTCCGCGATGCGGCATATGCCGCCATGGAAAAGCTGTGTGCGGCGGATAAGATATTTGAGATAAATACTGGCGCGATGAGCCGCGGCTACCGCACGAGTCCTTACCCCTCGGCTGAGCTTCTGCGGCATCTGAAGCAGATCGGCGGAAAGATCTGCATAAGCTCCGACGCTCATTCGGCAAGCGGCATCACTCTCGCCTTCGATATGTGCGAGGAGCTTGCCCGCTTCTGCGGCTTCACGGAGCTGTGGGAGTATGACGGGAAAGGCTTTGTGCCTGTCGAATTCTGATAAATGTCTATTGCCGCAGGGTCTAAACTATGATACAATATGTCCAGAAAAAGACAACAGTAAAGGAATGTGAAAAGATGAAATACGCAATTTTTTACTTCAGCCCCTGCGGAGGTACCAAATCCGTCGCGGATATCATCAGCAAGGAGATGGGCGACGCTCCCATGCAGGAGATAACGACCCCCAGCATGAACGTATCGCTCGACAGTGACACTCTTGCGTTTTTCTGCTTCCCGGTGTACGGCGGCAGGATACCCAAGCCCATGTATGATCGCATGGATATGATAATGGGCAATAACACCCCCTGCGTCCCCGTGGCGGTTTTCGGCAACCGCGCCGTCGACGATGCACTGCTTGAGATGAGCGAGCTTGCGGCAAAGAAGGGCTTTGTCACTGTCGCCGGCTGCTCAATGATAGCTCCTCACTCCATCGACCCAAGCTTCGGAGCGGGAAGACCCAATGCGAGCGATAAGGCAAAGCTCATTGATTTCCTGAAGAAGCTCAAGGAGAATGACAGCTTTGCCGAGGTGAAAATGCCGGGTGACCCGAATTATGCAAGCAAGCCCGTGAAGGCCCTTCCTCTGTATCCCGCACCGGCCAAGGAATGCATTGGCTGCGGTATCTGCTTTAAGTATTGCCCTGCAGGCGCCATCAGCGCCAAACGCATGAAAACCAAGACCAAGCTCTGCATAAGCTGCATGCGCTGCGTCAGCATATGCTCCACCGATTCCCGCAAGGTGCCTGCTCCCATGCGCCTCGCGGCTCACGCAACCCTGAAGAAGCTGTGCTCGACCAGAAAAGAGCCTGAGTTTTATCTGTAAAAACGGCGATGAAGCCTCTGCGCTTAACGGCGCGGAGGCTTTTGAAAACCAGCATCCAAGGTACGAGACGGAAAAACTTTTTAAAAAATTCAAAATAGGTATTGCAATTATCGACTGTTTGTGTTAATATAATCGGGCGTTGAAAATCCGGGTGTAGCGCAGATGGTAGCGCGCTTGAATGGGGTTCAAGAGGCCGCTGGTTCAACTCCAGTCACTCGGACCAACCTGCCGCAGGCTTTATTTAGTCTGCGGCGTTTTTTTATGCGAAAACACCCCCTATGCAGTTAAAACGTCCTGCATATGGGGTGTTTTGCATTGTATTGTTTCATTTGAACGCGGAGGCAAGACCGAAAGGCAGCTCCATACGGTTACTCTCAAGGAGCTCTTTGTCGCGCAGTATATCCATGGCAGCGCCGGACGCGACGATCTGACCGTCGGAAATGAGTATCACCCTGCGGCAGGTCTCCATGATCATATCAAGATCGTGGGAGGCTATTATTTTCGTCTGCGTCAGGGAGTTTATCACGTTTATCACCGCCCTGCGGTTATATGGGTCGAGAGAAACGGAGGGCTCGTCCATTATGATGACCTCGGGCTCCATGGCCAGAACCGTAGCGATAGCCGCCATGCGCTTCTCGCCGCCGGAGATCTTGTGATTATACTTGTTCTTGAGCTGCGTAAGGTCAAGCTGCTCCAGCACGGCGTCCACACGGTGCTCGGCATCCTCCTTGCTCATTCCGTAATTGAGAAGTCCGAACATCATGTCGTCGTAAACGGTAGGCATGAACATCTGGTTATCGGAATTTTGCAGCACAAAACCGAGGATACGCCGAATCTCAGCCAGATTCTGCTTGCACAGAGGAATACCGTTTACGAGTATCTCACCCTCGTGAGGCAGTAAGCCCAGCAGCACCTTCAGCATGGATGATTTACCCGCGCCGTTTGCGCCGATAAGTCCCACGGCTTCGCCTTTTTCTATGCTGAAGGACATATTTTTGAGTACCGGATGCTCCTTTTCGTAACAGAAGGATACATTCTTAAATTCGATCATATCAGCACCTCACATGACCAACTGGCCGATAAACGTTGTAATGTCAATAAATCTGAACAGCGCAAAGAGCCCGATCGAAACCAGAAGGAAAAGGATATCTTTACCCCGCATCGGCTTGGAGCCGGCGTACAGGAACTCACCGCTGAAACCCCGGAGCTGCATGCTGGAATAAAGCTCCTCGGCTCTGTCCATGCTGCGGAGCAGGAGCTGGCCGAGAAACGAGCCCCAGGCGGAAAACTGTATGCCCTTCTGTCTGGGCGCTCTGAGCATATAAGCATCAGTCATTATCGAGACCTCCTCCATCATGACTGAGATGTATCTGTAGGTCAGGAGAAGGAGCGTAACGATAAAGCCGGGGATATGAAGCCGCCGCAGGGCCAGGCAGATGGAATCAAAAGAAGTAGTGGCAACAAGCACGAAGGATTCCATTATACATAAAATACCCTTCAGCATAAGCGTGAGCATTGATATCACGCCTCCGGAAACCGCCACGTTTCCGACCGTCAGCAGCGTTGCCTTATCAAAGAACGGGTTGAACAGACCCACGGCGCACACGATGGGGAGAACGAACCTGAGCTTGTAAAAACAAGCGCCGATGGATGTTCCGCTGAGCTCAAACATCGCGATAGGGTACAGCACCATGATGATCAGACCGTTCAGATCGTATTTATCGAAGGATACGACAAAGAAAATATATGCAATTGTGGCGATAAGCTTTACCATGGGATTCAATTCATGGACAGGAGATGAGCGGTTGGCCATCTCGTCCATTTCCTTGAATTCAACTATGGCATGGTCGATTTTTTTCATAGGCAGGTCCTGAAATGACATTAAGGAGCGCCTTTAAGGCGCCCCTAATGTATAGAAGGGGGAGTGTATTGAAAGAACTTATCAATGGTTATTTGGCAGCGGAACGTTTCTTTCTGAAGAATCCGCAGACGACACATATTATGAGTGCGGCGGCGGCAACCATAGCGGAACCGACCAGTCCGGAAACGCTCGTGCCCGCTGCACTGTCGCTGTCGGCAAAGGCGTAGTCGGGGAAAATGGCCGTTGAATCCTGAACGGCTGCCGCTTTGTCGGCGGCATTGCTGGAAATGCCGTATTCATCTTCATCCAGACCCATATTTTCGCTGTAGCCGGCTTCGCTGTTTCCGAAAAGCGACCATTCAAGACCGTCGGGATTGGAGCTGGCAAACAGTGAAAGCACGCCGCCAACAAGAGCGACCGCGACCGCCAGAATGACGACTACAGTCCTGAGAGAGCGCTTATTGGTTACCGCTTTATCCGAGGTATCGACTTCTTTTAAGAGCTCGGGTCTTGATTCATATACGAAAGTAAGAACAGCGGCGGTTATAAGGCCTTCGATAAGGCCGATGGCGAGGTGGATGGGCTGCATGAGTGCGCAGAATGCGCCGAAAGGAAGCTCGGCTATTCCGGAAAGAGAGGTCTCAACAACAACGGAGAACGCTCCGAGCTGAAGTGTCACGATACAGCCGACGACAGAAGCAAGGATGATCTTTGCTCGCTGTGCGGCTTTTGCGCCCATTTTGGAAAACCAATTGCTGTGCATGATGGGTTTCCATATGAGGCAGAAGCCCACAAAGCAGCCGTAAAATGCCATGTTCCATATATTCGCGCCCAAGGCCAGCAGACCGCCGTCACCGAAGAACAGGCATTGAATAGTCAGAATGACTATCATTGACAGAAAACCCGCCTGCGGGCCCAGCAGTGCCGAAAGCAGCATACCGCCGCACATATGTCCGGAGGAGCCTGTGCCGGGTATGGTGTAGTTTATCATCTGTCCGGCGAAAACCAGCGCCGCCGATACAGCCATGACCGGAAGCTTTTTAACTTCCTCGTCATCCTTTCTGAGCTTGTGAACGGAAAAACCGGCTGCAGCGCCGGATGCCACGTACATTGTTGCCGCTACCGCAGGAGCCAGCAGCGCATCTGCCATATGCATAACAAAACCTCTTTTCAGATCAGCTTGTATAGTGCTTGCATATTTAAGCTAACATATTGAAAAATCATTCACAAGCCCCCCAGGGGGATAAAATTTATAAAAAAATACGCATTTTGTGAAGTTTTTTTATCATAAACAGAGACAGCCCCCGTGTCATATATACACGAGGGCCGTTTTTATTTTTTTGACGGGCACTGCATTCCGGTATTGTCTATGGTATAGTCGCCTGTCAGAAGTATCTGCGAAATCGGAACTATGGTGTAGCCGTCGGCAAGCAGAGCTTCGATTATCGCGGGCAGAGCCTCGGGCGTGTTCTCGGCCGCGTTGTGGAACAGCACTATGCTGCCGGACTTCACGTTGTTGAGCACTCTCTTTGATATATCGTCTGCGGAAAGTCCCTTCCAGTCAAGGCTGTCGACGTCCCACTGCACGGCTGTCATGTTCATTCCGTTTACGGTACTGATAACGGTGTCGTTATACTCTCCGTACGGACAGCGGAACAGGGTGGGCCTTACGCCGGTGACTTTTTCTATCTTATCGTTTGAGGCGTTTATGTTTGCGGTTATCTGGTCGGCGCTGAGACTTGCGAAATGCGCGTGATCGTCTGAATGGCTCATTATCTCATTTCCCGCGTCGTGCAGGGCCTTGACTGACTCGGGGTACTTGTCGACCCATTGGCCAACGACGAAGAAGGTCGCGTTTATGTTGTATTTTGCGAGTATGTCGATAAGCTCCTGCGTATCCTCGTTGCCCCATGCCGCGTCGAAGGACAGTGCCACGGTCTTATCGTCTCGCTGGACGCAGTAAATGGGAAGCTGCCGCTCGCTTGCCGAGGCTCCGATGACTGCGGGGCTGTTGGTCGCCCAGAATATCACTGCCAGCAGCAGTACAAGGGACAGCGCCGAGACTATCGCTTTGCGGTTTTTGATTTTATCAAGAAGTTTTTTCAATTTATATCCCTCCCGAAAGGCTTTGTACATCCTATGCCTGTCAGACAGGGTAAATGATTATTTTTACGGGCAAGCATATGACTATGATACAACGTTATGCATAAACAAATCATGGAAGATTGGTGAATAATGACGAATTTTGCCGTCGGTGTTGACTTAGTAAGGGCTAATTGTTAAACTGTTCAGGCGCTTTGTGAGGATCACAAATTCAAGTCGGAGGATAAGTGTTTATGAAAATAGTAAAAGCATATAACAGCGTCAGCCTTGTGCTGCGAATAGTGATAGGCCTTATTATAGGTCTGATACTGGCGCTGCTCGTTCCGCAGGCTGCATGGATATCGATGTTCGGCACCTTGTTTGTCGGCGCATTGAAGGCTATAGCGCCGGTGCTGGTATTTGTGCTGGTCGCAAGCTCCCTTGCTCAGTCAAGAGAAAAGCTCGGCAGTCAGTTTGCAACCATCATCATTCTTTATCTTGTTTCCACCTTCCTTGCCGCCGCTGTGGCGGTGATTGCAAGCACCGCTTTTCCGGTAACGCTCCAGCAGCTTGCCGATGCGGCTGAAAGCACTGCGCCGGAAAGCATAGGCGAGATATTCAAGGGCCTGCTGGGGAATATCGTTTCTAATCCCGTTGCATCAATTGCAAACGCAAACTATCTGGGAATACTCTTCTGGGCCATCATCCTCGGTATCGCTCTGCGAGGGGCGGCAGACACGACAAAGACCTTCATGTCCAACTGCTCTGACGCGGTCTCCAAGGCGGTGCGCTGGGTGATAAACCTTGCTCCTTTCGGCATCATGGGACTTATGTTTGACGCCGTTTCAAGCAGCGGTATGGCTATCTTCAAGGATTACGGCAAGCTGTTGCTCATCCTTGTCGGATGCATGCTTATTTCGGCTCTTGTCATCAATCCCATTATGGCTTTCATATGTATCAGGAAAAATCCCTATCCTCTCGTGTTCCGCTGCCTCAAGGAAAGCGGCATAACCGCGTTTTTCACCCGCTCTTCCGCGGCAAATATACCCGTCAATATGTCCCTGTGCGAGAAGCTGGGCCTCAACCGTGAGCTTTATTCCGTGTCCATCCCGCTCGGCGCGACAATAAATATGGCCGGTGCGGCGGTGACCATCACGGTAATGACGCTGTCGGCCGTCAATACTCAGGGGATCGAAATCTATCTGCCTCTGGCCATACTGCTGAGCGTTATGGCCGCTCTCGGCGCCTGCGGCGCTTCCGGCGTTGCCGGCGGCTCGTTGCTGCTGATCCCCATGGCCTGCTCGCTGTTCGGTATCTCCAACGACGTCGCAATGCAGGTCGTCGGCGTAGGCTTCATTATCGGAGTCATCCAGGACTCCGTGGAGACCGCGGTCAACTCCTCCTCGGACGCTCTGTTCACCGCCGTTGCCGAATTCCGCCAGTGGCGCAAGGAAGGCAAGGAGATAAAGTTCTGAGCTGTATAGTTAAAAAAATCCCGCCTCGCGGCGGGATTTTTTCATATTATGATATCGTTTTTGCCTATTTTGTCCCAGGAGAAATCATTTAAAAGAGCCCTTGCGCTCGTAGGCTCGCCGGATGATAAGCCAAGGAGCCGCGCCATATAGCCGATAAGCTCCTCCGGCGAGAAGCGGCTGCGAAGCTGCTCCATGTTCAGCTCGCCGCTGCGCTTGGACATTTTTTTCGCGCCTGATATGAGCAGCGGAGCATGGCAATACTCCGGCGGCTTCCCGCCGAGCTCGGATATGAGCCAGATCTGCCTTGCCGTCGAACCGAGAAGATCTCTGCCCCTGACAACGCGGTTTATCCCCATATCCATATCATCAAAGGAGACCGCGAGCTGGTAAGCAAAAACGCCGTCCGAGCGCTTTATTATAAAGTCCCCGCTGTCGGCAAGGTTTTCCTCAAATCTGCCGTAATGACCGTCTGTAAAGGAAATGCGCTTATCAGGGACTTTCACCTTCCACGCCGGCTTTCTGCCTTTGGCCTCAAGCTCTGCCCGTTCAAGGCGGCTTAAATATCTGCATCTGCAGCCGGGGTCTCTGTGCTCCTCTCCCGGGTGAGGCGCGGAAGCGGCAAGGCGCTCGCTCCGGCTGCAATAGCAGGGGTACAGCATATCCCGCCGCATGAGGATACCGAACACATTCTCGTAAAGCTCTGTTCTGTTTCCTTGTGAATACTCCGGCTCAGGATAGCCTATATCCCAGTCCAGACCGAGGAGCCTGAGATCTTCCGCGATCTGCGACGCAAACACATCCGAGCTGCGTTCCGGATCAAGATCCTCCATTCGGAATACGAGGCTGCCGCCGACGCTTCGTGAATCCAGCCATGTAAGCAGGCAGGTGGTCATATTCCCCAGATGCAGTATGCCGCTGGGGCTGGGTGCGAATCTTCCGGTGACGTTTTTGCCATAATCCATGATCATGCTCCGTTTTCAGTAAAATATACTGTTTTATTTAAACACATTTTGAGAAAAATTTAAATATTCATCTATCATTTTTTGAAAATGTGTGTTATATTTGTATCTATAAACAGAAAGGGGTAGAAAAATGGCAAGTTCAACAAAAGAAGCTTTAGGCAATGCTCTGAAAAAAATGCTCGCCGTTAAGCCCATCGATAAAATAACTGTCAAGGATCTGGTGGAGGAATGCGGCGTCAACCGCCAGACCTTCTATTACCATTTTGATGATGTTTACGATCTGCTCGAGTGGGTATTTGAGGAGGACGCCAACAGAGTCCTGCCGTCGGAGATATACTACGAGAAGTGGAAAGAAAATGTCATGGTATTCTTCCGCTATCTCGCGGATAACAGGACTTTTGTCCTGAATATATTCAATTCGCAGAACCGTGCTTATCTGCTCAGATACCTCAAGCGCAGACTGCATCTCGTCTACCATACCTTTGCGGCAATAGTTGCCGAGGGCAAGAATATAGAGTGGGGCGATCTTGAATTTGTATGCGATTTCTATGTTAACGGTATAGTGGGCATCATTGCTCAATGGTGCGATATCGGAATGCCGGAGATCGACGAAAACACAAAGGCACGCTTTTACAAGATACTGGACAACAGCACAGAGAATCTGCTGGCCCGCTTCAATAAGGATTGACCGCAGAAATATACCGGCTTCCGGATTTTCCGGAAGCCTTTTTTGTGTTGAAAGATTAATATTTACAGGGTATAATATTCTAATTAGTTGGCGGTGATAAAATGAAAGAACAAAAAACAAATGTTATGAGGCTGCTTGAGCAGAAAAAGATAAAGTATACTCCTCATGAGTACCCTCACGGCGACGAGGCCGTGGACGGGCTGACTGTCGCGGAGCTATGCGGACAGGATCCGGCACAGGTGTTCAAAACGCTTGTCGCAAGGGGTGCGAGCAAAAGCATATATGTTTTTGTCATTCCGGTGACGGGAGAACTCGACCTGAAGAAAGCAGCCAGAGCGTCCGGGGAGAAGTCGGTCGCCATGATACACGTCAGCGAGATCAATGCGCTCACGGGATGTGTGCGCGGAGGCTGCTCGCCCATCGGCATGAAAAAGCAGTACAGGACATTTTTCAACAGCAGCGCGGAGCACCAACCCACGATCATGGTGAGCGCCGGAAAGATCGGCAGTCAGGTGGAGCTTGCGCCTGATGAATTAGTAAAATTGACCCGCGGTGCATATGCGGATCTGGTGAGTGAGAATGAATGAATATATAAAGATCAAGGGCGCAAGAGCCAATAACCTCAAAAACATAGATATTGATATCCCGCGCAGCAAGCTGGTCGTAATGACGGGCGTTTCCGGCAGCGGCAAATCAAGCCTTGCCTTCGACACCATCTATGCCGAGGGCCAGCGTCGATATGTCGAGAGCCTTTCCTCATACGCAAGGCAATTCCTCGGGCAGATGGACAAGCCCGACCTCGACTATATTCAGGGTCTGTCGCCGGCTATTTCCATCGACCAGAAAACAAGCTCGAGAAACCCGCGCTCGACCGTGGGCACAGTTACCGAGATATATGACTATATGCGTCTGCTGTGGGCGCGCATAGGCAAGCCGCACTGCCCGAAATGCGGCAAGGAGATACGCCAGCAGACGATAGACCAAATAATCGACCAGCTCATGCTGCTGCCCGAAGGGACTAAGCTTCAGATACTCGCTCCCGTCGTAAGGGCAAGGAAGGGCGAATACCTCAAGGTGTTTGAGGACGCAAGGAAATCCGGCTATGTCAGAGCAAGGGTTGACGGCAGTCTGTACGAGCTGTCGGAGACAATAAAGCTCGATAAGAACAAAAAGCACAATATTGAGATAATCGTTGACCGCATCGTCATAAAGCCGGAGGTGGTAAGGCGTCTTACCGACTCAGTTGAAACGGCGGCCTCACTTGCCGGCGGACTTGTCATCGCCGATATCATAAGCGAGGGCAGAGAGATGCTGTTTTCGCAGAACTACGCCTGCGAGGACTGCGGGATATCCATTGAGGAGCTCACTCCGCGTATGTTTTCCTTCAATACGCCATACGGAGCATGTCCGACCTGCGACGGGCTGGGTGTGCAGCTTCTTATCGATCCGGAGCTTATAATTCCCGACGACAGTCTGAGCATAGCCGAGGGCGCGATAAAGGCCACCGGCTGGGGCTCGGGCAGCGATTCGATAGCGGCGATGTACTATAACGCGCTGGCAAAGAAATACGATTTCAAGCTCAGCACCCCAATACGCGAGCTTTCGGACGAGGCAAGACAGGCGCTGCTGTACGGCACCAAGGGTGAAAATCTTGAGCTTGCATACGAAAGAGAACGCAAAAACAGCACTTTTTCGGGAAAATTCTCGCGTCCCTTCGAGGGAATATGCAACAACCTTGAGCGCAGATATCATGAGACGCAGAGCCCCGCGATGCGCGCCGAGATCGAGGAGTGCATGTCCGAGATATGCTGCCCGACCTGCGGCGGGCTGAGGCTTCGCAGGGAGGCCCTCGCTGTCACCGTCGGCGGGAAAAACATCGCCGAAATGGGCGATATGTCAATAAATGATGCCATGGCATTTGTCGACGGCCTCGAGCTGAGCGACAAGGAAAAGATCATTGCCGAGCGCATCATTAAAGAGATTAAAGCCCGTCTGGGCTTTCTGAAAAACGTCGGACTTCAGTATCTGAGCCTCTCCCGCGGAGCGGCGACCCTGTCCGGAGGTGAGAGCCAGCGTATAAGACTGGCGACCCAGATAGGCGCATCGCTTACAGGCGTTCTTTATATACTCGACGAGCCGAGCATCGGGCTTCACCAGCGTGATAACGAGAAGCTTCTGAAAACGCTTGAGGATCTGCGGGACCTCGGAAATTCACTGATAGTCGTCGAGCACGACGAGGATACAATGCGCGCAGCGGATTACATCGTGGACATCGGCCCCGCGGCGGGGGTGCACGGCGGCGAGGTCGTGTGCGCAGGCAGTGTTGAGGACATCTGCGCCTGCCCGCGCTCCGTTACGGGACAGTACCTGAGCGGGAAGAGAAAGATACCCGTGCCGTCAAGCCGCAGAAAGACAGATAAGGGCTTCATCACCGTGCGCGGAGCAAGGGAGAATAACCTCAAGGGCATTGATATCTCAGTGCCCAAGGGCGTTGTGACCTGTGTGACCGGCGTGTCCGGAAGCGGAAAGTCCAGCTTTGTCAATGAGATACTGTATAAGACCATCGCCCAGCAGAAAAACAGGGCAAAGGTAAAACCCGGCAAGTGTGATGAGATTCTCGGCCTTGAGGATGTGGACAAGGTGATAAATATCGACCAAAGCCCCATAGGCAGAACTCCGCGCTCTAACCCCGCGACATATACGGGGCTTTTCAACGATATCCGCGAGCTCTTCGCCTCGACAGAGGACGCAAAACTGCGCGGCTACAACTCGGGGCGGTTTTCCTTCAACGTCAAGGGCGGACGATGCGAGGCCTGCAAGGGTGACGGACTGCAGAAGATAGAGATGCACTTCCTGCCGGATGTCTATGTGCCCTGCGACGTGTGCAAGGGCAAGCGCTATAACCGCGAGACCCTTGAGGTGCGCTATAAGGGCAAGAACATCCACGAGGTGCTCGATATGACCGTCGAGGAGGCCTGCGCCTTCTTTACAAATCTACCGAAGCTCAAGTCAAAGCTCGATACCCTTAACGAAGTCGGGCTTGGGTATATTAAGCTCGGCCAGTCGAGCACGACGCTCTCGGGCGGCGAGGCTCAGCGCGTCAAGCTCGCAACGGAGCTTTCAAAGCGCAGCACAGGCTCGACCGTGTATGTCCTCGACGAGCCGACGACAGGGCTGCACATGGCGGACGTTCACAAGCTAATACAGATAATCGATAAGCTTGCCGACGCGGGAAACACGGTCGTCATCATCGAGCACAACCTTGACGTCATAAAGGTCGCCGACTATATAATCGACCTCGGCCCCGAGGGCGGCGACGGCGGCGGAAGCCTTGTGTTTGCAGGCACTCCCGAGGCCTGTGCCGAGTGCGCCGACAGCTACACCGGACAGTTTTTGAAGAAGATCCTTTAACGTATCGCGCCTTTTCCCATAGAATAAATGGGGAGGGAAAGAAATGACGCTGAATTTTGCAGTCGGCTTTGTTATCGCCGTGATACTTATGCTGATCATTTGGGCTCTCAAGGGCGTGCTGCTCACACCTGTCAAAACAGGAGACAGCACAGATATGGAGATCGGCCTTCATTTACACGGCTCCGAGCCTGCGCTGGAGCAGACGCTCAAGGGGCTTTTGTGGCTTAGGGAAAACGGAACGCTCAAGGCAAATATTCGTATCATAGCCCATGAGCCCGACGAGGAAACCTGCCATATTGCGCGGCACTATGAGGCAGAGTACAGATGCATTTACTACACCGAGGACGAGTAATATAATGGTTGAATTAAGTGAAATTAACGGTACCGTAAGCTCAGTAATATTCAGAAACGACGAAAACGGCTACGCGGTGGTGCGGATACTGACCGAAAACGGCGAAACGACTACCGCGGTCGGCTGCCTGCCCTATGTCGCCCCGGGCGAGACTGTCTCAGCCGAGGGCACATGGATGACGCATGCTCAGCACGGCAGACAGTTCAAGATAGAGCAGTGCAACCGTATGCTGCCGGTATCTGCCGACGATATATACGAATATCTTGCCGGAGGCACGGTGAGGGGGATAGGCCCCGCAACGGCGGCCATGATAGTCGACAAATTCGGCGCAAGGTCTCTCGATGTGCTTGAAATGCAGCCGGAAAAGCTTGCGGAGATAAGGGGCATAGGGCCCGGCAAGGCCAGGGAGATAAGCGCCGCGTTCAAAAAACAGGCGGGAGTAAGGCGGCTGACGGAGTTTCTGTGCTCATACGGCATCCAGCCGATATTCGCCCTGCGGCTTTTCAAATTCTACGGCGATTCCGCCCTTGAGATCATCCACGAAAACCCGTACATATTATCGTCGTCCCACATAGGCGCGAGCTTTGCCGAGGCCGACGGCCTTGCCCTCGAGCTCGGCATCGAGGGGGACAGCATGAACAGAATATGTGCCGCCGTCATATTTGAGCTCATCCATAACTCCGGCAACGGCCACTGCTTTATCCCTCGCAATAAGCTCATACCCGCGACTTCGCAGCTTATCGGCGTTGCGCCTGAAAAGGTCGGAGAGGCAATTGACAGGCTCAGCGGGACGGGCGAGCTTGTCTGCGATACCGTCGCGGGGCTCGAAGCCTGCTATCTTGCGCAGCTTTATGAGGCCGAGACCTACACAGCCGAAAAGCTCAAGGCAATGAGCCGGCACAGCTTCCGCGCGCCCTTTGCGGCGGATGAATTCATCGCAAGACTTGAAAAAGCAAACGGTATCCGGTATGCACCCATGCAGAAGGAAGCCATCGGGCTTGCGATGAAAAATCAGATGCTGCTCATAACCGGCGGCCCCGGGACCGGCAAGACGACCATACTCAAGGGTATACTCAGCCTGTATGACGAGCTGGGTATCGAGACCTTCCTTGCCGCCCCGACGGGAAGAGCGGCCAAACGAATGACGGAGCTCAGCGGCAGGGAGGCCGCGACCATCCACAGAATGCTGGGCGCCAAAATGTCCGAGGACGGCGAAACAGTCGTGTTCTCAAAGGACGAGGAGGATAAGCTCGGCTGCGATGCGCTCATTATAGACGAGTGCTCCATGGTTGACATAACACTTATGAAGGCGATCCTTTCGGCGTTGAAGCCGGAATGCAGGCTGCTGCTCGTGGGCGACGCCGATCAGCTCCCATCGGTTGGACCCGGCAGCGTTTTTTCCGATATCCTCCGCAGCGGGATCATCCCCGCCGTGCGCCTTACCGAGATCTTCCGCCAGAAGGGAGACAGCAGGATAATCAGAAACGCACACATGATAAACAGGGGAGAGCACCCCGATTTTGAGGCCAATACCGGCGATTTCTTCCGCCTTAAAAGACTTCAGGGCGGCTCCGCTGTTGATACTATCGTGGAGCTTTGCGCCCGCAGGCTGCCGGAGAATATGAAGATACCTTCAAATCAGATCCAGGTGCTGTCGCCGAGCCGAAAGGGCGAGACCGGCACGGTAAATCTGAATAAGCGCCTTCAGGCGGCGCTTAATCCTCCCAATGAGAGCAAAAAGGAAAAGCTGTTCGGAGAAACCGTTTTCCGTGAGGGCGACAGGGTAATACAGATAAAGAACAACTACGATATCATATGGAAGGGCAGGAACGGACAGACGGGCGCCGGCATATATAACGGCGATATCGGCGTTATAACCGAGATAAACCCAGCCGCCGAGACGATCTGCGTTGATTACGAGGACAGGCTCGCGTACTACGGCTTCGAGATGCTCAATGAGCTTGAGCACGCATGGGCGCTGACGGTGCATAAATCGCAGGGCAGCGAGTACAGGGCGGTCATTCTTGCTCTGAACCCCGGAGTACAGATGCTGCTGACCCGCGGCGTTTTGTATACGGCGGTCACCCGTGCAAAGGAGCTGCTCGTCATGGTCGGGGACGACGCCGTTGCCCACAGGATGATAGACAATCACAAACAGTCAAGGCGATACAGCGCCCTGCGCATAAGACTTGCCGATGAAAATCCTTAAATTTGTTTCCGAACTCCTGTTTCCCTGGAAATGCGTTTTCTGTGACTGCGTGCTGGAAAACACGGATATATGCTGCGACTGCGAAAAGAATCTGCCTTACACAAAGGGCGACAGCATATATCAGAAGTTCCCCTTCGTCGATAAATGCGTAACGCCTCTGTATTATAAGGATAAGGTCAGGGACTCGATACATAGGTACAAATTCTACGGCTGCTCGGCATATTTCGCCAGGTACGGCGCTATTATGGCCGACTGCGTTGAAAATAATCTTGATTGCGGCGGTATTGATGTGATATCATGGATACCGCTCAGCAGAAAGCGTCAGCACCGACGCGGATATAATCAGTCAGAGCTCATTGCCCGTGAGATCGGAAGGCGCGTTGGCCTGCCCTGCGCGGCAACGCTGAAAAAGATAAAGAACAATAAGCCCCAGTCAGGCACACGCGACGCTAAGCAGCGCAGTGTGAATGTGGCCGGAGCCTATCAGGTTACCGACGGGGCTGAGGTTAAGGGCAAATACATTCTGCTTGTGGACGACGTGGTCACGACCGGCTCAACTTTGAGCGAGGCGGCGCGAATGCTGAAAAAAGCAGGAGCCAGGGCAGTTTATTGTGCCGCTCTTGCCAGACACGAGGACTGATTTTCCGAAAAACAGGAAAGAATATGAACTATGATCGCCGCGCATATACAGCGATGCGGCAGATTGGAGCTGAAAAAATGGTTATATACGAAAGAGACATTGCCGTTGACATGGGTACGTCAAATACCCTCGTATATGTGCAGGGAAAAGGTCTTGCGCTTCGCGAGCCGACCGTAGTCGCCGTGGACAAGGTCAAGGACAAGATGCTCAAAATCGGCGAGGACGCGAAGAAAACGCTCGGACGCACGCCCGCAAACGTTGTTGCGATACACCCCATAAAGTCGGGCGTCATATCCGACTATGACATGGCGGCGCTCATGCTGCGCGAGCTTGTGAGCCGTATCACATCCTTCAGCCTTTTCAAGCCGAGACTGCTCATGTGCGTCCCGAGCAGCATCACCGGCGTTGAGGAAAGGGCCGTCATCGACGCTGCCATAGAGGCCGGCGCACGAAAGGTATATCTTGTCGAGACCGCGGTCGCCACGGCGATAGGAGCGGGTGTGGACATAAAAAAAGCCGACGGCCATATGGTCATCGACATAGGCGGCGGCACAACTGAGATAGCCGTTGTATCCATGGGCGGCGTTGCCGAATGTGAGTCTATCAAGACCGCGGGCAGCAGCTTCGACGAGGCGATAATCAGATACATTAAGAAAAAGCATAACATGCTTATCGGCGCAAAAACGGCTGAGGAGGTCAAAATAAGCATTGGCGGAGTAATGCCGCGCACCGATGTCCCCGACAGCATGGAGGTCAAGGGACGCTGCCTCATGACGGGGCTTCCGAAAACCGTTTCGGTGTCCTCCGCGGAGCTTATGGAGCCCCTCCGCGAGCCTGCGCAGCTTATACTGGAGAATGTTCATGCCGTTCTGGAGCGCACCCCGCCCGAGCTCATCGGTGATCTGGGCGACAACGGGATCATCATGTCCGGCGGCGGAAGCATGATCTACGGCCTTGACGAAGCAATCGAGGCCAGCACTCATATCCGCACAATGATAGTGGACGATCCTATTGCCTGTGCCGCCCACGGCGCCGGCAAGCTGCTGGCACAGCTTGACAATATGCAGGACGGAATGATGAACTTCCTGCGAAACAGGGAAATGCGTATCTGAAAAATGAATAAAGGGTGCGCCGCTGAATTACAATTCTGCGGCGCACCCTTTGTTGTCCACAAGAAAACCACGGGCTGTGCCCGTGGTTCAAAAAAGGTTATACCTA
>CAMJGL010000014.1:0-35976 GCA_946405205.1 uncultured Clostridia bacterium
ACCCCACTTGTTAGATAGTATATCATACTGTCTAACAAATGGGGTGCAATTCACGTTTGGAGCGCGGGCTTATTTTCGTTTCAGTTCTATTTAACCGGCTTCATCTGGTATGAATTCAAGCACATATTTCGACTTTTCAGCATACCATATCGTTCCTGTATGTTCTCCTGACGGTACGTTCCCGTTTTTCATTACTCCGCCTCCGTTAGGCACTGTTAAACTAAGTTTTTCTCCGTCATCCGTCGTAACATAGACATCAGTTCTAAGCCTTCCTTTTGACGTATAGTATTCTCCATGTACAGATACATAGTTTTCGTTGACCATATCAATCGCTGCCGGTATAGTAGCATATGATATTAATGCGAGCACCAATATGAAACCAAAAACACCTATGTTAGCTTCCTTCTCCGCCTTCCTTTTCTCCTTCCTGCCAAGTTTTTTTGATCTCAAATAAATAATCTCAGCAGACAAGAAAAATGGGGTTAAGACGGCTAAAATAACCAAGTAATAAGTTATGCAGTCTTTTAATATTTTCGTATATTCTGAAAAATCCATTGTCGTTCTCCCCTTGTCCTGACGTGCATTGGCGGCTTCGATAATACTCGCCTCGTCAACATAGCCAATACTGCTTTTAGGGAATGATCAATGTCTCCACTGCAGTACTGTGTAATTTTACTATTTCTTTTTCTTTTTCCTCTTTCCCCATATTAAGCCGGCTCGATTAGTTCTCCAGCTAAACATTGATTTGTACTTTTCCGGCATAGCTTCGGCCAACTGCCTGCATATTCTGGGCGTTACCTGGAATTTAATAAGTTTTCTGCTTGTTCTTATTTCTTCGATGATTTTATTCGGCAGAGGCTCTGTGGATATCAGAAGATACTCATAGCCCGAATTATAAACATCATATTCCTTATTATTTGCTGTAATTATTATAGGTGTCCTGCGTCGCCCTGTCAAATATATCATACGAATATGTTACAGCGCAGCTATGAAAAAGCCATGCTCCGACAACGTCTGCAGCTTTCTGCTCAGCCAAAATTGATGGCGCTCAAATAGTTCCCGAAAACGCAAAAAGACCCGAAAACCTGCGTTTTCGAGTCTTCAAAGTTGTGAAGAGCTTGCGGAAAATATGCCGTTGCGAAATACTGATTTAGACTTGAACCCGCAAAAAGTTGGTAGCGACAGCAAACCGCTGCGAGGGCGTTTACAACCGAGCAGGTGAGCCGAGCGTGACTTTTTGTGGAAAGGAGGAGCAGCGGCGTGAGCGCGCTCTGATTTTTGCACAAAAAAATCGGAGCAAGCGATACAAAGCTTGCTCCGACGTGGTGCGCGAGGCGGGACGGCGTCAGAATAACCGAATGTGACTTGCCGCCCCGCAAGCGGCGCGGCTTCGTCGGCTTCGGTCATTCTTCCTTTTCCCCGGGAAAGCCTCCGCTTCCCCGGGGGCCCCGGTATCCGGCTTCAAGCCGAGTCGCCCCGAGCATAAAAAAATACGGCAGCCCCTGATGGGGTTGCCGCATTTTTGGTGCGCGAGGCGGGACTTGAACCCGCACGCCCGGAGTGAGCACTAGAACCTGAATCTAGCGAGTCTGCCAATTCCACCACTCGCGCATATTTTTAATGCCTGATTATAATAGCATTCATTCACACGCTTGTCAAGAAATTTCTGCTCATATAATTTCATTTTTTCATTTTCACATAATTGCTGTAATTTTCGCTTTATGGCTGTTATTTTACAAAAAATGATGTTATAATCAGGGTATTAATATCAGGAGGTTATTTCCATGGATCGTAAGCTTCTCAAATCCCAGGCCAAGGATCTGATCCGGACTTCTGACCCCAAGCCGGTATGCATGGCCATTATCTACCTCGTTATCATTTCCGCTCTCAGCTTCCTGTCGTACAAGATAGTCGGCGGCTCCGCCGAGGCCTTCAGTGTTCAGTTCTCAAACGGCTTTCACTTCAGCATCAACGAATACGCCCCATCCGTCGACCCGGAGCAGTATTATTACGCTCTGCAGGAGGCCATGCCGACACCGGCTGAGTCCCTGCTGAATACCGCCATTTCTCTCGTCTCGACCGTGCTCGGCGCGGGCTTTATCATCTTCGCGCTGCGCACCCTGAGCGGCTCCGGCGCAAGCTACTGGAACATCTTCGACGGCTTCGGGATGTTTTTCCGCATCATCTGGCTGTACATACTCGAGGGAGTTTTCATTTTCCTCTGGGCGCTGCTGCTTTTCTTCCCTGCCATTATTGCGTTCTACCGCTACCGCATGGCGATCTACCTGCTGCTCGAGCACCCCGAAATGAGCGCCCTTGAGTGCATCAGCGCGAGCAAGCGGCTCATGGCCGGCCACAAATGGGAGCTTTTCGTGCTTGACCTGAGCTTCATCGGCTGGGCACTTCTTGTCGGGCTCGCAGACTTTATCAGCTCCGAGCTTGCCATTCCCGTCGTCAGCGTCATCGGCTTCGGTATCCTGGTGCAGATCTATCTCCTGCCCTACTACCAGCTCACCTGCGCGGGATACTACAGGCAGCTTGCCGCCCCCGCCGAGCCCGACCCCTTCGACGGCTGGACTCCCAACCTCTGAGGTGCCGCTGTGAAGATAACATTTCTCGGCGCTGCCCACGAGGTAACGGGCAGCTGCACGCTTATTGAAGTCGGCGACAAAAAGGGCATCGTCGACTGCGGAATGGAGCAGGGCAAGGATCTTTTCGTCAATCAGGAGCTTCCGGTCGAGGCCTCGTGTCTGGATTTCGCGCTTGTGACCCACGCGCACATCGACCACTCCGGTCTGCTCCCGCTGCTGTACAAAAAAGGATTTCGCGGCAGCGTTTACGCCACCTCAGCCACCTGCGCCCTGCTGGATATAATGCTCCGTGACTGCGGCAACATTCAGGTCGCCGACGCGGAATGGAAATCGCGCAAGGCTGAGCGCCGCGGGGAGGCTCCCGTCGAGCCGCTGTATGACCTCGACGACGTCGAGGGGCTGCTGAAGCTGCTTCGTCCCTGCGAATACGGCAGCCGTATCGAGCTCAACGAGGCCGTCACAGTGCGTTTTACCGACGTCGGGCATCTGCTGGGCTCCGCCGCCATCGAGATCTGGCTCTGCGAGGACGGATGTGAAAAAAAGATTGTTTTCTCCGGTGACATTGGAAACCTCGACCAGCCCATCCTCTGCGACCCCAAGCACGTCAAGGACACAGATTATCTCGTCATTGAATCCACCTACGGCGACCGCAATCACAGCGACGAGCGCCCTGACTACATCGGAAGCCTGACCGAATACATACAGCGCACGCTTGACCGCGGCGGCAACGTCATCATCCCCTCCTTTGCCGTGGGCCGCACGCAGGAGATGCTGTATTTCATCCGCGAGATAAAGTCAAAGGGGCTTGTGAAGGGTCACGGCGACTTCCCGGTTTATGTCGACAGTCCGCTTGCAATCGAGGCTACCGGCATTTTCCTTCAGTGCGACACGAGCTACGTCGACGAGGAGATGACCGCCATCATACGCTCGGGCGAAAACCCCCTGTATTTCCCGGGACTTGATCTCGCCGTCAGTCAGGCCGAATCAAAGGCTATCAACGAGGACAAAACGCCCAAGGTCATAATCTCCGCCTCGGGCATGTGCGACGCCGGCCGCGTGCGCCATCATTTAAAGCACAACCTCTGGCGGCCCGAATCGCTGGTGCTGTTTGTGGGCTACCAGTCGGTGGGCACACTCGGCAGAGCCCTGCACGACGGCGCAAAGCGGGTCAAGCTCTTTAACGAGGATATCGAGGTCAGGGCCGAGATCGCCGCTCTGCCAGGAATCAGCGGACATGCCGACAAGCGCGGGCTTATCGCGTGGCTCAAGGGCTTTGAGAAAAAGCCGGAGCTCGTGTTCGTAAACCACGGCGACCCCGAAAGCGCCGACGGCTTCACCGTCTGCCTCAACGACGAGCTGGGCTATAAGGCCTTCGCGCCTTACAGCGGCACGGTGTTCGACCTCGCAAAGGGCGAGTTTGAGCGCATCACCGAGCCTAAGCCCATCGAGAGAAAGGCCTCCGCCCCGCGCAGAACAAACCCGCTGTTTAACGAGCTCGTTTCCGCCGCCGAGGCGCTTCTGGCCGCTGTCAGAAAATGCGACGGCCGCCCCAACAGGGAGCTGCGCGGCTTCATCGATTCCATCAGGAATCTCACCGAGAGGATAAAATAAGTGCAGCGAAAGACCCTCCGAAGCTTACTGCCTCGGAGGGTCATGATTATTCGGTTACAGCTTACTCCTGCTCGGAAAGTGCCTTGGCCTCGGCCGGGATCTCGAAGTCCTCGGCGCTGTTGTAGTTGAAGTACTTTGCTTTAAGGACAAGCTTTGTCACGCCCATGTCCAAGTCAAGCTCTTCCACAGTGATGCCGGCGCCCGTGGCGATGCTCTCAACTATTGCTTTCATAAGCGCGTTCATAGCATCGGTCATATCCACCTCATAGCGAACGGGGAGCATCGTCGCTTCGCTGATCCACATGGTTGCCGTGATGCTCTGGCCGCTGAGAGAATCGAACAGTCCCACGATGCCATCCTCGCTCAGGCCCAGAGTGGCCAGGGAGTCGAGGGCACCGGAGTTGCTGAGCTGTTCCTTCATCGCGTCGCCGGTCACCTCACAGGTGTACTTATACAGGGTCACACCGTCTACCTCTTCCGTTCCGTCGGCGGTGTAGGAATAGCCGGCCTCTTCAAGATCGGGACGGTAGTCATACTGCTCGATGTCTCCCTCCTCGCCGTATGACAGATACCAGTACTCTGCATCGTCATAATAAATGGCGAGCTTGTCCTCGAGCATCTCGGCGTAGAAGGTCATATTGACCGACTCGCCGGCGTAGCTGGAGTTCATTTCCATCATCATGCGGAAAGGCTCGATGAAATAGGTCATATCCATGGTGGTCTTTGTCTCGACAGACTCGCCGTTTACCAACATATTCATGTCCATCTTCACCTCAGCCTGCATATTCTCGACAGTCTTGAGGTTTTCCTCCGCGGCGACCAGCGGATCGGGCGGCGTTTCAACGGGAGCTTTCTCTCCGCCGCAGGCCGTCAGAGGCAGAACGAGCATCAGCGACGCCAGGAGCGCCGACAGTGTTTTTTTAAGATTCATAATCCTTATCCTCTACTTTCTTGATTTGTCATTTTATACAAAAACACATTTTCAAGATAGCATACAATTAGTCATAAATCAACATTATATTACCAATTTTATAATTAATATCAAAAAAGCCCCAAAAAAAATGAGCACCCAAGGCTTCCCCTTGAGGGGAAGCTGTCGGCCTCAAGGCCGACTGATGAGGTGTGCGGGAAAATGCCGCATTTTAAGGAAGCTTCCGGCGAATTCGCAACATGTTCCACCTCATCCGGCGCTTCGCGCCACCTTCCCCTCAAGGGGAAGGCTTTCGGCTACTCCGGAGTAAAATGAGGTTTATCGACAGTCAAAAAAATCCTGCAATACCCAGTATTGCAGGATTTTTATTATTCATATCCGAATATCAGTCGACGCAGTGGTCGCAGTCATGGGTCTGGGCAAACTTTTCCTTGTCGTACTCGATGCCGTTTTTGTCGTAATAATCCTTAACGGCAGCCTTGACGGCCTCCTCGGCCAGAACGGAGCAGTGGATCTTATGGGTGGGCAGACCGTCCAGAGCCTCGACGACAGCCTGGTTGGACAGCTCGAGAGCTTCCTCAACGGGCTTTCCCTTTATCATCTCGGTCGCCATGGAGCTGGTGGCGATAGCGCTGCCGCAGCCGAAGGTGTTGAACTTGCAGTCAACGATGATGCCGTCCTCTACCTTGATGTACATCTTCATGATGTCGCCGCACTTTGCATTGCCGACCTCGCCGACGCCGCTTGCGTCCTCCATCTTGCCGACGTTGCGGGGATTCTGGAAATGGTCCATTACTTTTTCGCTATAGAGTGCCATAATACTTTCCTCCTGTATAGACGCTTATTATTTATTAAATGAGATGGGGCCTTTTTCCGCTCTCCAGATCCTCCCACACGGGGGATATGCTGCGGAGATAGGAAACGACCTCGGGTACTACCTTGATGATGTGGTCGATCTCCTCCATGGTGTTGTACTCACCGATGGAGAGACGGAGCGAGCCGTGGGCGACCTCGTGGGGCAGGCCCAGAGACAGCAGCACATGGCTGGGGTCGAGGGAGCCGGAGGTACAGGCAGAGCCGGAGGATGCGCAGACGCCCTTGGCGTCCAGCAGAAGCAGGAGGCTCTCGCCCTCGATGCCCTCAAAGCACATATTCACGGTGCCGGGAACATGATGCTCAAGGGAGCCGTTGATCTTGGAATGGGGTATCTTTGAAAGCTCAGCAAAGAGCTTATCGCGCATGGGGATGATCTTCGCGGTGTTTTCCTCCATGTTGTCGACGCTTTCCTTGAGCGCCGCAGCCAGAGCGACGATGCCGGGTATATTCTCGGTGCCGGCGCGCTTGCCGCGCTCCTGTGCGCCGCCCTCGATTATATTGAACAGAGGCAGGCCGCGCTTTGCGTACAGAACGCCTACGCCCTTGGGGGCATGGAACTTATGTCCGGACATGGACAGCAGGTCGATGTTCATATCCACAACGTTCAGAGGCATATGGCCGGCGGCCTGAACGGCGTCGGTATGGAAAGGGATCTTCTTTGCGCGGCACAGCTCGCCGATCTCCTTGATGGGCTGCACGGTGCCGATCTCGTTGTTTGCAAACATAATGGTCACGAGCGCGGTATCCTCGCGGATGGCGTTTTCAACATCCTCAAGGCGGACAACGCCGTCCTCGTGGACGTCGAGCAGAGTGACCTCAAATCCCTGCTTTTCAAGCTGCTTGAGGGTGTGCAGCACAGCGTGGTGCTCGAACTTGGTGGATATAAGGTGCTTCTTGCCCTTGATGGCGCCGAACTTCGCCATGGAAACAATGGCCTGATTATCCGCCTCGGAGCCGCCGGAGGTGAAGTATATCTCCCTGGGCTCCGCGCCGATTATATCGGCAACGGTCTTTCTCGCCGCTTCGAGGGCTTCCTTTGCCTCCTGGGCGAAGCCGTACAGGCTCGAGGGGTTGCCGTACAGGGTGGTGAGGTAGGGCATCATTGCGTCTACAGCGGTCTTGCTTACGGCGGTGGTCGCCGCGTTATCTGCATAAACGAACATATTTATCTTCCTTTCATATATCCTATTAATTCTGTGGGAATTGTAGCACTTTACTATATATTAGTCAACAGTTTTTTCCTGTCGCCATTTATCGCCGGTGAGCAGATCCTCAAGGGATACCGTGTCAAGGTAGGCGTTTGTTATATCGTCAAGCTCCTTCCACATGGGAACGGTGAGGCATGCGCCGGAGCGGTCGCACTGTATCTCCCCTTCCTTTATGCAGGCCACGGGAGCAAGATTATCCTCAATGCAGCGGAGTATCTCTCCGATGCTGTACTCCTGCGGCGTCTTGTTGAGCTTATAGCCGCCCTCCTTGCCGCGTGTACTGTCCACGAGCTCGGCCTTTTTCAGGTTTCCGACTATCATTTCAAGGTACTTCATCGATAGCTGCGTCCTGTCGGAAATCGTTTTGAGCGAGATATAGCCCTCATCGCGGTGCTGGGCAAGGTCGATCATTATCCGCAGCGCATAGCGCCCTTTACTTGTAACATTCATATTTTCACCTCCGCTTTGACTCGGGGTCCGGCTCACTATACTATAATTCTGTATCGAACAGCGGCGTTTATTCCTATCAATTCTATGTGAATTTAATATACCACGATTTTAGTAGGAATTAAAGCGGCATTGCTACAAAAGTGTATAAATTTACTGTGCAAAAAACGCACAGTAAAATATCAAAAAAGTACTTGCTTTATTTCGCTAATGTGTTATTATGGCAGCGTGATAACAAACCACTTAATTAATTCATTGTTTTGGAGGAAAAAGAAATGAAGAAGATAATTGCAATGATGCTTGCACTTATGATGGTGTTTGCACTGTGCGCCTGCGGCGGCGACAGCGAGAAAGCCGGCGATGATACCACGACCTTTATCATGGGCGTTGACCCCGAGTATCCGCCCTTCTCTTCGATAGGCGCTGACGGCGAACTGTCCGGCTTCGATATCGAGGTCTGCCAGGCAGCCTGCGATCTCCTCGGCTGGAAGCTTGAGGTGTTCGGCGTCAACTGGGATCAGAAGCTCGTTCAGCTCGATTCTGAGGAGTGCGACTGCATTTGGTCCGGCATGACCATTCTCGACAGCATGAAGGACGCCGGCTACGTCATCTCCGAGCCCTACTATGACAACACTCAGGTCCTCGTAGTCAAGGAAGGCAGCGACATCAAGTCCTCCGCCGACCTTGCCGGCAAGGTAGTTGCCGTTCAGCTCGGCACCTCCGGCGAAAGCCTGCTTTCCGGCGACCTCGCCGATCTGGCCGGTACCTTTAAGGATCTCGTGACCTGCAACAGCTTCCTGGTATGCTTCACGGAGCTCGGCGGCGGCAGCGTTGACGCTGTGCTCGTTGACTACCCCGTAGCGGCGGCATACGTTGAGGAAAACGAAGGCTTCACCATTCTTGACGAGAAGCTCGGTGCTGAGCAGTACGGCATCGCATTCCGCTCCGGCGATCAGGAGCTCTGCGACAAGATCCAGGGCGCCGTTGATGAGCTCGTTGAAAACGGCACTTACGCCGAGATCGCTGCAAAGTACCCCGACATCGCAAACAACCTTATTTTCCTGAACAAGTAAGCACTCTTTACATTAAGGCATGATATAAAAAGCAGCTCATTTCCCGAGAGCGCATGGTCGCTTTCGGGAAATGCGTGCGTTTGAAGCGAGGATGATCTATGAGTTTAATGACAATGATCGCGAAAATGTTTGAAGGCCTGAGCGGGACATGCGCGATCTTTTTCTTAACGCTTTTATTCGCTCTGCCCTTGGGCATGGGCGTCGCCATGCTCAGGATGAGCAAAAGCAAGATAATATCCAACATAACCCGTTTTGTCATTTCCGTTCTCAGAGGAACACCTCTGATGCTGCAGCTGATTGCAATTACTTACGGTCCGTATTATCTCTTCCATTTTTCCGTTTCCAGAAACAAGCTCATACCTGTTGTAATAGCGTTTGCGATAAACTACGCGGCATATTTTGCCGAGATCTACCGAAGCGGTATCGAATCCATACCGGTCGGTCAATACGAGGCCGCCGAAATACTCGGCTATTCAAAGATCCAGACGTTTTTCCGCATCATTCTGCCTCAGGTGATCAAGCGCATCATGCCCAGCATCACAAACGAGGTCGTGACCCTGGTAAAGGATACCTCCATGGCCTTTACGGTTTCCTATCAGGAAATGTTCACTATCGGCAAGCAGATAGCAAACTCGGAGACAAGCTTCGTGCCCTTTGTCGTTGCAGGCGTGTTCTACTTCCTGTTTAACGCCATTGTCGACTATGTGATGGGCAAGGCGGAAAAATCAATGAATTATTATCAGTAAGAAGGAGGATATGCACCGTGAAGATATTGGAAATGAATCACATCAAAAAGAGCTTCAACAACGCTTCGCTGCATGTCCTCAAGGACATAAGCATGAGCGTTTCCGAGGGCGAGGTAGTTTCTGTTATCGGCCCCTCCGGCTCCGGAAAATCGACGCTTCTGCGCTGCGCAACGCTCCTGACCGAGATGGACAGCGGCGAGCTGATATATTCAGGCGAATACGCCGCGAAAAACAATGAGCACGGCAAAGCCGTTTACTCAGGCAAGGCAGAGCTGAAAAAGATCCGAAGCCTCTTCGGACTTGTGTTCCAGAATTTCAATCTTTTCCCGCATTACAGCGTTTTGAAAAATCTCATGGACCCTCAGATCAGCGTACTCGGCCGCAGCAAGGAAGAAGCCCGGGAGCGGGCCATGCAGCTGCTCAAAAAAATGGGTCTTGAGGAGAAGGCCGACGCATATCCCTGCCAGCTCTCCGGCGGCCAGCAGCAGCGCGTTGCCATAGCCCGCGCCCTGGCGATGGATCCGCTCATTTTGTTCTTCGACGAGCCGACGAGCGCGCTCGATCCGGAGCTCACCGGCGAGGTGCTCAAGGTCATAAAGCAGCTTGCCGAGGAGCGCATGACCATGGTCATCGTCACGCACGAGATGGCCTTTGCCAAAGCCGTTTCCGACCGCGTCATTTTCATGGACGGCGGCGTGATCGTCGAGCAGGGAACGCCGAGCGAGGTGTTTGACAACCCGAGCATGGAGCGCACCAAGCAGTTTTTGAGGAATTACAGCCAAAATGATGATTGAGTATTGGAAGGTCGACCCCACAGGAAATATAACGCTTATCGTAGAGACTCCCGTTCCCCGGGAGTCTCAAAGCCGTATTGCGGCGGAGCTTCTCAGGCGCGATAATGAGGCCGAGCAGGTGGGATTTCTCGAGGCGCCCGAAAAGACCGGAGCGCGGCTGCGGCTGCAGATGATGGGCGGCGAGTTCTGCGGCAACGCGGCGATATCCGCGGCGGCGATAATAACATGCTGCCTTGAACCCGACGGCGGCAGCGTGCGAGAGCTTTTCCTCGACGTCTCCGGCGCTCCCGACATCGTGCCCGTAAAGATATCCGCAGAGTCCGGCGGCTGCAGCGGCACGGTATCCATGCCCCTGCCCGAGTCGGTCAGCGGCTTTGATTTCCGTCTCGGTGATGACACCTGCACCCTCCCTCTCGTGCGCTTTCCGGGCATATGCCACTGCATCGTAAGCGGCGGGCTGTCCCGCGAAACGGCGCAGCGGTGCATTGCCGACTGGTGTAGGCAGCTTGACGCCGAGGCTCTGGGGCTCATGTTCTGTGACGAGGCCGCCGGCAGTCTTGAGCCGCTGGTGTATGTCGCCTCGACTGATACGGCGGTCTGGGAAAGCTCCTGCGCAAGCGGCACCGCGGCAGCAGCCGCGTATCTTGCCTGCGCCCGGGGCGTTGATGTAAGCATATCCATGAGCGAGCCCTGCGGTGTGCTCTCCGCCGAGGCAGGACTCCGCGGCGGCAAAGTCGGCTCCCTGAAGCTTTCGGGCAAAGCCGCGATACTGGGAAAGTACATGGCTGAAATTGACCCTTGATTTATTTGCGTTTATTATGTATCATTTTGGGGTAAAGAAGGTGTACCTTAATGAAAAAGAGAATGATCTGTCTTGCGCTGGCGGTCATCATGGTCTTCGGGCTGTGCGCCTGCGGCGGCAGCGGCAAATACAGGGTCGTCAAAACGCTCGGCACGCAGGAATACTCCATAGGCTTCCGAAACGGCGACTCCACATATCACTATATCGACAGGGCTCTCAAGGAGCTTTCATATGACGGCACGGTAGACGAGCTGTGCTATAAATGGTTCGGGGACGACAGCACCGTCAGCTTCCCGAAGAAGAAAAACGCACTGGATGACATCGGCTATGTCGAGCCGAGGACCTTCATCATAGGCGTGGACCTTGACTCCTTCCCGATGTGCTACTCAAACGGCGTAGAGTACGAGGGCTTTGACGTAGAGCTTGCTCAGAAGGTCTGCGATAAGCTCGGCTGGGTGCTGAAGGTCCAGCCCATCCACTCCGAGGATGCTTACGTTGAGCTAAACTCCGGCAATATCGACTGCGCATGGGGCGGCGTCGTGCTGGACAAGGAGTGCCCCGACTACACGATACTCGTTACCTATATGTCCACCGACCTCGTGCTGGCGGGCAAATCCTCAAACGGCAGCTCGGTACGCGACAAGGTGCTGTATATGGGCACCACCCAGTACTGTCTCGACATCATGGATGATAACGGCTCCGTAAGCCGCAAGCTCGGCCAGATAACCCGCGTTCAGGGCGGCACGACGGATTACTTCAACGCACTTGACAACGGCAAGTGCGATCTCATCCTCACCACGGAGGCCGCGGTCGAATATTACAACACTAACTGAAAAAGCAAGTCCTTCGACATGAAGGACTTGCTTTTTACTTAGTTTCTTGAGCATTTTTCGGCGTCGATGGCCAGAACGAGCATCAGCGCGCACAGCGCGTCGGCACTGTTATTTACCTCGATGGAATAGGTGTCGGTGAGGTTAAAAAGTTCCTTGCTGATCCGGGCGATCTGTCTGCCGCCGCCGTCAACGACCGAATAATCCCACTCCCAGAAGCTTCCCTCAACGTGCCAGCCGTTGAAATCAATGTTATAGGCGGGCTTGAAGAGTGTCAGCTCCTTTGATATGCAGCCGGCATATTCGTCATGCACATAGATCTCAAACTTCGGCAGCAGGGTGATTATCCGTTCCTTTACCGTTCCGACGTGCTCGCCGCGCCGGTCGAGGATATGCAGGGTGTGACCCCACGCGAGCCGGCCTTCCACCGTGAACACGGTTTCGCCGTGCTCATCGAACACATCGTAGCTGTCCAGCCACGAGAAAAAGCGCTGCCTGAACAATAGCTTCATCGCTCTGCCCCGCCTTATTTTGCGCGGCTGGATATCTCGGCCGATATCTTTTCGATGAAGTCTTCGACCGCGACCGCGCCCTCGTCGCCGCCTGCGCGTGTGCGCACGGACACGGTGCCGTTTTCGGCCTCCTTATCGCCCACGATGAGCATATAGGGTATCTTCTGGGTCTGAGCCTCGCGGATCTTATAGCCGATCTTCTCGTTTCTGAGGTCGGTCTCGACGCGGATGCCGTGCTCGTTCAGCTTTTCCGCAACGGACTTTGCGTAGTCTGCCGCGCGGTCGGTGATGGGCATGACCTTGACCTGCACTGGTGCGAGCCAGGTCGGGAATGCGCCTGCAAAGTGCTCGGTGATAACGCCGATGAAGCGCTCAATCGAGCCGAACACGACGCGGTGGATCATAACGGGGCGGTGCTTTTCGCCGTCTGCGCCCACATACTCGAGCTCGAAGCGCTCGGGAAGCTGCATATCGAGCTGGATGGTGCCGCACTGCCATGTGCGTCCCAGCGAGTCCTCAAGGTGGAAGTCGAGCTTCGGGCCGTAGAAGGCTCCGTCGCCCTCGTTGATGACATAGCTCTTGCCCATCTCGGTGATGGCTTCCTTGAGGGTGTTCTGGGCAAACTCCCAGTCGGCCTCGTCGCCCATGTGATCCTCGGGCATGGTGGAAAGCTCGATCTCGTAGGGCAGTCCGAAGAGAGAATAAACCTCGTCAAATAGCTTGACGACGCCCTTAATCTCGTCCTTCATCTGGTCCCATGTCATGAAGATATGCGCATCGTCCTGAGTGAAGCATCTTACGCGGAACAGGCCGTGCAGCGCGCCGGACAGCTCGTGGCGGTGTACAACGCCCAGCTCGCCCACACGCAGGGGCAGATCGCGGTACGAATGCGGCTCGGACTTATAAACGAGCATACCGCCGGGGCAGTTCATGGGCTTTATCGCAAAGTCCTCCTCGTCGATGACGGTGGTGTACATATTGTCCTTGTAGTGGAACCAGTGGCCGGAGGTCTCCCAGAGCTGACGGTTCAGAATCATGGGTGTGGATACCTCAACATAGCCGTAGCGCTTGTGAACCTCGCGCCAGTAGTCGATAAGGGTGTTTTTCAGCACCATGCCCTTGGGCAGGAAGAAGGGGAAGCCGGGGCCCTCCTCGGTGAGCATGAACAGGCCGAGCTCCTTGCCCAGCTTGCGGTGATCGCGCTTTTTTGCCTCCTCGATGCGGGCAAGATACGCATCCAGCTCGTCTTTTTTCTGGAAGCAGGTGCCGTAAACGCGCTGGAGCATTTTGCGGTCGGAGTCGCCGCGCCAGTATGCGCCGGTGCAGGAGGTGAGCTTTATCGCGTTGCCCTTGACTCTGCCGGTGGAGTCAAGGTGCGGGCCTGCGCACAGGTCGGTGAAATCGCCCTGCTTATAGAAGGAGATGACCGCGTCCTCGGGCAGGTCGTTTATGAGCTCGACCTTGTAGGGTTCCCCGCGCTCTTCCATGAATTTTATAGCTTCCTCGCGTGGCAGCTCAAAGCGCTCGAGCTTTATCTTTTCCTTGCAGATCTTGCGCATCTCGGCCTCGATCTTCTCGAGTATCTCGGGAGTGATGGCAAAGGGCGCGTCAAAGTCGTAGTAAAAGCCGTTTTCTATCGCCGGGCCGATGGCCAGCTTGACCTCGGGGTACAGGCGCTTCACGGCCTGAGCCAGGATATGGCTCGTGGTGTGGCGATAGGTGTCCTTAAATTCGGGGTTTTCAAATGTGTATTTGTTCTCGTCCATAATTTTTCTCCTTACCTGAAACAAAAACGCCCCTGACGCTGTGCGTCAAGGGCGTAAAAATTTTACACGGTCCCACCTTGATAAAACTCATCCTGCGCTTAACGGGCGCGGCGCGGAAGCACATTTCCTTGCTTCGGCTCGGGAGCGGTCTCCGATATCATCCCCGGAAAAGCTTGCAGCCTTTGGCTTTTCTCTCTGGGCGGTTTTGATACCATCGGTCTCCGTCATCGCTGATTTATAAATATTATCACCCGACAAGGCCGATGTCAACCGCATTTTTCAAATTTCCCCTCTGCGGGCCATCGCCCTGCGTTGGAAGGTCTTTACGAGCTCAACTATGAACATACCGAGCATACCGATGCCCATTGCGAGCGCGTACTCTCCGAGGGATACGGGGGTGAAGCCGAAGGCGTTTGCCAGTACGGGGATCTCGCACACCGCGGTGGTGGCGGCGATGCTGCCGAGAGCCGCCCAGTTGAGTGCCTTGTTGGTATAGCCCATGGTGAAGATGCAGCCGCGCAGTGAGCGCATATTGAAGCTGTGGCATATCTCGGCCATGGACATTGTGAGGAAGGCCATAGTGGTGCCGTCGGCGCTGTTGGTTATCGCCCATGTGCCGGTCTCAATGAAATGCCCCACGAAGTAGGACGCCAGCACGAGCAGGGCCACGAGCGTGCCCTGATAGGCTATGTCAAAGCCCATGCCTCCGGCGAAGATGCCGGCCTTGGCGGGTCTGGGCTTGCGGCGCATTATATTGCCCTCGGCTTTCTCCATGCCCAGCGCCAGCGCCGGGAAGCAGTCCGTCACAAGGTTTATCCACAGAAGATGTACGGGCTTGAGGATAACAAAGCCCATTATCGTTGCGACGAAAATGCTGATGACCTCGCTCATGTTCGAGCCGAGCAGGAACTGGATGGCCTTGCGGATGTTGTCGTAAATGCGGCGGCCCTCCTCGACCGCTCCGACTATGGTGGCGAAGTTATCGTCGGCAAGCACCATGTCGGCTACGTTTTTGGTCACGTCCGTGCCGGTGATGCCCATGCCCACTCCGATATCGGCGCTTTTTATCGAGGGCGCGTCGTTTACGCCGTCGCCGGTCATCGCGGTGACGAAGCCCGCGCCGCGCCATGCGTTGACTATCCTTGTCTTGTGCTCAGGCTGCACGCGCGCGTAAACGCTTATGCTGCGAAACTGCTCTTCAAACTCCTCGTCGCTCATGGCGGACAGCTCCGAGCCCGTTATGGCCCTGTCGCCCTCGCGGAGGATACCCAGCTCCTTTGCTATGGCAACCGCCGTATCGACGTGGTCGCCGGTTATCATGATGGCTCTTATTCCCGCGCCGACGCACTCCTCGATAGCCGCCTTTACCTCGGGGCGCACCGGGTCGATCATGCCGGAAAGCCCGACGAAGCAAAGCTCGCGCTCAAGAAATTCCGGCTCGCTGCTCTCGGGCCGGCTCTCCCATGTGCGCATCGCGCAGGCGAGGACGCGCAGTGCCTTATCGGCCATTTCCTTGTTGCTGCGAAGTATCTGAGCCCTGTACTCCTCGGTCATGGGAACTGCCTTGCCGTTCTCGAGATAGTGGGTGCATCTGCCGATTATCACGTCTGGCGCGCCCTTGGTGTACTGCACGACGCCGTTATCGGTAAGGTGAAGGGTGCTCATCATCTTTCTGCCGGAGTCGAAGGGCGCCTCGCCGCAGCGTGGAAGCTCCTCCTTCAGGCGGGTCTTGCTGAGCCCCAGCTTATCAGCCCAGGCCACGAGTGCGGCCTCGGTGGGCTCGCCGGTCACGACGCCCTCCTCGTCTATCTCCGCGTCGGAGCACAGCGCCATTGCCTTTGAAAGCTCCCGCTCGCTCTCGCCGAAGAAGTCCACGACAGTCATTTTGTTCTGGGTCAGGGTGCCGGTCTTATCCGAGCAGATTATCTGTGCGCAGCCGAGAGTTTCGACGGCGGTGAGGCGGCGTATTATCGCGTTGCGCTTAGACATATTGGTAACGCCGATGGACAGCACGACCGTCACGACCGCGGCAAGTCCCTCCGGTATCGCGGCGACGGCCAGCGAGACGGCCACCATGAAGGAGTTTATGACGACCTCGAAGTTCAGGCCGCCGGCCCTGATAAGCTGCACGGCGAATATGACGGCGCAGATGCCCAGCACCAGCCAGGTCAGTATCTTGCTGAGCTGAGTGAGCTTTATCTGCAGCGGGGTCTGGCCGTCCTCGGCTCTGGCAAGGGCGTCGGCGATCTTGCCCATCTCGGTGTCCATGCCCGTGGCTGTGACTATCATCGCGCCGCGGCCGTAAACGACGGTCGAGCCCATGTACGCCATATTTTTGCGGTCACCGAGGGGTACGTCCGGCTGATTGTCGGCAAGCTCTATTATGTCGATGAACTTGCTGACCGGCACCGATTCGCCCGTGAGCGCGGCCTCCTCGATCTTCAGGCTCGCGTTTTCGATTATCCTGCCGTCGGCGGGGACCGCGTCGCCGGCTTCAAGCAGAACGACGTCGCCCACGACGATATCCTCACTGTGGATGACGGCGATCTTCCCGTCGCGCAGCACCTTCGACGTTGCCGCCGACATCTGCTGGAGCGCTTCAATGGCCTTTTCGGCCTTATTCTCCTGATACACGCCCAAAACGGCGTTGACGATGACGACGAACAGGATGATGATAACATCCGCAAAGCTCTCGCCGTGCGTCACGGCGAGCACGCCGCTTATGGCGGCAGCGCACAGCAGGATTATTATCATGGGGTCTGTAAGCTGCTTAAAAAACTGCTTTAACAGAGAGTCCTTTTTTGCTTCCTGCAGCTTATTGGCGCCGCTTTCTGCAAGTCTTTTCTCCGCCTCCGCCTGACTTAAGCCGTTTTCGCTGCTGTCAAGCCGTGAAACAACTGTGTCTTTATTTTCACAATAGTATTTCATATGCCATCCTCCTCAGCTATGATCACGTTTATTTCCAGCACTCGCCTGCTGTCGGTCTCCGTCACGGTGACATGCAGCCCGCTGTCTGTAAAGCACTCTCCTTCTTCGGGTATGCCGCCGAGTTTTTCTATGACCCAGCCGCTCACTGTATCCGCCTCGCTGTCGATGCCGCATTCAAGGGCAGCCTGTAAAGCGTCAAGCTCTGCCGAACACAGGATGCGATAGCTTCCGTCGGGCTGCTTCGATATCTCCTCTATTATCTCGTCGCTTTCATCCCATATCTCGCCGACGAGCTCTTCAAGTATATCCTCAAGGGTGATGACGCCGATCACTCCGCCGAAATCATCTACTACTATGACCATATGCGCATGCTCGCGCTGCATATCAAGAAGTATGCTGTTTATACGCGTGCTTGCATGCACAAAGCGAACAGGCAGCAGGAATCCATCAATGCCTTCTGCTTCGCCGCAGCTTACGGCGGTGAGATATGTCTTTGCGTACAGGATGCCAACTATATCGTCAATATCCTCTCCGCACACAGGAAATCGCGAGTAACCGCTCTCGGCTATCCTGCTCAGGACCTCAGACTGCTCATCGTCCCTCCAGAGGAAAGTGACCTGCGATCGGTGTACCATTACGTCCTCGGCGCTGGTATCGTTGAGCGCAAAAACATTCTTGATGAGTTCCTTCTCGCTGCTTTCTATCGAGCCTGCCTCCTCGCCCTCGTCGAGCATCATTATTATCTCTTCCTCGGATACCTCTTCCGCCGTATCCCCTGGGTCGATCCCGAACAGCCTGAGCACTCCATTTGTCGAAACGGTGAGCAGCCATATTATAGGTCTGAGGAAAGACGACATCCCGATCATCAGTCCGCTCACGGCGCGCGCAATGCCCTCGGGTCGCTTCATGGCAAGTCTCTTGGGTACGAGCTCGCCGAGTACAAGGGTGAAGTACGACAGGAGCAACGTGATAGCGACTACAGATATAACATCCAGCGTCTCGGCGCTTATCCCGGTAAAGCCGCAGTCGTTCACGAGCCAATTCACCAGTCGGTCGGAAAAGTTATCCGCCGCGAACGCAGAGCCGAGAAAGCCCGCCAGCGTTATGCATATCTGTATAGCCGACAGAAAGCCCGTCGGCTCCGTAACCATTTTCAGCATCCTGCCGGCCTTTTTGTCTCCACCTTCCGCCATGCGCCGCAGCTTAGTCTCATTGAGTGAGATCACTGCTATCTCCGTCGCCGCAAAAAGCGCGTTCACCGCTATCAGGATAAATTGCAGCAGCAATTGAGGCAATATCGAGTCTGAGTCCATTTTTGTTTTATTCAATTCCTTTCATTTTTTGGAGTCAAACCGGATGGAAAAGAGCCTGTGTCAGGCTGTTTTTCCCCTATCCGGTTTGACCCTTATAAAAAAAGACTTCTACGGCATTTAATATTGCCGTAAAAGTCTTGCAAATACAGTACAGTACTCAGCATGCCGAACCGTCAGGTCGTGATGACGACACGCTGAACGCCCCAAACAGGGACGCACGCTACTCCCTTTTAGTGTTTCTGATGATACCACGCACTATGCCGTCGTGTCAATCAAAATTTTGGATATTAACAGAAAATTAACCGTACTCAGCCGCAGGCCGGCGCTCAATCGGTCCTGACCGCGGGCAGGTTCCATTTGTACACGGTTGCCAGAAGGCGCAGTGCGAAAATGAGCAGCATTCCGGAGACAGCCGCAACGGTCTCTCTCACTCCGAGGGCGTACAGGCCGTAGTAAAAGCCTCCGCCCACCAGGGACGCGACCGCGTATATGCGCTTTCTGAGCACCTTTGGCATGGTGTTCGTCATAACGTCGCGCAGCATACCGCCTCCGACGCCCGTCGCCATGCCGAGGATGAGGATGAGCAGAACGTTATCGCTGACCGCCATTGACGTATTCATGCCGGAGACCGTGAACACGGCAAGTCCGACCGCGTCAAAGATGTTGTTGACGGCGTCCAGCCTGTCCCTGCGCAGGATATATTTTTCCCTGCGTATATAGGCATCGGCAAACACGATGACAGCCGCGAGCACCGACACCACAAAATATGCGTAGCTCACAAACATTTTCGGCGGGAGATTTCCCAGCAGCACATCCCTTATAACACCGCCGCCGAGAGCGGTCGTCACGGCGAGAAATATAACTCCGAAAATATCCGCCTTATTCTTTATGGCGGCCATTGCCCCCGAGACCGCAAAAGCCGCCGCGCCTATGAGCTCGAGTCCGAACATCAGATTTTCCATCAGACGTTGAACCTGAAGAGAGTGACATCGCCGTCATTCATGACGTATTCCTTGCCCTCGGAGCGCACAAGGCCCTTCTCTTTGGCCGCAGCCATACTGCCGCAGGCCTTGAGATCATCGAATGCGACTATCTCGGCGCGGATGAAGCCGCGCTCGAAATCGGTATGTATTTTTCCGGCCGCCTGAGGCGCCTTCGTGCCTCGTTTTATCGTCCATGCCCTGCACTCATCGGGGCCGCAGGTCAGGAAGGATATAAGCCCCAGCAGCGAATATGAGGTCTTTATCATGCGGTCAAGGCCGGACTGGCTGAGCCCCAGCTCCTCAAGGAACATATCCCGCTCCTCGGGCTCGAGCGCGGCGATCTCCTCCTCAAGCTTTGCGCATATGGGCAGCACCTGCGCGCCCTCGGCCTCCGCTATCGAGCAGAGCTGCTGATAGTAGGGGTTGTTCTCATAATCGGCGACGCCGTCCTCGTCCATATTCGCAGCGTAGATGATGGGCTTTATCGTCAGCAGGTCGCTTGTGGCGATAAGCTCCATATCCTCCGGCGCGCACTCATAGCTGCGCACGCTCCTGCCCTCGTTCAAATGCTCGAGCAGAGCCTTGAACACCTCGGCCTCGTGCAGATACTTTTTGTCTCCCTTGGCGTTTTTGTTCGCCTTCTCGATGCGCCGTTCGACCATTTCCATGTCCGCCATGATGAGCTCAAGGTCAATGATCTCAACATCGCGCTTTGGATCCGTGCCGCCCTCGACGTGGATGACGTTCTCGTCGTCAAAGCATCTTACGACGTGGACGATCGCGTCGGTATTGCGGATGTTGGACAGAAACTTGTTGCCCAGCCCCTCGCCCTTTGACGCACCCTTTACAAGGCCCGCGATGTCGACAAATTCAATGACCGCGGGGGTGTACTTCTTCGGCTCGTAAATGGAGGCCAGAAAATCAAGGCGCTCGTCGGGAACGGTGACCATGCCGACATTGGGCTCGATGGTGCAGAAGGGATAGTTCGCGCTCTCGGCTCCGGCGTTGGTTATTGCGTTGAACAGGGTCGATTTGCCCACGTTGGGCAGTCCTACGATACCTAATTTCATATATCTGCTCCTCAGTTAAGGGCGGTCAAAAGACCGCCCTTATTCTTGTTATTTCTTGTCGTTCGGTTCATCCGGGGCATCCGTCATGCCGGCGGAGGCGTCGATCTCGGGCGCGTCGTCAAAGCGCGCGATCTTTCTCGCGGGACGCTCGATGGTGTCGTCCTGAACGGCGGGAGCGGGCTTGGGCTCGGGGAAGGTGCCGTGCTCGCAGTAGTAATCAAAGGTCTCGCGTTCCATGGACTCATTCTCGAGCAGGTACTCGGCCACGCCGATGAGAGTATCGCGGTGCTCGGTGAGTATCTTCTCGCAGAGCTCGGCGGCCTCGTCGAAGATGCGCTTTACCTCCTCGTCGATGAGTGCGGCGGTCTCCTCGGAGTAGCTCTTGGTGGTGCCGAAATCGCGGCCGATGAAGATGCTGTGATCCGAGCTGTCATAGAGTATGGGGCCGAGCTTATCGCTCATGCCGTAGCGCATGACCATGCTGCGGGCGATGGAGCTTGCCTGCTGGATATCGCCTGAGGCGCCGCTGGAGATATCGTCAAGGAACAGCTTCTCGGCTATCCTGCCGCCCAGCGCCGTCACTATGCGCTCGAACATCTGGCTCTTTGAGGTGAAGTCCTCCGCGTCCTCATCGGGTCTGAACAGCGTGAAGCCGCCGGCCTGACCGCGGGGGATGATGGTTATATAGTGAACGGGGTCGACGTGCTCAAGGTATTTTGCGGCGATGGCGTGGCCGGACTCATGATAAGCCGTGAGCCGTCTTGCCTTTTCGGACATCTTGCGGCTCTTCTTCTCGGGGCCCATCTCGACCTTGAGTATCGCCTCGTCGCAGTCGTCCATGGTGATGAAGCGGTGCTTGCGGCGCACGGCCAGCAGAGCCGCCTCGTTCATGAGGTTTTCAAGGTCAGCGCCGGAGAAGCCGGGCGTGCCCTTTGCGATGGATTTAAGATCGACCTCGCCGGCAAGCGGCTTGCCTCTGGCGTGGATCTTCAGGATCGCCTCGCGGCCCTTTATGTCGGGAAGCCCGACATAGACCTGACGGTCGAAGCGGCCGGGACGCAGCAGCGCGTTATCGAGGATGTCCGCGCGGTTGGTCGCCGCCATGACGATAACGCCCTCGTTGTTGCCGAAGCCGTCCATCTCGACAAGAAGCTGGTTCAGGGTCTGCTCGCGCTCATCGTGTCCGCCGCCGAGGCCGGAGCCGCGCTGACGGCCGACAGCGTCGATCTCATCGATGAATATGATCGCGGGTGCGACCTTCTTGGCCTGATCGAACAGGTCGCGGACGCGGCTCGCGCCGACGCCGACATAAAGCTCGACAAAGTCCGAGCCGGAGATGGACAGAAACTGTACACCCGCCTCTCCCGCGACAGCCTTGGCCAGCAGGGTCTTACCTGTTCCCGGAGGGCCTACGAGAAGAACGCCCTTGGGTATCCTTGCGCCCATCTGGGTAAAGGCCTTGGGGTTTTTGAGAAATTCGACCAGCTCCTGAAGCTCGGCCTTTTCCTCATCGGCGCCGGCAACGTCGGCAAAGGTCTTTTTATTCTTCTCCTCGCTGCCGAGGCGCGTTCTCGCCTTTCCGAATTTCATCGCGCCGCCGGCTCCGCCGCCGCCGTTTGCCCTGTTCATCATCACGATCCAGAATACCATGAAGCCTATGAACAGAACATAGGGTATCAGCTGCAGCCACCATGAGGACTGGACAGGCTCTATCTGATAATCCTTGATTATTCCTTTTTCATACTGCTGCTCGACAAGCTCTCCCAATTCCTCATAGAAGAAGGAGAAGCTGTACATATTATAGTAGACATCCTTATATCCGGACTCGGAGCTGCTGTCCCTGACCTTCATATGAAGGATGTTTTTTGTTCCGTCGTAGGTGAATTCCTCGACCTTCTCGTCGATAAAAAGGTCCTTTACCTGAGCGTAGCTGAGCTCGCTTTCGTCACCCTGATTGAGAAGAGTGAACAGTGTGCAGGCAAGCAGCACCAGTATCAGAACATAAAAGCCGATATCTCTCGATCGGTTGCGCTGAGGTTTCAATAAATCACGTCCTTTGTATGCTGAGCGGCGGTATGCGCGTCAGCGAAATACCTGTCAATTATTATATATCTCGGGCTTGAGGACCCCGATATAGGGCAGATTGCGGTAACGCTCGTTATAGTCAAGCCCGTAGCCCACGACAAATTCGTCGGGCACCTCAAAGCATGAATATTTCGCGTAAACGGGGGCGGTTCTGCGCGAGGGCTTGTCCATGAGAGTTGCTATCGTTATGGAGGCGGGCTTGCGGGTCATGAGGTAGCTTTCGAGGTAATGGAGGGTGTTGCCGGAATCGAGGATATCCTCGACGATGATGATGTGCCTTCCCTCGATGTTCTGACCCAGATCCTTCTGGATCTCGACGGCTCCGGTGGAGCTCGTTCCGCCCTTGTAGGAGGACACGGCCATGAAATCCATGGCGCAGGGAATGCTCACGCTGCGCATAAGGTCGGCCATAAACACGAAGCAGCCCTTCAGTACGCCGACGAACAGCGGGTTTTTGCCCTCAAAATCCTTTGAGATCTGCTCGCCCAGCGCCGCGACCTTTTCGTGTATCTCCTCCTCCGTAAAGAAAACTCTCTCTATATCATTTCTCATTTCTCAATTGTCCCCCGTACAATTTAATTTATTAATTTTTACTCTTATCACCGTATCTCCGGGCTCGGCGGCGCATCTTTCCGCGATCCCGAAGCCGTAAACGGCGACAGGCCCCTTTTCGTCCCGGATAACAGGCGTAAGATCCCGCTCGCGGCGGCTCATCTTCCTCTCCGAAAACAGATCCTTGAGGCTTTTTGTGCATCCGCGGCGGAGGAGCCTTATCTTGTCCCCCTCAGAACGGGACGTAAGGGATATGCTACCACAAATGCTGTCATATTTAAAGTCAAAAATATTTAACGATTTGAAAATTTCCCGACAGTTTTCGATAATCTCCGTCTGGACGGCAAGGCCGCACTCGTCCAGTGTGAAGCTCTCGCCCGAAATAAGCGTGCGCGGCCTGAGAGGAGCGTACTCAAGCCCGAAATACAAAACGCCCGCGTCGCGGCTTATCCTCATCCCCGGTATGTCCGCGGAGCTTTGTCCCGTGCCCTCGCAGAGAGCGTATACAGCCTCGGCATGCACGGCGGAAAGCCCCCTGCCGCAGATGAGCCGCAGCACCCGCACGGCCGCGGGCTTGGGCAGCGCCCTGAGCGCCTCGACGGGCAGCGCGCCGTTTTTATAGTGCTCGCGGTAAGCCTCCTCAGCCATGCCGCCGAGATAGTCCTCGTCCTCGCGCAGCAGCCGCGCCGTTCTGAAGGCGGCCTCGGAAAACGCGGGGTTTATGCCCTTGAGCACCGGCATGACATGATGGCGCAGCACGTTTCGGGTGTAATCATCGCTTTCGTTAGTGCTGTCCTCGACGTGCGGAACATCATTTTTTCTGAGATAATCCTCTATCTGAGCCCTCGTTGTGCCAAGCAGCGGACGGATGATGTTGCCGCGTTTCGGCGGAATGCCGCACAGCCCCTTGAGGCCGCTGCCGCGTGTGAGGTTCAGCAGCATGGTCTCCGCGTTATCGTCGGCATTGTGAGCCGTTGCGATGAGGCCGCAGCCGAGCTTTTCGGCGGCGCTTTCAAGAAAGGCGTAGCGGCAGGCCCTCGCGGCCTCCTCGATGCCCGTGCCGGTCTGAGCGGCATATTCCCGAACATCTTCGCCGCCGAGAACGCAGTCGATGCCCCTTTCGGCGCACCAGCGTGCCACAAATTCGCAGTCACGGCGCGAGCTTTCGCCGCGAAGCCTGTGGTCGAAGCTCGCGGCGCAGACCGCGATCCCCAATGCCGCGGCATTGCTGTGCAGCAGATGCAGCAGGCACATGGAATCCGCGCCGCCGGAGACCGCGCACAGCACCCTGTCGCCGGCTTTTATCAGGCCGTTTTCCTTTATAAAATCAATCGTCTTCATCGCTCTTGTTCGAGCGGTTGCCGAAGCTTGTGAACTCAGGCAGCCACTGGAGATACACCGTTCCCGTCTGACCCTTTCTGTTTTTGAGCACTATGGCCTCCGTGAGGTAGGGGTCCGCGTTCTCGGGGTCGTAATAGCCCTCGCGGTGCAGGGCGATGACAACGTCGGCGTCCTGTTCGATGGCGCCGGAATCGCGCAGATCGTTGAGCATGGGGCGCTTATCGCTCCTGCCGACCGAGGCGCGGTTGAGCTGGCTCAGGCACACGACGGGCACGTTGAGCTCCTTCGCCATGATCTTCAGCATACGGCTTATATCGCTGACGACCTGCTGGCGGTTTTCGTTTGAATTCTGCCTGCCGCCGGCCGACTGCATGAGCTGCAGATAGTCGATGACGACAAGGCCCAGATTTGAAAGTCTTCTGCACTGGGCGTTCATGTCGGCGACGGTGAGCATGGAGTTATCGTCGATGCGCATATCCGTCGCGCTGACGAGCTGCGCCGCCGAGGCAAGCCGCCGCCATTCATCGGGGCTGAGCTGCCCTGTCAGCATATTCTGTGCGGGCACGGAAGCCTCCCTTGCCAGAACGCGGCTGACGAGCTGCTCGCGGCTCATTTCCAGGGAAAATACCGCGACGGTCTTGCCCGAATGCTTGGCAACGTCCATCGCTATGTTCAGCGCGATGCTTGTCTTGCCCATCGCGGGTCGGGCGGCGATGAGAATGAGCTCGCCCTTGTTGAGCCCGAGGATATATTTGTCAAGGTCCTTCAGGCCTGTCGACAGGCCGGGTATCACCCTGCCGCTGGACGCGGCCTCGGAGATATTCTCGTAAACCGTCTGCACGACTGTGGATATCGGCAGCAGGCCGCCGATGTTCCTGCCCTGGCGCAGGGCGTATATCTTGCTCTCGGCAGCCTCGAGTATGTTCTCCGCCTCGCCCGAGCCTTCATAGACGAGATTGTTTATCTCGTCCGCCGCCGATGCGAGATTTCTCAGCAGCGCCCTGTCCCTGACTATGGCGGCATATTCCAGAACGTTGGCCGCCGTGGGGGTTATGCGCATGAGCTCGGCAACATACTCCGGACTGCCCTCGCGGTAAACTCCCCTGACCTTCATCTGGTCAAGAACGGTCACGGGGTCTATGGTTTGACCGTAGGAGAACATGGAGTAAACGGTTTCAAATATATCCCTGTTCTGCTGAACGTAAAACTCCGCGCCCTTGAGGCGCTCGATAACGTCGGGTATACATCTTGTATCGATAAGCATCGAGCCGATGACCGCCTGCTCTGCGGCGGCGGAGTGCGGCGCCTGTCTGCCCAGTAATTCTTCCATGCTTTTTCTCCTCGTATGAATTGTATCCCTCGGATACAGCGGGGCCGAAGCCGGTTTTACGCTCAGGCCTCGATGACGAGCACGCTTATAGTGCCGGAAATCTCATAGCCGAGCTTTGCCTTGACTTCAAAAGAGCCGAAGGTCTTGATGGGCTCTGCCTGAACGATCTTGTTTTTCTCGATCTCTATCCCGTGCTGCTCCTTCAGAGCGACGCTTATCTCCTGCGAGGTCACGGCTCCGAAGAGCTTGCCCGCTCCGCCGGCCTTTGCGCGGACGGTCACGGTTATCTCGCTGAGCTTCTTGGCGTTTGCCTCGGCCTCGGCCTTTTCGCGTGCTATCTGCGCCGCTTTGGCCTTTTCCTTGAGCTTGAAGGCGTTAAGATTATCGGCTGTCGCCTCGCTTGCAAGCTTGCGGGGCAGCAGGTAGTTGCGTGCGTATCCGTCGGAGACCTCCTTGAGCTCTCCCTTTTTTCCCTGACCCTTTACGTCAGCATTGAATATAACTTTCATTTTTTATCCTTTCCCGTGATGATCACGAATCAATATACTCGTCTATCGCCGCGAACAGCCGGCTCACGGCGTCCTTGAGCCCGGTATCGCTTATCTGAGCCGCCGCGGCAGCGCGGTTTCCGCCGCCGCCGAGCTTTTCCATGATGAGCTGGACGTTCACCTCGCCTATCGACCGTGCCGACACGAACACACCGCCGTCCTCGGTCGGGTACATGACCATGGAGGCGTCCACGCCCGCGACGTTCAGCAGCTCGTCGGCAGCCTGCGCCGCGACTATCCTGTTCTGCGGCGTTTCGGGCACCGCTACCGCCATACCGCGGTAAAGCCGCGCACTCTGCAATATCTTGTACTTTGCGACGGTCTGCTCCATGTCGTTCTGCAGCAGCTTCTTGACTGCCACGGTATCGGCGCCGGCACGGCGCAGGTACGCCGCCGCGTCAAAGGTGCGGTCCCCGGTGCGGAGGGTGAAGCTCTTTGTGTCGAGCACGATGCCGGCAAGTATCGCCTCTGCCTCGCAGCGCAGGAGCTTGGGGGCGTCGCCGGACATCTCCAGTATCTCGGTCATTAGCTCGCACACCGACGAGGCGTAGGGCTCGATGAAGCTCAGATCGGCCCTGTCGATATAGGTTGCCGCTCTGCGGTGGTGGTCGATGACCGCAACGTGGTTGCACGACTGCAGCAGCCCCAGATCCTCCACCTGCTCGGGACGGTTGGTGTCCACGACCACGAGAAGGGTCTTTCCGTCGGCTATCAGCATGGCCTCCTGCCCGCTTATGAACGCGTCCTTATACTCGGGGTTTTCCTTCAGGAGCTTTATCAGCGGCTTTGCCGAGGACTTTTCCGTGTCCGCGACTATATGCGCCGGAACGCCGTTTTTGCGCGCGATGCTGCATACGCCGACGGCGCCTCCGATACTGTCCATATCGCTGAAGCGGTGGCCCATGACGAGCACTCGCGACGCGTCTTTTATGAGCGATTCAAGCGCGTTTGCCATGACGCGGGATCTGACCTTGTTGCTCGATTCGACCTCGCCGGACTTGCCGCCGATGAAATCGAAGCCGAATTTGTTCTTTATAACTGCCTGGTCGCCGCCGCGTGACAGTGCCATTTCCACTGCCAGCGACGCAAACTGCAGCGCCTCGCTGAGATTCGCCCCTCCCCTGCCGATGCCGATGCTCAGGGTCGCGTGTATGCCGCTGGGGCTCACGACCTGGTGCACCTCCTTGAGGATGCCGCACTTGTTTTCAAGTATGCTGTCCATATATCTTTCCTCGAATATGAACAGATAGCGGTCGCGGTCAAAGCGGAGGATTATGCCCTCTCTGTCCTGTCCCCACTGGTCGAGCTTATCTCCGACGGCGTCGCGCAGGTCGTTCCTGACGCGCTCGGGCTGGTTCTTAACGAGCTCGTCGAAGTTGTCGATGGTAAGTATCGCCACAACGGGGTGTGACATCTCAAACTCATCGCGTATGTTTTCATAATCGGTAACGTCGATCCAGTAGGCGATGGCCATGAAATGCCGGTCGCCGTCCTCCTTGCCGGAGCGGACGATGTTGCCGCAGATCTGATACTTTCTGTCCTTGAGCTCAAACAGCGTGGGGCTCTGGTTTTTGCCCTCCATGAGCCATTTGCCGGAAAACTCGGGTATGAGCTCGGCAAGGCTTATATCCGTCCTCGTGCCGGAAAGGCCGCTTATGGAGAAAAACATCTCGTTGCCCCATATGATGCGGGAATCGTCGAGCCTGAAAACGACGATGGGCAGAGGGAAATTGAGCAGAGTGTTGTTTTTCGCCGTCTCCGCGTCGTAGGTGACCGATTCGATGTACGCCATCAGCGCCTTGCGCTTGCGGCTGCGGCTTATCGCCGAATATATGATGAGCCCCAGAATGGCAACTCCCTCGGCCGCCGCGAGATAATAGTTCTTCATTATCAGCGTCGCTGCCGCGAACACGATGAGGAAAAACACGAACGGTCTTGTATTCGGTTCAAAAATTCTCTGTGAGTTCTTCATTTTATCTTTTTCCAATCACTGCCGCCGTCCTGCGGGCTGTTTTGCTTCTGTTTGCTTTGGCCCTGAAACCGCATAATAATTTGATATTAAATTATAACAAAGTTACGGCGCGTTTACAACCGCAAAACTAATAATTTTCGTTCTGCCGCGCAAAATAAAAGCATTGTGACAGAGAAGGAGTTAACATGAAAGCTATCATTATGGCGGGCGGCGAGGGCAAGCGCCTCAAGCCCGTGAGCGGCGATACGCCCAAGCCCCTTGTGCCCCTGTGCGGCAGGCCGGTGATGGAGCATATCATACTGCTTCTGAAAAAGCACGGCATAACGGATATATGCGCCGCCCTGAAATACCGTCCGGAGGAGATAGAAAACTGTTTCGGCAGCGGAGAGGGACTGGGCGTGAGCCTTCAGTACAGGGTCGAGACCGAGGCTCTCGGCACGGCAGGCGGAGTTAAAAACTGCGCGGATTTTTACGGGGACGAGGATTTTCTCGTCATATCCGGCGACGCGGCCTGCGACCTTGACCTCACGAAGCTCATCTCGGAGCACCGACGGCATCAGCCCGCGGCGACGCTGGCGCTCTACCCTCATCCCGAGCCCCTGCGCTACGGTCTTGCGCTCTGCGGCAGGGACGGGCTTATCCGCTCCTTTATCGAAAAGCCCGACTGGCCCCATGTGGTGACAAACCGTGTGAACACGGGCATTTACGTCATCTCCCCGCGGGCCATGGCGCTCGTTCCCGAAAACGCTCCCTTTGATTTCGCAAAGGATCTGTTCCCGCTGCTTCTTGAAAAAGGCGAAAAGCTGCTCGGCTGCCCGCTGGAGGGCTATTGGTGCGACATAGGTACTCCGAAAAGCTATTACGAATGCTGCGTCGACGCGCTCTCCGGCAGGCTCGTCATCGAACCGGCCGAGGGCTTCGAGCCCGCTCCGGAGGAGCCCTGCACAGGCGCGCCTGACGGCGGCATGGGCAGTCTTGAGTATAACTGCGCCGACAGGGCGCGGCTCATGGAGGGCGTTTCGTCCGCGTTTCTGGAGCTGGGCGCTGATTATTCCGACGGCTTCCGCCTGCGTGGCGGGGACTACGAGCTGCACATCGCGCCGCTGCCGAACACCGCCGCGCTCAGGATATCCGCAAACGCCGCCGACGCCGAGACCGCCTCGGAGCTTGCCTCCTCCGCTTTCCGCCTCGTAAAAGAAATCGAAAACCGCCTTGATAAATAAGGCGGTTGCATTTATAATGGTCACAAAGCACTTTCGGAGGCGATCATATGAATGTTGAAACAACCATCAAAAACCTGAAGCTCAGAGGCTTTGAGGTGAGCTTTTTTGAAAATAAGGAAGCGGCGGCGGACTATCTGACCTCGCAGGTAAAGAACACCACCGTCGGCATCGGCGGCTGCCTGACCGCCGACCAGATGGGGCTTTACGATAAGCTCTGCGAGGCCGGCAACGACGTCGCCTGGCACTGGAGGACTCCCGGCTGGGAGACCCTCGAAAAGGAGAACGCCGCCGAGGTGTTCATTTCGAGCGCAAACGCCATCGCCGAGACCGGCGAGATCCTTAATATCGACGGTCGCGGAAACCGCCTCGCGGGCCTCGTTTTCGGCAAAAAGAGAGTTTACATCATCGCGGGCACGAACAAGCTCTGCCCTGACTTTGACTCCGCCCTCTCCAGAGCCAGAAACACCGCCGCCGTCAAAAACGTAAAGCGTTTCCCCAACGAAACGCCCTGCAAAATTGACGGTAAATGCCACGACTGCCGCGTGCCGGACAGGGTCTGCAACGCACTTTTGGTGCTGTGGGGGCCGATGATGGACATGCAGAAGGTCGAGGTCGTTCTGATCGATGAAGAACTGGGGATGTAACAATGTATATTGACTGGACGTATATAGTTCTCGTGCTGCCCGCCGTACTGTTTGCCATGTGGGCGAGCAGCCGTGTCAATTCCACCTTTGCAAAATACAAGAATACCCGCAATGTGCGCGGGCTGACCGGCGCGCAGGCCGCCCGCTGGGTGCTCGACCGCAACGGGCTGACGAATGTTCCCATAGAGCACATCCAGGGCTCGCTGACCGACCACTATGACCCCTCGGCAAACGTCGTGCGGCTCAGCGACGACGTTTACGGCAGCACCTCGACCGCCGCGATAGGCGTCGCCTGCCATGAGGTCGGGCACGCGATACAGCATGCCACGAATTATCTGCCCGTGAAGATCCGCACCGCAATCGTTCCCATCACCAACATCGGCGCCAAGATATCCGTTCCCCTTATAATCCTCGGCCTGCTGCTGGCGAGCATGGGCGATATCTTCATAATAATGGCATATGTCGGCTGCGCCTGCTTCGGGCTGAGCACCGTTTTCCAGCTCGTTACCCTGCCGACGGAATTCAACGCTTCAAACCGCGCACTCAGGACCATCGAGGATACAAATCTTTTGCAGGGCGAGGAGCTCAGGCAGGCTAAGCAGGTCCTCTCAGCCGCAGCGATGACCTATGTCGCGGCGCTTGCGGTGTCGCTTGCGCAGCTCCTGAGGTTTTTAATAATTGTTGGCGGAAGAAGGAGAGATTAAACCATGGTAAAAAGAAACTCCGAACACAGAAAAGACGTCGCCGAGGCTATGTTCGGCGGCAAGGGTGAGGTGCAGTTTACCCGCATAGCCGAGACCCCCGAGGACTTGTACGGCAAGGGCAGGGTGTTCTCCGTCGTTACCCTGAACAAGGGCTGCGAGCTGGGCTGGCACATCCACAAGGGCGACGGCGAGTATTATCATATACTCTCCGGCGAGGGCGAGTACAGCGACAACGGCGATATCGTGACCCTGAAGGCCGGCGACACGGCCTTCTGCCCCGACGGCGAGGGACACTGCATCGCAAACCGCGGCGACGAGCCGCTCGTATTCATCGCGCTCATCGTGTATAAGTAAGTACATAAAAAAGAAAGACCTGATAATTTCAGGTCTTTCTTTTTTACACTCCTTCGCGCCATTTGCGGTAGCGCTTGAGCTCTGTGTCAACGCACAGCTCGAGCACGAGGTTTATGATCAGAGCATCGTCTATGAAGCCCAGAACGGGAACTCCGTCGGGTATGAGGTCGATGGGGCTTACAAGATAAGCCACGATCGCAAGCGAGCCGGCGAGCACAGCGAAGGGCAGCTTTTTATACCTGCCGTGATAATAATCGTTGAGCATCGAAACGATGTCCTGTACGTCTGCTATGGAGTCTCCCACGAAAGGAGCGGCTCTCAGCGGTTCGAGCTTCCCGCTCGCCCTGCTGAGAAACTCAAGAACGCTGCCCGCGCCTCTTGACACGGCCAATGCGCCCTTTTTTATCGATATCATTGGTATTTCCCCCTGTGATCTTATTGGCTTTATGATATCACACACGCATCATTTTTCAAGTGCAAAAATCATCTTGCGTCATATCGTACAAAAACCGCGTCAGGGCCCCGCTGCGGCTATGTCTAATATCGAGAAATGTAAAAACACACTGGATTTTAATGCCGCTATGAGTTATAGTTATATTGCAGTAATGTCGGCTGTAACATTGTATATAGGAGAAAATAACATTGGGCGTTTCAAATGTACTTGAGCTGCTGGGCGGCGTTGCCCTGTTCCTCTTCGGCATGGCGCTTATGGGCGACAGCCTTAAAAAAGTTGCGGGCAACAAGCTGGAGCTAATTCTATTTCGCCTCTCCAGCACCCCCCTGAAGGGTATTCTGCTTGGCACCGGCGTCACCGCTGTCATCCAGTCCTCATCAGCCACCTCCGTTATGGTCGTCGGCTTCGTGAACTCCGGCATGATGAAGGTGCGTCAGGCCATCGGCGTTGTAATGGGCGCCATTATCGGCACCAGCATCACCGGCTGGATCATCTGTCTGTCCGACCTCGGCGGCGGAGCCTCCGGCTGGCTTGAGCTTCTGTCCACCGACACTCTCACCGCGGTCATCGCCGTTATCGGCATAATACTGCGGATGTTCGCCGGCAGCAGCACGAAAAAGCACGTGGGCGAGATCCTTCTCGGCTTCGCGGTGCTGATGTTCGGCATGAGGGCCATGAGCGGCGCGGTTTATGAGCTGCGTTCGAGCGAGGTCTTCATCAATATGCTCACAACGTTTTCCAACCCCCTGCTCGGCATCCTGCTCGGTCTTGTTTTCACCAGCGTTATTCAGAGCGCCTCCGCCGCCGTCGGTATTCTGCAGGCGCTTGCCATAACCGGCGCCATACGCTTCGATATCGCCCTGCCCATCATAATGGGCATCGCCATCGGCGCCGCGGTCCCCGTTCTGCTTTCCGCCCTCGGCGCGAGCGCGGACGGCAAACGCACCGCGCTTTCTTATCTGCTGGTAGACACTCTGGGCGTCATTGTTTTCAGCGTGATCTTCTACGCGCTCAACGCCGTGATCGGCTTTTCCTTCATGTCGATGGCCATGTCGGCGGTGAGCCTTGCGCTTCTGAACACCGTGTTCCGCTTTGTGATAGTTATCCTGCTTGCTCCTTTCATCCCGCAGCTTGAAAAGCTCGGCCGCCTTATCATCCGCGATAAGACCTCCGGCGGCGAGGAGCTTCAGGACTTCGAGCGGCTCGAGGAGCGCTTCCTCAACCACCCCGCTCTTGCCGTCGAGCAGAGTCGCCTTACCGTGAACGCCATGGCCGAAAAGGCCAAGGAAAACCTCTTCGACGCATTCTCGCTCATCGGGGCCTACAGCGGCGAGGGCTTTGACCGTGTTAATCGCCTTGAGGATATCGTCGATAAATACGAGGATAAGCTCGGCACCTACCTCATCCATATAACCAGCCACGAGCTCAATTCCGAGCTAAACGGCGCAGTAGGAAAATACCTGCACACCATAAACGACTTTGAGAGAATTTCCGACCATGCGCTGAACATCGCCGAATGTGCAAAGGAGCTGCACGACAAGGAGATCACATTCTCCGCTCAGGGCGAAAAAGAGCTCAAGGTGCTCGTCGCCGCCGTGAGCGAGATCGTCGGGACCGCCGTCAGTGCTTTCGTGGATAACGACATCGAGCGTGCATACAGGGTCGAGCCTCTTGAGGAGCTCATAGATAACCTCTGCGACGAAATGAAGATGCACCACATCGACCGTCTGCAGAAGGGCATCTGCACGCTGCACCACGGCTTTGTGTTCAACGACCTGCTCACTAACCTCGAACGTGTTTCCGACCACTGCTCCAACATAGCCGTCGCAATGATCGAGCTTGAGTCCGAAAGCTTCGACGCCCACGAGTACATAAACAGCCTCATCGAGGTGCGCTCCCACTGCTTCGACGAATACTACGAGGAATACAGCAGGAAATACGTGCTGTGATTTGATACGCCATAAGATAAGACTCTCCCGCTCATTTGGACGTTGTTCGTAAGACAGTGAAATATGCAAAAGGTGTGACGAAATCGGTCACGCCTTTTGCCATAAGAGGATAGCCGCTTTCGCGGCGCAAGGGATACAGTCCCCGGTTCGGAACGCAGTGACGCAAAACGCTCCAGGCATTCATATGCCCGGGGCGTTTTGGCTCGCAGAGCGCATATACGGGAATACCCCGTATAGAAGTGCGCCGTTGTATCTGTTCGACAAGCTGAAACTTTCTTTTCTTATATGATTTCACCAATATAACGGACTGCCACCTCTAGTCCTTTTTCCTTTTTGATTTTTTCAGAAAGCAGCTTTGCTTTCTGATATCTTTCTTCATAATGCAATTCCATATCTTTGATACACGAAATAATTCTATCTTCTGTCACATTATGTCCATCTATCTCTTCACTCGCCACACCTAGTTTTCTAAGCATATCCGCTTGTCCTTTTTGGTCTAAAACATGAGGAACCGGTATAGATGGAACACCGTAAATTAAAGTTGCTGCTGATGTCCCAAACCCACAATGATGGATTACCATTTTACATTTATCAAATAGATAACTATGTGGAACTGAACCAACCGCAATCATAGAATCAGGCAATTTATATTCTTGCAAAGATTTTTGGAAGCCTTGCACAATAGCCCTATATCCCGTTTTTTCAAATGCTTTTACAAACATATCGAGTTTATTTATCTCTGCTTTATCTTCAAAGGACATTGCACCCAAAGCTAAAAGAATAGGTTTATCTCCACGCTTCAAAAAGTTGTCAAGATCTTCTTCCGGCTGGTAATCCTTTTCGTCCTGATACCAAAAACCGGTGAAAACATGATGAGGTTCCCAATAAGGATTTCTTTCTTTAGCATACTTGCTGATAGGAATCAAATCATAATTTGATGACATAATCATCCCGATATCTTTTGCAGGTTTTAGATTATATTTCTTTCGGATCTTATTGTATGGTTTTGCAATCTGCCCAGCTATAAAACTGCCAATTACTTTTTTTATAAATGTTTGCTTTTTCAGTTTTTCCGGAATCATCTCAGGTTGTAAAGTAACATTAACTGTCGGTATTCCCAAAACTTCTGCTTCCGTTGCGCCCATTTGAGCGTGCGATACAACAATCAAATCCATTCCTTTACAAGCTTCAAAAACTTCCCCAGTAGATTTAACAATTATATCAAAGACAAAATTCATTGTTTTGAGCATACTAAGCATAGGATTTTTATTCTTTCCTCGAATAATTGCAGCCTCTTTTTCAATATCGATGTCAGGACCAATTGGTACAAATTTCACATTGCCGGATTCAATCAGTTGTTTCCAGCAAGGATGTGAGCCTAACAATGTATCATACCCGTTTTTATTCAGCTCCTGTGCCAAAAAAATATAAGGTTGCACATCTCCTCTGGTGCCCATTGTAAACATTGCTATTTTTTTCATAATATCCTCCGTTAATTCCGATTTGTAGCTCTGTTCAGTTCCATGTTATTACACAACAGAAAAGAATGCAAGAACAGCCATAACAGAGCAAACTGCTGCGCCTGTTAACTGTCTTATGAACACCGCTCATTCAGGCGGGAGAGTCTTTTTGTTCACAATATGTTTACATTTAACTGAACATATGGTACAATATCCATACAGCGGATATTATACCATATATTTGATGAATTAGAGAACACGGAGATAAAGCGATGAGCAGATCGAAAAGCCTTATATTTTTTATTGCGTCTATGGTCATTTTCGGCACTAACGGCCTGATCGTCGCCAACATCTCCCTCGGCAGCGCAGAGATCGTACTTATGAGGACGTTCCTCGGCTCGCTTTTTCTGCTTGCCGTGGTGCTTGTCAAACGGAGCTTCAGCTTTGCCGATCTCAAGGCCGACCTTGTCCCCGCGACGATAGGCGGCGCAGCACTGGGGCTTAACTGGGTGCTGCTGTTTTCCGCCTACAGGAGCGCGGGCGTCGGGCTGTCCACGCTTACATATTACTGCGGCCCCATCATCGTGCTCGCTCTCTCCCCCGTTCTTTTCAAAGAAAAGCTCACATGGAACAAGCTTCTTGCCATAGCCGCCGTGGCTGTGGGTATGTTCTGCATCACCGGCGACATTGAGCCCGGCTCCGATGTGCAGACGGGGCTCCTGTTCGGCGGGGGCGCGGCATTGCTGTACGCGGCTTTGATCGTCGCAAACAAGCGCGTGAAGCGGCTCTCGGGGCTCAACTGCGCCATGTATGAGCTCATCGTGGCCTTTTTTGTGGTGCTCATCTATCTTGTCGCCTCGAACGCGAAGCTGCCCGTCA